>NZ_ANAE01000097.1 GCF_000341265.1 Nocardiopsis prasina DSM 43845 | reverse complement strand
GCAGCCAGTGGCGGGAGCGTCGGAAGGGGTCGTCCGGCACCGTGACCGGGGCACCCTCGTCGGCCGCCCCCTCCAGCACCACGTGCGCGTTGGTCCCGCTGATCCCGAAGGAGGACACCGCGGCCCGGCGGGGCCGCCCGGTGTCCGGCCACGCGGCCTCCTCGGACAGCAGGCGAACGCCGCTGTCACGCCACACCACGCGGTCCGTGGGCTCCTCGGCGTGCAGGGTCCGGGGCAGACGGCCGTGGCGGAGCGCCTCCACGGTCTTGATCACCCCGGCCACGCCCGCCGCCGCCTGGGCGTGGCCGATGTTGGACTTGAGGGAACCCAGCAGGAGGTCGTGTTCACGTTCCCCGCCGTAAACCGACATCAGGGCGGTGGCCTCGATGGGGTCTCCGAGGCGTGTTCCCGTGCCGTGTGCCTCGACCGCGTCCACTTCCCGGGGGTCGAGTTCCGCGGCTGCGAGGGCCTGGCGGATCACCCGTTCCTGGGCCTCCGGGTTGGGCGCGGTCAGTCCGTTGGAGGCGCCGTCGGAGTTGACCGCGCTGCCGCGCAGCAGCGCCAGCACCGGCCGACCGTTGCGACGCGCCTGGGAGGCCCGTTCCAGCAGGAGGACACCGGCCCCCTCGGCCCAGGCGGTCCCCTCGGCCCCGGCGCCGAACGCACGGCAGCGACCGTCCGGGGAGAGCCCGCGCTGGGCGGAGAACTCCAGGAACATGCCGGGGGTGGCCATGACGGTGGCGCCCCCGGCCAGGGCCATGGAGCACTCCCCCCGCCTCAGGGCGGAGGCCGCCTGGTGGAGGGCCACCAGCGAGCCCGAGCAGGCGGTGTCGATGGTCAGGGCGGGACCGTGGAGACCGAGCACGTAGGCGATGCGGCCGGACGCCACGCTCAGGGTGCTCCCTGTCAGTCGATACCCACCGTCCGCGTTGTTGGCGGGATCGGCCAGACGGGCGCCGTACTCGGTGGGCATCGCGCCCACGAACACGCCCACCTGTTCTCCGCGCAGGCTGGCGGGATCCATTCCGGCCCGTTGGATGGCCTCCCACGAGGTCTCCAGCAGCAACCGCTGCTGCGGGTCCATGGCGTCGGCCTCACGGGGGCTGATCCCGAAGAAGCCGGGGTCGAAGAGGTCGGCGTCGTGGAGGAACCCACCGTTGCGCGTGTAGGTGCGTCCCGGGGTTCCGGGTTCGGGGTCGTAGAGGGCGTCCAGGTCCCAGCCCCGGTTGTCCGGGAAGGGACCGATGGCGTCGGTGCCCTCCTCCACCAGTCGCCACAGCTGTTCCGGGGAGCGAACGCCGCCGGGAAGGCGGCAGGCCATCGCGGTGATGGCGATCGGATCGTCGTCGACCGTCCCGGGCACGAACGCGGAGACGGTCGCGGCCGGACGCGTCGTGGCTTCGGGGCGCGCGGCGACCACGGGTTCCTCGCCCAGTTCCTTCGCGACGTGCTCGGCCAGGGCCACCGCGGTGGGGAGCTCGAAGAGGACGGAGTCCTCCAACCGGACACCGGTCTCGTCCTCCACCAGATCAGCCAGTTCCAGCAGCATGATCGAGTCGAAGCCGAGGTCGCGGAAGGCCCGTCGTTCGTCAGCGGGCGTGAGCGTGTCCAGCTCCAGGACCCTGGCGCACAGGGAGGTCACCAGACCGACGGTCCCACCGCTCTCCGGGGCCTCTCCCCTGCCCACGGCGGTCACCGCGGCTTCCCGGGGCTCGACGGCGGGGACCGACTCCGGCCAGTACCTGGTCCGTTGGAAGGGATAGGTGGGCAGGTCGATCCGGTGGGCTCCCGCCCCCCGGAACAGGCTTCCCCAGTCCACGTCCAGGCCCGAGGTGAAGGCCTGAGCGGCGGCGGTGAGCAGTTGGGCCGTGTCCCCGTGGGCACGGCGCAGGGTCGCCAGGACCGAACCCGGTGACTCGTGCGCGGCGAGCACACCCTCGATCCCGTGAGCCAGCACGGGGTGCGGACCGACCTCGATGAACGTCGTGTGGCCGTCGGCGACGGCCGCCGAGACGGTCTCGGCGAAGCGGACCGGGTGACGCAGACCCTCGTACCAGTACTGTCCGTCCATGGTCGGGCCGTCAGTGCCGAGCTCCCCGCCGGTGAGGGTCGACAGCACCGGTATCCGGGCCTCGCGCGGTGAGATCCCCTCCAACTGTTCCAGGAGGGTCTCGCGAATCCTCTCGACGTGCTCCGAGTGCGAGGCGTAGTCGACGTCCACCAGGGCCGCGTGCACACCCGCGTCCACACAGTGGTCCACGGCGGCACGGACGGACGTCGGGGAGCCCGAGACCACCACGGACTCGGGCCCGTTCACGGCGGCCAGGTGGAGGTCGGGCAGGTCCTCCAGGAGTTCCCCGGCCCGCTCCGGCGAGACGCCGAGCGAGGCCATGGCACCGCTGCCGCCGAGGGTGACGAGCGCCTGGCTGCGCAGGGCCACGACCTTGGCGGCGTCGTCCAGGGTCAGGACCCCGGCCACATGGGCCGCCGCGATCTCCCCCTGGGAGTGGCCGATCAGCGCGGCGGGGCGCACCCCCATGGCCTCCCACACCCGGGCCAGGGCCACCATGACCGCCCACAGGACCGGCTGCACCACGTCCACGCGCGCCCCGGGGCCGACGTAGCGCGGCGCCCCGGGCTCGCCCCGCAGCACGCGGCTGAGTGACCACTCCACATGGGGGTCCAGCGCACGCTCGCACTCACGCAGCCGCCGACCGAAGATCCTCGCCAGACGGCCGTCGCCGTCAAGGAGCGAGCGCGCCATACCCTCCCACTGTCCGCCCTGCCCCGGGAAGACCATGACCGGTCCGCGTCCGTCCCGTGCCGCCGTCGGAGCGCCGGAGGGACGGATCGACTCCAGTTCACGGGTGCCGCTGCCGCCAGCGGCCAGGATGACCGCCCTGTGGTCCATCACGGTGCGGGTGCTGACGAGGGAGTAGCCGACGTCCTCCGGGCGTAGACCGGGACGCTTCGACACGAAGGAGTGCAGGACCGACGCCTGGGCGCGCAGGGCACTCTCCGAGCTCGCGGACAGGACCCACGGCACGGGGTCCAGAGCCCCCTCCCCCGGCGACTGCCGCGGGGTGTCGGGGGAGCGCCGAGGCGGAGGCGGCGCCAGGACGAGGTGGCAGTTGGTGCCGCCCATGCCGAAGGAGGACACCCCGGCCAACGGGGTGTCGGTCGGCCAGGGCTCCCGCGCGGTCTGCGGCAGCAGCCCCAGGCCCTCCAGGTCGATCGCGGGGTTGGGTGCGGAGAAGTTCCGGGTGGGGGGCAGGAGTCCGTGGGAGAGGCTGAGCACCACCTTGAGCAGGCCCACGATTCCGGCCGCCCCCTCCAGGTGCCCGACGTTCGTCTTGGCCGAGCCCACCCGCACGGGTGCGGGGCGCCNNNNGGAAGCCGGAGCCGAGAGCGGCGGCCTCGACCGGGTCACCGGCCGGTGTGCCCGTGCCGTGCAGCTCCACGTAGCCCACGTGGGCGGGGTCGATCCCGGCCCGGCGGTGCGCCGCGCGCACCACCTCCGCCTGTCCCTCTGCTTCCGGTCGTGCGAGGAAGGCGGTGGAGCCGGAGTTGTTGACGGCACCACCGGAGAGCACCGCGTGCACGTGGTCGCCGTCCGCCAGCGCCCGGTCGAAGGGTTTGAGCGCGATGACGACGCCGCCCTCGCCCCGGACGTAGCCGTTGGCGCGGGAGTCGAAGGTGTAGCAGTGTCCGTCGGGCGAGAGCCCGCCGAACTGCTCCACGTACTCGGTGCTCTGGGGCAGGAGGATGAGGTTGACACCCCCGGCCAGCGCGAGGTCGCACTCACCGTTGCGGAGGCTCTCCATCGCCGCGTGCACGCTCACCAGGGACGAGGACTGCCCGCTGTCCACGGTCATGCTCGGCCCGCGCAGGCCGAGTGTGTAGGAGACGCGGTTCGCGATCATGCCGCGCTGGCCGCCGGTGAGGCTGTGGTGCGAGGCGGGCACGTCGCGCAGGAGATGCGCGTAGTCCGAGGAGATCGCTCCGGTGAACACGCCGGTCCGGGACCCGTGGAGGCTGTCGGGGGCGGTGCGTGCGTTCTCGATCGCCTCCCAGCTCAGTTCGAGCATGAGCCGTTGCTGGGGGTCCATGGCCACGGCCTCGCGCGGGGAGACCCCGAAGAACGCGGCGTCGAAGTCCTCCGCGCGGTCCAGGTAGCCGCCCCAGTGGTGGTCCCGCTGGGAGGAGGTCCAGCCGAGGCGCTCGGGCGGCGGGGTGATGGCCTCCCGCCCCTCGCAGAGCAACCGCCAGAAGGAGTCGGGGTTCGAGGCTCCGGGGAGGCGACAGGCCAGCCCCACCACGGCTATGGGCGCGCGGGAAACGTCGCCGCCGTCAGCATCCCTGGTCATCGCGTTCCTCCGGTCGAACTCGACGTCCTCACCCCGAACGGGTCCTGGCCCGGGGCATGTTACGGGGTCGACCCGCGGTCTCGCGTGGGTGGAGTCGCACCGCCGTGTCCGCGAAGGTCGGATCGGTGGCCACCGGCACGAGTTCCCCGATCGGGCTCCGCGTTCGGGAACCCGGATGGCCGACCGAAGGGACGGGCAGGCCGCACACGGCTTCGTGAACGCCTGGAGCAGACGCCCCACATGCGCTTTTGAGCCATACGCAGAGGGGATCGTATCGACGATTCAGGACAGATGACAACGGAACACTTATTTTCGGTCATTTATTGGACCGAATTAAGAACATGACAAAAATGAGATCTTCGTAATTTTGTTACCAAAAGAAAGTGCCCGATGTCCGTGGACATCGGGCACCGCGAGGCGAGCTCGGAACGGGTCACTCCCCGTTGCGCGCTCGGACCTCGGCTATGTACTTCATGGACTCCTCCGGGTCGAGCAGCCAAGACGCGAAGTCAGGAGGATAGTCCCAACCCTGGATCCAGCGGTCGGCGACCTCCGTGTGCGTCGAGGCCGTCTCGACCAGCTCGTAGAAGTGGGCGGGCAGGTCACCCTGGTCCCACATCGTGGAATTCATCTCGGACCACATCTGGTTGTGCAGACCGAATTCCCAGAACCTGTCGAAGGTCCTCACCAGGAAATCCTCGTCGAACTGGCGCTCGCCGTGTTCGATGATGGACTCCAGGTAGGCCTTCGCGCACCGAGTGGAATTGTTCCAGCTCTGACCCACGTAGGGGTCCATGGTGACGACGACGTCCGCCATCCCGAGGACCTTTCCACCGGACGGCAGCGTGCCCACGGGGTTGCGCACCTGCGGGGTCAGGTCCTCGATCAGGGTGCTGCGGCCACCCTCCACCAGCTGGGCGTCCTTGACCCGCTCGTAGTACTCCGGGGAGTACTGGCGAAGCAGGTCCTTCATGCGGCGCAGCTGCTCCTCGGGGCCCGGCCGGTCCGGCCAGGCGTCCATGGGGCCACCGCGCTTGTCCACCATGAGCAGGTTGTGGCACGGGCCGTCCTGGCTCAGCATGGGGATGAAGATGGTGTTCCCGGCCTCGCGGGCGGAGCACGCCCAACCGACGTTGTCGTCGTCCTCGGAACTCGGCCAGACGTCGTAGATCTGGGCCTGCGCGATGGAGCGCGGGCGGGCTCCGGTGAACCGGCTCTCGTCGTAGTCGAAGAGCTGGCCGAGTTCCCCGTGGCCGACCGCGACGACGATGAGGTCGAACATGCGGGAGAAGTAGTCGAGATCCGTCACGGTGACACCGTGGATGACCACCTTGCCGCCCCGGTCCTCGAAGAACTCCAGCCAGTCGGCCATCTTGACCCTGCGGTCCACGGCCACCATGTAGTCGTTGGCCTTGCCGGTCCGCCCCTTGAGGGAGAGCGTCGATCGGTCCGCCCCGGGATACAGGTGGATGCGCTGTTGCCGGATCTGGGGGCTGAGGGCGCTCCAGAGATCCAGTTCGTACTCGCGCTCGTAGTCCAGGGCGGTCGGGAAGGTGAACTGAGTGACTGACGGCCGCCCCGTCCGGATCTCCGTGGAGGACTGCCCCGTGATCACCGTGACGTCGTAGCCATGGGTCAGGAGACCGTGGGCCAGGTGCAGGCCGGCGTGGCCAGCGCCGACGATAAGGATCTTGCGCATTGTGTCGCTAACTTTCCTGGGAATCTACGGGGCCGCGGGGAGGATCGGTCAGGGGGAGACCGAACGCCCCCGCCTGTCAGGCGACGGGCTCACTCGCTCGGTTGTGCTCCAGCGCGTACCGCAACAGGGTCTTGAGCACGTCGCCGCCGGACATCCTGTGTCGCGCGTCGAAGTCGATGATGGGCACCTCCGGACTGACCTCCAGAGCCTCACGGACCTGCTCGGCGGTGTAGTCCAGGTGCCCCTCGAACTTGTTCAGCGCCACGATGTAGGGGATCCGCTTGTTGGTCTCGAAGTAGTCGACCACGACGACGGCGCCCACGGCACCGCGGACCAGATCGTCCCACATGAACCAGAACCGGGCCTGCCCCGGCGTGCCGAACATGTACATAACCAGTTCGTCGTCGATGGTGATGCGGCCGAAGTCCATCGCGACGGTGGTCGTCGTCTTGTCGGGTGTGACCGAGGTGTCGTCGTGTCCGACGCTGGCCTCGGTCATGATCGCTTCAGTCGTGACCGGCGGAATCTCCGACACCGAGCGCACCAAGGTCGTCTTGCCGGCACCGAAGCCACCGGCGATGACGATCTTGCTCGACATCTTCTTGCGATTCGACCTGTTGTCACTGGAAAAGTCGTTCGAGACCACGAAGAGCCCTCTCCAGAACCTGGTTTTCGGACGGACTGCTGCCGGTGATGGTCGGGTGGATGTACACCAGGTCCTGCTCGGCCAGGTCACTGACCAGAACCTGGGTCACACCCAGGGGGATGTTCAACTCGGCCGACACCTCAGCGAGAGACCGCGTCTCCCGGCACAGTTTGTAGATACTGATCGACTCCGGCATGAGGGTGCCAGGAGGTTCCTGCCCGGGCTCGGACGTCGAGACCAGGGTCTGCACCATCAGCGGATGCCGTGACCGCGTCCGCCCACCTGTGAAGGTGAACGGGCGAACACGGTTACTCCTTCGCCTGCGGAAGCTCATAGCCGCGGCAACCTCATTCCTGCCGAACCGTTACGGGTCACCGTCGTCAGTTCTGGATGACCTCGCGCAGCTGCGAACGCAACTGCGGAGTGAGCACGTGGGCGACGTTGTCCACGAGCTTGGCCATCTGGAAACCGACGATCTTCAGCTCGGTACCGGGTGCGGTCAGCACCGCCATGCAGGAACCGTCACTGATGGCCATGATGAACAGGTGGCCGTGGTTGAAGCGAACCAGAAGCTGCTCGCACTCACCCCTCTGGAACAGACTCGCACCGCCGACCGCCAGGCTGTGCAGCCCGCTCGCGATGGCCGCGAGCTGTTCGGCGTGCACCTCGGGGAAGTCACTGGAGTGAGTCAGGACCAGGCCGTCGGAGGAGACCACCACGGCGTGCTCGACACCGCGCACGTCCCGGACGAACCGGTCGATGAGCCACGAGAAGTTCTCAACGCTGTCGTTCGTGGATTCAGTCATGGTTGTGCTCTACCTGCCTCGGCCGAAGGTCGTGTTCGCTGGGGGTCTGGGCTGTGAGGACCCGGACGGACTCCTGGGCCCCCGCTGGGAGGTTCATTCCTTGTCGTCCTCAAGGTCCTCGCCGTCGAGTGCGGCGCGTTCCCCGTCGAGGAAGTCGCCGAGCTCGTCACGAATCTGCTCCGCTCGGGCCTCACCGGTGAGTCGGGGCGGCGTGTCGTCCCGGCCCTTCGGCGGGGGCGGCGGGTTCTCGGACAGTGCGTCGGGGTGCGGCATCATCCGCAGCGGCGAACCGTGCGGGGTGGCGCTGCGCCGGGGCAGACCCGCCGAGGTGACCGTCGAGTTCCCTCCGGGAGCGGGCTTCGGCGGGGCCTTGGGCGCGCTGGTGCCCTTGAGCGCACGGTCGTCGGAGGACTGCTGCGGGATCGGGCCGGTCGAGGTCACGGGCGCGCTCGTGCTGGGAATCGTGGCGGTGCGGGGCTGCCCGGGCGTCCGGGGCGTGGCCACTCGCAGGAGTTCCTTGGGAACGATGGTGTAGGCGCTGACCCCCCGGAAGGAGCGCGACTCCAGCCTGGTCTCCAGGTTGTGCTTCCGCGCGATCCGGCTGGCCACGTAGAGGCCCATGTGCTTGGGCACCTCGTCGTCCAGGACGGGCTCGCCGTCCAGACGGCCGTTGAGCTCCCTCAGCTGGGCCTCGGGGATGCCCACGCCCTCGTCCTCGACGACGATCATGAGGCGGCCGTCGTCCAGCTCGCGGGCGCTGATCACCACCTGGGAGTGCTCGGGCGAGTTCGCGGTGGCGTTGTCCAGCAGCTCGGCCAGGAGGTGGCTGATGTCGTCGGCTGCCAGACCGGTGATGGAGGTCTGTGGGATCTTGCCCAGGCTGACCCTGGGGTAGTCCTTGATCTCCGAGGTCGCGGCGCGGGCGACGTCGAGCAGCGGCACGATCTCGTCGTGCGCATCGGACTCGCCGCCGTCGTGCCCGGTCAGCACCAGGAAGTTCTCACCGTTACGTCGCATACGGGTCGCGAAGTTGTCGATCTGGAAGAGCTTGTCGAGCAGGTCCGGGTCCTGGGCACCGGTCTCCAGGGCCTCGACCATCTCCAGGAGCGCATCGACCAGGGAGAGGTCCCGCATGGCCAGACCCGCGAGCGCCTCGTTGAGCAGGTCGCTCTGGGGGTCGTCCTGCCGCTCGGAGGTGACCGCAGCCGACGCGGCGGTCTCCGGCTCCGGGGCGGGTGCTTCGGTGACGGCCTGGGCATCCCGCGCCTGAGTGGCCGACTCGGTCGGAGCCGTCCCGGACTCGGGCTCGGTCTCCTTCTGGGCCGGTTCGTCGGCGGTGGGTGTGTCCGTCCCGTTCTCGGAGCGGGTGAGCGCCCGGTCCTGGCCGATCTCCGGCGAGTCCGACGATTCGGCGCGCTCGGCGAAGAACGTGGCGGCGGAGTCGGCGGTGATCACCTGTGGCTGCTGCCCGGCGGCGAGCACGATGACGTGCTGGACCGGCTGGCCGTAGGGACTCATCTGCCCGTAGGGCGCGAACTGGCCCGGGTAGACGACCGGCTGGCCCGGGAGGACGTAGCCGGGCGGCTGGTAGGGCAGGGGGTAGGCGCTCTGGTACGGCAGCGGCGGCGGGTAGGACGGGTAGTGCGGCGCGGGCGGGTGCGGGGCGTAGTCGGCCCTGGGGTACCCGGCGTACGGGTGGCCCTGGGCCTCGTGCGGCGGCCGCTGGTAGCCGTGCGGCGCGGCCTCGGGACGGCCGTAGCCGTGCCCCTGGTACCCGGGGGCGTGGGTGCCCTGTTCCGGGTGGCCGGGGAGGTACCGGGGCTCCTGGTATCCGTTCGCCTCCGGGTAGCCCTGGGGCTGGTGGTTGCGCGCGTCCGGGTAGCCCTGGGGGTTCCGGTAGCCGTTGTGCTCGGGCTGGCCCTGGTAGCCGTACGGGGCGTGGGGGCCCTGACCGGTCGCCCGGTGGTCCCGGCCCGGTTCCGGCACATGGGAGGGGGCGGGCGCGGGGCGCGGCTGCTCGTAGGGCGAGTCACCCTGAGGGGGCGTCCACTGCGCCTGCGGCGCGGCGGGGTCGGTGGCAGGCCACCGTGACTCGACCGGCGCCGCGGAACGCTGGGCGCCGCCCTGGGCGGCCTCATGCGCGCCCGGGTCGACCCTGGGCGCCTCGACCCTCGGGGGCTCGTGGCTGGCGCGCTGACCCGGCGTGTGCCGTGCGGCTGCCGCCGGTTCCGGTGTCGCCGGTGCCGTGGGTGACACAGGGGCCTCGGGCCGCTCTGTGTGCTCTGATGGTCTGGGGCTGTCGGTCATGGTGTCCGTGGTGGCGGGGATGTGTGGGCTGCGCGGTTCGGGCTCGTTGAGTCCGACGCCGCGCCACTGGCCGACCTGGTTGGCGCCGGTGTCGACGTCGTCGATCTCCAGGTTCCGGGTCGTGTAGGGGTTGGGGACGCTCACCCGGGAGGTGGGACGGTAACCGTTCTCGGCGGACGCGGAGAAGGGTCCGGTGGGGGGCTCCGTCGCGGCTGTCTCCTCGCCGTCCGACGTTCGGTCGGGGTTCTGCGAGTGCGGATGCACGGGCTGATGCACGGGATTTCCTTGCTCGGTCTCCGGTGACGGGGGTTCCTGGGACTTGACCATCCGGGAGATGGCCCGGCGGAACCTTCCTTCACGCCTGGTTCCACGCCCATCCTCCGTCGACATCATCTTGGCCAGGGAGTGGTCATCGCGTTCCTGCGGTGACTGCGCCTGTGCCACAATCTCGTCTCCTCGCATCAGGTGGGCGGATGGCGGTGGCCCCGCACCACCGCCCTGACCAGGGAGGAAATCGTTCCTCGGGTCCTCTCGGCCCGTGAGACGACCAGACGCCCCTAACGCCGGGGGGACGCCTCGACGGTTATGGCGGGAGGGGATCGTGGCGCGTGACCGGGGCCGGAGGAGAGCGCCCGATCCGGCGGACAAGTGTCCCCGCTCCACACAATTCCCGTACTTCCACCGGGAACCGTCGTTCGGTTCGTCAGACTAACAAAGGACGCCCAGCTTGACAGAAGAATCGAAGATCCGCCGAAAGGACCCCGGCCGCCACCGGGGTGACGTGGGGAAACACTGGAAAAGTGACCACTGGGACCACTTTGAAATCGGTGCATTTGTCCTGGTTTGTCTGATTCTTGCCGGGTGTCACCTTCTCGCGAGGATACGCGACGGCCGCCCGCCACCAGTCGGCCCACGGTCGGCCCCGACCTGACCGGAACTGCGTTGACCAGCACCGACGCGTTTCCAGGAGACTCCCCGTCGTCCCGCGGCGACCGGGTTCCGTTCCGGTCTCGTCGAAGGGTACGGTCTTGGTCACACAGGGGTCGAATCCGCCCACTCACACGGTCGAACACCGGGCGGCACCCGCACGGGTGAGCGTGCGACCCCCCGGGCGCGATTCAGTCGCGTTCAGAGGAAGCTCGGAACGAGGTGGGCCCATCACGAGGCCGCCGAGATCGCGGCACCCTCGACCTTCTCGAGTCGAGACCACGGCGATTGGTCTGGCGCGCGAGTCGGATGGCGAAGGCCCCGGAGGGCCCCGGGCCACCCGCACCCCGCTTCGCCTCGAACGCGCACAAACGGTCCCTCATGGGACAAACTCACGCATGCCCGTAATTCACGCGACGGCGTCCGGGCACACCGGCGGGGGCGGGGCCCGAAGGCACCCGCCCCCGCCCGGGACCGGCTCGGTTCACCCCCGGCTCACGGCCGGGGGCCCGTCTCTCAGCCCTCGACCGGCTCCAGATCGCCCTGGATCAGCGCCAGGATGACGTGGTTGTCCTGGTACTGCTCGTTCTGGGAGGTGGGAGTGTCCGTCGGGAACTCCTTGACGCGAACCCCCTCGACCGCCGGAGAGAGGTACTTGTAGGTCCAGATCGGAATGCGGGGAAGGAGCTCGTTGAAGACGACGGCCAGCGTCTTCAGGGCCTCCTTCTGCTCCTCCTCGTTCTCGGCCCGCTGGGCGGTGTCCACCAGCTCCGCGATGTCCACCTCTCCCTGGGAGGGGCTCTCGACCTGGAGGTCGAACCCCTGGCCCGGGGAGTCCTCCGTTCCGGCGTTCTCGGTGAGGAAGTTCATCTGGAAGGCACCCCAGTAGTCGGGCTGCTCCGGGTTGCCCCAGTGGCGCACGGCCACCTCGAAGTCGCCGGCGCCCCAGATACCCCACGGGTTGTCCTCGGGGACGTTGCGCGCCTCGGTCTTGATACCGAAGGCGTTCCAGGCCTCCTCGACCTGGGTGGCGGTCAGCTCGAAGTCACCCCAGCCCGCGACACCGATGACCTCGAAGCTGGCCTCCTCGCCGTCCGGGAGGAGCCACTTGCCGCCCTCCTTGGTCCAGCCGGCGTCCTCCAACAGCTCCGTGGCCTTGTCCAGGTCCTGGTCGAAGTTCTCGAAGTCCTCCAGCTCCTCGGCCGTGAGGATCTCCTCGGCCTGGATGTCGGCCAGACCCGCGTAGTGCGTGACGCGGCTGTAGCCCTCGCCGCGGGCCACCTGACCGATCTGGTCGCCGTCGAGGACGTAGGCGAGCGCCTTGCGCACACGCACGTCCTGGACCTCGGGCTTGGCCCTGTGGTTGAACATGATGCCGCAGCCGTCGTAGCCCGCGTGCTCGATCCAGCGGAAGCCCTCCACGTTCTGGAAGGCCTGCTGGTCGGCGGCGGAGGGGGCCAGGGTGGAGTAGTCCACCTCGCCCTGCTGGACCAGCAGTGCCGACTGCCGGTTGTCGCCCTTGTGGATGACGACCTCGTCGAACTTCACCTCGGCGCCCTGGTATCCGTCCTCGTTGCGCACCAGCGTGATGCGCGCGTCCGACATCTGCGCCTCGTCGAACATGTACGGGCCGCTGCACACGATCTCGTCCGGGTTGAACTCGATGAACTCTGCGTTCCACTCGGAGTGCTCGTCGTCGCCCTGGCGGACGCCGTCGTTGACCATCTCGACCGCCCGCTCGCCGAAGTTCTCGTAGGTGGCCTTCGAGACGATGCGGTGCTTGATGATGCTGCGCTCGATGTTGGGGAACGGGTTCTCGAAACCGAGGCGGACGCTGAGGTCGTCCAGCTTCTCCAGGTTCTGGACCTGGGGGAAGCCGAAGCCCCACGGCGGAGCCTCCAGGACGCGCATGGCGTAGCTGCGGATCATGTCGTCCGCGTTGAGGTCGTTGCCGTCGCTCCACTTCAGCCCGGAGCGCAGGGTCAGGAGGAGGTCGTTGCCATCCCACTCGTGGCCCTCCAGCAGGAGGTGGTCCCAGTCGTGCTCGGCCCAGTTGAAGACGCCGCCCGGACACAGGAACAGGTCCTTGTAGACGGAGCCGAGCAGCAGCGCGCCGTCCTCACGGTGGACGTTGCGCGTCATGGAGTCCAGGTCGTAGTCGAAGACCCCGGTGAACTGTGTGGCGTCGGAGCTGCCGCCGCTGTCGGCGGAGCAGGAGGACAGCAGACCGGCGCCCGCCACCCCGACCGAGCCGAGACCGACGGCCTTGAGGAGCCGCCTCCTGCTCAGATCGTTCAGGATCGCGTTGCGCGAGGGGGTGGAGGTCATTCTTGACGCTTCCTTTCCAGAAGGACGGCGAGCAGACCGAGGGCGAGTACGGCCAGGCCGACACCGACGGTGACGACACTGATGACGAACTCGGCTGTGCCGGGGGATGTGATCACGGCCATGAGGGTGCAGGCGAGGGTGAGGAAGGCTCCGACGAACAGGCCGAAGCGTCCGACGAGGAGCAGCAACTCACCTCACCCCCGGGTCACGACGTGGCAGGCCAGCAGCCGGTCGTGGCTGCGGACCAGCGGCGGCCGCACGGTGTCGCAGCTGCCCTGGGCGTAGATCGGGCAGCGCGGGTGGAAGTCGCAACCCGGTGGCAGGTCCGTGAGGTCGGGGATGTCAGAGCTGCGCAGCCGGACCCGCTCCTTGTTCTTCGCCAGGTCCGGGTCCGGTTCGCAGACCGCGGAGATGAGCGCCTGGGTGTAGGGGTGCCGGGGGTCGTTCACCACCTGCGGGGTGGGCCCGTGTTCCACGACCTTGCCGAGGTACATGACCGCGATCTCGCCCCGCCAGGCGAAGTACTTGGCCACGGCGAGGTCGTGGGTGATGAACAGGAAGCTCACGCCGAGTTCGTCGCGGAGTCTGCCCAGGGTGTTGAGGAGGCTCACGCGGATGGACACGTCCAGCATCGACGTGGACTCGTCGGCGATGATGACCTCGGGTTCCATCGCCAGGGCCCGGGCCACGGCGACGCGCTGGCGCTGGCCCCCGGACATCTGGTGGGGGTACTTGTCCAGGTAGTCCTCGGCCGGGGTGAGGTCGACGCGTTCCAGCAGGTCGGCGGCGACCCTGCGGGCCTCGTGGCGGTTCTTCACCAGCTTGTGGCGGCGCAGCCCGGCGGAGACCGTGGAGTAGACGGTGCGGACCGGGTTCAGGGAGGCGTAGGGGTCCTGGTGGATGTACTGGACCGAGCGCCGGAAGGCCGCCCGCTCCTTGCGGTCCATCGCGGCGACGTCCTTGCCGCGGAACAGGACCGAACCGGCCGTGGGGCTGGACAGGGCGGCGGCCATGCGGGCCGTCGTGGTCTTGCCGCAGCCGGACTCCCCCACCAGGCAGAGGACCTGACCGGGTCGGACGTCGAGGTCGACCCCGGCGACGGCGGGGACCTCGCCCCGGGACGTCCGGAAGACCTGTTGTGCCCCCTTGAGAGTCAGCACGGGGGGCTGGCCGCGGCGCTCGTCGGCCTCGATGGCCTCCGTGGTGCTGGCGGCGTCGACGACGGTGCCGGGAGCCGGGTCGCTGAGGGCGGGGGCTCCGCCGTGCCCGACCGCGCTGGCGGCACGCGGCGCGGTGTCGTCGGGGCGCGGTTCGGCGTGGGCGGGGTTGACGGTCCGGTCAATCACGGGAGACCCCCTCGGCGTGGAGTGCGGCGTCGGTGGAGCGCAGGCAGGCGGCCGTGTGGCTCAGGCCCGCGTCGCGGTACTGGAGAACGTCGAGCATGGGGCGCGTGGCGGTGCAGGCGTCCAGGGCGTGGGCGCAGCGCGGCGCGAACGCGCAGCCCGGGGGTAGGGAGCGCAGGCTGGGCGGGCCGCCGGGCAGGGACTCGGGGACGTGGAGGTCGCCCACGACGGGGGGCACGGAATTGATCAGCGCCGAGGTGTAGGGGTGCCGGGAGCGGTAGAAGATGTCCCGGGTGGTCCCGGTCTCGATGAGCCGACCGGCGTACATCGTGCCGACGCGGTCGGCGAGTTCGGCGGCCAGGCCGAGGTCGTGGGTGATGAAGACCATCGAGAACCGCAGTTCCTCGCGCAGCTCGGCCAGACGCTCCACGATGGACCGCTGGGTGAGGATGTCCAGGGCCGTGGTGGGCTCGTCGAGGATGATGAGCTGGGGGTTGAGCGCGAGGGCCAGGGCGATGAGGCTGCGCTGGCGCATGCCGCCGGAGAGCTCGTGCGGGAAGCTGTCGAGGACGCGGGCCGGGTCGAGGCGCACCATCTCCAGCAGTTCGGCGGAGCGCTCGATGATCTCCTTGCGGGAGCGGCGGCGGCCGGCGGGTTCGTGCGCGCGGAAGGTGTCGAGGAAGTGCTCCTCGATCCTCAGCACCGGGTTGAAGGCGTTCATGGCGCCCTGGAAGACCATGGCCGCCTCGTTCCAGCGGAAGCGGCGCAGCTTCTCCTTCTCCAGGGTGCGCACGTCCACCCGGGTGCCGTCCTTGCGGCGGAAGAGGATCTCGCCCTTGGAGACGACGCCGGTGCGCGGGAGCAGGCGCAGCAGTCCCAGGCCGAGGGTGGTCTTGCCGCAGCCGGACTCACCGACCAGGGCCATCGACTGGCCGGGGTGGAGGTCGAAGGAGACGTCGTGGACGGCGGTGACCTGGGTCCTGCGCCCGGTCCGGTAGCCGACGTCGACGCCGCGGACGGACAACAGGGGGCCGGGGTCGCCCGGGGTGGCGGGGAGGTCGTTCACGGGGCTCACCTGTCCCGGAGTCGTGGGTTGAGGGCCTGTTCCAGGGAGCGGGTCATGGTCACGAGCCCGATCTGGAAGAGCATGATCATCACCATCGGGGCGATGAGGAAGGGCGCCGCCTGGGGCAGGAGGAAGGCGTTGTTGTCCCAGGCCTGCTGGATCATCAGTCCCCAGTTGTCGGCGGTGCTGGGCAGCAGGCCCAGCAGGTACATGCCGACGACCGCGTAGATGGCGTTGGTGATGGCGATGATGAAGTTGATGAAGATGTAGCCCAGCATGTTGGGCAGCACCTCGACGAAGAGGATGCGCGCGGTGCCGAGGTCCTGGAGCCGGGCCGCCTCGATGAACTCGCGTTCCTTCAGTGAGAGGACCTGTGCCCGGATGGACCTCATCAGGAAGGGCCAGGTGACCAGCCCGATGATGAGGGAGACCACCATCGGGGAGGAGGTGCGGTAGAAGGAGGCGATGACCAGCATCAGGACGATGAAGGGGATGGTCATCGTGATGTCGGTCAGCTGGAGCAGCAGGTGGTCCAGGCGGCCTCGGACGTACCCGGCCACCGCTCCCAGGACCACGGCGATGGCGACGGTGATGAGGGCGGCGACGAAGCCGACCAGGATGGGTTCGCGTCCGCCCAGGATGAGCTGGGTGAGGGTGTCCTTGCCCTCGTGGTTGGTTCCGAGCCAGTGCTCGGAGCTCATCGGTCCCCAGATCTTGCTGACGTCCGTGGGGTTGTGGTGGTCGATGAGCAGCGGGCCCACGAAGGCGAAGAGGAGGACGCTGAGGACCAGGCAGAGCCCGACGAACCCGCTGGTGCTGCGGGTGATGCCCTGCCAGATGGTGCCCCAGACGCCCGTTGACTCTGGTGCGGTGGTGACTGCCATGGGGTCGTCCCTTTAGTGCGTGTTCGTTGGATGCCGCCCGTTGCGAGCGGGGCAGACGGGTGTCCCGCACCGAAGGCCTCCGTCGGGGGCGGTGGCGGGTGACGGGTGGGCGGTGCTGGCACTGGCCGAAGAAGGCCTACGCCTGCTGCGCCCCGCTCCGCGGTCGTCGCATCGCGGGGGCCCGCCCGGGTCGGGCTCTCGACTGATCAGAACGCCGTGCCGGTGCCGCTGGGGCGACGCGCGGCAGGGCTCGTGTCCGCCGGTCACGCCCTAGTTCCGAATGCGCGGGTCGAGCCTGCTGTAGAGCAGGTCGGAGACGAGGTTGGCGATCACCACGCACGAGGTGATGATGATGAGCAGCCCTTGGAGGAGCGGGTAGTCGCGGTAGTTGACCGCGTCGAGAAGCAGCCCGCCCACGCCCTTGTAGACGAGGACCTGTTCGACGAAGATCGCGCCGCCGACCAGGGTTCCGAAGGAGATCGCGATCTGGGCGACGAGCGGCAGAACGGCGTTGCGGCCGACGTAGGCGGTGGCGATGCGTCCGTCCCGCAGTCCCCGCGCGCGGGCCACGGTCACGTAGTCCTCGCCGAGCACCTCGGTGGTGGAGGCCTTCATGACGAGCATCCACGTGCCGATGATGGCCAGCACGTAGGTGCCGATCGGCAGGGCGGCGTGGAAGAAGGCGTCCCCGACGAACCTCAGCGTGAACTCCGGCTGGACACCGGGACTGAGGGTGCCGCGCAGTTCGATGGGGTTGAACCAGCCCAGGTACATGCCGCCGCCGACGACCAGCACCATGGCGATGAGATAGTTCGGGACGGCGCCGAGGACCGAGGCCACGACGCTGAGCACGTGGTCCAGGATCTGGTTGCGGCGGTAGGCCATGATCATGCCCAGGGCGAGGCCGAGGGCGATCGCGATGAGGGTGCCGACGCCGATGCTGAAGAGGGTCCAGGGGAGGTAGGCGCCGATGGCGTCGGTGACGCTGAAGCCGGGGCGGTTGATGGTCCCGCCGAGGTCGAGCGTGAACAGCCCGACGATGAACTCCCACCACTGCCGGAAGAGGGGCGCGTCCGGGTCGTAGGCCAGCGAGTGGATCGCGATGGCCCGGGCCTCGTTCATCGACATGCCGCCCTGGGTGAGGCGGCCCGCCATGACGTCGATGGGATCGCCCGGCATGGCCCGGCCGAGGAAGAACGTCACGTTGGCCACCACGAAGACCACGACGAGGGCCTTGCGTACCTTCACGAAGACGTAGTTGCGCCAGATCCGGGTCAGGAGGCGTTGGATCGTCCCTGGGGCGGCGGGCGCGGGTTCACCTGTGTCCGGGGGTGGTGGGGAGGCCGCGATTTCGGTGGCCACGAGGCTCCTTCGAGCAGGGGGGCACGGCGGTGGTGGGGGCAGGCACGGATCTATTAGGAAACTTTCCTAATAGAACATCACGGTAACGCCACCGCTGTGGCTCACGCCACCCTCGTGACCAAACGGCGTCTTTTGCGCGACAGGATCGGCATCACAAAAAGAACAAACAATGACATAACTACACAAATATCCGAATGACTTGTGGCCGTATTCGGCCACTCCTCCAAAGACGCTACTTTTGATGGTTTTGCTGCTCTCTGGGCGCTTCGTACTGTCACGGAGTCATCACCAGCGCCTGCCGGAACGGGCCCGCTCCCCCACCGGCGGCAGGACTTCGGAGGGAACCCCCCGTGCCCCGAGCACGCACCACCATCCGCGCGGCCGCGGTGGCCACCGCCACCGGCCTCGCCCTGTCCCTGGCGGCAGCGCTCCCAGCCGCCGCCGACACCGTCCCCTCCCCCGGCTATCCGGTGGAGGAGTCAGCCCTGACCCCCTTCCTCGGCCAGGAGATCGTCTGGGCCGAGTGCCCCGAGCCCGAACTCGTGGCGGCCGACCTGGAGTGCACCGAGTTCGAGGTCCCCCTCGACTACGGCGACCCCGACGGCGCCCGGCTCACCATCGCCGCCAGCCGCGCCGCCGCCACCGACCCCGAGGAACGCCTCGGCCTGCTCCTGATCAACCCCGGCGGCCCCGGCGGACCGGCCCGCCACATGCCGGCCGCCCTGTCCGGGACGTCCGCGCACGGTGTGTACGACCTCATCGGCATGGACCCCCGCGGCACCGGGGCCTCCTCACCTCTCGACTGCGGTGTCGAGTTCCCGATGATCCGCCCCCGTGCCAGCGACGCCGAGATCTCGACCGACACGCGCGAGAAGATCCGGTACGCCCGGGCCTGCGACGCCGCCGAGGGCGACCGGTTCCCCCACATGACCACCGCCAACACCGCCCGCGACATGGACGTGCTGCGCGCAGCCTCGGGTGAGGAGCGGATCAACTACCTCGGCTACTCCTACGGCACCTACCTGGGCCCGGTGTACGGCTCCCTGTTCCCGGAGCGGCTCGACCGCAGCGTCCTGGACTCGTCCATCCACCCGGACGGGGTGTGGCGCGACGTCTTCCTGGGCCAGGCCCCCGCTGGCACGGCCAACATGGAGCGCTACACGGAGTGGCTCGCCGAGCACGACGACGTGTACGGGTTCGGCACCGACCCCGAGGGGATCGTCGCCCTCTTCGACGAGACCTCGGCGCGGCTCGACGAGGAGCCCCGTGACGACGTGCCGAACGTCGAACTGGTCGACGGCGCCACCTTCGACCTCCTGGCCTTCAGCGCTTCGCGCGACCAGGGCTACTGGGACGTCAACTCCTGGTTCCTCCGGCTGCTGGTCGACGGCGAACCGGTCCCGGGTGAGGAGTTCGAGCAGCCGGAGATGGACCCGGTGTTCGACATGAGCATGGACCTGTTCTCCGCCGTGGTCTGCGAGGCCGAGTGGCCCGACCGGCTCGGCCTGTACCACCAGCAGTCGCGTGAGTACCGGGACGCGCACCCGTACGGCACGGGTGCCCTGTGGACCGCCCCGCAGGCGTGCACCTTCACCCGCAACGCGCCGACCGAGAAACCCGTCGAACTCGTGCGGGACGGCTACCCCGAGACCCTGGTGATCGCCGCCGACCACGACGCCAACACCTTCTACGAGGGTGGACCGGTCATGGCCGAGCGCCTGGAGAGCCCCCTGCTCACCGTCACGGACGAGGGCGGCCACGGATTCTACCTCATGCGCGACCCGTACACCGGGGAACTGGGCCACCCCTGCGTGAACGCGGTCGTGGACTCCTACCTGATCGACGGCGTGGTTCCGGAGGACACCGAGTGCGGCGGCATCCCCCGTCCGGGGAGCCCCGAGGTGTCGACCTTCGACGGAGACCCGGGGCTTCTCCTGACGGACGTCGAGCGCCCGAACGAGTGGCTGCTGCCGACCGCCCCGAGGTAGGGGCCGTCCGCTCGGTATGACGAGGGTCCGCGCCGTCTGACGGCGCGGGCCCTTCGTGTCACGGAGACACCGCGGCCGGGTGGTCCGCCGAGGCGGGCGCCTCCGGGTCAGCGGTTGGCGCCCTCCAGGCTCTCGGTGACGGGACCACCGTCGGACATCACGTAGCAGAGGATCTCGCGGTCGTCGATCAGGTCCCAGCTCTCGACCGTCGGGCTGAACCCGCCGACGTAGAACTCCGACTCCTCGAAGTCGACGCCGACGAAGTCCCCGAAGGCGCTGCCGGTGCAGACCTCGTCCACGGAATCCGACACGGACCCGTTGCCCGGGTAGTCACCGTCCGGGAGGTCCTCGGCGTGGAAGACCTCGGCGTCGTGCGGCTCGGAGCAGTCGACGACGG
The DNA here is from genome assembly GCF_000341265.1 of Nocardiopsis prasina DSM 43845. Classification (GTDB taxonomy): domain Bacteria; phylum Actinomycetota; class Actinomycetes; order Streptosporangiales; family Streptosporangiaceae; genus Nocardiopsis; species Nocardiopsis prasina. Next base: position 21,002 of record NZ_ANAE01000097.1, on the reverse strand, counting down.
GGACACTGTCGACCTCCCCGCCGCCCATGGCGGTCCGCATCTCGCTGTCGGTGAAGCAGTCCCCCACCCCGATCTCCATCACGTTGCCCTCCCCGAGGAAGGAGTTGAGCACGCCACAGGCGGACAGGCTGACGACGGCACCGGCGACGACGACCGCGAGGGCGGCTCTGCGAAGGGCGGGGGAGGAGGAAGACATGAGGGAGCTCCGGGCTTTCTTACGTGCGGGGATTTCGCGGGGGACAAAGGTGGCGAGAACGAAAGATTTCACCAGGTGATGGCGATGTCAATCTGGTATTCCGACGAACACGAACGTGTGGCGTGCGAGTACTCCACGTGACCAAGCGAGGGCGTTCCGGCATCTCTGACCTGCCAGATGTCGGGCATCGGACGCCAGGGCCGGGGTGTTTCCCTCCCGCCGCGTGGGACGCACGGAAGTCCGGGCGGAGGGAGGAGGTCGGGGAATCGAAAGGGACCCATCGGGACCCGCCGAATCGCGTGTTCTCCCGCGACGGAAAGGAGGCGGGCCCGGGCATGGGTCATCTCGCGGCCCCACGACGTCCGGGCCGGGCGTCACGGCGCCGCAACGGAGGGGCCCCTCCCCCTCAATGGAACCCCGCCGACGCCGCTGACCCGACCGGCATGACGAAGGCCCGCGCCGCCGGCGGCGCGGGCCTTCGTCCGCGTTGCGGGTGGGGCCCGGTCGGGCTCCGCCTACAGGTTGGTCTGCGCGAGGGTCCCGGTGGTCTGGGAACCGTCCATCTGCCCGATGAGGCAGAGGTACTCGCGGTTGCCCAGCTCCCAGCCCTCCTCCATCGGGAAGAGGGTCTGGATGTCCAGGACCGACTCCTCGTAGGCGGTACCGACGAAGGTCTGGAAGGCCCCGTAGCAGTTCTCGTCGACCATCTCGATGACCTCGTCACGGCCCGGGTAGTCGAGACCGCTGTCCAGAAAGCCGCCGTGGTAGACCTCCAGGTCGTGGGACTCGGAGCAGTCGACGATCGGTGCCGTGCTGACGGAGTCGTCGTACTCGACCTCCATCTCGTTCAGGCAGTCACCCACGGCCAGCGCGTTGACGTCCTGGTCCTCGGCCCCGACGGGCTCCTCGGTCTCGGTCTCCTCGTCGTACTCGGCTTCCTCCGCCGCCTCGGCGTCGTACGACTCGGTGGGTTCGTCACTGCCCCCGGTGAGGGCGGGCGGCAGGAGCGGCAGGCCACAGCCGGACAGCGACAGGGCGGCACCGGTGGCCAGGGCCGCGAGGGCGACTCGGCCAAGCAGGGGGCGGCGCGCTTCGGACAACATGACGACTCCACGGGGTATCTGGTTGCTCACCGACTCGGGAGGGGTATCGGCGGTATCTATCCAGACGCGTCCCGAAGTGAGCAGGTTCTGACGATTCGGGAGTTCGTTTCCGCGGAGTCCGCCCTGACCAGGGCGGGAGCGGCTCACCGGGCACACGGAAAAGGGCCCTGGTCGGAGGAGACGAACTCCGCCCACCAGGGCCCTTCGCTGTGCGTCATCAGGGACTCGAACCCCGGACCCGCTGATTAAGAGTCAGCTGCTCTAACCAACTGAGCTAATGACGCCGGTCTCCGCTCCGAACCTTGCGGCTCCTTGCGGCAACGAGTTAACTCTACCGGAACTTTGGAGCACACGGGGCCGGAAACGGTCCGATGTGCCCCAGAACACGAAGGAGACCCGCGATCACCCCCCCCCCAGCCTCACCGGGCACACGGAAAAGGGCCCTGGTTGGAGGAGACGAACTCCGCCCACCAGGGCCCTTCGCTGTGCGTCATCAGGGACTCGAACCCCGGACCCGCTGATTAAGAGTCAGCTGCTCTAACCAACTGAGCTAATGACGCCGGTCTCCGCTTCGGGCCTCGCGGCTCCTTGCGGCAACGAGTTAACTCTAGCAGGACCACGGGGTGGCCGCGAACCGGTTCCGGACCGACCCCTGGTCGGCCCCGTCACATCGCGGCCCTGGCCCGGAAGGACGAACCCACCGGGCACGGTTCGTGCCGCTCCGACTAGAGGAAGGCCACGAACAGGGCGACGATGATGCCGACGGTCAGGGCGACACCGACGCCGGCGAGTACCAGCGGCAGGATCGGGCGGCGCGGAGCCTCCTCGGGCTCGGGGTTGTCGTCGACGAAACGGCGGAAGTGCTGGGTGGTTCCCGCCGGGTCCAGGTTGGGATCGTTGTTCTGCGTCATGGCCTTGACACTAGCGACTCATCTGACCGCTGAGCACCCCTTGGGCAAGATCCGGTCGATCTCACAACCCTCTCTTGGGATGACCGAAACCCGCACTTTTCGAAAGTCCCAGGTCACCCACGGCCGTCTCCGTCGTCGATCCGTGTCCGAAGACTTCGCCCGGATGAAAGCCGACCGTAAGACGGATCGCCCAGACTCAGGCGCGGGGTTCCGGACCCGGTCGGTACTTCCCTGCGACCGCGCCCGCCCCCAGGGGCCCGGCGCGCAGGACCGCGGCCATCCGGGCCGTGGGCGAGACCCCGTGCGCCGGGTCCTCCCTCTCCACCAGGCGCACCAGTTCCGCCGCGGACTGATCGGGGTGGGCGTCCAACCAGGCCACCGCCATCCGCAGGGACAGCGGAAGACAGCCCGCCAGCTCGGCCACGCGCCGCAGCGCCTGCGGCGTGCAACGGTCGGGGCCCACCAGCGACCGCAGCAGGGTGACCGCGTGCTCTTCCGGCAGGGCGTCCACCGGCAGGGCACGCAGGCCGTCACGGACCAGGAGGTCGGTCAGCCAGCCGCGACTGGCCACGACGGCGCAGCTCCCCTGGCCGCCCGGCAGCAGGGGGCGCACCTGATGCGCGGTGGCGGCGTTGTCCAACAGGATCAGCACCCGGCGCCCCGCCATCAGGGATCGGGCCCGGGCCGCCACCTCGTCGGGTTCGGGTGCGGGATCGTCCGGGCTTCCGGCGTCCACCGTCCCGGCGGACAGCGAACGGACCAGGCGGCGCAGGACCTCCCCCGGCTGGCGCGGACTGCCGTCGGGGGCGCGCAGGTTCACGTACAGCTGCCCGTCCGGGAAGTGCGCGGCCACCGAGTGCGCCCATCGCACGGCCAGGGCACTGCTCCCCGAACCGGCCGGTCCCCGGACCAGGACGCTGCCGGGCACCGGCGAGCAGGGGTCGACGAGGCGGTCGAGCTCGGCCAGGGCGCCGGACCGGCCCACCAGGGTGCGGGGGGCGGAGGGGAGTTCGGCGGGCACGAGACCAGCGCCGGGCCGGGCGGTGCGGCGTGCGGCGCAGGGCCGGGTCTCGTTGTGGGTGCGCGGGCGCGGCACGAGGGTGCCCGTGGCGGCGCCGGCCACCGGACCACCGGTCACCGGGCGGGTGCCGAGCCGGGAGTCGAGGTCTCCGCGCAGGATGCCGTGGAAGGTCTCCTGGAGTTCACGTCCGGGGTCGGCCCCCAGACGCTCGGACAGCACGCTCCGAGCCCTGTCGTAGACGCGCAGCGCCTCGCTCTGGCGGCCGGAGCGGTAGAGGGCGATCATCTGGGCCCGGATGAGGGGTTCGCGTTCGGGGTGGTCGGCCACGAGGGAGCCGATGCGGGCGGCGACGTGTTCGTGCTCGCCCCTGGCCAGGGCGGCGTCGAACCCCCGCTCGGCCACGCGCAGGAGTTCCTCGTTCAGTCCGGGCACGTCCCGGGCGTGCAGGAGGGGCGCGGTGACGTCGCTCAGGACCGGGCCGCGCCACAGCGCCAGGGCACGGCGCAGGAGGTCCGCGTGCGTGTCGGCCTCGCCCCGCGCGGCGGCGAGCTCGGCCTGCCGGGCCAGGGCGCGGAAGAGCAGGAGGTCCGAACGGTGCTCGTCGAGGTCGATCCGGTACCCGCCGTCCGCGCCCCGGATGAGCGGCGTGCCCAGGAGGGGTTCGAGGAGGGCGCGTGCGCGGGCCACGTGGACCTGGAGCGCGCCCTTGGCCGCCTGGCCGGGGGTGTCCCAGACGCGTTCGATGAGTTCGTCGGTGGACACGGTCCGGCCCGCGTTGAGCATCAGGGTGGCCAGGAGGGCGCGGCGGCGGTCGCCGCGCAGTCTCAGCGGAGCGCCGTCGATCTGAACGCCGAAGCGGCCGAGGAGGCTGACGTGGAGTCCGTGGGAGGCCGGCTCGGGCGGGTCCCGGGGATCGACGGTCGCCGCGCCGCGTACCTCTGGCGGGTCGTACAGCGGCACGGCTTCATCCCCCCTGTGAGGCGGACACGGGTGTGTTGGGTGGGAACGTGCCGCCTCGCCTCCAAGGGTGCCGTCTGAGCTGGGATACCGCAATCAGAACGGGTGCACTTGCCGCACGGGCCGTCCCTTGAAATCCTTGAATCTCCCGGTTTTTCCCGTCAGTGCGTTGACTCTGCACCACGACCGAAAGAAACTTTCCTCCATGGCGCAAATCCCGAAGCCGTCTGGCGGCCGTGGCGACGTCCCAGCACCGCCGGTCCCCACGACGGTCCTGCGGATCAGGTCGTTGCTCCCCTCGTTGGCCCCGGCCGAGCAACGAGTGGCCCAGCGAGTCGTCGACGACCCCGAACGCGCCGCCGCGTCCTCCATCACCCAGTTGGCCAAGGACTGCGCGACCTCCGAGGCCACGGTCATCCGGTTCTGCCGCACGATCGACTTCAGCGGCTACCGCGAGCTGCGCCTGGCGCTGGCCACCGAGGCCGGGCAGGCCAGGGGCGCGCGCGGCAACACCGCCGAGCTGGCCAGTGACATCAACCCCGACGACACCCTCGTCACCGTCGTGCAGAAGATCGCCTACACCGACGCGCGCGCCGTCGAGGAGACCGGCGCCGCCATGGACGTGGAGGTGCTGCGCGCGGTCATCGACGCCATGTCGAACGCGCGCCGGATCGACGTCTACGGAGTGGGTGCGAGCGCGTTCGTCGGCGCGGACCTCCAGCAGAAGCTGCACCGGATCGGGCTGACCTCGTTCGCGTGGTCGGACGCGCACGTGATGCTGACCAGCGCCGCCCTCCTCGAGGCGAGCGACGTCGCGATCGGCATCTCGCACAGCGGAACCACCATCGACACCGTGCAGGCGTTGACCGAGGCGGGCAGGCGCGGCGCCCGAACGGTCGCGATCACCAACTTCCCCCGGTCTCCGATCGGTTTCGCCGACCACGTTCTGACCACGGCGGCGCGGGAGACCATGTTCCGTTCGGGGGCCACGGCCTCCCGGCTGGCCCAGCTGACGGTGGTGGACTGCCTGTTCGTCGGGTTGGCCCAGATCCGCTACACGGACAGCAGGTCGGCGCTGGAGACCACCTACGAGGCGGTCCGCGGTCTTCGCCTGAGTGATGACCGCAGACGACGGCGCAACGACGCGTCCGCCGCGAGGAACACCCCCGCTGGAAACGACGACTGACCCGCAGAGGGTGCGGGCCGAACAGGAGAGCGCAGTGCACGGTGGCACGGAGCAGGACCCCGGGAAATCCGGGGGATCAGACGGGCGGACACCCAACGGTGAGGCCGTGATCGTGCGGGCGCCCACCGAGGCCCGCAACTCGGGAACCTACGACATCGACCTGCTTCCCGCATTGGACGTGCTTCGGCAGATCAACGCGGAGGACACCACTGTCGCCGCCGCGGTGGCCGCGGTGCTGCCGGAGCTGGCCCGGGCCGTGGAGCTGGGTGTGGCGGCGCTGGAGCGCGGCGCGGGCATCCACTACTTCGGGGCGGGCACCTCGGGGCGGATCGCGGCGCTGGACGCCGCCGAGCTGCCGCCGACCTATGGTGTCCCCCCGGAGTGGGTGGTGGCCCACCACGCGGGCGGCGGCGAGGCCCTTGTGCGCGCCGTGGAGGGGATCGAGGACGACTGGGAGTCCGGCCGGATCGACGCCGCCGCCGTGACGCCGGGTTCCCTCGTGGTGGGTCTGGCCGCCAGCGGCCGCACCCCGTACGTGGGCGGTGCCCTGGAGGCGGCCCGTGAGAGGTCGGCCGCCACGGTGCTGATCAGCGCGAACCCGGACGCCCCCCTGGCGTCCGGTGCCGACGTGCACGTGGGGGTGTCCACCGGTGCCGAGGTGATCGCCGGTTCGACCCGGATGAAGGCGGGAACCGCGCAGAAGCTGCTCCTGAACGCCTTCTCGACCGCCGTGATGGTGCGGATCGGGCGGACCTACTCGAACCTGATGGTGGGCGTGGACGCCACCAACGGCAAGCTGCGCGGACGCGTGGTGACCATCCTGGTGGAGGCCACCGGTCTGGCCGAGGAGACGTGTGCCGAGGCCCTCTCCGAGGCCGAGGGGGACACCCGGGTGGCCCTGGTGTCGTTGCTGGCCGAGGTGGACGCCACCACGGCCGCGAGGTCCCTGGAGAAGGCTCGCGGCCGGGTGCGGACCGCCCTGGCGAACCTGGGCCTGCCCGGCCAGGAGACCCCCGGAGCCTAGGGCGCGGGCGCCCGGTGGCCCGTACGCTCCGCGCTTGCGGGAAAGGACCGAGCGTCGACGCGGGCGGTTTCACGACGGTCGACCGGGCCCGTGGGCACCGGGTGCGGTGTTCCACGGGCCGGGGCCCGCTTCAGTCGTCCAGTGCGGCGCCGATCAGGCCCAGGGGCGGCGAGCCCAGCTGGAGAAGCGCGCGGTGGAAGCGGGGCAGCGAGAACCCGCTCCCCCACTGCTCCCTGGCTCGCTCTCGCAGCGCCATGATCTCCAGCTTGCCCCAGGTGTAGCGGCCGTACGTGGGATCGAAGGTGGCCCGTCTGGCCTCGGAGAGCGCCGCGGGTCCCTGCAACGGGGTGTCCTCGGAGAAGCGCGCGGCCGCCTGCTCCACGGTCATCGTTCCGGTGTGCATGCCGATGGCCACGGAGAGCCGGGTGACACGGATGAGCGCCTCCAGCCACACACCGATCTCGTAGTGGTCGGCGGTCCAGCCGGGGTCACCGAGCCGCTCGGCCGCGTACGCGCCGAACCCCTCCTCCAGACACATCTCCTCTGCGTAGTGGGCCCAGCCCTCGGCGAAGGTCATGGAGTGCAGGGCCCGGCGGACCTGGCTCGGTGCGCGGCGCAGGGCGCGGCCGTGGGAGAAGTGGCCGGGCGCGACCTCGTGGACGCTCACGGCGGGCAGGGTGGTGTGGCTGAACTGCTCCAGCCACTCGGCGGCCTCCTGCTCCGACAGTTCCGGGTCGGGCGGGGTGACGTAGTAGAAGGACGGGTTGTCCGCCTCCCACGGGCCGGACCAGGCCATCATCGCGGTGGACCAGCGGAGCGCGGGCGGCGGCACGTCGATCCGGCACTCACCGTCGTTGAAGGGGGCCAGCTGGCGTTCCTCGGTGAAGTCGAGGCAGATCCGGGACCACGTGCGGGCGGCGTCCAGGACGCCCTCGGCGTCGGGGTGCTGGCCGGTGAGTTCCCGGCTGAACTCCATCGGGTCGCGGCCGGGGGCCAGCCGCGCGGCGGCCTCGGCGAGTCCGGCACGCAGACGGTCGCGTTCGGCGTCGGCCCGGGAGGCCAGGGAGTCGAGGTCGACCTCCATGGCCTCTCCGACGCCCATCAGGCGGCTCAGCGCCTCAGCTCCCAGCGACGCGCTCTCGGGGCCGTGTTCTGCGGCGTACTCGACGTGGGCGAGCAGGCGGGCGTGCGCGGCCAGGGCGTCGCGGCGCACGTCCTCGGGGAGGCCGTCGGGGAGTTCGGCCAGACCCCGGACCGGTCCGAGCAGGGACCGGGCGACGGGAGCGCTGAGCCGGTCCAGGGCGGCCACGGCGTTGTCGGCGAGGGTCGGCCAGAGGCGCAGGTGCTCGATCCGCGCGGCGGCGCGTTCGGCCTCGGGGGCGTACGCGCGTTCGTAGCTGGACAGGTCCATCTCGCCCACGTGGTGGAGCGGGTTGGTGCGGTGTGTCTCCAGTTCGCCCAGTTCGTAGCGGAGACCGTTCTCGAAGGCGGTCAGGTGGGCCTCATCGTACGGGTCCCCCAGGGGCTCTCCTCCGAGCCCGGCGAGGGCGGCGCGCACCCCGTCCGGGGAGAGGTCCGCGGCCCTGCCGTCGTACTCGTGCATCCCCGCGCCCTCGCGCAGGGATCCGGGCATGAGGTCGGCGATGGCCCGCAGTCTCGGAGGGAGTTCGTCGTGGGGTTCGTGCGGCTGTGGGGACATGCGCCGACTCTAGCCCGGGCGTTCGGTCCCGCACAGGCGGGTTTCCGGGGGCACGGTCCCGGAACTCCGCTCGTTCGCCGTGCGTCTCCCCTGATGTGACGACCTCCGCGACACCCAGCCCCGCCGAGAACAGCGAGCCCGACAGCGGGAGGCGGCTCCGGCGCCGCCTGGCCCTGCTGGCCGTGTCCCTGGTGCTGCTGGGGTGTGTCCCGTTCGTGTGGGTGCTGGCCTCCACCGGCGATCAGCGGCACTCCGTGAGCTCCGTGCCCGACCGACCGGTGGCCATCGTCCTGGGCGCCGGAGTCCGTCCCGACGGCCTGCCGAGCTACCTGCTGGCCCAGCGGCTGGACCTGGCGGCGGAACTCTACGAGGCCGGGAGCGTCCGCGCGGTCCTGGTGACCGGCGACAACGGGGTCGAGCACTACAACGAGACCGACACGATGCGCGACTACCTCGTGGCGGCCGGCGTCCCGGAGGACCGGGTGGTGGGCGACCACGCCGGTTTCTCCACCTGGGACTCCTGCGCCCGCGCCAGGGAGGTCTTCGGCGTGGAGGAGGCCACGGTCGTCACCCAGGAGTTCCACCTGCCTCGCGCCGTGCGCCTGTGCCGGGCGGCGGGCATCGACACGGTCGGTGTGGGCGGGGCCAGCATGGACCAGCGCGCCGTCGCCACGGTCTACGGCTGGGCCCGCGAGGTCGCGGCGGCGGTGGCGGCACTGGGCACCGTGGTCCTGCGGCCCGACCCCCGCTTCCTCGGCGACTACGAGACCGGTGTGGACGACGCCCTCGCAGTGGAGTCCACCCCCTGACAGGCGAACCCGCTCCCGGCGTCCGGGAGCGGGTTCGACGGCCGCGGCTCGGCGGGGTCGGGCTCAGCGGCCCCCGCCGAAGAGGCGGCCGAACAGGCCGGTGGGCGCCTCCTGGGGCTGCTGCTGCGGCGCGGCCTCCTGCGGCTCCTCCGCCTCGGGCTCGGGCTCCACACCGACCAGGGCGCAGTACTCCTCGGCGTTGTCGGGCAGCGCCCAGGCGCGCAGGGTCTCCGTGAACTCCTCGTCCTCCCACGCGGAGGCGGGCAGCTCCGCGATGGCCCACAGGACCTTCAGGGTCTCCTCGTCGTAGTCGGCCTGGGCGTGCTCCTCGACGGTGTACCCCTTGGAGCGCGGACCCAGGACCAGCTCGAGACCGGCGCCGGTGACCAGGGCGCGGGACTCCTCCTCGCTCTTGAGCAGCCCGGACAGGATGTCCAGGCGCAGGCGGCGGGCGCGGTCACCGGCGCGCCCCAGCGCCAGGAAGCCCAGGACCTGAGGGGAACGCTGTCCGCAGTGCGGCCACGACTCGTTGAACAGGCCCTCGTAGCCCACGGTGGTGCCGCCGCCGCGACCGACCCGGCGCAGCCCCTCCCTGGGGGTGTTCTCCCCGTGGATCAGCACCAGTGCCACCGAGGCGGCGAAGGAGTTGTACAGGTTGCCGCCGGCCATCTGGTGGGTGAGGCCGATGGTGGTGTCCACGTCCTGCGGATCCGCGACCTGACCGAGGGCGAACAGCTCGGCGGGCAGCGGCTCGCCGCTGTCCATACCCTGCGTCATGATCTCGCGCATCGACGTGGGGGCCTTGGGGGCGGAGCGCAGGTCCTTGGCGAGGAGCACCTGGGAGGCGCCCGTGATCTCGGAGGAGATCCGCTCGGCGTCGGCGGGGAGGAAGCCCAGCAGGTAGCTGACCCACTCCCCCGCGCGGTCGAGGCCGCCGCGGTTGGCACCGCCCTGGAGGAGGGTGACCAGGTCGGGGACGCGGGCCAGGACGGCGTCGTAGGTGTCCAGCTCGGCCTGGAGCAGCTCGGCGCCGTCGTCGGCCTCCATCACGGCCAGGCGGTTGCGCATCCGGTGGAAGTGCTGCTCGTCCGGAGCCTCCTCCATCCAGGCGCGGTACTGCTCGCGGACCTTCGCGGCGTCGTTGGAGACGGCCCAGGCCACCTCGTCGCGCCACTGGTCGAGGTCGCGGTGCTGGGGGAAGCGGTCCTCGGCGTGGGCGCTGACGAGTTCGAGGAGGAGGCTCAGGGGGCGCCACCGGTCGGTGGGCGGGGTCTCCTCCGCGGTCGCGATGTCGACCAGACGGTCCACGACCTTGGGGGCGGCCCGGTGGCCGGGGGCGGGGAAGTGGATGAGGTCGTGGAGGTCGGACAGGGCGCTGTCGCTGGCCGCGACCTGTTCGAGCAGCTCGGGGACGCGCTCACCGCCCTCGGGGACCAGGGCGGTCCAGTCCGTGTCCGCCGTGTTGTCGTGTGGTTCGTTTCCGGAGGTCGCGTTCATGTGCCGATTATCCCGGCTTGACGGCCGCGCGCGAATCGGCGCCCGGCGTCGTGCTTCTCACCGGCTGCCGGGGAACTCCTCGCCGGGTGTGCGGGGGGCCTGGGGGTCGGAGTCGGTGAGTTCGCCCCGGAGGGGGTCGGGGCGCAGCAGGGCGTCCTTCAGGGCCTTCCCGGCGGCGCCGACCTCCCGCGCGTAGCCGATGAGCGTGGACCGGCGGCGCGCCCCGAGGCTGGGGTCGCCCACCCCCACGGCGTCGATCCCGGCGGCGCGTGCCAGGGAGACGGTGCGCGGGAGGTGGAAGGACTGCGTGACCATGGTCGCGGCGTCCACGCCGTAGAGCCCGCGCATCCGCACGCAGGTGTCCCAGGTGCGGTAGCCGAACGGGTCGGCCGTCACCAGGTCGGCGGGGACCCCGTGGGCCACGAGGTAGTCGGTCATGGTGTCGGTCTCGCGGCGGGAGACCTCGCGGTTGTCTCCGGAGACGATGACGCGGTCGACCTTCCCGGCCTCCACCAGTCGGACGGCGAGGTCCAGGCGGCGGGCGAGCAGCGGGGAGGGTCCGTCGGACCAGGCCGCGGCGCCGAGCACCACCGCGACGGGCCGGTGCGGCACGGAGTCGACGGTGCGCCGTCGGCGCGCGCTCGCCAGGTAGGTCCAGGCGAAGGGTGCCAGTGCGAGGGCGCACAGGCCCGCCAGGCTCGCCGCGATCCAGATGCCCACAGCCCCGTGTCCTCCCGCTCTCCGCACGGCCCCTGCCGCGCGGCCACACCATCATGGCGCACGACGGGGGCGGGCGGCCCGGGTCTCGGGTTCCCGGGTCACCCGAAGATGTCGGTCCAGCCGCCTGACCTCTTGTGACGCACCTTGAGGCTGCCGCCCTGGTTCTTACCGGTGATGACGAAGTGCGGGGCGTCGTGGCGGGCGATGGAGTCGACGTCCGAACGCTGGCTGCCGAACCACGAGGTCTCGAGGTTGACCTCGGCCGTGGCGCCCTCGGGGATGATCAGGTCCCCGGAGCCCCAGGAGACGTCCAGCCAGATCTCCGTGACGGGGGCGGTCAGGCGGGCCTCACGGAAGTCGAGTTTGGCCTCGCCGAACCGCACGTTCACCTCGACCCGTTGCGGAACGGTCCACTCCTTCTTGCGCACGACGGAGTCGCCCTGGCCCGTGAGGTACAGCGTCTGACCTCCCGAGGAGGGCGGGCTGGGGACCTGGGGTGCGAGCGCGCCGGGGNCGGGGGGCGGGGGCCCGCCGAAGCCGCCGGCCCCGGCGGGCAGGTCCGCCACGATCGGCTGGATGTCGGCGTAGGTCTTGGCGGCGTAGACGGCGTCGAGGCGTTCGTCCAGCTCGTCGAGGCCCAGCCGTCCCTCGCCCGCGGCCTCGCGCAGGATCTCGGCGACCTGGTCGCGTTCGGTGTCCGAGATACGCAGGTGGTTCTTGTCGTTGGGGGCCACGTGCTCGTCCCGCTCCTTCCGCCCGGTTTGTCACCACCAACGTTAGAGCATGCGCCGGGCTCCGCGCCTCAGTGGACGGTGGTGACCGCGGCGCTCGGGGGCCTTGGTGGCCACACGTCGGGAGTCCGAATGTCACACCCGGACGGCAGGATGCTTCTCGGAGTTCGAGGTCCCGGAGTGTCGACCGGGCCGTCCTTGGAGGGAGGTGCCGCGTGGAACCGGCGAGAACACGGAGTCCCGTCGTCGAGGAGGTCGCCGCGAAGCCCGAGCCCTTCGCGGGAGTCCGGCTTTCGGCGCTGCCAGGGCTTTGGGGAGACCGGGGACGGGGTACCGCTTCTCTAGGGTGGTTGGGGTCCCCGCTCACCGGAGCGGTCGGCGGCCGCACACGCTGCGCGGACCGACGACCTCGCCCTCCGGGTGGTTGAGGACTCTGCCGGGGTAGGACGGACCCCGGCAGAGTCCTGAACCACGCGTTGTGCGCCCCGGGTCCGTACACGATCTCGCACCGCACGGCCCCCCGCACAGAGAGTGTCCGGTACCGGCCAGAGTGTGAGCCCGAAGCCGGTGACCTCTCATGTTTGACGGGTCCTTCCCATCTCTGGCCCATTCCGGTTTTCGGTCACCCTGTTCTCGCGCATCCGACCACTCCCATCCCGCCAACCCTCCCCAGGGGGAACAGCGAAGCCCGCACTCGATTCACGGGTTTCGGACCAATACACAACCCCACTTTCGGACATCACGGACCACCGAGGAACCGCAGGTCAGTCGAGACCACTTCGACGGCCACTCAGAGGTCCTGGAAACCCATCGAACTCCCTTACGTAAACACGCAACTGACCTGCACATACGAGACAAAGGAAGCTTCCCGGAAAACGGCCGTGAATCCGCCCTCAGGCGGCGTTTGCCCAAATTCCGCCGCGAGCATGTCTCAGGTGAGAGCGAAGCCCGCCGGCTTCCTCGAACGACACCATCCGCTCCGACCGTCCAGCAGAGCCACCACCAGGTCGAAGACCGGAGGAATCCACCACGTGTCCGCCCTTGCGATCGCCCCGACGTTTCTCAGCGACTTCAGCCGCCTCACGCCCGAGATCCAGCTCGACACCCTGGCCGTGATGCGCGCCTACCAGGCCGGTGACCACCCGGGAACGGAGTCCGTCCCGGGCGCCGCCGACCCCCGGGTCCGGGTCGTCAGCATCGCCCCCGACTGGTCCGGCGTCATCGTCCCCGACCCCGACGCCGGGACCGAACCGGCCGAGGACGCCAGCGCCGGCGTCGACACCGACGACACCCCCTACCGGCTGCTCACCGTGCGCCCGCGCGACGAGGCCCTGCGCTACGCCCGGAGCCTGCGCCCGCACGCCACCGCCACCCTCACCGAGGTCGGGGCCGAGGGCGTCGACCCCACTCCCGTCGGCCCGCCCGAGCTCGCCGGGGCCCTCGGCTCACCGTTCTCCCATTGGCGGATCACCCTGCACCCGGACCAGCACCGGGTCACCGAGGCGCACTTCAGGGGATCGGCGCAGGTCACCGGCGGCCCCGGGACCGGCAAGACCGTCATGGCCCTCTACCGAGCCGCGTACCTGGCCGAACTGGACGCCGCCGCCCACCCCGAGGACCAGCGCGAGTCGGTCCTGCTCACCTCCCACAACCGAGCCCTGGCCCAGTCCCTGTCCGAGCGACTCGACCAGCTGCTGCCCGATCCGGGCACACGTTCCCGGGTCAGGGTGGCCACCATCGACAGCCTGGCCCGGTCGATCGTCCAGTCGCACACCAGCGTGGCCCCGCGCATGGCGAGCCGGGACGAGCTGGCCCAGCGCTGGCGCGCGGTCGCGCTCGCCGACGGCCTCCCCTTCTCCGGGCGCTTCCTCGTGGACGAGTGGGAGCAGGTGATCCTGGCCAAGGGCCTCGAGCTGCTCCCCGACTACATCCGCTGCGAGCGCAGCGGCCGGGTCCAGCACCTGGCGCCCGAGCACCGGCGGCAGGTGTGGGAGACGGTCCGGCGCTACGTGGGCGCGATGCGCGTGGAGGGCCTGTGGTCCTTCCCGCAGCTGGCCGGCGAGGCCGCCCGTCTGGTCGGCCGCTCCGGTCCGCTGTACCGGCACGTGGTGGTCGACGAGTCCCAGGACCTGCACCCCGCGCAGTGGCGGATGCTGCGGGCCGCGGTCCCGGAGGGCCCCGACGACCTGTTCATCGTGGGCGACCCGAACCAGCGGGTGTCCGACAACCGGGTGTCGCTGGCCTCGTTGGGGATCAACGTGCGCGGCCGGGGCCACCGGCTGCGGGTCAGCTACCGGGTGACCCAGGAGATCCTGGACTGGAGCATGCCGATCCTGGGCCGACGGTCGGCCCTGGGGATGGACGACGACGCCGACACCCTGGCCGGTTACCGTTCGCTGCTGCGCGGCCCCGCCCCGGTGGTGCGCGGCTGCGAGAACCGCACCGAGGAGCTCGACGCCCTGGGTGAGTGGGTGCGGGTGTGGCTGGAGGCCGGGGTGAACCCGTCCGAGATCGCCGTGGCCGGGCGCAACCAGTGGGTCGTGCGCGGTGTGACCAAGGAACTGGAGGCCCGTGGCGTGCGGACCACCCCGTTGGAGGGAGCCGCCGACACCTCTGCGGTCCGGGTCGGCACGATGCACGGGATGAAGGGCCAGGAGTTCCGCTGTGTCGCGCTGGTCGGGGTGAGTGACCACCTGCTTCCGCCCAAGGCCGCGCTGGAGGCGGCCGACGGCGACCAGGTGGCCCTGGAGCACGCCCGCCAGCAGGAGCGCACGCTGTTGTTCGTGGCCTGTACCCGGGCCCGGGACGCCCTCTACGTGTCGCACGTGGGCCAGCCCAGCCGTCTGATCTCGGAGAACTGGTGAACCGGGGGCTGGTCGGCTGAGCCGTCGCCGCTGAGGCGCTGAGCGGGCGGGCACCCCGAGCGGGTGCCCGCCCCTTCGGGGCGCACGGGAACGGGGACGCCGCGGTCGCGGCGTCCCCGTCAGGGCGCTGCCGGCCCCCCGCGTCCCGGCCGGGGACGGCTACCCGCCGTACTGGCCGTTCAGGTCGGGGATGGTCATCGTGTCGGTGTAGGCGATCGGGTTGTCCACGTCCACGTCCGTGAGGTACATGATCGGGAGCAGGAGCGGCGGCGGGAAGTCCGGTGTGAAGGTCAGCGGGATTCCGAGCAGCCGGACGTGCATGCGGGTCACGTGCATCTCCACGTCCCCGGTCATGTTCATGGTGGGCAGCCCGAGGCTCCGGCGGGTGCCGAGGTCGTCGAACCACAGCTCACCGCCCCGGACGTCGCCACTGCTCATGGTGAGGCGGATGTAGCGCTGGGGCCCGTCCTCGGTGGGGCACTCCACGACGCCCCGGTAGCGGGCGCCGTACATGGCGAGGCTGTCGGCGGTGAGACCGGAGTCCCGGACCGAGCCCCGGAAGCAGTCGTAGTCGGAGTCGACCAGGACCTCCGGGTACTGTCCCTCGTCCTGGGCGGCCTGGCAGGCCAGGACCGCCGCGAGGAGGTCCTCCTCGTCCTCGATGAGGGCCGCCTCGCCGACGCGCAGCTCGCAGTCCTCGGCGTCGCCCTCCTCCGGGTCGGTCTCCTCTTCCTCCTCGTCGGTGCCGTCCTCGGGCTCGTCGGTCTCGGTGTCCTCGTCGGCCGGGTCCTCCGCGGGGTCGTCCTCGGGGTCGGTGCCGCCGGGCCGCTCGGTGGGCTCGTCCGAGGGTTCCTCGGACGGCTGTTCCTCGGTCTGCTCCTTGTCGTCGCCGGGGAGAAGCCAGTCCCAGGGCCAGCCGAGGGTGGGGGCGGGCGCCGAGGCGATCGTGACGGCGGCGGCGAGGGGCAGGGCGACGGCGGCCAGGTAGCGCGGGTGATCGCGCGGTTCGGCCCGGTCGACGGTTTCGGTCAGCGTGTCGTCCCCGCCGGGCCCCTCGGTGCGGTCCCGGGTGCCCGCGGTCCCGTTGTCAGTGTCGGTGTCGGTTCCCGTCCCGGTGTCCTCGGGACCGGCCTCCTCGGCCTTCCCGGTGTCGGCCCCGGTCTCCTCGGAGGCGGGCGGCCGGGCACCCCGGCGTCGGCGGGGACGGCGTCGCACCTCGGGCGACCACGCGAACACCAGGGATCCGCCGACGATGCCGAGCAGCATGCCGATCACGAACCCGCCGAAGTTGGAGGTCGGGAACGACACGAGCGCGAGCATGAGCCCGACCAGGCCGAAGAACACGTGCTGCGCGGGCTGGAGCCAGCTGAGCACGCCGAGCGAGATCAGCAGGAACGCGATGAGGGGTCCGTAGACCCCGGCGATGCCCGCGTAGATGACCAGGTCGATCGGCAGGACCAGGCTCTGCGCGGCCGGTGCGACCAGTAGCTCGACCCCGGCGGCGACAAGCAGGAAGCCGCCCCAGAACGGGCGGCTCCGTCGCCAGTCACGGAACCATCCCCACGCTGAGCGGATCGGCGTCAGTGCGTACGCCATGGCTCAGAAGCACTCGTGGTTGCCGGGCTTGATCGCCAGGTTCAGCCCGGTGAGGCGCAGCGAGCCCGAGCTCACGGCCCACGTGGTCATCTCCATCTCCGAGACGGTGATGGTGTCGGCCTGGAGACCGAATCCACCGGTGGGCCCCTGGCCGCCCTCCGCCTTGTCCAGGGTGCTGGCGTCCCGGCCGATCTCGATGGCGCTGAACTCGGCGTTGCCCTGGAGCTGTTCGATGTCGATGACGAGGTTGGTGCCCTCGACCGGGTTGCTGGCCCCGGCGTTGATGACGAGGGTGGCCTCACCGATGGGCAGGTCCCACAGGGAGGACATGCACAGGTTCTCCAGCTCGGCGCTGTTCACGGTGGACAGGCCGACGGCGCGGGCGGAGCCGTCCACCGAGTTGGCGACGTCGCCGTACTGGCTGAACCCGGTTCCGGCGAGCGAGTCCGCGGACATCTTGAAGCTGTCCCCGGAGACCGCGAAGGAGGCGGCGAGGAGGCCCTGGGTGGTCATCGCGCCGAGGACGCCGGCCGCCAGGAACCCCGGCACCGCAACGAGGGCGAACCTGCGCCAGCGCGTTCCACCACTGCCTTCGTGCTGCTGTGGCGCCTCGGGCACCTCTTCGGGGGCCTTGGGCATGTGAACCTCCAGTGATCCGCCGCCGGGGGGAGCGGCGAGGGGAGCGATACTTGCGCCGAAGCACGCCTCGTGTGTTATATGGAACACACCTTACTCGGCGGTAGTGACGAACATTACAATATCGAATGTCACATTTCTAGTTGGCGCATTCATCGTTGCGGACTCGTATCCGGCGCACTACGGGCCCCGCATCCGACCTGGAGAGAGACCCGAGACATGTCCCCTCAGCGCACGGAAGACCCCGCCGAAGCACCGCACCGCACCCAGGGCCCCTTCGACTACGACGTGGTGGTGATCGGCTCCGGTTTCGGAGGATCGGTCAGCGCCCTACGCCTCACCGAGAAGGGTTACCGCGTCGGCGTCCTGGAAGCGGGCCGACGATTCACACCCGAGACCCTGCCGTCATCATCCTGGGATGTACGGAACTTCCTCTGGGCCCCGGGAGCCGGCCTGTACGGAATCCAGCGCATCCACCTCCTGCGGGACGTGATGATCCTGGCCGGAGCGGGAGTCGGCGGCGGTTCGCTCAACTACGCGAACACGCTGTACCACCCGATGGACGCCTTCTTCGAGGACCCGCAGTGGCGCCACATCACCGACTGGAAGTCGGAGCTGGCGCCCTTCTACGACCAGGCCCGCCGCATGCTCGGCGTCCGCACCAACCCCACCGTCACCCCGTCTGACGTGCACCTCAAGGCGGTCGCCGACGAGATGGGAGTCGGTGACACCTTCCGCCTCACCCCGGTCGGCGTGTGCTTCGGCGACGGGAAGGACGGTGACGGCGCCAAGGCGGCCCCCGGCGCGTCCGTCGGCGACCCCTACTTCGGTGGTGCGGGCCCCGACCGCCGGGCCTGCACGGAGTGCGGTGAGTGCATGACCGGCTGCCGCCACGGCGCCAAGAACACCCTCACCGAGAACTACCTCCACTTCGCGGAGCGCGGCGGCGCCGAGATCCACCCGCTGACCACCGTCGAACGGCTGCGCGAGCGCCCCGAGTCCCAGGGCGGCGGCTACGCGGTGGACACCCTGCGGACCGACGCGCCCCGGCGCCGCTCCAACGCCCGCACCTTCACCGCCCGCCAGGTCGTGGTCGCGGCCGGGACCTACAACACCCAGTCCCTCCTGCACCGGATGCGCTCCGACGGACTCCTCCCCCGGCTGTCCGAGAAGCTGGGCACCCTGACCCGGACCAACTCCGAAGCGCTGGTGGGCGCCATGAGCAAGCGGGTGCCGCCGCCGGAGGACCTCACCCACGGCGTGGCGATCACCTCCTCGATCCACCCCGACGCGAACACCCACATCGAGCCCGTCCGCTACGGCAAGGGCTCCAACGCGATGGGCCTGCTCACCGCGATCCAGGTTCCGGGCGGCGGCTCCATCCCGCGCTGGCTGCGCTTCCTCGGCCTGGCCGCGCGCCACCCGACCGTGTTCCTGCGCAGTTTCTCCAACCGGCGCTGGTCCGAGCGGATCATCATCGGCCTGGTCATGCAGTCCCTCGACAACTCGCTGACCACCTCGGTCCGGCGGGGGTTGCTGGGCAGGAAGAAGCTCACCTCCCGGCAGGGCCACGGCGAGCCCAACCCGACCTGGATCCCCGCGGGCCAGGAGGTGGCCACCCGGCTGGCCGACCGGATCGACGGCCACCCGGGCGGCACGGTCGGCGACATCTTCAACATCCCGATGACCGCCCACTTCCTGGGCGGCTGTCCGATCGGCGACAGCCCCGAGACCGGGGTGATCGACCCCTACCACCGGCTCTACGGGCACCCCGGCCTGCACGTGGTGGACGGTTCCGCGGTCACCGCGAACCTGGGTGTGAACCCGTCCCTGACCATCACCGCCCAGGCCGAGCGGGCGATGTCGATGTGGCCGAACAAGGGCGAGGAGGACGCCCGTCCGGCGTCGGGCGAGGGGTACCGGAGCGTTCGTCCGGTCTTCCCGAAGGAGCCGGCGGTCCCGAGCGGCGCCTTCGCCGAACTGCGCTTCACGACCTCGCTTCCCCTGACCGTGGTCGACGGCACGACCGCCCCGGCCCCCGAAACCGCGAAGGTCAACGACTGACGGACCGGCCCCGTGCACGAACGGGCCCGGACACCTGCTCCGGTGTCCGGGCCCGTGGTCCGTGTGGAGGGGGATAGTGGGGTCCGGGAGGGTGGGGTCCGGGAGGGTGGGGGCCCGGTGCGCACGAGGTGCGGGAGGACGCTGGGGTGGGGGTGGGGGCCTCGGCTGTCGGGGCGACGGGGGTCCGGGGTCCGAGGGGGCCGGAGAGCGGGTCCGGCGGGAGTGGGTCGGCCCTGTGCCGGTCAGGGGCCGTGGGGACCGTCGGTGTCCTGGGTCGCCTGGTCCTCGCTCCGGAGGTGCTCCATGGCGACGGCGAAGTGGTCGCCCATGACGTTGGTGAGGTGGTGGGCCATCTCCTGGGCCAGGACCGCGTCCACCGCCTGCTGTGCGAGGGGGCGCACCTGGCGGATGAGCTCGGCGATCTTCGCGACGTCCTCGCTCTGGATCACGGTGCCCGGGGCGTGCTCAGCGAGGATGTGGTCGGAGACCTGGCGGACCATGTGTTCGGAGACGTCACCGATCCTGTCCCGCAGGTTCTCCGCGATGTCCAGCACCGCCCCCACGCTCATCCCCAGCTTGACCAGCTCGACGCCGGCGTGCAGCAGGCGCGGGCTCGGGACCCGGAAGCGCAGACCGTCGCGCTCCAGCACACCGAGGTCGAGGGCGCGCTTTATGGTCTTGGGCGTCACCCCCTTGCCGAACAGGTCCTTGAGGTCGCCCATGCCGATGTAGTCGGCGATCTCGTCGCTCCAGGCGTCACCGACGGCGGACTCGAAGCCGAGGATCTCGGACAGGTCGCCGCCGCGCTCCCACACCTGGAACATCTCACCGATGTTGGCGAAGGTGTAACCGCGGCGGAGGAGCTGGCCGATCAGCCGCAGACGCGCGAGGTGCGCCTCGGAGTAGATGCCCACGCGGCCCTGGCGCCGGGGCGGGGCGAGGAGACCTCGGTCCTGGTACACCCGGACGTTGCGCACCGTCGTGTCGGCGAGCCGGGCGAGTTCGTCAATACGGTATTCGGCCATGGAACCCAGCCTAGAGACCCTGGAGTGCCGTACTCATCAGTAAATCCGCTCCCCGGCGCCGTTGAACGATGACAACGGAGATTGTAACGTTCTAGGTGATCGGAGTGAACGGGGTCACACCACTCGAACCGCCCGTTCGGCGCGCCTCCGGCACGGAACCCCTTGGAGGGACCCATGTCCGTGGGAAACGCGCCGACACCGAGACTCACCGACCGCGAGGACATCGCCAAGCGCCTCCTGCGCGGCTCCGCCAAGGCCTCCTTCGACCCCCTCGTGGAGATCGACTGGGCGGCTCCCCTGGAGGACCTGTGGGGGATGCGCCCCGAGCGGGTCTCCCTCTACGGCACCCACCTGTGGGACCGCCTCAGCGAGGACGAGCGCCGGGAGCTCTCCCGACTGGAGATGGCCAGCACCATGGCCACGGGCATCTGGTTCGAGACGATCCTCATGCAGATGCTGGTCCGGCACGCCTACCACAACGACCCCACGAGCCTCCACGTCCAGTACGCCTACACCGAGATCGCCGACGAGTGCCGCCACACGGTCATGTTCGCGAAGGCCATCGAGAGACTGGGGTCCCACGCGTACCGACTGGACCCGGTCGCGCACGTGCTGGGCAACCTCTTCAAGGCGATCGCGCACGGGCCGCTGATCTTCGCCGGTGCGCTCTTCGTGGAGGAGATCCTCGACCAGCTCCAGCGGGAGATGATCGACGACGAGAGGATCGAGCCGGTCGTGCGCGCCACCTCCCGCATCCACGTGATCGAGGAGGCACGCCACATCCGCTACGCCCGCGAGGAGTTCCACCGCGACTGGGTGCGGCGCGGCCCCGTGGACCGGGCCTACTCTCGGCTCGTACTGGGTCTGGTCTCCTACTACGCGACCACCCGGCTGATCCACGCGAGGGTCTACGAGCGCATCGGCCTCGACCCTCGGGAGGCGCGGCGGGGGGGCCCCCCCCAC
>NZ_ANAE01000096.1 GCF_000341265.1 Nocardiopsis prasina DSM 43845 | reverse complement strand
CCGTGTTCCTAACCTCTCAGGTCAGTACACCTAGGGCTCCGCGCCCCGCACCGGACGGAGGGGCGCCCCGACCCTCCCGCGGCTACAGGTCGGCGTCGACGTCCTTCTGGGCGCGGCGCCGCTCGCGTTGGGCCCGGCGCTCGGCCTCCTGCTGAGCGGAACGCTCGTCCTGGGCGACGGCGCTGGTCATCGAGTTGGCCAGCGCCCGCAGCTCCATGTTGATCCTCGGATAGGCGGGCAGGCGCGGCAGCGCGCCCAGCCTCGGGGTGCGGCGTTCCTCCATCGCGGAGATGAGCTCGTGGAAGGCCAGGTCCACCCGCTGGAGGGTGATGGTGCCCGCGGGGTTCGGGCTGCGGTCCTGCGACAGCGCGGCCAGGGCCAGGTAGCCGATTCTCTGGGTGGCCACCACCACGGGCCACAGCGGGCGCGTGGAGGCGGCGCGGGGGACGTCGCCGATGGCGCTGTCGTACACCCCGCGCAGGCTGACCAGGGCAGCCCGCATGTCGCGGCGCAGACGGTAGCGGCGCTCCTCGGTGATCTCCACGTCCTGGTCCAGCACCGCCATCATGCACTGGCGGGTGCTCGCCAGAACGTTCGCGATGGCCTGCGGCAACCGGGTGGCCGAGGCCCGACGCCACAGCAGCAGCGCACCCACCAGGCCGAAGGCCGAACCCACCAGGGTGTCGATGATCCTGGAACCCGCGAGTTCGGTGACGGGGTACGGGTTGGCGGTGTACGACAGCAACAGCGCCATCGGGGTCAGCAGCACCGAGCCGTAGAAGAAGTTGCGCCCCACCACCAGCTGGGTGGCGCCCTGGAGCAGCCCGGCGGCGAGGATGACCACGACCAGGGGCAGGTCCAACGTGAGCAGCG
The DNA here is from genome assembly GCF_000341265.1 of Nocardiopsis prasina DSM 43845. Taxonomy (GTDB): domain Bacteria; phylum Actinomycetota; class Actinomycetes; order Streptosporangiales; family Streptosporangiaceae; genus Nocardiopsis; species Nocardiopsis prasina. Next base: position 91,591 of record NZ_ANAE01000096.1, on the reverse strand, counting down.
CGACGCCGCCGAGCACACCCAGCAGGGTGCCCAGCGAACGCTGGACCGAACGGTTCAGGGTCAGCACCACGTTGCCGCCCTGGAGGACCGCCGTGGTGGTCAGGGCCACCCAGTAGTAGTGGTCCAGGCCCATCGAGAGCCCGAACGCGCCCGCGAGCGTCACCGTCAGCCACATGCGCAGCGCGGTCGGTCGGATCAGGGAGTCGCCGCTCAGACTGGAGCGCAGCGAGCTCCACAGCGCGGGGTAGCGGTCGTCGTGGAGGTCGGCGGTGCGCCGGTCGTCGTCGTTCTCCTCCTCGTCGGAGCCGCGCCGTGCGGACTGGGCCGCGCGCGACAGGAGGTTGTACAGGCGCGCCTCAAGGGAACGGGGGCGCATGCCGCGGCGCAGGTCGTCCAGGGAGTCCGGATCGGGCGCGCTGGCCGGGTCGGCGACGGCCAGGGCCATCTGGTCGGCGAAGTCCGCCGCCTCCTCGGGCAGCGCGGTGGGCCGGGCCATGCACACCTGGGTCGCGGCCAGATGGATGTCGGAGACCCACCGCAGCAGTGCCCGCAGTCGCGCGGCCTCGGTCGTGGTGCGGTAGCCGCGCGTCTGGCCGAGCAGTACGATTCGCCACGCCTCGGCGAGCGCCACCGACGCCGCGTGCTGCGCGTGGTCGAGTTCGGCCGTCCCCACCGCCCGCAGCAGGGTGGCCAGCCCCCGGTAGGCCGCGGCCACCGCCCTGTACTCGGGGTGGCGGGCACGCAGCGGGGCGCCGGACATCGAGACCGCCCACCCGACGGCGGCACCGAGCGCGGCGACCAGCGCGTGCAGGGGCACCTCGGCCAGGCCGCCGGGGGCGATGGTGGAGATGGTGGCGACCAGCACGAAGAACATCGTTCCGGGCTTGTCCACCCGCCAGGCGGCACACACCCAGGTGGCGACCCCGGCGGTCAGCCCGATGGAGGCCACGGCCGCCCACGGGGAGAGTGAGGCGGCCAACGAGTTGACGGTCACGGCCGCGACGAACCCCAGTCCGACCAGGGCCAGGGCCGCGGCGCGGTAGGCGTAGGGGGTCTTCTTCTCGTACAGGACGGTCATGGAGCCCAGGGCGGCGAGGGTGCCGATCTGGGGTCCGAAGATGACCGAGGCCAGGGCGAAGGACACGGTCATCGCGATGGCGGCCTGGAGTGCGGTGGTCCAGGCCCAGGGGCCCGCCTCCAGGCCGAAGATGGCCTTGAGGTTGACGCGCGGTCGCGGACGCTCACCCACCGTGACGCGTTCCGGGGTCTTGGCGGACTCCTCCCCGCCCAGGTTCATCGGGCCGGTCTCGCCAGTGGTTCCCAGATCTCGCACGTGGCCATCCTAAGCCGAAATACCGTGACGAAAGGGCACGTAGGTCGCAGATGTGCTCGATCAGGCACTCTGGGCGGCGGCCTCCCTGGCCCCTCTGAGGTCGGTCTCGGCCCTCTCGGCCCGCTCCAGCGCGCGGTCCCGCGCCTCCTCCGCCACGGACAGGCGCGCGGCCGCGGCCTCCCGGGCCTCGGTGAGGGTGAGTTCCGCGTTGCGGCGCTGGGCGTCCAGCTCGGTGGTCAGGCGTTCCAGTTCGGCGGTGAGCCGGGCCCGCTCGGCCTCCGCGGCGGCCCGGTCGGACTCCGCCCTCTGGTGGGCGCGCTCCAGTTCGGTGCCGAACCGGGCGCGCTCGGTCTCCAGGGCCGCGGCGTTGCGGGCGGCCTGTTCCTCGGCGTGCTCGGCCCGGGCCAGGGCGCCGCGCTCGGCCAGTTCCGCCTCGTCCCGACGCCGGGACTGCTCGGCCAGGTCGGTGCGCAGGCGCTCGGCCTCCACCTGCACCCGTTCCAGGCGCTCGGCGGATTCGGCCCTCTCCCGCAGGAGTTCGGTACGGGCCCGTTCAGCGGTCTCGGTGATCCGGTGCTCGGCGGCGGCCAGCCCGGCGTTGGCCTCGGCCACGGCCGCGTCGCGCTCGGCCACGGCGGTGCGGGCCAGTTCGGCCTGGTGTTCGCGTTCGGTCTCGGCGGTGTCCCTGCGGAGCAGGGCCTCCTCGGCCATGCGTTCGGCCTCCTGGGTGGCCGACACGGCGGCGGCGGTGGTCTCCTCCGCCGAGCGGCGGGCCGCCTCGGCCTCACGGCGCCGGTTCTCCGCCTCCAACCGGGCGGAGTCGGCCTCCGACACCTGACGGGAGGCGGCCAGCCGGGCCGCCTCCACCTGGGCCTCGGCGGCGGCCGGGTCGGACATCGTCGAGAAGGCCTCGGTCGCCGAGTCGAGCGTGGCGCTGAGCTGTTCGGCCTGGACGGCGAACCTCGTGAGGAGGTCGTCCGCGCGCAGTCGCGCGGCGGTCACGGGCTCCCCGCCCTGCGCGGGTGCTGCGGCCGCCGTCTTCTCCTCCGGCTCGGCGCGGGCCGCCTCCTCGGCGTTCTCGGCCTCCTGAGCGAGCCGCTGCCGTTCCTTCCACGCCCGCCAGCGGGTGTGTTCGGGCAGGTCGCAGTACTGCGGAGGGCGACCGGGGGAGGAACCCCGGGGAACCGGGCGGGTACAGCCGGGGAAGATGCAGGTGCTGGAGTCGGAGGAGGCCACGGGCCCGAGCGTAGCGCTTCGCGGTCCGCCCGCGCCGGGGTGTGTCGCGGGGTGTCGCCGGACGGAGCGCGAGCCGGATCACTCGTGGGCGCGGTGGGGGAGCGGGGGCCGTGGACGGGAGTCACGGGGGCGGGCCCGTCCCGGGCAGGGAGAAGCCCCCGCGCGGGACGTGGGTATGACCGCGCGGGGGCTCGTTCGCGGAGCCCTCACCGCTTCACCGGCGGTGAGGGCGGTGGGTGTTCAGTCGTGGGCGCCGAAGCCGTCCACGCGGCAGACCATCGTGGTGACGAAGGGGCGGAACCCCTCCTGTTCCAGGAAGCTGATGTCCTCGGATGCGGTGGCCAGAGCGGAGAACTCGATGTCACGGATGCCCGTGGCGGCGAGCTGCCGGCGGACCTCCTCCAGGAGCTTGGAGCCCACCCCGGTCCCGGTGTAGTCGGGGTCGATGGCGAAGGTCTGCACGACGGCGACCCGCTCGCCCCGGTCCCAGCTGCCCTGCGCGCTCTCGCGGACGGTGACCATCGCGTACCCGGCGAGGTCGCCGTCGTGCTCGGCGAGGATCGCCATGGTGTCGGGGTCGCGGAGCCAGGCCAGGTACTGGGCGCGGCGCCGCCGCCAGGACTCGTCCAGGCTCACCGCGCTGATGATGTCCTCCAGGTGCGGAGCCGTCACCGTGTGCTGCTGGTGCTGGGCACCCCACAGGTCGGCGAGCTCCTCCACCTCGTGGGCGCCGAGGTAGCGGAAGCCGAGAACGTCGACGTTCCTTGAACGAGGTTTGGTCATCAGCGAAGTTTGCATTTTCTTCTCACCCGTTCCACCAGCATGGGGTGCTGTCCCTGGGAAGGTGCACTCCGCACCTCCTTGGTTGAGCTGTGGGTCTGACTGTACGTGCCGGTATCAACCGGAGCGGGGGCGACACGGGGAAAAAGCCTGCGCGACATCTCTGATGGAGAAAAAAATGAAATCTTTCTTCAGGGTGCTCCGGTGCGACCGGAAGCGGACACTGGTGGACGATGTGTAAGGAATCACCATCAAAGAGTCGGTAATCAGACCGGAACACCATCGAAACCTGTTCGTTCTGTCCTAAATTAGGCAGCATGATCGACGTTCGGCGGTTGCAGCTCCTTCAGGCCCTTGACCACCACCGCACGGTGGCAGCCACCGCGGAGGCGCTCAACGTCACTCCGTCGGCGGTCTCCCAGCAGCTCGCCGCCCTGGCCAAGGAGGCCGGGGTCCCCCTCGTCGAACGCCAGGGCCGTCGCTTCCTGCTCACCGGTGCCGCCCGGGTCCTGCTCAAGCGTGCGCACGTCATCTTCGCGGAGATGGAGCGCGCCGCCGCCGACCTGGCCGAGTACTCCGACGGCGACCGCGGTGTCGTGCGGGTGGGTTCCTTCTCCACCGGCATCAGCGACCTCGTCGCCCCGGCCCTGGCCCGCCTGCGTACCAGCCACCCCGGCTGGAACTTCGAGGTCGTGCAGGCCGAACCCGAGGAGAGCGCCGAAATGGTGCGCTCCGGCCGACTGGACGTGGCCGTCACCATGTCCACCAGCCACCTGCCCGCGGCGGGCGACCCGGACTTCCGCAGCGATCCGGTCATGGTCGAGCTCTTCGACGCGATCCTGCCCTACCAGCACCCCCTGGCCACCCGGACCAGCCTGCACCTGGCCGAGGACCTGGCCGACGAGGACTGGATCATGTCCGGTCCGGGTACGGCTTGGAACTCCTGCGTGACGGCCGCCGCCAACCAGGCCGGGTTCCAGCCCCGGGTCGTGCACACGGTCGACGACTTCAGCGCCGTCTTCTCCATGGTCCAGGCGGGCCTGGGGGTCGCCCTCATGCCGAGGCTGGCGTGGACCGGGCTCAACCACCCGCAGATCGTCGTACGGGGGGTACGCGAGACCGCGCGCCGCCACATCGTCGTCCTGTCCCGGGCCGGGTCCACCCCCGAGCCGCTGCTCACCGCGATCCGCGAGGCCGCCAGCAAGGTCCCGGTCCCTTCGGTGGGTCCCTTCGCCATCGCGGGCTGAACCGGGGGCTCCCGGGAGCCGTCTCCTTGGCGGCGGGGTCAGAAGGGGAGCGGCGCCACCTCGTCCAACACGTCCTCGGCGGCCTGGTGCAGGTAGGAGGCCACCACGCGGATCGGCCGCCAGGCCCAACCGCCGGTGCGCCCGGCGAGGTACACCTGGCGGAAGCCGCCCAGCTCTCCCAGGGGCGCATGCGCGACCCCGCGCCGGGTGGAGGTCGACAGCCGTGGCACCACGCCCACGCCCACACCGGTGGCCACCAGCTCCTCGAACAGCTCCAGGGTGTCCACGCGGTGCCTGATCCTCGGGGTGAACCCGGCATCGGCGCACATCCGTTGCAGGAGCGCCTCCTCGTCCCCTCGGAAGGGGCTGGCGATCCAGGAGGCGTGGGCGAGCTCGCGTAAGCGGCGCCGGGTCAGTGTCCGACTGTCCGCCCCCTCGGAGGGCTGGGAGAGCAGGAGCGCCTCAGTGCCCACCGGGTACACCGTGAGCGTGCCCGGGAATTCCCGGGGGAGAAGACTGTACTGGTACACCACCCCCAGATCCGCGCCCCCGTCCTGGAGCAGATCCAGCGCCTGGTCGGACTCGTACTCGGTCAGACGGATGTCGATCCCGGGGTGGTCGCGCCGCAGACGGCGCACCGCGGGGAGCACGATCGGCGCCGCCGACGTGTACATCACCAGGTCGACGCGACCGACGGGGTCGGTGTCGCCGTCGAACTCGGCCTGGGCCGCCTCCACCCGGGCGAGGATGTCCACGGCGTGCTCCGCGAGTCGGCGCCCCGCGGGGGTGAGCCGCACCCGCCGCCCGTCCGGGGCGAGGAGGGGAACCCCGGCCTCCTTCTCCAGGACGGCGAAGTGCTTCGAGACGGCCGACGTACTCATGCCTGTGACCTCGGACACGGCGGCCATGGTCCCGAGTCGTTCCAGTTCGACGAGCAGGCGGAGTCGCGTGAAATCCATCAACCAAAACTACATGGTTCGTCAACCATCAGTCCGTGGACAGAAACGAACGAAATGAGTCCAATGGTCGGGTGATCCCCTCCTTCCTCTCCTCGCCCCGCCGTGCCCGGATCCGGGTCCCGGCGCCGTTGATGCTGCTCGTCGCCATGTTCACGCTGCACACGGGCAGCGCCCTGGCCGTGACCGCCTTCGCCCACGCGAGTCCGGCGACGGTCACCTGGCTCCGGCTGACGTGGGCCGCGCTCCTTCTCCTGGTGCTCGGCGGTCCCTCCCTGTGGCGGGCCGTGCGCGCGGCGACACCGCGCGAGCTGGGTGCCGTGGTGATCCTGGGCACAGCGAGCGCGGGGATGATGCTGTTCTACTCCGAGGCGACGGCGCGGATCGAGCTCGGCACCGCAACCTCCATCGAGTTCCTCGGCACCCTCGTGGTCGCCGTCGCGGCCATGCGCCGCCGCCGCGAGCTCGTGTGGATCGTCGCGGCCGTGGTCGGCGTGGTCTGCCTGACGCGCCCCTGGCAGAGCGAACTCGACCTTGCGGGCATCGGCTTCGCGCTGGCCGGTGCGGTCTGCGTGGTCGGCTACATCGTGCTCACGCAACGAGTCGGTGCCGGGTTCGGCGCCGTGCACGGCCTCGCCCTGGCGATGACCGTGGGCGCGCTGGTCACCGCACCCCTGGGCGCCCCGGCCGCCATCGCCGAACCGAACCTCGAACTCATCGTGTTCACGCTGCTCATCGCTCTGCTCTTCCCGATGGTGCCGTTCCTGCTGGAGATGATCGCCCTCCAGAGGATGAGCCGGACCGGATACAGCACCTTCTCCAGCCTCGAACCCGCCGTGGCCCTGGTGATGGGCATGATCGTCATCGGCCAGGCACCCGTCACCGTGCAGCTGGTGGGCATGGCCCTGGTGGTGGTCGCGGGGATCGGCGCCGCCCGGGGGGACCGCAGTCCCCGGCCCGCCGTCCCCCGGAGCGAGCCCGTGCGGACGCGCCGCCACGGCACCGCTCCGGCGAACGCCCCGGGCGGCGGGCACACCGGTGCGCCCCTCCCGGAGATCGTGGACCGAGTACGGTTCCCCTCGGCGCCCGCCGACGAGGGCCCGCACGACCGCGAGCCCGAGCGGGCCGCCTGAACCCGGTCCCTCGCCGCGTGCCCCCAAGAGGGTGGACGCGGCGCGGCGGGGGACCGTCACCGTGCCGCCACCCAAGGGTGAGCGGGTCAGCGCCCCCGGCCCCGCGCCAGTGGTGGGACCACCGGAACGAGGAGCGTCGCCTGGGAACGGTGACGGCGTCGGACCCGATGCGGACCAGCCCGGACCGATCGGCGGCATGACACGTCCCACCCCGCCGCAGCGCGTCCCAGGGCGCGCACGTTCCTTTCCATGCACTAACTTGGTCCGAATCATGGCGGCCAAATCTGACCTCGAACTCCTGCGCGCCCACGAACCGGTGCTCATGTGCACCAAGGGGGAGTTGTTCTTCCCCACCGAAGTGGACGCCTACGTACGCAGCTGCAGCCTCTGGATCGAGGAGCCCGGCGGACGCGAAAGCGTCATCGTCCCCGCCGGTGAGCTGACCCTCGACCGGCTCTCCCAGGCCGAGGAGGAGTGGCCGGGCCGCCACAAGCACCTCCGCTTCGTCCAGGAGGAGTCGCTGCGCGAGGAGGCCCGGCGCTTCAAGGGCATCGCCCGCTCAGTGATCCCCAAGAGCGGCCGTCTGGCCGCAGTGGGCGTGCTCGGCCGCGTCCTCGACATCCTGATGAAGCTCTCCCTGCTCATCCGGGGCGCGGTTCCCGGCGGCGTCACCTTCGCCGCGGTCACCCGCTACCGCGAGCGCGTGGACAACGGCGGTGCCACCTACTACGGACGCGTCACCCGCGAGGGCGGCTACATCGTCCTCCAGTACTGGTTCTTCTACGCCATGAACGACTGGCGCACCATCTACGGCGGGGTCAACGACCACGAGGCCGACTGGGAGCGCGTCACCGTCTACGTGGTGGAGAACCCCGACGGCACCACCCGGCCGGTGTGGGTCGGCGCGTCCTCGCACGAGTACCACGGCGACGACCTGCGCCGTTCCTGGGCCGACCCCGACCTGCACCGCGACGGCGTCCACCCCGTCATCTACGTCGGAGCGGGCTCGCACTCGCACCAGATGCTCCCCGGCGACTACCTCATCCAGGTGGACCCCGCCTTCCTGCGCGGCCTCGTGCGCGGCTGGCGCCGGTTCACGCAGCGGCTGTTCCGCGCCGACGCCGCCATCAACCGGCACGGCATCGGGGTCCCCTTCGTCGACTACGCGCGCGGCGACGGCGAACGGCTCGGCCCCGGCGGCGACCGCGAGTGGAACGCCGTCCTGATCGACGAGGACACCCCCTGGGTGCGCGGCTTCCGCGGCCTGTGGGGACGTGACACCCGGGACTTCTTCGAGGGCGAGCGCGCCCCCAGCGGTCCCCGGTACGAGCGTGACGGCACCATCCGCCGGTCCTGGGCCGATCCGCTGGCATGGGTCGGGCTCCAGAAGGTCGCGCCCACCGAGACCGCCGCACGCTCCGAACTGCGCGCCCACGTGCGCGGCCTGGAGTCGCGTCTGCGCCGACTGGACGGCGACGTCGTCAGCCGCCGCGACAGCCTCCGCCAGCTCGACTCGGCCCGCATGGCCCTGGACCGGGAGGCCGCCTCCCGGCCGCGCGCCCGCGAGTACGGTCAGCGGATCGAGGGACTGGAGAAGGAGCTGGCGGAGATCTACGAGAAGCGGGCCCTGCTCGCCGACGAACGCGACACCCTCCTGCGTTCCCTGGACAGCCAGACCCCGCTGGTGCCGTCCCCGACCGGGCACCTCAAGGCGCCCCACATGCCCTACGCCTCCGGCGAGCAGCGTGCCAACCGCTTCCTTCACCTGTGGGTCGCCCTGAGCACACCGCTGCTGCTCATCTCGCTGGCGCTGACGCTGTTCCTCCTCCACGGACAGATGACCCTCTGGGCCATGCTCGGAGTGGTCCTGGCCTTCGCCGCGATCGACTCCGTCGCGCGCCGCAATTTCGTCCAGTACCTGACCGGGATCGCGATCGCCGCGGTGGTCATCGGGTTGATCGTGGGCGTGGTCGCCGCCTTCATCGCGGACTGGCGCATCGCCATCACCGTCCCGATCGTCCTGATCGTGGTCGTGCTGCTGGTGGTCAACATCCGCGACCTCATGCGCCGCTGACCCCGCCCGACCGGGCTCCGGGCGGCGCGGCCTCCGCCCGGAGCGCCTTCCCGGGCGGACGCATCGAGGGCCGTGCATGATGGACCCATGGACGATGCGCTGTTCGGACGACCGCCCGTCTCCGTCGCCCCGGGCGCGGTGCACCTGCCCGGTTGGCTCACCCCGGACACCCAGGCCGCCCTGGTCCGCAGGTGCCGTGAGTGGGCCCGGGGCCCGGCCGGAACACGCCGCCACCCCATGCCGCGCGGTGGGGTCATGAGCGTCTCCATGACCTCACTCGGCTGGCACTGGGTCCCCTACTCCTATTCTCGGACCCTGCCCGACGGCACCCCCGTCCAGCCCTTCCCCGACCTCCTCGGTGAGCTCGCCGTCCGCGCCGTCGAGGCCGCCTACGAGGCCCCGTACGAGGGTGACCCCCACGACGTGGCCCTGGTCAACTTCTACGACGCCGACGCCCGCATGGGCATGCACCAGGACCGCGACGAACGCTCCCCGGCCCCGGTGGTCTCCCTCAGCCTCGGTGACACCTGCGTCTTCCGGTTCGGCAACACCGAGACCCGCACCCGCCCCTACACCGACGTCGAACTCCGCAGCGGGGACCTGTTCGTCTTCGGCGGGCCCTCCCGCATGGCCTACCACGGGGTCCCCCGCACCCGGCCGGGTACCGCCGACCCCGCCCTCGGGCTGGACGGCAGGCTCAACATCACCATCCGGGCCTCCGGCCTGCCCGGCTGACCCCGGACACCACCGGTTCCCGGCCTCCCCCGGTCGCCCCGGCGTGTCGGGGCGCGCCCGCGCCGACCCCGCGTCAGGATCGGGCAGGTCAGGTCAGGCAGGGAAGGGCACACCATGACCGAATCCGCGCCCGAACGCACCATGGCGCTGGGCCGGGCGGAGGCCGCGCTCCCCGCCGACGCGCCCCCGGGGGAGTGCCGGATCGTCCTGTACCGCTCCGGTGAGCGACAGCGCGAGGCGGCCACCCTCGCCGAGGCGCACGCGGCGGTGCGCGCCGACCCCTCACTCGGGGCCTGGGTGAGCCTCACCGAGCCCAACCGGGACCAGCTCCGAGAGGCCGCCCGCGAGTTCCACCTGCCCCGCCTGGCGGTGGAGGACGCGATCGTCGCCCACCAGCGGCCCAAGGCCGAGACCTACGGTGACGTGTTCTTCCTGGTGCTGCGCCCGGCCACCTACGACGAGGACAAGGAGACGATCCGTGTCGGCGAGGTGCACGTCTTCGGCACCCGGGACGTCGTCATCACCGTCCGCCACGACCCCTCGGTGGACTTCGAGCGGATCCGCGCGCGCCTGGAGGCCAAACCCCACATGATGGGCCACGGCGCCCTCGGAGTGATCTACGCGGTCCTGGATCGGGTCGTGGACGACTACGCGCCGGTCGTCGCGGCCCTCCAGGAGGACATCGACGAGGTGGAGAGCGCCGTCTTCGCGGGGGCTCGGGACGCCTCCCAGCGGACCTACAGGCTGGCCCGACAGATCATCCTGCTGCAACGGGCGGTCGACCCGCTCGGCCGCGTCCTGGAGGAGATCATGGAACCCCTGGACAGCCCGGAGCGGTTCGGTCCCAACATGCCCCGGCCGGGCGAACACCACAGGGGAGAGCTGAGGGAACACCTGCGCGACGTGGCCGATCACGTGGCGGCCGCCAGGGATCACGTCGAGGGGTTCCGCCAGTTGTTGAGCAACATCATGACCGTGGAGAGCAACCTGGTCGACCAGGCCCAGAACGAGGCGATGAAGAAGGTCTCGTCCTGGGGCGGAATCCTGGTCGTCCCCACGTTGATCGCGTCGATCTTCGGCATGAACATCGCCCCCCAGCCCGGCTTTCACTGGGTGTTCAACTGGCCGCTCGTCCTGGTCTTCATGTTCCTCTCGTCGCTGCTGCTCTATCTGCTCTTCCGACGCAACGACTGGCTCTGACCGGGGTGTGCGGGCTCAGGAGGCGAGCAGGGAACGGATCGCCTCCAGGTCGTGCCGGGCCGCGACCGCGTGCTCCTCGGTCTCCGACCGTGTCCGGCGCCACTCCCTGACCGCCGTGTCCACCTGCTGGTCCAGCTGGCGGCTCTGGTGCCGGACCACGCCCTCGACGTCTGCCTTCTCCCGTTCGGACAGGAAGAGGGCGTATCCGGCGGAGGCCGCCCCTGCCAGGGTCAGGACCCACAGAAGGCCGTTGGCGGTGAGCACCGAGAGCAACAGCAGGACCCCGGTGACGGCGGAGGCGCCCCAGAAGGACCGGCGGGGGCCACCCTCGGGGACGGCCCGCCGACGCAGCCGCTCACGTGTGTCCTCGACCTGCTGGCGGTTCGCTCCGGAAGGCGTCAGCTGGATCGCCGCCCCGTGCACCCTCAGGATCGCCGTCTCCGGGCACGGTTCGTTGGCCCGGTTCGCGAGTGCCTCGGCGGCGTCCAGGACGGCGGAACGCACGAGGACCAGCGAGAACGTGCGGCGCTGCGGGGGTGCGTCCTCCCCGGTCAGGTCCTGCTGGAGGAGCGAGGCCACCGTTCCCACGTCGTCGCTCCACGCCGGAAGGGTTTCGTCCTGGCCACTGTTCTCGATCACCGCGCGCAGACGGTTGGCGTCGGCCAACAGGGGAGCCTCCTCCGGGCTGCCCTCCTCCACGAGCAGACGCAGGGAGTCCTGGAGGAAGTCGGAGCTGGCCCGGTCCGGACCGAGTGTCTCGGAGGTGGCGCCCTCCCCGCGCACGTCGGTGATGCCGCTGATGCGTTCGCGCAGGTGGGCGAGGTCGGAGGCGGCCTGGCGCCACGGAGCGGCCGTGGTGGAGAGTGGGAGGGCACCCGAGTCGCGCGGTCCGCGGGGGCGCCCGCCCCGGCCGTTGGCGGGAGTGCCGGAGCCGAACCATCCGTCGACCAGCGGTCTGCGGACCCCGTCCCCGGGCCAGCCGCGCAGGGTGGACAGCAGCAGGTGCTCGCGGGCGTCGTCCCCGAAGGAGCCGTCGGCGGTGAGGATCCACAGCGCGCGCTCGCACCGGGTCACCTCGGAGTCGGGATCGGGAAGGCGGGGCAGCAGGTCCGCGGACACGTTCTCGCCCAGGGTGCGGGCGTGCTCGGCTCGGGTGAGCGCGCCCGTCAGAGCCGCGAACCCGCGAGCGCGCAGCGGGTCGACGCGGGCCGCCTCGTCGAAGTGCAGGCGGGCTCGGGGGAGGTCGTCGCCCAACAGGGAGTGCAGGCCCCGGGCGGCCGGGACCAGCCAGTACCCGGGGACGTCCTCGAGTTCCAGGCTGGGAAGCGCGGTTCCGTTCAGCATCTGGAGGGTGCGGTGGCGGGCGATGGCGGCGTTGTCGAACATCGCCAGTGTGGCGCGCACGTCACTGAGCTCGATGAAGGCGTCCAGGGTCGCGGACACCCGGTCCAACCGCTGCTCCAGCGTGCCCCGGACACGGCTCAGCTCGGACCGCACACGGCTGCGGTCGCGGGCCATCTGCGAGTACGCGACGTCCAGGTTCTCCTGGAGTTCGCGGATCCTCCGGTCCTGGGACATGTCCCTGGAGAGGAAGATCTGTGAGTAGTCGGTGTGGCTCAACCCGTTCCCTTTCCCTGTGTGCCCGGCGATCGCGGGGCGCGCTCACGACTGTGACGGATCCGGATCGCCTCTGGTTCGGGGGTTGCCCGGAACCGGTTCACCGGGCAGGCTTGGGAGCGCTCCCAAAGGAAAGGCCCCCATGAGCGCACCGCAACTTCCCCCGAACCTGCTGTTCGGTACCGCCACCGCCGCCTACCAGGTCGAGGGCGCCGCCACCGAGGGCGGCCGCGGCCCGTCCATCTGGGACACCTACTGCCGTACCCCCGGGCGAGTGGCCCGTGGGGAGTCCGGTGACGTCGCCTGCGACCACTACCACCGCTACGCCGAGGACGTCGACCTGATCGCCGGACTCGGCGTGGACCTGTACCGGTTCTCGGTCTCCTGGCCCCGCGTCCAGCCCGACGGCCGCGGAGCCCCCAACCCCGAGGGTCTGGCCTTCTACGACCGGCTCGTCGACACCCTCCTCGACGCGGGAGTCGAGCCCGCCCTCACCCTCTACCACTGGGACCTCCCCCAGGCCCTGGAGGACGAGGGCGGATGGCGGGTCCGCGACACCGCGCACCGGTTCGCCGAGTACGCGAGGATCGTCGCCGACCACCTCGGCGACCGGGTCGACCGCTGGATCACCCTCAACGAACCCTTCTGCAGCGCCTTCGTCGGGCACGCGGTCGGTCGCCACGCCCCCGGAACCCGGGAGGGCGCGGGCGCCCTCGCTGCCGCCCACCACCTGCTCCTCGCCCACGGCCAGGCCGTCGGGGAGCTGCGCGGCGCCGGGGCCGGGGAGGTCGGTATCACGCTCAACCCCGACCACCTGGTGCCCGCCACGGACTCCGAGGCCGACCGCGCCGCCGTCGAACGTGTCCGCACCCTGCACAACCGGACCTGGTTCGACCCGCTCTTCACCGGTGCCTACCCCGACAACGAGCGCGAGGTCTGGGGGGCGCTGGCCGACGCGCCCCACCGAAGGGAGGGGGACCTGGAGACCATCGGCCGCCCCCTCGACTTCCTCGGTGTCAACTTCTACCGGCCCCTGATGTTCCGCGACGCCCCGCACGCCGAACCGGACCCTGCGCTGCGCACCGCCGTGGACGTCGGCGCCGAGCAGGTGGAGTACACCGGTTCGTGGCGGCACACCACCATGGGATGGCCGGTGGTCCCGGAGACCTTCGAGGAACTGCTGGTGGACCTGAACCGCCGCTACCCGGGGCTCCCACCCATCCTCATCACCGAGAACGGGTCGGCCGAGCCGGACGCGCCCGACGACGACGGCCGGGTCCACGACACGGACCGCGTCGCGTACCTGCGCGAACACCTGGCCGCGCTGGGGCGAGCCATTGAGGCGGGAGTGGACGTCCGGGGCTACTTCGTGTGGTCGCTGCTGGACAACTTCGAGTGGGCCTACGGGTACGAGCGCAGGTTCGGACTCGTGCGCGTGGACTACCAGAGCCTGGAGCGCCACCCCAAGGACAGCTACCACTGGTACCGGGAGTACCTGGCCGCGCACCGCGCCCGCCGGGGCTAGGGGACGGCGGGAGCACGGACCTCCTTCCCACAGGGTTCCCTGGCGGACCAACGGCGTGTTGGCATACGTTCCGATCTGGGGCAAGCTCGAGGGCGCAGACGACGCACGAGGGCCGTGGGGGCTCATGACGGACGGATCGGGTATGACGGCGCCGCGGGATGCGAGTTCGGGGACCAGCGGAAGCCTCCGCGCCGCACAGCGCATGCTCCAGTTGCAGAACAGCCTGGTGGAACTGCTGCGGACCAAGCCCTTCAGTCAGGTCACCTACAAGGAGATCACCGAGGGCGTCGACATCGACCGTTCCACCGTCTACCGGTACTACAACCACAAGAACCAGGTGCTCCAGGCCGCCGTGGACGTGCGGCTGACCGCCTTCGCCTCCCAGGTGGACCTCACCTTCGGTCGGATGGAGTCCATCGACGGGTACATGGGCCGCCTGGTCGACGCCTGGATGGCGCTGTGGCTGGAGTCGGGCGCGCTGCTGGCGGCCGCCTCCGGCCTGGGCGCGGAGCCGGGGGAGCAGCGCAGGTGGTGGCGCGAGCGGACCGAACCGTGGATCGAGGCGGTCCGTGAGGCGATCGAGGTGGCCCGTTTCGTCGAGGAACTGCCCGAGGACGGGCGTCCGGCGCTGCCGCTGGCCGAGATGACGGTGGGGATGTGCCTGTCCACCTTCAACAACGAGCTCACCGTCGCGCACACCGCCGAGCACCGTGAGATGCTCCGGGAGCTGCTGGTCGACGCGGTTCTGCGCACGATGGGCCGCGGCTAGCCTCCTCCGGGGACCACCACGGACGGTCACCCCCGGCAGGAGGCGGGACCGCGCCGCGCGACCGGGAGTCAGGCCGGCTGTCGGGCCAGCTTGCCGAAGGAGCCGACGACCGCGCCGAACGCGAACATGGACGCCTCGTCCTCGTCCATGTGCACGATCCCGGCGGGGATGCGTACACGGTAGGGCTTCTCCTCGGCGGGCAGGACATCCAGCCCGTCGATGATCCCCTGACCCTCCAGCAACAGGAGGGCCTCCCCGACGCGCCCCGTGCGGTCTCCCCGCGCCCAAATCGACATACGTTCACCCTAACTACAGCGCGTGGCCGAAAGCGGAGCCGGTCCGTGTTCCGGGCGGCCGCGCCGTGGCATCGCGGGAGGTTCGCGGCAAAGCGAATCCGACCTGGAACGCCCGGTTCACGGCGCCTCGGCTACCCCGCCCGGATTGGGGGAGTCTGTTCCCAGTGATATCACCGGCGGTGCAGTTGCACGTGCATGCGCACGTGAGTCTGGCCGGAAACGGCCATGGGCCCGGGAAGTGACTCTCGACCCGTTGGCCAGAGCCGAATCGGGGTAGGCGGCGCTCGACCTCAGGGCGACAGGACGGTCATCGGTTCCCCCTCCGTGTCCAGTGCGGTCAGGCCGACCTCCGTCGCGAGCGACTGCCCTGATGAGCCCCTGCTGAAACAGGGAGCGTGAGGGGGTCGGTCCGCGTGAGCGACGTCGACGGGGCGGTCACTTCTCCACAGAGCGTTCCCCATGTGTACGAGTCGCTCGAACTGGTCAGGAACGCACCAACAGCGATGCTCGGAGGTGGCCATGTCGGACGCAACTCGTCTCCCTCCTCGCCGACCCTGGTTGAGAGGGGCCGCTCGTGGTGCCGTGGCGGCGATGGCGATGAGCGGTATGCGCCAGGCGGCGGTGGGGCTGGGGGTGATCGAGAGGACGCCCCCCGAGGCCATGTTGCTCGAGGGTGTTCCAACGGTTCTTCGCGCGGTCCCTGAGCACCGGCGGACGGCGTTCATCGAGTTCGCACATTGGGGGTACGGTGCGCTGGCAGGCGCGGCCTTCGGCTTGGTGCCTTCGCGTCTCCGCGCTTCCAGGATGACCGGGCCTCTCTACGGTCTGCTGTCCTGGGGGCTGTTCGAGCTCGCTCTGGCCCCCGCCCTCGACCTGGCACACGCCCACCGTGCACGACCGCAGGAACGGCTCGCCCTGCTGGTCGACCACGTGTTCTTCGGTCTCATCGTGGGTGCGCCGCCCGAGGCCGACATCGTTGAGCCCGCAGTGGGGGACCCTGGCGAGGGCGACCAGAGCCCTGACGACAGCGCGACCGCTGCGGAGCGGTGACGGGCAACGCAAGGAGCGGGCACTCCGACACTGAGTCCGAGCCTGGGTTCGGAAACCTCAGGTGTTCGGTTCGAGCCCGCTCACATCGGCCAGCGCTGGGTCGGAGTCGGGTTCACGGGCCAGAGCGCCCATGGTCGCGACACTCACGACCCGGGTGCATCCGGGGTTTCGTGGGGGGGCGTCCCGGATACTCGCCTCAGTACAGGCTGACGACGCCGCGAGTTGAGGGAGGCCCACGGTATGTCCGCACCAGGACGCGGCCGGGATTGTTCCACTGTTCCGGTCGCGCGACTGCGCGAGTACATTCGAGCTTTCGACGCGGAGCAGGTTCGCCAGCTGATTGCCTGTGAGGAGCACCGGGGAGGTCGGTCGGAGGCCCTGGAAATCCTGCACGATCGCCTCTGTCGGTTGGAACGCGGCGCCGACCCCTCCGGGCACGGTGTGGAGTCTTGAACAGCCGGGCGTAGGCGTGCGGTGCACGCTCGATGTCCGTTCCCACGAGAACGACCCTCCATTGCAGTGGACTTCCGGGAGGTCAGGGCAGGAGGTGCGTAGGGTCTTGGACATGCCTTCAGATCTTCGGGCCCTGGCCCTGACGTGCAGTCTCAAACCGAGCCCGGACCCTTCCAGCAGTGAGTCGCTCGCCCGGCAGGTGCTCGACGAGCTCACCGGACACGGGGTGCGGGGAGAGTCGCTGCGGGTCGTCGATCATCGGGTCAGCCCGGGTGTGGCGGTCGACATGGGCCAGGGTGACGAGTGGCCCGTGCTTCGGGAGAAGCTGCTGGCAGCCGACATCCTGGTGTTGGCCACTCCCACATGGGTGGGTCACATGTCGAGCGTTGCCCAGCGGGTCCTGGAGCGGATCAACGCCGAGCTGTCAGAGACCGACGACGAGGGGCGGCCGTCGATGTACGGCAAGGTCGCCGTGATCGCGGTCGTGGGGAACGAGGACGGGGCGCACAAGATCGTCGCGGACTGCGTCCAGGCGTTGAACGACTGCGGGTTCACCATCCCCGCCACGGGGTCCACCTACTGGAACTCCGAGGCGATGAACCCGAAGGACTACATCGATCTCGACAGGACCCCGGAACCCGTGGCGACCACCACGGCCACGGTGGCTCGTAACGCGGTACACCTCGCACGTCTGCTCCGAGAGCGCCAGTATCCGCGCCCGTGAACGGCGGTCACATTGCCTACGACCGGGACGGACGCGCGAACAGCGCCGACTCTCTCCTCGGCGGGGCCGGGGTGGACACGTCTCCGTGCGGGAAGCGGTCGAGTCGCGGTGCGTGCCGGCGAGTGTGGGCTGCCAGCGGAGTGAATCAGCTCGGGTGGGGCCTTCACGACGAGCTCGCAGTGCGAACCCGACGTGGTCGAAGTGTCCTTGAGCCAGAACCAACGCTCATGTCACCGGGTACCACTCCTCTCGCCGGAGGGTTGTCGAGGTGATCGTGGGACAGGAACGCGAGGCCATCGGCGCCTCACTGGCGGCTACCGCCTCATTCCGGGCTCGACCGTAGGTCGGGCTCGGGGCACATCGTGCTGCTGACCCGTTGCCGCGGCCGGCTTCGTCGGTGCCTCCTGGGCACGCAGTTCGGCGCGCAGCCATTCCAGAGCATGCGACAGGAGCCGAGAGACGTGCATCTGGGAGCAGCCCACCTCGCGGGCGATCCGTGCCTGCTTCCACTCGTCGAAGTAGCGGCGCTTGATGATGTGCCTCTCCCTCGGCGTCAGCTGCACCAGGGCCGATCGTGCGGCCTGCCGATCCACGACCAGGTCCAGGCCCTTGTCCTCCACACCCGTGAACCGCTCCCAGGCGAAACCGGACTCCTCGCCATGCGGGTCCGGCTCGCTGAGTGAAAAGGTGTTGTAGGCCTCCGAGACCAGGAGGACCTCCTCCACGTCCGCCACCGTCACCCCCATCTCTCGAGCGATCTCTGTGTTGGACGGGTGACGGCCCAGGCGTTGCTCGAGGTCCTGCCGGGTTTGGCGCATGAGTGGGCGGCGGGCCTGGGCTGTGCGCGGTGTGTGAACCGCCCACGTGTGGTCACGGAAGTGGCGCTTGATCTCTCCGGTTACCGTCGGCAGTAGATAGGCGATGAAAGGCCTACCTTTGCTCGAGTCGAATCCTTGAATGGCCTTGGCCAGGCCCAGACAAGCGGTTTGTCGCAGGTCCTCGAGAGTCTCGCCCCGTCCGCCGTAGCGGCGAGCGAGGCGGTTCAACAGCGGCTGGTAGTGGTTGAGGATGCGTTCCTTGAGCCACACGGCAGCCGCGCTGCCCTCGTGTTCCTCCCGCAGAGCCAGGAGGAGTTCCTCGACTGAGGCGTCCTCGGCCGGACACGCGTTGGTGCGGCCGTCGGGGCCGGGCGTGGGCACGGATGTCTCGGTGCTGGAGCTCATACGGGGTCCTCGCAACGATGGCATGGAGCCGAACGAGAAACGGACAGGTGACGGCTCTGTTCATGCCCGAGGCGCCGCGACGCGAAAACCTGGATGCCGGGACTTGACGAGTCTTTGCGGCCGGGTTGGATCGCGCACTCACCCGCGGCGCTCGCCGTGGCGAGAAGCCGCACCGGGCGAGTCGACCTCCATCTCGCTCAGGGAGTGGCCCCCACGAGGTGGACCACTGGGTGCCATCGGCGTCGATTCTGCATTCCAACGGTGACGCGTTGGACATCGCGGTCAAGGACGGCCGGATCGTCGGAGTGCGTGGGCGCCTTCTTGGAGGAGTACCACACCCTCGCCGCGATCGCCCACGGCGCGATCGGCACCTATCACCTGGACGGAACACCAGGTCGTGCACAGCCACAGCGGCGAGCGCCCTGAAGGAGTCCTTCGGTTGCGACGGACGGCCGGGCTCCTACGAGGACATCGATCACGCGGACGTCATCGCGCTGAGCGCGCCGCCGCGATCTGCGACCTCCCCGCCCACGAGATCCGCGAGGCGGCCACCATGCTGCTGGGCGATGCCAAGCGCCTGGTGTCGACCGTGCTCCAGGGCTTCTACCAGTCGAACCAGGCCACTGCGGCTTCAATGGCCCTGCAACCATCAGAACCCCGATGGCACTCCGCGACTCTCCTCGGACGGTCGGTTCTCAGCGCGCCGGACGAGTGTGAGAGCCACGGCAAGAACCTCGTCACGGGGGCTGCGCTGGAAGAGGATGAGTACCGCGCGGCCAACCCCAGCGGGTTGGCGATGCTCAAGGCTGTGGACTTCGTGCCACCACACGAGACCCCGAGCGAGGAATACCCGTTCGCACTGATCACGGGCCGCACGCTGTACCACTTCCACACGCGGACCAAGACCGGGCGTTCCCCCGCACTCCAGCGATCCGCCCCTGAGGTGTGGGTGGAGATCTCCCCGTCCGACGCACGAGCGGGGGCAGGGAGGGAGACATGGTGGAAGTGCGTTCGCGGCTTGGGGGTGTCCGTGGCCGGGCGAGGGTCAGCGGAATCCGGCCGGGCGTTCTGCCAAGGGGCTGGAAGCCACCAGGGGAGACCCGGACACTGTGGAGGAGTTCGACGAGGAGGGGCATGACAAGGATGAGAGTGGCCCTGCGAGAACGGCTACCGATCGGTGCAGGCCTCGTTCCCTCCGCCAGACGCGCTGGGCGCGGGGGATGCTCAAGACGCTCTCGCCGCAGATCCTGGCGAGCTGAGCCGCGGCGTCTGCTCGTGCCGTTCGCCTCCGCGCTCGTGGTGAAGTCCAGCCCCTGACTGGGCGCCAAGGGCCGTTCTCCATCGGTGCCGATTCCTAGCTGACGTCCTGGGAAAGGGTCACTTTCCCTCCTCGAGACGCAGGGCGACGCCCAGCGCGAAGAAGGTGGGCGCCCACTGGCCGACGAAAATTCCCCACCGGTCGGCGCGATCGGTACCGGCGTCCTCCTTCTTCTTGGACACGACCCAGCTCAGGAACGACAGGCCGATGCTGGCGGCGCCTGCGCAGTACGCCATCTCCGAGGTGACGCCGAGCTCGGACAGTTTCGCGATCATGATGCCTCCCAACACTTGCGTGCAGTCCCTTGTACCACTGCCCGACCTGCCCGGGTCCTACAAGTAAACCCGTGCAAACTCGTGCGCCGCTGTTGTGTCCGGGCCCTGGGCTGCCCTGCAGTGGGGCACTTCTGGTCGCTCATCTCCGGGGACGCGGATGATCCTTCGATCGGTGGCCATGCGGGTACAGCCGCTTGCCCTCATCAAGGACCTCGTCTGCTCGTCCGGGTTGTTGTGGCGGTCTGTCGACCGACACGTGTGTGGATGGACGGGCTCGCGGTCGGCAGCCTCGAACTCGACACCCACGACAAGAGCCCCGATGGCGGCGAGTCGGGCAAGGCGGGCGTTTGGTGGCGGTGTGGGCCGTTTTGTCGTGCTACGGTTTTGATAATCATTTCCATTGGTCGTGCCTCAGACCCCTCCAGGAGGTCCCTCGTGTACGCAGGGCTGTGCCGATGCCGAGGCGCCCTCTTGTCTGTGTCGATCCTTCGTCTGGCGGTCGGCTGACATGCCCAACGTGCCCAAGTACATGGACTTCGTCCTCAGGATCATGGGGCGGGAAGCTCGCTTTCAGGGTTGCCGCGAGATCCATCAGAAGCTGGAGAAGGCACAGGCGGCCGTCTCGGACCGGCCGAGCCTCTCCACCGTCTACCGCACCCTGCATCGGATGGCCCGGGACGGTCTGCTGGACACCATTCAGTCGCCGGAGGGTGAGCGCCTCTATCGCCGCTGCCAAACCTCTGTGCATCACCACCACCTCTTCTGTCGGGTCTGTGGTGGTGTGGAGGAGATCACCGAGATCGCCGCACTCGCCGCAGCCGTAGAGCACATCCGAAACGCGAGCGGCTTCGAGAAGGTCGACCACACTTTCGAACTGAGCGGTATCTGTCCGCGGTGCCTCTGACTCCCGCGCGATCGAAGTCGAGCTCGGGCACCCCACGAACCTGCTCCACCAGGACGCCGGGCTCAACACACGGGGCCCCACGCCCGCGCGCTGGCCCAGCTGGCGCTACGAACCCACTCGCCTGGTGTACCGCGTGCGCGGCGAACACCCACGAACCTCCTGACGACGTCAGGAGATCTCCTCCGGAGCCGTGGCGACCACGGCTTCTCCCCTGAGAAAGGCCGAACGATGAGACGACGATCCCTGGCCGCGGGCGCCCTCGTGGCGCTCCTGGCAGTAACCGCCTGTGGAGGTGGGGAGAGCGAGACAGCCTCGGCTTCCGACACCACCCTCCGCTACGCGGCGGTGGGAGCGCCGGCGGCCACCACCAACGACCCCCACGGGCGTGTCGGAAACGAGTCCGACTACATGCGGTTCGCCATGCTCTACGACGTGCTCACCGTCACCGACGAGGACGGACGGGTCCAGCCGCGACTCGCACGGACCTGGGAAGCCAGCGGTGGCGAGCTGGACCGTTGGACCATCACTCTCCGCGATGACGCCATCTTCTCCGACGGTGAGCCGGTCACCGCGGACGATGTCCTGTTCTCCCTGAATCGCATCCAGGGCAAGGGCGCCGAGAACAACGGTCGCCTGTCGGTCTTCGACCTGGAATCCTCCTCGGTGGTGGACGAACACACCTTGGAACTGGCCACCCACCAGCCCTATGCCGAGGTCGGTAACGCTCTCGCCTCCCTGACCTTCGTGGTCCCCGACGGTAGCGACGACATCACCGAACCCGTGGTCGGCTCCGGACCGTTCCAGCTCCAGGAACACGACGACACCACCGCGGTCCTGACGCGCAACGACGACTGGTGGGGCGGGGCCGCCGACTACCGGACCCTGCAGATCAGCGCCATGCCCGACCCGGCCACACGGGCCGAGGCCGTGGCCGCGGGCCAAGCGGACGTCGGGGGCAGCGTGTCGCCCACCAGTGCGCAGCAGTACGAGGAGAGCGACGCGGTGCAGGTGGTCACCCGGCCCGCCGGAGTGAACTACCCATTGGTCATGGACCTGGACACCGAGCCCTTTGACGACCCGAACGTGCGGGAGGCCATCAAGCTGGCACTGGACCGCGAGCAGCTCGTCGAGACGGTCTTCCTCGGATACGGCGAAGCCGGCGCGGACATCCTCAATCCCCAGGAGCCCTTCGCGTCTGACCGCGCACCAGTCGAACGGGACCTGGACCGTGCCCGCGAACTGCTGGAGGACGCTGGCCACGCGGACGACGTCGAGCTCACCCTGCATGCCACCAACTCCTACCCGGGCATGGAGGAGACCGCTGCCCTGGCCGCCGAACAACTCGCGGAGGCGGGCATCAAGGTCGAGATCGAGGTGGGCGCCCCCGACACGTACTGGTCCGAGGTGTGGAACGTCGAACCCTTCTACCTCAACAGCCTGGGCGGCAACGGCTTCGTCGACTACGCCCGGATGGCCCTGCTCTCTGACGGCCCCGTCAACGAGACGGCGTGGGACGTCCCTGAGTGGGACGCCGATTTCGCCGACGCGCTGGCCACCGCCGACGAGGGCGACCGTCACGCCGTGCTCGCGGACCTCCAGGAACGCGTCGCCGACGATGGCGGCTATGTGGTGTGGGGCACCGGAGACGGAATCGACCTTGCGGGCTCCGGCGTGAGCGGACTGCCGACCGGCCCCGGCTTCCACCGCCTGTTCATCGAACAGGTCCGGGTCGCCCACTGATGTCCCGTCCCCGGACCGTCCCCGCGGTCGTCCACCTCCGCGCCCCGGGGACGGCCGCGGGGGCCTCCTTCCTGTTCGCCCTGGCTCGGACCGTGTTTCTGCTGGCACTGGTGTCGGTGGTGGTGTTCACCTCCACAGAACTCCTGCCCGGCGACGCAGCGGACCTGCGTGCGACACCCGGCGCCGACCAGGACCAGGTACGAGCACTACGGGACGAACTGGGCCTGAACGCCGCACCCTGGCGGCGCTACCTCGACTGGGCTGCCGCCCTGCTCACCGGTGACCTGGGCACGTCCCTGGTCAACGGCCGCCCCGTCGCCGACGCCCTCGCGCAACGTCTACCCGCCACCCTCACAGTGGTCGGGGGAGCCTTGGCGGTGGCTGCGCCCACCTCTGTGGCCCTGGCCTGGTGGGCAGGGGGAAGCGGACGAGCCAAGCGGGTGTCCACCGCTCTTCTGACCGGGGGCGCGGCCCTGCCCACCGCCGTCACCGCGGCGATCCTCGTCACAGTGTTCTCGGGCGCTCTGGGACTGGTGCCCCCGGTCTCCCTGCTCCCACCCGGGGCTGAGCCCTGGCAGCACCCGGAACTGCTCTTTCTCCCCGTGATGGCACTGGCACTTCCCACCGCGTTCTACGGAGCGAGCCTGCTCGCGGGAGCAGTGTCCGACACCATGTGCCTGCCACACGTGGCCGACGCCCGTCGGCGTGGTGTGCCGCCCTGGCGCATCGCCGCCACCGATGTCCTCCCCTTCCTCCTGGCTCCCTTCACCAGGGTCACGGCGGTGACCGGAGGCGGGCTGATCGCCGCCGCAGCGCTGGTGGAGACCCTCTTCGGCTATCCCGGCATCGGCTCCCTGCTGGTTTCCTCGATCGCCTCACGAGACCTGCCGGTCGTCCAGGCCACCGCTGTCCTCGCTGCTGCGGTCGTCCTCATTGGGCTGCTGGCCGGTGACCTGGTCGCCGCTCTGACCGAACCGCGTCGGAGGTGGTTGGCGTGAACCGTCGAGCCGCTGTACGCCTCGCCTCGTTGAGTGTCCCTCTCCTGGCAGCCGGAGTCCTCGCCGTCGCCCTGTTCGGCCAAGGGTGGGCACCGAACAGCCCCACGGCCCCCCTGGGGGCGCCCTGGCAGGGGCCTTCCCCCGGCCTTCCCCTGGGAACCGACGCTCTGGGCCGTGACGTGTGGTCCCGTGTGCTGGCGGGCGGGGGAGGACTGCTCGGTGTCTCCATGACCGCTGCCGTGTGCGCCTGTGTCATCGGAACAGTTGGAGGCCTGGTCGCAGGGTGGTTCGGCGGGCTGACCTCGCGGTCCCTCACCGCCGCGGCCGACCTGCTGCTCGCTCTCCCCTCCCTGCTGTTCGCCCTCGTCGTAGCGGTCGCCCTGCCCTGGTACACAGCAGTGATCATCGCGACGGTGTGCGGGGGAGCGCCGCTCACCCTGCGGGTCGTCCGAGATGCCGTCCGAGCCGCGCGCACGTCCGGTTACGTCGAAGCCGCGCTCCTGCGTGGGGAGGCCACCGCGTCCATTCTGGGCAGGGAGGTGCTCCCGGCCATGCGGGGGCTGGTCACCGCCGACCTGGGACTGCGCCTGGTGGTCGCCCTGCAGGTGGCCTCGGCACTGAGCGTCCTGGGGCTGGGCGCCGCCCCGCCCGCCCCCGACTGGGCCCTCATGCTCAGGGAGAACATGACCGGTGTGGCGATCAACCCCTGGGCCGTCGCCGCACCAGCTGTGGCTCTGGGCATCACCACCGTGCTGCTCGCGCTCCTGGCCCAGATCTGTCTCACTGCCGATCGCACGAGCCGGGTCCGAGACCACGACCCCGCACTGAAGGAGCCCGCGGATGGCTGAAGGACTGTGTGCCGAGGCGCTGCTGGTCGAGGACGAACACGGCTCCCATGTGGTGGGGCCTGTGGACCTGCGGGTGCCGGACGGTGGGGTGCTCGCGGTCATGGGAGCCTCGGGAAGCGGCAAAACCAGCGCCGTTCTGGCCGCCCTGGACGCACTCCCGCCCAGTCTGGTGCGCAGGACCGGCCAGGTGCGCTGGCAGGGAGAAACGGTGCCCGCAGGGCGGGCGGCGCGCCGATGGCGCCGCGGCAGCGCCGGCGTCCTCGGCCAGGACCCAGCCTCGGACCTGCACCCCCTGCGCCCAGTGTGCGCCCTGGTGGCCGAGGCGCTGCCGGTCGGATCCCGGCGCGCGAAAGCCGAGGCAGTCCATGCGGTCCTCACCTCACTGGGCCTGGATGCCGACACGCTGTGGCGGAGGCGCCCACACGAACTCTCCGGGGGGCAGGCCCAGCGCGTAGCACTGGCCAGGGCAGTGGTCGCCGATCCCGAGGTGCTGGTCCTGGATGAACCCACGAGCGGCCTGGACCCCGCCACCGTGGAACTCGTGCTCGGCGTTCTCGAACAGAGGCGCGGCCGTCGTGGAAGGGTCACCGTCGTGATCACCCATGATCGAGGCTTCGCTGAACGGGTGGCCGACCATCGTCTCGACATCGGTGTGACCGATCCGGTTCGCGGAGCCGGTGTCACGACCGCGGACCCCCGTCACCCACGGGGCGCCACCCTGCTGAGCCTACGGGGAGTCCGGCTCCTGGCCCCTGGCGGCCGGGAACTGGTCCGCGAGGTGAATCTGTCTGTCGGCGAGGGGGAGGCGGTCGCGGTACTGGGCCCTTCTGGTTGTGGGAAGTCCACCCTGCTCAGGAGTGTGGCCGGGCTCCATCCTCCAGCAGTGGGCACACTCTCGCTCGGCGGACGGATCCTGCCCGCCAGGCACACGGACCGGGCCAGGGAGTCGTTGCGAGCCATCCAGCTGGTAGCCCAGGACCCGGCCGCGACCCTGAACCCGTCCCAGCGAGTCGCAACCACACTCGCGCGCCCGGCTATGGTGCTTCGGGGGCTCACCCGTGGCCAGGCTGCTGCGGAGGTTCCGGGGCTCCTGCGGCGGGTGGGGTTGCCTGCGGACATCCAACGCGCGCTGCCGTCCCGGCTCTCCGGTGGCCAGCGCCAACGCGTGGCCGTCGCACGTGCCCTGGCTGCGGGACCTCGGGTGCTGCTGGCGGACGAGGTGTCCTCGGCCCTGGACGCCGATAGTGCTTGCACCATCCTGGAGCTGCTGGACACTCTCCGTACTGAGGAGGGCCTGGCTGTCATCGCGGTCACCCACGACAGACACGTCGCCGACCGTATGGACCGGGTGCTCACGCTGGACCCGGAGCGCCGCATCTTGGCCGCGTAGCCCTGAGGCCTCGCGGCCAGCGGTATTCGTCTTCGTCAGCTGAGGGGAGTGGACTGGCCAGCCCCGAGCCGCAACGTTCCGCCTGCCGGTCACACGCTCTTGTTCACACGAGGGCGTGCACTGACGCTCTCCGGGCCCCGACGGATCCCACCGTCAGGGCCCTCGGGGCTCGTTGACCGCGGCGCCCATCGCCTGGCCGCGGCCAGGGTGTGTTCGACCGACAGCAGCCGTTGGCGGTCACGCGACGAGCGTGGCCTCCTCTCACCTGGCACCACGGCGCGGATGACGCGCCGCGCCGAGATGTGCCTGGACTGCCGCGGTCGGGAAAGCCCCGCGAAACCGCCTGGCCCCAGGACAGGGACCATGCGGCCGTGACACTCAGTCCGAGGACCGCCGACCCAGGGCAAGCAGGGTCGGATGGACCATGTAATAGCCGGCGGAATCGACGATGTAGTCCGGGTGCCCGGGCGTCATGAGCCGCTCGGCCTCGGCCACCTCATCACGGGTCAGACCCGCGTCGGTGCCACGCTTGACCACCGACTCGCGCAGTTCCGGCCACACGGCGTTCTCCAGATAGGGGCGCACGCTCGGGTCCGCGTCGACCGGCGAACCCACTCGAGCGAAGACGCTCACCCTTACGTCAAGCAGTCCTGCGGCCGTCAGCCACGCGGCGTGGCGCTCATAGTGGGCGGGGCCACCGGAGGGGATCCCCCAGTTGAGTTCGGAAGCGGTACGCGCCGCCCGCTCCAGCCGGGAATGACCAGGCAGGAACATGGCCTGGTAGTAGTTGCTGGTGAAGAGCCCCAGTACGCCGCCGGGGCTCAGGGCGTGCGCCGCGCGCGCGACCAAGGCGCCGGGGTCGTCGAAGTTCCCGGGCCAGACCACGTCCGATGCCCAGATCGCATCGAAGCCCTCACCTGAGTCAGCGGCTTCGTCGAGTACCTCGACCAGGTCGGCGGCGCGCACCTCGACCCTGTCGGACACCCCTTCGGCTTGGGCGTGCTCCCTGGCCAGAGCCAGTACGTCGGGATTGCGGTCCACTGCCAGGACCCGTGCCCGGGGGTCGGCTGCCCGGGCCAGCGCCACCAGCCCGCCCCCGGCACCGGTTCCGGCGTCGAGCAGGCGTGTTCGTCCGGGCAGGTCCATCGCCCCGACAGCCTGTTCGACGGCTGGGGCGACGAAGGCCCGGTTGGCGAGCAGGTAGGGGACCAACCCGTTCTCTTGGACGTCTGTCATGGCATGACCACCTCGGCGAAGTCGGGAAGGGGAGTGCTGTGCTGGTGCGTCGGCATGGTCACGGTCACGAAGCGGACACCACGTGCGGCAGCACGCTGGACAGCTTCTCGCGGGTTTCCTCGAATTCCCGTTCGGGACGCGAGCCCGCCACGATCCCGGCCCCCGCGCGAAGCCAGGCCTGCCCCTGTTCCTCGTAGACGGCGCGTAGGACCAGCGCAGCTTCGAGTTCGCCGTGGGAGGTGGCAGTGACCACGGCCCCGGAATACAGGCCGCGACCCTCCTCCAGACGGACGATTGCCTCAAGGGCTCTCGGCTTGGGGATCCCCGATGCGGTGATCGCTGGGAAGAGCGCCTCGAAGGCGCGCCAGGGGGTGGTGTCCTCGGCCAGGCGCCCCCGCACGGTGGACGCCAGGTGCTGGACACTGCCGCGGAGGGAGACGCTCATGAAATCCGAAACAGCGACCGAATCGGGAAGGCACACTGACCGCATCTCCGTGACGGCCTCGCGCACCGATATGGCGTGCTCGTGGATCTCCTTGGGGTCGGACTGCAGCTCGGCGCGGGCCGCAGCATCGGCCTCCGCGCCCCTACCGGCCGCCCGAGTGCCCGCGAGCGGATTGGTCAGCACCTCGCCATCCCCGTCGACAGTGACGACCAGTTCGGGGCTGAAGCCCGCGCTGCGGAGCCCATCGACATCCAGCAGGAACGACCGGGCGGGGGTGTTGGCCCGGCGTCCGGCCACGTAGGTGGCGGGGATGTCGACGGCGAAGGGCACGTTCACCTTGCGCGACAGGATCACCTTGTCGTAGAGGCCGCGGTCGATCTCGGTGAGGGCCTCGCTCACGAGCCCGACGTAGGCCTGGGAGTTGTTCTGCGAGTCGATCGTGACGCGGGTCCGCTCCGTTTCGGAGACCCGTTCGCTCAGCACGGAGCGCACCTTCTGGCGCATCTGGGCTGAGCCCCCGCTGATGTGGGCCCCGCCCACGGTCATGCGGACTTCGCTCCGGGGCACGATGAGGCGGGCGAGCCGCGCGTGTTCCCTGCGGAGCGCGGGGGCCGCCGCGCGGGAGTGGAGCGCGAAGTCGAACCCCACCCAGCCGTAGGCCCGCCAGGACTCTTCGGGCAGAGCGGCCAGGGTCTCGGCCAGTGTGTCGGCCGGGCTGCCCGTGTAGGGGCGGGAGTCGACGATCCCCTCGGCGCCGCGGACCGTGACCCGGTCGCTGTCGAGGTCGACTCCCCAGCGCACTCCGCCGCCGAAGAGCCAGACCCCGTCGCGCTCGTAGAGGACGTATTCGGAGAAGGGGCCGGAGGCCGCGAGCCGCGCGGCGGCCGCGACGGGGTCGAGCGGGCCTTCGACCTGTTCGGTTTCGCTACGGCTCACGGCCGGCTCCTTGTCCCGGACGGCTCGAGGGCCGTAACTGGTGTGCCCGTGGTCAACATTCGTCTCCGGTCTGTTTTCGAGGCCAGTGGATGGTCGCTTCTTCGGGGCCCGGTCGCCTGTCTGCGGGCCCGGCGCGGGCCACACGTGCCGAGCCGGTGCCGGTTCGACGACCGCGGCCGCTGTCACTCGCACGCGAGGTCGAGTCGGCCGAGGCCGGTCATCGTCCCTTCGCGTGCTGGCTGGGGGTGAGGGTGGATGGGGCGGGCCCCGGGGTCAGTCCGAGGTGAACTCGATCGCGCCGGACGGGCAGCGATCGACCGCATCGCGCACGCGTGCGGCGTCGCGGGAGTCGGGCCGGTCGGTGAGTAGACGTACCAGCCCGTCCTCCTCGCCCTGATCGAACACGCGGTCGGCGGCGATGACGCACTGGCCAGCGCCGATACAGACCTCGCTGTGGACGGTGATGCGCACGCGAGAACGTCCCCTTCACTGTGGAGCGGCCCGGGCAGGGCCGCTGAGCACCCGAGGGCGCTGTCCGATTGATCGTAAATGATAATCATTTTCATTAGAAGCGTGTGCGTGTGTGGCTGGGGTCGCAACGCCTTACGTGTCGCTTCGGTCGCACAAGGTCACCGCGTGGCTCCCTGGTCGCGTGCGCGCAGAGCGTTCTTGTCGACCTTGCCCACGGCGGTCAGGGGAAGTTCTTCGACGACTTCGATCCGGTCGGGAGCCTTGTAGCCCGCCAACCCCCTGCCGCGCAGGAACGCGCCGAGCTCGCGGGCGGTGGGCGGGGAGCCCTTGCAGACCAGGAAGGCGACCGAGCGCTCGCCCAGATCCGGATCGGGTGCGGCTACCAAGGCCGCCGCCGACACGTCCGGGTGAGTGAGCATCTGGCTCTCGACCTCGGTGGCGTCGATCTTCTCTCCACCACGGTTGATCTGGTCCTTCACCCGGCCCACGACATCGATGTGACCGGTCGGATGGAGGCGGACGAGATCACCGGTGCGGTAGAAGCCGTCGGACGTGAAGTGCGTGGTGGCGAGTTCCGGGGCGCGGTAGTAGCCGCGCAGGGTGTAGGGCCCCCGGGTCAGCAGCTCACCCACGGCTCCCGTGGGCACCACGGCGTCCGACTCGTCGACCACCCGCACCTCGTCGCCGGACGAGATGGGCCGTCCCTGCGTGGTGCACACCAGATCATCGGGGTCGTCGAGGCGGGTGACGTTGATCAGTCCCTCGGCCATGCCGAACACCTGCTGCAGACGACAGTCCAGCTCCGGGCGGACACGGCGTGCGAGCTCGTTGGCCAGTCGGGCTCCCCCCACCTGCAGGACCGAGAGGCTGTCGAGTTCGGCTGAACCCGGGTCCCGGTCGGCGTGGGCCTCCAACCACACGGGCACCATCGGGGGACTCAGCGCCGTGACCGTCACCTTCTCGCGGGCGATCAGGGGAAACGCTGTCTCAGGGGCCGGGTTGGGTGCCATCACCACGGTCCCGCCGACGGTCAGCGTGCCCAGGATTCCCGGACAGGACATCGTGAAGTTGAAGGCGGCTGGCAGTACCGCGAGGTAGACGCTGTCCGGCGTCAGGCCCGCGGCGGCAGCGGCGGCGCGGGCGTTGTAGGCGTAGTCCCGGTGTGTGCGCGGGATGAGTTTGGGCGTGCCCGTCGTCCCGCCGGAGAGCAGGAGCAGTCCGATGTCGCCGGCAGCGGGGCGCTCCCCACCGGGGGAGAGGTCGGCAGAGGCGTCGGTGCGCAGTTCCTCGAAGCCGATGGCGCCCTCGAGTTCGCCGGTGTCGCCGACGACCACCACATGGCGCAGCTCCCCGTGCCTCTCACGCATGGATGCGGCCAGCGTCCGGTAGTCGAACCGGGAGTGGCGGTCGGCCACGACGTAGCCGACGGCGCCGGTGACCCGGAGAAGGTGGGAGATCTCGTGCTCGCGGTGTCCGGGCATGGCATGGACCGGGACCGCGCCGAGGTACTGCAGGCCGAACCAGACCAGCAGGAACTCCGCCCGGTTGGGCAGCTGCACCACCACCCGGTCCCCCCGGCGCAGCCCTCGGCGGTGCAGCCCCGCTGCCACCGCTCGGGCCTCGTCGGCCAGTTCCGCGTAGGACCACCGGGCTCGGCCGTCCACGAGCGCGATGGCCTCAGGGCGCTGCTCCGCCTGATGCTCCAGTAGGTCGGCCAGGGTTTCCGGGCGCCAGAATCCGGCTGCCTCATAGCGCTGGCGCTCCTCCTGCGGCCACCCGGGCCAGTCCGGCTCTCTGGCCGCTTCGGGATGGTTTGCACGGTTGATCATCTCTGCTCCTTTTGCGTCTTATGCCACACAAGGGGGGATCGCGCTCAACGCCCCGCTTAGGGTAAAAAGATAACGGTTTTCGTTTTCACTCATGTCACCGACCCCCGTGCCCCAGCGGTCCCGGTCGGCCCCCAGCCCCTCGCGAGCCAAGGAGACGATCACGCGTGTCCCAGCCAGCCGATCCGCCAACGGTGCCCATGACGCAGGGAGAGCTGCGCGCCGCGATTGCCGCACTGGTGGACCTCCCACCGGCGGAGATCGGACCTGATGACGACTTGTTCGAGCTCGGCCTGGACTCCATCGCCCTGATGCGCTTGGCCGCTCGATGGCGACGCGCGGGCCTGACGGTCGGCTTCGATGAACTCGCGGAAGCAGCGAGCCTGCGCGGCTGGCAGCAACTCCTGGCACCGGTCACCTCATCCCAGGGGGCCGACCCCGCGGGGGAGAGCCCGAACGAACCGTTCCCGCTCGCCGCCATGCAGCACGCCTACTGGATCGGACGCCAGGAAGGCCAGCCCCTCGGCGGGGTCGGCGCGCACTTCTACGCCGAGCTCGACGGCACAGACGTCGACCCGGCACGCCTCGAAACCGCCGTCACAGCGCTGCGCCGCCGTCACGGGATGCTCCGCGTCACCGTGCTCGACGACGGACGACAGCGCGTCCTGGACCACCCGACAACACCCGCGCTGAACGTGCGCGACCTGACCAGCGAGACCCCGGAACGGGTCGACCGAGTGCTCGCTGAACTGCGCGACCACTACACCCACAGGCGTATGGACGTCGAGAGGGGCGAGGTGTTCGATCTCGCTCTGACACTCCGCCCCGGCGGGGCCACCCGCTTGCACATCGACCTCGACATGCTGGCGGCCGACGCCGCGAGCATGCGGGTGCTGCTGCGCGATCTCCAGCTGCTCTACGCCGACCCCGACGCGGCACTTCCGCAGATCCCCCTGGACTACCGCTCCTACCTGAACGCCACCGAGACGACTCGAGCGCGGGAGCGCGAGGAGGACCGCGCCTGGTGGAGCGAGAACCTGGAATCGCTGAGCGCCCCACCAGCCCTGCCCACCGTCGTCGACCCGCTCGACCCGGACTCGGCCACGGCACGCTTCCACCCGACCACACGGCTGCACCACTGGCTCGACCCCGAGCGCAAGCAACAGCTGCTGGCTGCTGCCCGCAGACACCGGGTCACCCCCGCCGCCGCCTTGGCGGGCGCCTTCGCCGAAGCACTCGGCGCCTGGAGCGACTCCCCGAGATTCCTGCTGAACCTGCCGCTGTTCCACCGCGACCTGGACCTGGACGGGGCCGAATCACTCGTCGGTGACTTCAGCAGCTCGATCCTGCTCGACGTCGACCTCACCCGGGAGCGAACCTTCGCTGAGTCCGCGCGTCACGTGCAGAGCCGCCTGCGCACAGCGGCCGCCCACGGCTCCTACTCCGGTGTCGAAGTCCTCCGCGACCTCTCCCGAGCCCACGACGGCGTGCCGACCCTGGCCCCCGTCGTCTACACCAGCGCCCTGGGCCTGGGAGAAATCTACGACTCCGCGGTCCGCGGCACGTTCGGCGACCCGGTGTGGATCATCTCCCAGGGCCCCCAGGTCTGGCTCGACGCCCAGGTGACCGAACTCGACGGCGGGCTGCTCCTGAACTGGGACGTACGGCACCACGCGTTCGAACCCGGTGTGCCCGAAGCAGCGTTCGCGGCCTACCGCGACCTCGTCGAGACCCTTGTCGATGACGCCGCAGCCTGGTCCAGGCCCGCGAACCCGCCCCTGCCCGAAGCCCAGGCCCGAGTACGCGAAACCGTCAACGCCACCGATGCGCCGACCGTGACCGAACGGCTGCACGAGGGTTTCTTCCGTGCCGCACGCGAACGACCGGACGCCCCGGCCCTGCTCCCTGATACCGGCGAGCCGGTGACCTACGCCGCTCTGGCCGAAAGCGCGGGCCGTGTCAGCGCGCTCCTGGCCCGGGCGGGCGTGGAACCGGGCGACGCGGTCGTGGTCAGCCTGCCCCGCGGCGTGCGACAGGTGGCCGCTGTCCTCGGCATCCTCGGCGCGGGCGCGGCCTACATCCCCATCGGAGTGGAACAGCCGACAGAACGCACCCGACGCGTCCTCGGTGTGGCCGACGCCGCCGCAGTGCTCACCGACGCCGCGCACACCGACCGATTCACCGCCCCCGCACCGGGGCGGCAGGGACCACCCGTCGTGCGGATCGAAGACGCGGACCGGCTCGCCCCAGTCCCGCCGGAACTCCACCAGAGCCTCGACAGCACCGCGTACATCATCTTCACCTCCGGATCCACCGGCACTCCGAAGGGCGTGGAGGTCGCGCACGGGGCCGCGATGAACACCATCGCCGCCCTGAACGACCACTTCGACGTCGGACCGCACGACCGAGGCCTGGCACTGGCGGACCTGGACTTCGACATGTCCGTCTACGACCTCTTCGCGCCCTTGTCCGCAGGCGGGGCAGTGGTCCTCATCAGCGACGAGGCCCGACGCGACGCCCACCACTGGGCCACGATGATGCGCAAGCACGGGGTCACACTCCTGAACTGCGTCCCCGCCCTGCTCGACATGGTCCTGACCGCGGCCGAGTCACACCCCGACGGACTCGGCGACCACCTGCGATTCGTCCTGCTCGGCGGCGACTGGGTCGGCCTGGACCAGCCCGCGCGCCTGCGCGCGCTGGCCCCGGAAGCCCGGTTCACCGCCCTGGGCGGGATGACCGAAGCAGCCGTGCACTCCACCGTGTTCGAGGTCGACCAGGTCGATCCCTCCTGGGTCTCGATCCCATGGGGCCTCCCCCTGCCCAACATGCGGGCCCGGGTCGTGGACCACCACGGCCGAGACCGCCCCGACTGGGTCGCTGGCGAGCTGTGGGTCAGCGGTGCCGGACTGGCGACCGCCTACCGCGGCGACCCCGAGCGCACCGCCGAGAAGTTCGTCACCGAGCAGGGGCGCCGGTGGTACCGCACCGGAGACCGGGCACGGTACCGCTCCGACGGAGTCCTGGAATTCCTCGGCCGCGCGGACCACCAGGTCAAACTGCGCGGACACCGTATCGAGCTGGGCGAGGTCGAAGCGGCTGCCGCCTCCACACCGGGGGTCTCGACCGCGGTGGCTCTCATCACGGGCACACCGCGCAGGCTCGCCCTCCTGGCGGCCACAGGGGAGGGGACAGCGGGTGAAGCGGAGCTGCGCGCCACCCTGGAGCGCAACCTCCCCTCCTACATGGTCCCGTCCCAGCTCGTACTGGTGGACGCCCTCCCTCTGACCACCAACGGCAAGCCCGACCGGCGACGCGCCGAGGAACTGGCGGCGTCCGCGAACAACCGCACCCCCGACGAAGGCGACCGCGCCGAAGAGCAGTCCCCTCGCGGGTGGGCCGAGACCGTGGTCGCCGAGGTCTGGAGCGAGCTCCTCGGTGTCAGGGTCATCCGGCGCGACGACGGCTTCTTCGCGCTGGGCGGTGACTCGCTGCTGGCAACCCGGATGATCGGCGCCCTGCGTGAGCGCGGTGCCGGTGGCGCGGGGGTCGCACGCCTGTTCTCCTCGCCCACACTGGCCGACTTCGCCGCCACACTCACCCGGCAGGCGCCACCGACCGGCACAACCCTGGGAGAGGGCGACCACGCCAACCGCCACCAGCCCTTCCCCATGACCGACGTCCAGCGGGCGTTCTGGATCGGTCGCGACAGCAGGCTCTCCCTCGGCGGGGTCGGCACCTACCACTACAGCGAGTTCGACGGCGCCGACTTCGACCTGCACCGGTTCGAACGCGTCTGGACGATCCTGGTGGAACGGCACGAGATGCTGCGCGCCGTCTTCGACGAGGACGGACAACAGCGAATCCTGCGACAGGTACCATCCGTCACGGTAGCGGTCACCGAGGTCGACTCCGAGGAAGAGGCGTCAACGGTCCTGACCCGGCTGCGTGACGACGCCTCCCACCTGAGCATCGATCTGACACGCTGGCCCCTGTTCGAGCTCCGTGCCGTGCGTTATCCCAGCGGCGGTACGACGCGCACGCGCCTGGCCGTCGGACTCGACTACATCGTCCTGGACGCCGCCTCGATCATCGCCCTGTACGGAGAACTCGACCGTCTCTACAGCGACCCCGAGACGGAACTGGAGCCCATCGACGTCTCGTTCCGCGACTACGTTCTCCAGTCCGAACCCGACCCCGACTCGGTCGAGCTCGCGCGCCAACACTGGATGCGGCGACTCCGGACACTGCCGCCCGCACCCGCCCTCCCGTTGGTCGCCGACCCCTCCACCGTGGAGCACCCGCGCTTCACCCGGCGCCAGCGCCCCGTCCACGCGCGATCGTGGCAGGCGATCACCGACAAGGCCCGAGCCCACGGGCTGACTCCTTCGGTCGTCCTCCTCACCTGCTACGCGGAAGTCCTCTCATCGTGGAGCGACCAACCAGACGTGACGGTCAACCTCACCCTGTTCAACCGGCAGCCGGTCCATCCCCACATCGACCTGATCATGGGCGACTTCACCTCGGTCTCCCTGCTCGGATACGAGCCGCGCGCCGGGGAGCCGTGGACAGCCGCCGCCCACCGCCTGCAGCTCGTCATGAGCGAGGATCTCGACAACCGCGACGCCTCGGTGACCTGGCTCCTCCAGGAACTCGCCAAACGTACCGGCGCCGTCGACGCGGCCATGCCCGTGGTCTTCAGCAGCTCCGTGGGGGTCGGTGACCGCACCGTCAAGGACCTCTCCGACGGTTTCCCCGAGAAGGTCTGGGGCATCTCCCAGACCCCGCAGGTGCTTCTGGACAACCAGGTCACTGAGTCCCACGGCGGAGTCATGGTCACCTGGGACGCCATCGAGGAGCTGTTCCGTCCCGGCGTGCTCGACGCCATGTTCGAGGCCTACAACGCGATGCTGGCCTGGCTGGCCGAGAACGACTGGGACACGGTCGCCCCAACCGTGCTGCCCCGTGCCCAGGCCGACGCGCGGCGCCCCGCCCTGGGTACCGCCCCCGCCGCCGACACCCTGCACGGCGAAGTCCTGCGCCAGGCGCAGAAGCTGCCACACTCTCCCGCCGTACTCCGGACACCGCAGAACGAATCCCTCACCTACGGCGGGCTCGCGGCACGGGCGACCCGAGTCGCGGGCGGCCTGGCCGCAAGAGGCGTGGGCGCCGACGACGTCGTCGCTATCACCCTGCCGCCCGGAGCGGACCAGGTCGTCGCCATCCTGGGTGTGCTCTCCACTGGCGCCGCCTACCTTCTGAGTGACCCGGGGACGCCCCGATCCCAGCGCGAGCACGAGCAACGGGCGGCCGGGGCACGCACCGTGATCGTCGGCTCCGGGCACGCGGACGAACCGGACGAGGTCGATCTGGGGGATCTGGTCGCCGCAGACCCCCTGCGCGGTGACCTCGCGGCCGATCCCGGAGCTCCGGCGTACGTCACCGTCGACACCGGCCCGGATGGGCACGACACCACGGTCGAGTTCATCGAACACCGGGCGGTGCTGGCAACGATCACGGCTGTGCGCGAAAACTTCGGAATCGACACACAGGATCGGATGCTCGCCGCCGACCCCCCATCCGCAGGAGTGAACGCGTTCACCGTGTTCGGTCCGCTCGGTGTGGGTGGCGCACTGGTGTGCCCCCGAGCCGACCGAACGGGGAGCGGGGCCCCTTCCCCGGCCGCGCTGGTGGCCGAGCACGGTGTGACGTTGTGGAACGGTCCTCCGATGCTCCTCGAGGAACTGATCACGGCGGCCTCGGCACACGAAGGGGAGCCACTGCGCAGCCTTCGCCTGGCACTCGTGTCGGGCGACCGGGTGAGCACGGGACTTCCCGGCCGCCTGCGCGGGGCCTCCGGCGGTGGAGCCCGACTCGTGGCCCTGCACGGCGGCCACGGCACCGCCGGCTGGGCGAGCGCAGTGGAGTCGCACAGCGACACCGATGGCTCCGTGACGTCGGGGCGGCCGCTTGCAGGCCACCAGTTGCACATCGTGGACTCCGTGGGCCGCGAACGTCCCGACCAGGTGATCGGAGACCTCTGGATCGGCCAGCTCCATGCCCAACCCGAGCCGGCCCTGACCGGGGCGTCCGGTTCGCCCGGACGGCTCCGCCCGGCAGGTGTCCGGGCCCGGTACCTGTCCGACGGCACCGTCGAATTCCTCGGCCCCGACCCGCAGGCTGTGCTCAGCGGTCGCCGGATCGACCTCAGCGCTGTCGCATCCGCGCTCGAGTCGCATCCACACGTCACCCAGAGCGCTGTGGTCACTGTGGGCCAGGGGCGTGAACGGCGGCTCCACGCCTTCATGGTGACCACTGGGGGCGAGGACCCCGAAGGCCTGTCGCGACACCTCGCCGACCTGCTGCCACCCTTCGCCGTGCCGGCCAGGCTCACCCGCCTACCCCGCCTACCCCTGACCGCCGACGGCGCCGTCGACCGCGGCGCCCTGACCGAAGCGGCCGTCTCGGAGGAACACGCTGCCTCGGGACCGCCCACGGGCGAGACCGAAATCCAGATCGCCACCTTGTGGAAGGAACTCCTGGGGACCGGGGCCGACCACCGCTACGCCGACTTCTTCGCCGCCGGTGGAGACAGCCTGACCGCGCTGCGCCTGGTCACCGCCACAGGCGAGGCATTCGGCGTCGACGTCTCCGTCCGTTCGTTCCTCACCGCATCCACCCTCGCCGACCTGGCCCGCCAGGTCGACCACGCGCTCGCCTCCCGCGACGAAGAAGAAAGCGGAACCCTATGAACGCCCACCAACTCGTCTCCGCCATGGAGAAGGACGGCATCCGGCTCTGGGAGGACGGCGGCGCCCTGCGGTTCCGAGCCCCCAAGGGAGTGCTGACCGAGGAGCGCAAAGCCCTGCTGCGCGAGAACCGCGCGGAGGTCCTTTCCCACCTGACCGCACGCCGTCTTGCCACCCGCATCACCCCGGACCCCCAGCACGCAGGCACACCCTTCCCGCTGACCGACATCCAGGCGGCCTACCTGGTCGGCCGAGGCAGCGCCTACGGGTACGGCGGAGTGGCCTGCCACGTCTACGTCGAGCTCTCCTTCCCAGCCGACACCGACCCCGAGCGGCTCGAAGCCTGCTGGTGGGGTGTCGTGCGCCGCCACGGCATGCTGCGTGCGGTGGTCCACCCCGACGGTTTCCAGGAGGTCCTGGCAGAGATCCCGGAAACGCCGGTTCCCACCGCTGACCTGCGCGCCGCCACCCCCGCTGAGGCCGTCGAAAGAGTCGACCAGGTGCGTCGGGAACTCGCCTCCAGGGTCCCGCCCACCGACGTGCCACCTCTGTTCGAGCTGCGTATGACGCGATGCGCCGACGAGCTCATCCTGCACCTGTCGATCGACCAGCTCATCGTCGACTACGCCAGCCTGCTGCTGGTGCTCTCCGAGCTTGAGGACACGTACCACGGCCGGGAGCCCGAAGCCCTGGAGATCGGGTTCCGCGACTACGTTCTGGCACGCCGTAACCAGACACTGACAGGCGAGTACGACCGTGCCCGGGACTACTGGACTCGGCGCCTGCCCTCCCTGCCCCCCGCCCCTGACCTGCCGCTGCCCCCTGACGGCGGTCAGGTCGGTGCCTTCCGGCGCTTCGAGGAGATCCTGGGCGCCGAGCAGCGCGCATCCTTCGAGGCCAACGCCGCTCGCGCCGGTGTCACCGCCTCGGCTGCGGCGATGGCCGCCTACGCCGAGGTGCTCGGTCGCTGGAGCCGCAGTCCGCAGTTCACACTCAACGTCCCCACGTTCACCCGGCTGCCCCTGCACGCCGACGTCGACCGCCTCGTGGGAGACTTCACCGCTGTCGAACTCCTCGCTGTGGACCTGCGCCCGGCACAGACGTTCGCTGAACGTGCCGTCACGCTGCGCGACACCCTGCTCGAGGACCTGGAACACTCCCTGTACACCGGGAGCCAGGTCCTGGCCGATCTCACCCGGCGCAGTGACAGCGACACCGTGCTGATGCCGGTCGTGTTCACCAGCACCCTCGGCTCGGCGGCTGCCCGGCGTCCCGCGGCCGCGATCCGCCACGCCCAGACCCAGACCCCGCAGGTCTGGCTGGACTGCCAGGTCATGGAGCGCGCCGACGAACTGGCGCTCAGCTGGGACGTGCGCGAAGGGGTTCTGGGCGGTGACACGGCCGCTGACCTCTTCGCCGCCTTCGCCGCCCTGATGACCCGCCTCGCCGAGGAGCCCGACGCCTGGAACGAGACGGCCCGCATCGATCTGCCGGAGGCCACCAGCGCCGTCCGCAAGCGCGTCAACGACACCGCAGTGCCAGCACCGCGCGCCCTGTTGCACCAGGGGGTCCTGGCAGCCGCCGAACGCGACCCCGCGCGTGTGGCCGTCATCGACCGGGACCGCGAGCTGACCTACGGCGAGCTGGTCGGTCACGCCTCCGCGGTCGCGCGGGCGCTGGGAAGCAGTGGTGTCTCCGCGGGCGACCTGGTCGCCATCACGATGGAGAAGGGATGGGAACAGGTCGCGGGCGTTCTGGGCACCCTGATGGTGGGCGCCGCCTACCTTCCGCTGGACACCACGCAGCCCCCGCAGCGCCGCGCGGCGATCCTCACCGACGCCGGAGCCTCGGTGGTCCTGACCCAGTCCTGGCTGGTGGAGGAGGGGGAGTGGACCGCGGAGTGCACCACCGTCGCCGTGGACAGCCTCCCCGTCACGTCAGCTCCGCCGCCTCAGCACGAGACCGGCCCCGACGACCTGGCCTACGTCATCTACACATCGGGGTCGACCGGAGCTCCCAAGGGAGTGATGATCAGCCACGCCGCGGCGTTGAACACGGTCACCGACGTCAACCGCAGATTCGGCGTGACCGCGGACGACCGTGTTCTCGCACTGGCCCAGCTCGGATTCGACCTGTCCGTCTACGACATCTTCGGCCCCCTGTCGGTGGGTGCGACCGTGGTGCTGCCGGACCCCGCGCGCCGAGGTGACCCCTCCGAGTGGATCGAAACGGTCCGGACCAGAGAGGTCACGTTCTGGAACTCGGTGCCGGGACAGCTCCAGATGGTGCACGACTACCTGCGATCGGACGACCCGCCCCTGTCGTCGCTGCGCGTCGCGCTGCTGTCGGGAGACTGGATTCCCACCACGCTGCCCGAAGCCGTGCGCACCTGGGCTCCGAACATGGCGGTGCACAGTCTCGGCGGTGCCACGGAGGCTTCGATCTGGTCCATCCACCACCCGATCGACCAGGTCGACCCCGCCTGGCGCAGCATCCCCTACGGCAGGCCCATGGACAACCAGACGTTCCACGTCCTGGACACGGCACTGCGCCCCTGTCCCGACCTGGTCGTCGGCGAGCTCCACATCGGCGGTATCGGACTGGCCCAGGGCTACTTCGGCGACCCCGAGCGGACGGCGGCACGGTTCATCCGGCACCCGGAAACCGGTGAGCGGCTCTACCGCACCGGTGACCTGGGCCGCTACTGGCCCGACGGGGTGATCGAGTTCCTCGGCCGCGAGGACCACCAGGTCAAGATCCGCGGCTACCGGATCGAGCTCGGTGAGGTCCAGGCCGCCGTGGAGTCGCTGCCCGAGGTGGGCGCTGCCGCGGTCGTACTCACCGGCGGGCGCGGCAACGCACCCACCGGCGCAGGCCAAAGCCTGACCGCCTTCGTCGAACCCGCTCACCGCGACACCCCCCTCCCTCTCCCGGAGACACTGCTCCCGGCTGTGCGCACCGCAGCCCTGCGGGTCGAGGAGCAGGTGGACATCGCGGAGTTGGCCGCCTTCCGCGCCGCGTTCAGCGAAGCGGCCCTGGCATCCATCGCCGACACCCTCGCGCCGGCCTTCGCTGATGGCGGTGCCCGCTCGCCGCAGGAGGTGTCCGAAACCCTGGGAGCAGCCCCCGAGCACCACCGGCTGGTGCGACGCTGGCTGAAGGGGCTCCTGACCGCAGGCCTCCTGGAGCGGACTCCCCAAGGAAAGCTGACCGCTCTGCGCGTTCCGGACCCGAAGGCCATCGCCCTCGCTTGGGACGAGGCCTCCCGGCTCGAAAGCCGTGCGGGGTGGAGCCCCGAGCTGTTCGCCACGGTGCGTTCCAGCGCCGAACACCTGCCCGCCCTGATCGCGGGTCGGGAGGAGGCAGCCGCCCGGCCGTTCTCCGGTGCTGACCTCCGGGCGCTGACCGCCGCCTACGCGGAAAACGCGGGATCCTCGGCGCTGCGCTCGGTCCTGGCCGCCGCTGCCACCGAGATCGCACGCACCAGAGACACCTCCGACCCCCTGCGGATCATGGAGGTCGGGCTGCGCGGCGGCGGGGTGGCCAACACCCTGCTACCCGCTCTGGCCGACCACCCGGTCGACTACCTGGGGGCCGACGCGTCGGCTCAGAACCGCTCCGCGTTCGAGCAGACCCACGCCGACGACCCGCGCGTGCGCTGCGCGGCCTTCGACCCCGCGCACGACCCTGCCGAGCAGGGGCTGGCACGCAACTCCGTGGACCTGCTGGTCTGCGTCGGAGTCGTGGACAACCTCCCCGACGCACAAGCGGCCCTCGACCGACTCTCCACCTTGGTGGCGCCCGGCGGCTGGATGCTCCTGCTGGCCAACACCAACGACGACGACCACGCGCTCCGCATCTCCGCGGAGTTCATGGCCGAACACGCCGGACCCTTCACCGATGTTCGCCAGGCGCAGGAACAGTCCTTCCTGCGCCACGAACAGTGGCGGGAACTGCTCAACGGTCGGGACCGCCGCATCGCCGCCGAGTTCCCCGAGAGCTCCGAAGCGGCCGGGGCCTTCGGCCAGCACCTGTACCTGGTCCAGGTCAAACCCCTGCACGCCCCGGTCGCGGTGTCGTCACTGA
Source organism: Nocardiopsis prasina DSM 43845 (assembly GCF_000341265.1). Taxonomy (GTDB): domain Bacteria; phylum Actinomycetota; class Actinomycetes; order Streptosporangiales; family Streptosporangiaceae; genus Nocardiopsis; species Nocardiopsis prasina. The sequence goes on along the minus strand of NZ_ANAE01000096.1, from coordinate 50,018 downwards.
CACGACGCAGCCACGAACTCCTCCCCGAATACTCGGTTCCCTCGCACTGGGAAGTTGTCGACGCCCTGCCCAGGACGGAGAACGGCAAGCTGGACCGCACCGCTCTGGAGAAGCGGTCGCTGCAGCTGGGAACGGGCCCCGCCGAGGAGGCAGGCGACCAGACGCCCCGCGACGACCTCGAACGTGCTCTGGCCGACCTGTGGGCCGAGCTGCTCGAAACAGAGCGCATCGGTCGCGACGACGACCTCTTCGCGCTCGGCGGCGACTCACTGCTGGTGGCCCGGATCGTCGGGCGGCTCCGTGACGGGCTGGCCGGACACGAGTGGGATCTCGAATGGGAGGTCGTTCTACGCCACCTGCTGCGCCAGCCGACCATCGCCGGACTCGCCGCTTACCTGCGCGAACTCTCCGCACCCGAAGCGGAGACGGACGCTGAGAACTCCGCGCTGGTGGAGCTGATCGCGCCCGGGCCCGACGCTCCGGTGACCGTGCTCGTGCACGCCGGAACGGGCACCCTGCTCCCGTACCGTCCTCTGGTCACCCGGTTCCGTGCCCGCTCCGGAGCGGGACACGGACTGGTGGGTCTGGAGCTGCCGACGCCCGAGGACTTCCGCAACGCCGACCCGAACGGGCTCATCGACCGCACAGCCGCCGAGTACGTGCGTGCCCTGCTCGACGCCGGCCACACACAGGTCGACGTCGTCGGGTACTGCGTGGGGGGTGTCATCGCCACCGAGGTGGCCCGAGGACTCTCCGAGGCCGGAGCCACCGTCCGCAGCCTCACGGTCATTAGCAGCCACAGCCCGACGTTCCGTATCGACGACGAACTGCTCTCCGAGTACTCCTTCGCGCTCATGATGGGCATCGAACCGGCCGACATCGGATTCCCCGCTGACTCCGAGCGGGCCGGGGCCGCGGTCTCGGCCGTTCTCGACCGTTCCCCCGGCGCCGTCCTGGACGGGGCGATCGCCGACCTGGACGACGAGTTCGCAGATGTGGCGGCCTCCTTCCAGGCGCTGGAAGCGGTGCCCCGCATGGCCCGGGTCACTCGCATGTGCGAGGCCCTGCCCCCTGAGCTCGCCGGAACCTACGAGCCCGAAGGCCTGCTCAGGGCGCTGCGCACCTACCAGCAGAGCATCTTCGCTCTGAGTCGGCACCGCGCCGAACCCTACGCGGGTGACATCACCTTCCTGCGGCACAACGGCGCCTACCCCTTCCCTGGAAGCGCCGACACCATCGCTGACCACTGGGCCCGGATCTGCCTCGGCGATCTGCGCACCCGCGACATCCCCGGCGAGCATTTCACCTGCATGACGGGTGAGAACGTCCCCACCGTGGACGGCCACCTGCACGAGATCATCGAAGGGAAGACGTCATGATCGGCCTCATCGGCGCCTCAGGCGCGGTCGGTCGCCACACCGCCGCCGCCCTGACCAAAGCCGGAGTGGGACCGCTGCGGCTGGGGGCGAGGCGCCCCTCAGCCATCCCCTCCGGCCCCTGGCCCGAAGGAAGCGAGGCCGTCGAGGTCGACGCCCTGGACCCCGCCTCACTTGCCCGCTTCAGCGCTGGCTGCACCCTGCTGGTCAACTGCGCCGGTCCGAGCTACCTGCTCAAGGACACCGTCGTGCGGGCCGGTCTGGCCGCCGGAGCTGACGTCGTCGACGTCCTGGGCGACGACCCCGTCCACGAATCCCTGACGCGGTCGGGCGCGGTCGGGTCGGACCGCTGTGTCGTCCTGTCGGCCGGCACCGTCCCCGGACTGGCGGGTCTCATCCCCCTCTGGCTCGCCGGAGCCGACCAGACAGAGGGGCCAGCACACAGGATGACCGGCTACGCCGGCGGGCTGGAACACGCGACCGAGAGCGTGGCGGCCGACATCGTGCTCTCCCTGGACACCGGGGGAGCGGGCGGCGAGCGGTTCGGCCGCCCCTTGGCCGCATGGCGTCACGGCCGCAGCGTGGACAGAGTCCTGCGGGTGGCCGACGGCGCCGAGGCCCCCTACTTCCCCCACAGGGTCGCCCTGCACCCGCTTCTGACGGCCGAGGTGGAGCGGCTGGCCGCACGGATGGACCTGGCCGAGGCCGACTGGTACACCGTCTTCCCCGGAACACAGGTGCGTGAGCTGTTCACCGCCCTGCCAACGCTCCCGATGGACACCGCTGAGCAACGGGACGCGGTGGTCCGGCGCATCCGTCGGGCCGCCGAGGTCGACGCCGCGGGCAGCGACCCCTACTACCGGATGGTGTTCAGCCTCTCGGGCCAGGACTGGGCACGCACATGCGTGGTCCACAGCGACAACAGCTACCAGCTCAGCGGGGCGGTCGCGGCACTCGCGGTCCTGGACGTCCTGGCCGGTCGTATCGGCAGGGGTCTGCACTACGCCGCCGAGGCCATGGATCCGCGCGCCACGGTGGCAGCGCTGCGCGCGAACGGGGACGCGGAGTTCGCGACCCACCGGCACACTGTCGCACTCCCCAATCCCGGTGAAGTGGACACAGCCGTCGAGGACGGTGAGCTGTGAGCGCGTCAGCGCCCCTGCGCGCCGTTGTCTGCGGCACGAACTTCGGCCGCTTCTACATTGACGCCGTCCAACGCCACCCGGGGTTCACCCTGGCGGGAATCCTCTCCACAGGCAGCCGTTACTCGCGGGAACTGGCAGAGGGGCACGGCGTACCCTGCCACACCTCTCCGGAGGAGCTCCCCGACGACATCGACGCCGCCTTCGTGGCGGTCCCCGCGGCAGTCATGGGCGGCCGGGGGGCGGAACTCACGTGCACCCTGCTCGACAGAGGTGTACACGTGCTCCAGGAGCACCCGATGCACCCCGACGAGCTGTCGGAGTCCCTTCGCCGGGCGCGGCGGGCCAACCGCCAGTTCCACGTCAACACCCACTACCCGCATGTGGCCCCGGTGCGCGAGTTCATCGAGGCGGCGACCAGGCTGAGAGAGCGGCAGCGCGTCCTCTTCGTCGACGCGGCGGCCCCGGTCCACGTCCTGGCCCCCCTGATCGACATCCTGGCGCGAGCTCTGGGTGGTACCCGGCCCTGGCGCCTGGGAGATCCGGCTCCACTGCCCGAGGACGTCGTCGCCGCCGCCAACGGCGAGGCACCGCTGCGCCTGCTGCACGGTGCCATCGCCGGCGCTCCGCTGACCTTGAGAGTCCAGAACCAGATCCACCCCGGAGACCGCGACAACCACTCCCTTTTCTGGCACCGAGTGGCTGTGGGGACCGAAGGGGGCGTCCTGACACTGGCCGACACCCACGGTCCGGTCCTGTGGCACCCACGCATGCACTCCCCCCGGGACTCCGGGCACCGGCTGGTGTTCACACCTGAGCCGGGAGCCGAGGCACTCCGGCTGCCGGCCTCGGCGATCCTGGGTCAGGCCGGTCCGCCGCCCCGTATCTGTGACATCTTCTCGGAGCTGTGGCCCGCGGCGATCAGTGAGGCGCTCGACAAGTTCGCTGCGGCTATCGCCGCAGGCGCGGATCCGCTTCGTTCGGCCCAACACGACCTCGCGGTCTTCGCGCTCTGGCGAGACCTGATGGCGCGGCTGGGGCCTCCGGAACTGATCCGTCCGGCGGATCCCGAACCCCTCGCCCCCTCCGCGCTCACAACATCCGGTGCGGCGCCGACGGAGCAGGCGGCGGGCCCCCGGGTCGGCAGCCCCCGGTCGGGCCCAGTCCTGCCCGGTGAGCCGACACGCCCTCCCGCGGCACAGCTGTCGGACTACAACGAAGCAGCGGAGTTCTTCGACCTCGGCGCGCGAGAGCACACCGCGCGCACCGGTCCCGCAGTCGTCGCGTGCCTGAACGGGATCGACCCGCAGGCTGGTCCCCTCGTGGACATTGGCGCGGGCAGCGGTTTGGTCACCCGGCAGGTCGCATCGGCCTACCCCGACATCCACCTGATCGCCACCGAACCCGCCGCGGGTATGCGCGCCCTGCTCACGGCCCGGGTCGGCGATGACCCCGAGCTCGCGCGGCGAGTGACCGTTCTGCCCCACGCCGCGGAAGAACTGCTTGAGCCGGGGGCGCTACCGGAGCGGATATCCGGAGCCGTGCTCTGCGGGGTACTGGGCCACCTCGAACCCGACCTGAGGCACGAACTCCTGAGAGAGTTGGTGCGGCGCCTGGCGCCCGGCGCACCGATCGTCGTCGAGCTGACAGGCATGCGCGAGCCCACGACGATCCCCCCGACACTCCTGCGCCACAGCGAGCTCGGCGACCAGCGGTACGAGTGGTGGATGGCCGGCGAACCGGACGGGCCGGACCGCATGCGCCTGGACACCACCTGGCGCGTCTTCCGCAAGGGCGGGCCCGTACGCGAGGTCCGGGAGCAGTACCGCTGGTACACCCTGGAACTCGAACAGCTCGCCGAGGAGAGCGGTCTGCACCTCACTCCGGCGCCCGCGCCCCACGCCGCGAGCGTGCCCTACCTGGGCACGCTCACAGCGTCAGGGAACGGGGTGGTCACCACGTGACGAGCACCCGTTCGGGCCCGAACGCGATGCCGTCGTGACGGTACCGGACCGACTCGAACGGCTCCGCGGCCCGGAGCCCGGGCATGCGGTCGACCAGGGTTCCGATGGCGATCCCGAGTTCGAGACGGGCCACGTTCTGGCCCACGCACTGGTGGATCCCGTAGCTGAACGCCACGTGGGTCCTACCAGTGCGGTCGAAGTCGATGCGTTCGGGGTCGGGGAACACCGTGGGGTCGTGGTCGGCCGCAGCCAGCAGCGGGATGATCCCATCGCCCGCAGGGATGACGGTGCCGCCGATCTCGATGTCCTCCGTGGCTGTGCGCAGCGCGATGGAATCGCCCACGGACAGGGACCGAAGGAGTTCTTCGACAGCCTGAGGAAGCACAGCGGGGTCGCGTCGCAACCGGTCGAGCAGCTCGGGTCGCCGCAGCAGGGCGAGCACGCTCAGGGCGATCTGATTGGTGGTGGTCTCCCAGCCCGCGACGATCAGAATGCTGATCGTGGTCACCAGTTCCTGTCGAGTCAGCTCACCCGAGGGCAACCGCTCGTGGACCAGTCGACTCAGCAGGTCCTCACCGGGGTCGCTTTCCCGAGCACGCACGGCGTCCTCCACCACCGCTCCCAGGGCGCCGATGCCCTCGCTGGCCCCCTCCGCGGTGCTGGAACCGCCGCCGAAGACCTGGGAACCGAGGGTCTCGGTGACACGCCGGAACAGCGGGTCGCCGCGACGCAGCCCGATCAACTCGCACATGACGGTGCTGGAGACCACATGGGCGAAGTGGGTCACCAGATCAGCGGGCGGGCCGTAGGACAGCAATTCATCGATGCGGTCGTCGACGACCCGCTGAATGTCACGGCGCATCCGACGCGCCTTGCGCACTGTCATCTCCGCCAACAGCATTCGGCGGAACCGGGAGTGCTCAGGCGGGTCCATGCGGATGAACGGTGTCGTCTTCGTGCCCGCCTCCTGCTCACCCTCCACCAGCGCCGGAAAACCGGGCCTGCGGATGTCCGCGCTGACGCGGGGATCGGCGAGCACCGCGCGCACCTCCTGGTAGCCGGTCACCACCCAGGCGGTGCGGCCGGTGGGCAGGCGCACCTGGGCCACGGGGCCGCGCCGTCGCAGGTCGGCATAGGCGCTTGGAGCCGAGAACGGGCATTCGCGCGGCATGGGAAAAGCCGGAAGCTTCACCCCGTCGGCGTCGGACATACGCACACCAGCCCTTCTTGGAAGAATAGAGCGAGAAAACGGGAAGGCGGATAAATCCACAGATCCCCGTGCCTGACTTTACAGTGGGCGGATCTGAATTCCAACACGAAATCGAAAACGCGACTCGAGACCAATATCACTGGCGCTGTCAATGTCGGCGCCATTAAAAGCCATTCCATTATGCGTGGAATAGAACGTGATCAGGAGAACTCCCGTGGACCCGCAGCACCCACCCCTCAGCCCATGGCTGCGCAGGCCCCGGCGCCGCCCCCAGGCGGATGTGCGCCTCATCTGCCTGCCCCACGCCGGCGGATCGGCATCCTCGCTACGCCCGTGGCAGTACCTGCTGCCATCCGGCATCGAGGCGCTCACCGTGCAGTATCCCGGGCGCGAGGACCGCTTCGGTGACCCCATGGTCGACACGATGCACGAAGTCGTCGACGCAGTCGTCAACGCACTGGACCCCCTCACGGACCGCCCCTACGCGCTCTTGGGACACAGCATGGGAAGCGCTGTGGCCTACGAGGTGGCTGTGGAAGCGCGTCGGAGGTCGATTCCAGCGCCTGTCCGGCTCTTCGCGTCAGGGCGGCCCGCACCCCACCACGCCCACCGCGGCGACGTCCACCTGCGCGACGACGCCCATCTGGCAGCCGACCTCACTCGTCTGGGTGGCACTCCGCCCGAGGTCCTGGCCGACGAGGAGCTACGAACAGCAGTGCTGCGCTACGTGCGTAACGACTACCGACTGATCGAGACCTACCACCCGACCAGGGCGAAACCCCTCGACATTCCCGTGCACGTCCTCATCGGTGCGCAGGACCCGGAGTGCTCGGTGGAAGCGGCGGCGACCTGGGAGACCACGACAACCCGAGAGGTCACCACCGAGGTGTTCCCTGGCGGTCACTTCTTCCTCGCGCAGCAGCGCCGCAGGGTCGCGGCCACCATCGCCCAGGCCCTCGGGCAGGACCCCGGCGACACGGCACCCACCTGGCCCAGCACACCCTGACACCTCAGCTAGAAGGGACACCACCATGGTCGCCGACTACTACACGGCCTCAGCCGAGTTCTACGAAATGGTCGCCGCACGCCATGTGCGCACCAGCGCGGGACCTCTGCGCACCGCGTTGGCCGGTGTCAACGCCGGAACCGGCCCCATCGTCGAAATCGGCGCGGGCACGGGCAGCATCACCGAAGTGATCGCGGCCGCCCTGCCCAGTGCTCCAATCATCGCCGCGGAACCCTCGACTCCCATGCGGGCCATGCTCACCAGCCGCGTCTTCGGCAAGGTCGACCTGCGGTCTCGCGTGACCATCAGCGCCGAACCCGCCCAGCACATCCGCCTGCCCGATCGTGTGGGCGCGGTGGTCATCTTCGGTGTGCTCGGGCACCTCACCAAGGACGAACGAGCCGCACTCTGGCGCAAGCTGGGCGACCACGTTCCACCCGGAGCACCGATCATCGTGGAACTCATGGGCACCGGCTCCGCCAAGGCGATCCCTCCCTTCCGGATGCTGCGCGAACGTATCGGCGAACAGACCTACGAGTGGTGGATGCAGGTCGAACCTGTCGAGGGCAACATCCTCAGGTGGGAGACGACCTGGAAGGTGCTTCACGACGGCACGGTGGTGCGCAGCACCCACGACACCTACCTGTGGGAGAACCTCAGCATCGCCGACCTCGCTGAGGAAGCGGGAATGACGGGGAAGCTGATCAGCGGGCCCGGTGTGCCCGGGGCCCCCGAGATCGGTGTCCTCACCATTCCACAGTCCGGTCGGGGGCACTGAGGAAGAAAGCCCCCTTCGACCAGTCGCACGGGAAGCAGCCGACACACACGGGAACCGTCCGACGCGCGCGACGAGGAGACCGCAGTGAGAACGGCTCGCGGAGGACGACCCACAAAGGACGTGGGGACGAACCAGGACGCCCGTCCACGTCCGCGCGCATCCACACGGGAACCCCACGCACGAGGGGTTTGCCCCCGACAAGAAGAAGTCGGAGGCACGCGAACGAGTCCTCACCTCTGACAGGTCCAGCCCGCCCCGCCGGCGTCCATCGAACCGGCGGGCGGGCTGAACGGGCAGGCGCCGGCACGTCAGAACTCTGCTCGCAAGGAGGCCGCGTCGATCTCGGCACCACCACCAGGGAGCCTTGGCCACTCGGCTGGCAACGCCGGGCTGCCCTCGGCCCGCAGATGCACGGGGCTTCTCCGCAGACCCCGCTCGGATCGGCGCGGCTGGGCACCCCGCGGCAGCATCGATCGCGATGGCAGCGCGTCGCCGCCCGACCAAGCTCGGCATCCGGCCGGGCGAGACGGGGTCAAATTCCGGTGTGCGGCGTTTACGAGGTCGTCTCCTCGGTCATGGCGAGGCGGGACGGGCGGTGCCCGTCCCGACCTGGACCCGACGGGGGGAGTTCGACATGCCCGACCACGAGCAGGACGCCAAGGACCGGCTTCTGGAACAGAACCGCACTGACTCCCAGGGCCCGCTGACCACCGAGACCGGTGTGCGGGTCGAGGACACCGACAACTCCCTCAGCGCCGGGGAACGTGGCCCCACCCTCCTGGAGGACTTCCACGCTCGGGAGAAGATCACCCACTTCGACCACGAGCGCATCCCCGAACGCGTCGTGCACGCCAGGGGAGCGGGGGCCTACGGCCACTTCACGCCCTACGAGGACCTCTCCGAGGTGACCGCGGCCCACTTCCTCAGCGGGCCCGACGTCACCACCCCCGTCTTCGTCCGCTTCTCCACCGTGGCCGGGTCCCGAGGTTCCGCGGACACCGTCCGCGACGTGCGCGGCTTCGCGGTCAAGTTCTACACCGAACAGGGGAACTACGACCTGGTCGGCAACAACATGCCCGTCTTCTTCATCCAGGACGGCATCAAGTTCCCCGACTTCGTGCACGCGGTCAAGCCCGAGCCGCACAACGAGATTCCGCAGGCCCAGTCCGCGCACGATACCCTGTGGGACTTCGTCGGACTCCAGCCGGAGACCACCCACATGATGATGTGGCTGATGTCGGACCGGGCGATCCCGCGCAGCTACCGCACCATGCAGGGCTTCGGCGTGCACACCTTCCGGTTCGTCAACGCCGGGGGTCGGGGGACCTTCGTCAAGTTCCACTGGAAGCCGCTCCTGGGCACGCACTCGCTGGTGTGGGACGAGGCCCAGCGCATCCAGGGCAAGGATCCCGACTTCAACCGGCGTGACCTGTGGGAGTCCATCGAGCGCGGCCAGTTCCCCGAGTGGGAGCTGGGGGTGCAGCTGATCCCGGAGGAGGACGAGCACGCGTTCGACTTCGACCTGCTGGACGCCACCAAGATCATCCCCGAGGAGCAGGTGCCGGTACGCCCCATCGGGCGCATGGTGCTGGACCGCAACCCGGACAACTTCTTCGCTGAGACCGAACAGGTCGCCTTCCACACCGCGAACGTCGTCCCGGGGATCGATTTCACCAACGATCCGCTGCTCCAGGCCCGCAACTTCTCCTACCTGGACACGCAGCTGTTGCGCCTGGGCGGGTCCAACTTCCAACAGATCCCCGTCAACCGGCCCGTGGCACAGGTGAGCAACAACCAGCGCGACGGGTTCTCCCAGCACCGGGTACACCGCGGCCAGACCTCCTACTACCCGAACTCCCTGGGCGGCGGCTGCCCCGCGCTGGCTGACGAGAACGTCTACCGGCACTACACGGAGAAGGTCGAAGGCAACAAGATCCGCAAACGGGCGGAGAGCTTCAAGGACCACTACTCCCAAGCCAGGTTGTTCCTGAACAGCCTCGTCGACTGGGAGCGGGAGCACCTGGTGGCCGCGTTCCGCTTCGAGCTGGGCAAGTGCGAGGAGTTGGCGGTGCGTCAGCGGGCGGTGGCCAACCTGGCCCACGTGGACCACGGCCTGGCAGTCGAGGTCGCCGAGGGTGTGGGCGTGGAGCCGCCGCAGGACCCCGGTACCGGCCGCCACACCCGGACCTCACCCGCGCTCAGCCAGGCCAACACCGCGTTCGGAGACCTGACCGGACGCCAGGTCGCGGTGCTGGTCGACCACGGAGTGGACGGCGCCGAGGTCGAGGCTCTGCGGCAGGCCCTGGTGGCCGAAGGAGCCGTCGTGGAGGCGCTCGCCCGGCTGGACGGCTCGGTGCGCACCCGTGAGGGCGGCACTCTGCCGGTGGACCGCGCCTTCACGACCGTCTCCTCGGTCCTCTACGACGCCGTGGCCGTCCCCGGCGGCGGCGACGCCGCAGCCTCGCTCGCCCGGGACGGCGAGGCCCGGCACTTCGTGCTGGAGGCCTACAAGCACGCCAAGGCCATCGCCGCGGTCGGGGCGGGAACCGTGTTGCTCGACGCCCCTGGGCTCCCTGACACCCTCGGCCATCCGCCCACGGTCACCGAGACCACCCATGGCGTGGTCCGGGCCCCTGGGGTGGACGAGGGCCTGGTCAGGGAGTTCGCACGCCTGATCGGGGAACACCGCGACTGGACTCGGCCGACCCAGCCCGTCTCTGCCTGACTGCTCCGCGTCCGCGAGGGGACTGTCGCGGGAACAGGGAGTCAGTGGATGTTTCAGGGGCCGGGAGGTCGGCAAGGGCACCCATAGAAGGCAGTCAACGTGTGGCCTGGGAGACCCAGCCCAGGCGGTCCGATCAGCATGGTGACGCCGACCGCTGAGCGGACCACCGCCGACGGGACCACCCTGGAAACGGAACCCGCCCCGCCCGGTCAAGGGGGCCCGGGCGGGGCGCTCCGTCGGGACGTCGGCGCCCCACAAGGTAGGCACCCGCACGCGTGAACGGAGCGGAGGAGAACCGTGAGAGCAGTGGTGTGGAACGGCACACGCGACGTCAGGACCGAGAACGTGCCCGATCCGCGCATCGAGCAGCCCGACGACGCCCTCATCCGGGTCACCAGTTCCGGCCTCTGCGGATCCGACCTGCACCTCTACGAAGTGCTCGGGCCCTTCATGAACGCGGGTGACATCCTCGGACACGAACCCCTGGGCGTGGTCGAGGAGGTGGGCCCGGGCGTCACCACGCTGGCACCGGGGGAGCGCGTCGTCATCCCCTTCCAGATCTCCTGCGGACACTGCGCCATGTGCGACAGCGGTCTGCAGACCCAGTGCGAGAACACCCGCGCCGAGGAACAGGGGATGGGCGCCAGCATCTACGGCTACAGCTCCCTGTACGGCTCGGTCCCCGGGGCGCAGGCCGAGTACCTGCGGGTACCGCGAGCCGCCAACAACGCCATCCCGATCCCAGGCGAGGGACACGACGACCGCTACGTGTTCCTCTCGGACGTGCTGCCCACGGCCTGGCAGGCCGTGCGGTACGCGGACGTCGCACGTGGTGGATCGGTGGCGGTTCTGGGCTTGGGACCCATCGGTGAGATGTGCTGCCGAGTCGCCCAGCACCTGGGCGCCGGACGTGTCTTCGGCGTCGACCCGGTGGCTGAGCGGCGCGCACGCGCCGCCGCGAGGGGGGTCGAGGTCTTCGACCCCTCCGAGGGCTCGGACGGCCTGATCGAGCAGGTCCGGGACCGCACCCAGGGGCGCGGCCCGGACGCGGTGATCGACGCCGTGGGCATGGAGGCCCAGGGCCACGGATCCGCGAGGTTCGCGCAGCGAGTCGCCGCGTTCATGCCCAAGGGCGCGGCGGCCAAGATGATGGAGACCGCCGGGGTGGATCGCCTGGCCGCGCTGAGGACAGCGATCGACCTGGTGCGCCGGGGCGGCACCATCTCACTGATCGGCGTCTACGGAGGCATGGCGGACCCACTGCCCATGCTCACCCTCTTCGACAAGCAGATCCAGCTGCGAATGGGTCAGGCCAACGTCCGCCACTGGGCGCCGGAGATCCTGCCGCGACTCGACGATGACGACGTTCTGGGTGTGGACGACTTCGCCACCCACCACGTCACCCTGGACGAGGCCCCGCAGGCCTACCAGAACTTCCAGGACAAGTCGGAGGGGACGTTCAAGGTGGTCTTCCGACCTTGAGCGAGTCACGGGCACGCACGCGGCACGGGAAAGAGTCGAAACAGAGGAGGCGCACACGATGCCTGGAGTGACGGAACTCCCGGACACCCTGCGCAGGTCGCCCAAGAAGGCGCAGCGCACGTGGATCGAGGCGCACGACAACGCCGTCAAGGAGTACGGGGAGGGTGAGAGGGCCCACCGGGTCGCCTTCGCCGCCCTCAAACACAAGTTCGAGAAGGTCGGTGACCGCTGGGAGCGCAAGCAGGCAGACCGCGGGGGCCCCTCGGACGAGCAGGCCAGGAACCCGCGGGCGGGCAAGCGCCCGGGCCGCGACCTGCCCACCGCCGGCGGCGTCGACGCCAAGGCCACCAAGGACCACCTCTACAACAGGGCCAGGCAGCTCGACATCCCCGGCCGCTCCAACATGAACAAGGACGAGCTGGTGGAAGCGCTCCGCAAGGAGAGCAACCGGCGCACCTCGGGGAGCGGCGGGTCCGCACGGAGCCGCTCCCGCTGACCCCCGCGCGTCACCGCCCGGTGCCTCCGGACGCCGGGCCCCACCCGATGAAGGAGGGGACATGGCCCAGAACGTCGCCAACCACGTGCTGCGCCGACTGGCGCAGTGGGGTGTCACCGAGGTCTTCGGCTACCCCGGCGACAGCGTGAACGGCCTCGTCGCCGAGATGGCGAAGGTCGCGGACGGACCCCGCTTCGTCCAGGCCCGACACGAGGAGATGTCCGCCTTCGAGGCGGTCGGCTACGCGAAGTTCGGCGGCCGTCTGGGCGTGTGCATGGCCACCGGGGGGCCGGGCGCCGTGCACCTGCTCAACGGCCTCTACGACGCCAAACTCGACCATGTCCCGGTCCTGGCGATCGTGGGTCAGGCCAGCCGCACCGCCATGGGCGGCGCCTACCAACAGGAGATCGACCTCCACAGCCTTTTCAAGGACGTCTCCTCGGCGTTCCTGGAGACGGTGAACGTACCCCAGCAGCTCCCGAACGTCCTGGACCGCGCCGTGCGCTCGGCCCTGGCGGAGCGAGCCCCGGCCACCGTGATCATCCCCGCCGACGTGCAGGAGCTCGACTACGCGCCGCCGGAGCACGAGTTCAAACACGTGCCGTCGAGCGCTCCGGACCAGCGGGTCCGTGGCGGCACCGTGCTGCCGCCCTCCAGCGATCTGGACCGCGCCGCCGAGGTGATCGACGCCGGTGAGCGGGTGGCGATCCTGGTCGGGCAGGGCGCCAGGGGAGCGGCGGACGAGGTGCTGGCCCTGGCCGACGCGACCGGAGCGGGGATCGCCAAGGCGCTCCTGGGCAAGGACGTGCTCCCCGATGACCTGCCGAGGGTCACCGGAGCCATCGGATTGCTGGGGACCCGGCCCTCGTGGGAGCTGATGCGCGACTGCGACACCCTGCTCATCGTGGGCTCGAACCTGCCCTACTCCCAGTTCCTGCCGCCTTTCGGACGCCGGGCCGTGGAGATCGACATCGACCCGCGGTTCATCGGGATGCGCTACCCCACCGAGGTCAACCTCGTCGGGGACGCGGCGGGCACACTGCGTGCGCTGCTCGAACGGCTCGATCCGCCCGAGACGGTGCGCGACGGCCGTGAGCGCTGGAGCACCGAGGTGGAGGGCAGCGTGCGCCGCTGGCGGCGGGTCCTCGACTCGCAGGCGAAGGTCTCCGCGGACCCGGTCAACCCGATGAGGGTCGTCAGCGAACTCTCTCCGCGGCTGCCCGACGACGCCATGGTGACCGTGGACTCGGGTTCGGCCACCAACTGGTACGCGCGGTTCCTGGACCTGGGCTGGGGCAACCGGGGATCGGTCTCCGGCACCCTCGCGACCATGGGGTGCGCCGTCCCCTACGCCATCGGGGCCAAGTTCGCCGCTCCCGACCGGCCAGTGGTCGCGCTGGTGGGCGACGGCGCCATGCAGATGAACGGGCTCATGGAGCTGCTGACCGCGCGCCGCTACCAGCACCTGTGGGACGACCCCCGGCTGGTGGTGTGCGTGCTGCACAACAACGACCTCAACCAGGTCACCTGGGAACTGCGGGCGATGGGTGGTTCGCCGAGGACCCCGTACTCACAGGATCTGCCGGACCTGTCGTATGCGGACGTCGCCGAGTCGGTGGGGTTCACGGGGATCACCGTGAAGCGGCCGGAGGACGTCGGCCCCGCCTGGGACCGGGCCCTGTCCGCCGAGGGGGCCGTGGTGCTGGACGTCCACTGCGACGCCGACGTACCGCCGATCCCGCCCCAGACCGAGTGGGACCAGGTCACCGACACGCTCAGAGCACTCCTGAGCGGGGACCCCGACCTGTCGGGCGTCGCGGCACGCGGCCTGGCCACCAAGATCCAGGAGTTCCTGCCGCACGGCCGCTGACCGGCGCTCCCGCAACGCGCGGACCGCGTACCTGATCGCCGACCATCGGGGGCTCGACGCTCAGATGTGGGGCCCGGGACCTGCGGTGGCGTGCGAGCCGTGCGGTGCCGCGCGCTGGCGTGCGAGCCGTTCGGTCGCGCACGGGTCGTTCGATCGCGCACGAGGCGTGCGGCGGCGCGCGGGGCGTCGGCAGGACGCGGGGACCGGTGCCGTCAACCGGCACCGGCCCCCGAGCGTCCGCCCGGAGGGTCAGCTGCGCTGCCGGAGGCGCTCCCTCTGGGGTACGACGGTGTACTTCGGGTCCTCTGCCGACTGCACACCGGCCTGGAAGACACCCAGCCGGGTCAGCGCGGACCCGCCCACCAGCGCGGCTCCGCTCAGGGCCGAGACCACCCGGTTGCGCCGCCCCAGCACCGCGCCCACCGCGCCCGCCAGGGTGAGGGACTTGGCGGTACGCGTGAGCGCCCCCGCCAGCCCCCGGCCGTAGGGCTCTCCGACCAGGCCCATCCGCTTCTCCATGAAGGTGGACACCGCGAGTTCGGTCAGCGCCCCGCCCACGGCGGCCCGTCGGAACGGGTCGGCGTGCCCCGTCGGTGTCGTGACCAGCCCCATGCCCCCCGCCGCCGCGACCGCGGAGGAGGCGAAGACGTAGGGCATCTCCCGGTGGCCCTCGTGCCAGGAGGGAACCGCCGTGTCGCAGATCAGCGGTGCCGTGTAGGTGGCGACCAGCGGACCGAGGACCCCGGCGCCCATGGTCGCGGCCGTCCCGATCCGTGGGAACCACCCGGTGGCGGCGGTCACGGCGGCCGTCCCGGCCAGGGGGCCGTAGCCCGCGAGGAGCCAGGACCCCACACTCATCGGTGAGGTCGGCTTGAACACCCGCAGCATGTTGAGGAAGCGCTCGGGTCGCCCGAGGTCGTGGACGAGCGCGACCAGCGACCCGGAGACCGCCACCAGCGCCGTGTACTTGAGCGGTCGGGCCAGATCGGCGCGACCGTTGGCCTCCGCTCCCGCTGCGAGGATCGAGGACGCCCCGGCCAACCCGCCCAGGAAGAGGTAGCCGCCGATGTCGCGGGCCTCCCACACCACCCCGTTGAGCACCGGTCGGCCGTGGTAGGTGCGGAAGTCGGCGTCGGGTACGCGGGTGGGCTCGCCCCCGCGGCGGCCCCGGCGGCGACCGCTCGGGCGTCCGGGCGTCCGGACCGCCTGAGCCTGGTCACGTTCGTTCCGCTGCTCCTCGGAGACCACGTCCGCCGCGCCGGTGATCGCGTCGCGCCCGCGATCGCTCGGGCCCGCTCCGTCGAGTTCGGGATTGCTCATGGCCGCCTCCCCGCGAACGCCGCGAGCGCACCGGCGAACAGGACCACCGCCGCCGCACCCGCGTGCCGCCACATCGACGGCAGGTCCCGTGTGGTCACCACCGGGTCGGGCGGCAGACCGTACACCTCTGGCTCGTCCAGCAGCAGGAAGAACGCGCCCGCGCCGCCCACGCCGTCCTCCGGATCCTCGCCGTACAACCGAGCGGAGGACACCCCCGCCCCCTGGAGGTCCTCGACCCGCCTCTGGGCCCGTTCCCGCAGCTCGTCCAGGTCGCCGAACTGGATGGAGTCGGTGGGGCACGCCTTCGCGCACGCGGGCTCCAGACCATCGCCGATCCGGTCGTAGCAGAGCGTGCACTTCCAAGCCCGACCGTCGACCTCACGACGGTCGATCACCCCGTACGGGCAGGCGGACACGCAGTACCCGCACCCGTTGCAGATGTCCTCCTGCACCACCACCGTGTCGAACTCCGTGCGGAAGAGCGACCCCGTGGGACACACGTCCAGGCAGGCCGCGCTCGTACAGTGCTTGCACACGTCGGACGACATCAACCACCGGAACTCACCCCGGCCCGTCCCGTCGCCGTCCTCGTCCGTGCGCTGTCCCGGGAGGTCGAACGAGGGCATGCCGAGGTCGACCGTCCCGGGCCCCGAACCGCCGCCGGGGGTCCCGTCGCCGCCCGCCGTCCTGCCCACCCCGGACTCCTGGTATCCGAGCGGTACGCGCTGCTCGACGAAGGCCACGTGGCGCCAGGTGTCGGCGCTCAGGCGACCGCTGTTGTCGAAGGACGAGGCCAGGAAGTCCAACCCGTCCTCCGGGACCATGTTCCACTCCTTGCACGCCACCTCGCAGGCCTTGCACCCGATGCACACGCTGGTGTCGGTGAAGAAGCCCTTGCGTGAGGGCCGTTCGTCCGCGGTCATCAGTCCTCCGTTCCGGTCCGCTCGGTGACGCCCGCCCTGCGCCGGTACTCCTCCACCAGGGCCACGCGTTCGGGGCCCCGGGGACGCCGACCCGGACGGATGTCCGCGGTCAGCGCCTTCACTTCCTGGATGTGCACGTTCGGGTCCAACGCCATGGACATCAGCTCGTTGGCCGAGTCACCCGTCGAGTACCCGTTGGGACCCCAGTGATAGGGCATGCCGATCTGGTGCACGACGCGCCCCTGCACGCGCAAGGGCCGCATACGGTCGGTGACCAGCACCCTGGCCTCGATGGCGTTGCGCGCCGTGACGACGGTCGCCCAGCCGCCGTGCTCCAGCTCCCGCTCCGCCGCCAGCTCCGGACCGACCTCGCAGAAGAACTCCGGTTGAAGTTCGGACAGGTAGGGCGTCCACCGGCTCATCCCCCCGGCGGTGAAGTGCTCGGTGAGCCGGTAGGTCGTCACCACGTACGGGAACACCCCGGACCCCGGTGTGCCCGGGGCGGGGTGGTAGCGGTTGAGCTCGTGCTGGAAGAGCAGGCGGGTGGGGTTGCGCTGCTGCCCGTACAGCGGGTTGCCGAACGGGGTGTCCTGCGGCTCGTAGTGCGTGGGCATGGGGCCGTCGTGCAGACCGGCCGGAGCGTAGAGCCACCCCTTTCCGTCCGCCTGCATGATGAACGGGTCCACCCCGCTCAGGGCCTCGACACCGGTCGCGTCCTCGGAGGGCCGGTAGCCGGGCGCCTTGTCGTACTCGAAGTCGGCGACGTCGTACCCCGTCCAGTGCCCCGCCTCCTCGTCCCACCACACCAGGGCCTTGCGATCGCTCCACGGGCGGCCCTGCGGGTCGGCCGAGGCGCGGTTGTACAGCACGCGCCGGTTGTCCGGCCACGACCACGCCCACTCGGCCGCGATCCAGTCCTGCTCGTTCCCCGGCTTCTTGCGCGCGGCCTGGTTCACCCCGCCCGCGAACACCCCGCAGTAGATCCAGCAGCCGCAGCTGGTGGAGCCGTCCGCCCTCAACCGGGTGTACCCGTCCAGCGGGCGGCCCCGCGCGTCGTGCCCGTTGATCTCACGCAGCACGGCCTCCGCGCTCGGCTCCCCGTCCGGTTCCAACGGGTAGTCCCAGGTGAGTTCGAGGACCGGCAGGTCCTTGGGGTCCCGTGACCCGGCCAGCCGCTCCCGGACCAGCCGCCCCAGGTGGTACATGAACCACAGGTCGCTGCGCTGGTCGCCGCTGGGCTCCACCGCGCGGTCGTGCCACTGGAGGGTCCGGTTGGTGTTGGTGAACGTGCCCGACTTCTCCGTGTGCGCCGCCGCCGGGAAGAAGAAGACCTCCGTGCCGATGTCCTCCGTGCGCATCTCCCCGGACTCGATCTCCGGGCCGTCCTTCCACCAGGTGGCGCTCTCGATCAGCGAGAAGTCGCGCACCACCAGCCATTCCAGCTCGGCCATGCCGAAGCGCTGCGCCCGGCTGTTGGCCGATCCCACCGCGGGGTTCTCGCCCATGAGGAAGTAGCCCCTGCACTCGCCCTCCATCTGGGCCATCACGGTGTCGTACGTGCTGTGCGACCCGGTCAGCCGGGGCAGGTGTCCGAAGCGGAAGTCGTTGTCGGCCGTGGCGTGCTCGCCGAACCACGCCTTGAGCAGGCTCACCGTGTAGGACTCCATGCCCGACCAGAACCCCTTGCGCGGGTAGCCGGCCGCCAGCACGTACCCCTCCAGGTCCTGCTCCTCGTGGGCGTGCGGCATCGGCAGGTAGCCGGGCAGCAGGTCGAACAGCGTGGGCACGTCACTGGAGCCCTGGATGCTGGCGTGCCCGCGCAGCGCCTGGATGCCACCGCCGGGTCGGCCCACGTTGCCCAGCAGCAGCTGGAGGATCGACGCGGTGCGGATGTACTGCGAACCCACGGTGTGCTGCGTCCAGCCGACCGCGTAACAGAACGCGCTGGTGCGGTCCGGCCCCGAGTTCTCGGTGAGGTGGTCGCACACCCGCAGGAACACGTCCTTCGGGACACCGCACACCTCCTCGACCATCTCGGGTGTGTAGCGCGAGTAGTGGCGCCTGAGAACCTGGAACACACACCGGGGGTCCGTGAGCGTGCGGTCCTCCTCGGGGCGCTCCCGGATCACCGCGCCTCCCGAGCCCTGTTGTTCCGGGCGCCCTGAGCGACTGGTGTCGCCCGTGACGCCCTCACGGGTCCGGGGGAGCTGGTTGCGGTCGCCCGCCGCGGCCGCCACCGTCGCTCCCTCGTAGGTCCAGGTGGAGACGTCGTAGGAGCGGTCCTTCTCGGAGAACCCGGAGAACACCCCGTCCAGGTCCTCGGTGTCCCGGAAGGCCTCACCCACGATGGTCGCGGCGTTCGTGTACTCCAGGACGTAGTCGTGGAAGTACTTCCCCTCCGAGAGCACGTGGTTGATGATGGCGCCCAGGAAGGCGATGTCGGTGCCCGCGCGGATCGGCACGTGCAGGTCCGCCAGGGCGCTGGTCCGGCTGAACCGCGGGTCGACGTGGATGACGACGGCGCCCCGCGCCTTGGCCTCCATCACCCACTGGAACCCCACGGGGTGCGCCTCGGCGAAGTTGGAGCCCTCGATCACGATGCAGTCGGAGTTCTGGAGGTCCTGGAGGAACATGGTGGCCCCTCCGCGCCCGAAGGAGGTCCCCAGCCCCGCGACCGTGGAACTGTGGCACACCCGGGCCTGGTTCTCCACCTGGATGACGCCCAGGGCGGTGAGGAGCTTCTTGATCAGGTAGTTCTCCTCGTTGTCGAGGGTCGCCCCGCCCAGGCTCGCGATGCCGAGCGTGCGCGCCACGCGCCGTCCGTCGCACTCCTCCTCCCAGGTCTCCTCCCGCGTTGCCACCACGCGGTCGGCCACCATGCGCATGGCCGTGTCCAGGTCCAGCTCCTCCCAGTCCGTGCCGTAGGGGGGCCGGTACAGGACCCGGTCCCGCCGGGACGGTCCTGTGGTGAGCTGGAGGCTCGCCGAACCCTTGGGGCACAGGCGTCCCCTGCTGACGGGGGAGTCAGGGTCCCCCTCGATCTGGATGACCCGCTCGTCACGGACGTACACGTTCTGCCCGCAACCCACCGCGCAGTACGGACAGACCGACTTGACCACCCGGTCCACCCGCGCGGTGCGCGGGCGCAGCCGCTCGGTGCGCTCCGACCTGGCCGCGTCCCCGAGCCCCATTCGGTCGTCGCCGGTGACCTGCTTCAGCACGGGCCACGACCGGAGCCATCTCCACACACTCATGGAACTCCTCTCGGGCCCGGGGCGTCATCGCCCACGGGCCCGCTTCCTCGCCTGACGTCAGCTGCCCTGGATCTCTCCGCCGGTGGGTGTGAGGGTCTCGCCGGTGTAGTAGGACGAGAGCCTGTTGCTGGCGAAGAACACGTAGGAGGGGGCGATCTCGTCCGGTTGGGCGGCTCGTCCCATGGGTGCCTGCTCGCCGAACCCTTCGGATCCCTTCCTGCCCAGTGTCGAGGGGATCAGCGGTGTCCACACCGGCCCCGGCGCCACGCAGTTGACCCTGATGCCCTGGTCCATGAGCACCTGGGACAGCGACAAGGACAGGTTCATGACGGCTGACTTGCTCGACGCGTAGTCGATCAGCGACTTGTTGCCCCGTAGGCCGTTGATCGATCCGGTGATGATGACGGAACCGTCCCGGGACATGTGCGGCAGTGCCTCGCGGAGGGTCCAGAACACTCCCATCACGTTCACGTCGAAGGTGCGGCGTAGTTGTTCCGTGGTCAGGTCCGTGAAGTTCTCGACCGGGGTCTGGGTGGCGGCGTGCTCCACGAGGACGTCGATTCCGCCGAGTTCCTGCACGGCCCTGTTGACCAGGTGCGCGCATTCGGACTCGTCGGCCAGGTCGCCGCGTACGCCTACGGCTCGGCGGCCCTGAGCCTGGACCAGGTCGACGGTGTGTTGGGCCTCGGCGTCCTCGCTGAGGTAGCCGAAGACGATGTCGGCGCCTTCTTTGGCGAAGGCCACCACGACGGCCCTGCCGATGCCGGAGTCGCCTCCGGTGACCAGGGCGCGTTTACCTTCGAGGAGTCCTCTGCCCTGGTAGTCGCGCATCTCGTCCCGGGGTTGGGGTTCCATCGGTTCGGTGCGGCCCGGGTAGGGCTGGCTCTGCGCGGGTGGCTGTGTCTCGTTCACGGGGGTCCCCCTTCCGATCGGCCTTCCTGGACCGCCCTGCCCGACTGGCGGGATCCGCACACCTGCCCGGCCGATACGGAGCACCATCCTTTGCCCCCGTCCGCGAGTGGAGGGGGACGTCTTTCCGGGTGATGGAGTTTCCGTAGAGGCCGCACGGGTCAGGGCCACAGCTGGAACCGGGTTCGAAGGGACGGGTTCGCCAGACAGGGGGATGAGCGGATCGCGCCGGCGCGGGTGCTCAGGTGGGGCCGCTGGCCGTGCCAGGGAGCATGACGGCGATCTGACCGCGGATGTCCCTGGCGATGGTCTCCGCGTCGGACGTCACGTTCGCCGATGTCGCCATGCTGAGGAACATGACGGCCGACACGATGTGCGCCAGTGCCGCCGCGTCGTTCACATCGGTTGCGGTGTCGCGACCGATCACGGCGGCGATGGCCGCCTCGGTCCGGGCCGTGATCATGAGGGCGTCGCGGTGACGGGGCTCCTCGGGGTCGCCGAACACCATCTCGCGCAGGTAGGTGCGTCCGTTCTCGACCTGTCTGCGGTTGCACTCCACGATCGGGCGCACGATGGCCATGACGGCGTCCAGTGTGTCAGCGGTGCCCTCGGCGTCCCTGATCCCCCGGTCCAGGGATTCGGAGTAGTGGGAGTTCTGAACCAGCAGAAGCAGTTCGCCCTTGCTCTTGGCGTAGAGGAACAGGGTGCCGGTACCGATGTCGGCGCGTTCGGCGATCTGCTGGGTGGTGACCTCGTCGACCCCGTACTCAGCGAAGAGCTCACTGGCCGCCGCGGTGATGCGTTCGAGCTTCTGCTGTTTGTTGCGCTCGCGTCGCCCCGGCGCCCGGGAGGCGGATGACATCGATCCCTCCTTGGGGAATAGGTTTTGATCAGGCTCAGTTATGAGCGTAGTCATTAACGCCTGGATTCGGGTACGCCCGGGGTTCATTCTTCCACGCGGGAGCGGGCACCCCCGGGCGGTCCCGGGCGGTGCTCACGACCGACGGCGCCACCCGGGCACCCACCACGCCCAGCGCGCGGACAACACCTAGGAGAGCCACCATGCCCACACTCGACGGATCCGTCGTCCTGGTCACCGGAGCCAACGGAGGCATCGGCACGCAGTTCGTCAGGCAGGCCCTGGCGCGCGGCGCCAGCAAGGTCTACGCCTCCGCGCGCAATCCCCGGGCCTGGGACGACGAGCGCATCGTCCCCCTGCGGCTCGACGTCACCGACCACGCCTCCATCCAGGAGGCGGTCGAGGCCGCCGGCGACGTGACCGTGCTGGTCAACAACGCCGGAGCCTCGGTGTCCAGCCCGGGCATCCTCACACACAGCGACGAGGAGATCCGTGCCAACGTCGAAACGAACTTCCTGGGCCCGCTCTTCCTCGCCCGCGCCTTCGCCCCCGTCCTGTCGGCGAAGAAGGCGTCGGCCATCATCGACATCCACTCGGCGCTGAGCTGGTACGCCGTCGCGGGCATCTACAGCGCCACCAAGGCCGCCCTGTGGTCGGCGACCAACTCCCTGCGTCTGGAACTCGCCCCTCGGGGAGTGCACGTCGTCGGAGTGCACGTGGGATACGTCGACACCCCGATGGCCGCTCACACCACCGATCCCAAGACCGACCCCGCCGACCTGGTGAGCACCGTGTTCGACGCCACCGAGGCGGGGCAGTACGAGGTTCTCGCCGACGAGACCTCCGTTCAGGTCAAGGCGGGGCTCAGTGCGCCGATCGAGGCGCTCTACCCCCAGCTCGGCGCGACCGACGCCTGAGCCTCCGGGATCGGGCGCCGCGGCCGTGGGAGGCGCGTGCGCGGCCGCGGCGCCCCCGCTGACGAAGGCCCTCGTGACCGGTGGGCCGTCCGCTCGCCCCCGCACTTCGACTGTCCTGGGGCGGAGCGCTGGTGGAGTCAGCGGGTGAGGAACTCCACTGCGACAGGGGCGAACTCCCGGTGGTACTGGAAGATGCCTCCGTGCCCGGAGTCGGGGTAGATGACCAGTTCCGAGTCGGGGATGCGACGGTGCAGGTCCTCGGAGAGCACCGAGGGCACCATGCGGTCGTTGTCCCCGTTGGCGATCAGGGTGGGCTGGGTGATCCCCGACAGGTCGGCGGGTGCCGAACGCCCCCACCTCTTGATCGCCTTCAACTGCTGCTGGAAAGCGTGGACCCTGATGGGTGCGTCACGATCCGTGGTGCGTTCCCTGAGCCGTTCGACGAACGCCCTTCCCGCGTGCCTGCCGGTGGCGTCGCGGTTGAAGAACAGGAACTCCTTCGGGTCCGACCGGGTCAGGGCGGCTCGCGCCATGTCGTAGTAGGTGGTCCGGGCGACCTTGTCGATGTCCTTCCCGCCTGCGGGCCCGTACCGGTGAGGATGAGCCTGCGGACGAGTGCGGGACGCTCGGCCACCAGGGCTTGGGCGATCATGCCGCCGAGCGAGAAGGAGAAGACGTCGATCTCCTCGAATCCCAGAGCCTCGACGAAGGTCACCGCGTCGGAGGCCATGGCCTCGACCGTGTCGGGGACCGCGCCGGTCGAGGCCCCGACCCCGCGGTTGTCGAAGGCGATGACGCGCCGTTCCCTGGCGATGGGGTCGACGATGCGCGGGTCCCAGTTGTCCAGGGTCGCGGCCAGGTGCACGAGGAACACGACGGGGACACCCCCTCTCGGTCCCAGTTCCCGGTAGGCGTAGGTCACCGCGCCCGCGGTGACGGTGCGGGTCGGCGCCTCCGCGTACGAGGTGTTGACCGGATCATCGCTGGTGTCGTTCATGATGACCTCCCTTGAGGGCACGCGCAGGTGTGCCTCGACGGTGATGGACGATGCCTGGTGAGTCAGGTGTGGCTGATGACCGTCTTTCCCCGGGCACCTCCGGAGGCCAACTCCTGGAGGGCCTGGGGTGTCTGTTCGAAGGGGAACACCTTCCCCACGACGGGGCGCAGGCTCCCTTCGTCGACGAGGGCACTGATCCGGCGTAGCTGGTCACCGTCGGCGCGCATGAACAGGAACTCGTACGTCACGCCGAGTTTCCTGGCCCGGCGGCGAACCCCCGCGCTCAGCGCGGTGATCGCCAGGCGCAGCAGCGGATTCAGTCCGGCTCCTCGTGCGAAGGCCGGATCAGGCGGGCCGGAGATCCCGATCGCCTTGCCGCCGGGCCTGAGTACCCGCAGGGACCGCTCCAGGTTCGTGCCGCCCAGGCTGTCCAGGACCAGGTCGTAGTCGCTCAGTACCTTCTCGAAGTCCTGGCTGCGGTAGTCGATGACCGTGTCCGCACCCAGTTCGCGGACGAAGTCGGCGTTGGCGGCGCTGGCAGTGGTGGCGACGCTCGCGCCGAGGTGTTTGGCGAGCTGGATGGCGATCGAACCGACACCGCCGGCGCCCGCGTGGATGAGGACCTTCTGCCCCGGCCCCACGTCGCCGCGTTCGACGAGCGCCTGCCATGCGGTGAGCGCGACCAACGGTAGCGAGCCCGCCTCCACGAAGGAGATGGACGCTGGTTTGAGGGCCACGTCGGCCTCAGCGACGGCGATGCGTTCGGCGAAGGTACCGATCCGGTCCTTGTCGGGCCTTGCGTACACCTGGTCGCCGGGTTCGAAGTCCCGGACTCCGGCTCCGACTCCGATGACGGTGCCGGCGACGTCGTGTCCCAGGATCAGCGGAAACCCGTAGGGGAGGATCTGCTTGAACTCACCGACGCGGATCTTCTCGTCCAGCTGGTTCAGTCCGGCGGCCTCCACCCGCACGAGGACGTCACGTTCCCCGACCACGGGCTCGGAGACCTCAACCTCTCGCGGCTCCTCCTTGTACCTGGTGATGACGAACGCTCTCATGGGCTGTCGCCCCTTCTGCCTGATGAGTGTGGTGGCACGGCCCCGCGCACACAGTGGAGGGGCCGACCCGCAGCGATGAACACGCGGCGCTTCTGAAGGTCAGCACCTTCAGCACCTCCTCCGCGCCGCCGCAGTGGTAACGGAAGCCACGAGACCGGGTGTAGCTGTCCACGGCTTCGTGGATCCCAGTACCCCTGACCTGCTCCTACCCGAACTCGGTGAATATAGTCAATAATGAGTGTACTCATATTTGTGGGATGGGGTCAGCGTGTGTGTGATTCGCGTACCGTCCGGACGGCGCGTCGCTGATTTGCCCCTGACACTGGTGTCAGGTCCTAATGTGGCCGGGTATCCGGTGCGCTCGCGAGCGCACGGACGCCGAACGGCCAGCACAAGGAAGAGGAACGGGCGATGTCGACTCTGGGGATCATCGGAAGCGGGAACATCGGAACCGCGGTCGCGCGGTTGGCGGTGGCAGCGGGGATCGATGTGGTGATCGCCAACTCACGAGGCCCGCAGAGCCTGACCGGGCTGATCGAAGAGCTGGGACCGCGCGCCACCGCGGCCACTGTGGAACAGGCCGCCCGGGCAGGGGAAGCCACCCTGCTCAGCGTCCCGTTGACGGCCTACGGCTCCCTGCCCGAGGGACTGCTGCGGGGGCGGACCGTGTTGGACACCGGCAACTACTACCCGTTCCGCGACGGACGGATCACCGAACTCGACTCCGAGCAGGAGACCACGGCCGAACTCGCCCAACGGCTCCTGCCCGGCGCCCTGCTGGTCAAGGCGTTCAACAACATCATGGCCCACCACATCCCCCAGCTCGCCCGCCCCGCCGGGGCCGACGACCGCAGCGCCCTGCCCATCGCCGGTGAGGACCCCGCAGCCAAGGCCCGGGCCGCGGCGTTGATCGACAGGCTCGGCTTCGACACCGTCGACGCCGGGACCCCGGCCGAGAGCTGGCGTTTCGAGCCCGAGTCCGACGCGTACACCAGGATCTACCTCACCGACCCCGGCGTACCGGTTGACCAGATGATGCAGGCCCCCGCCGCCCCGGTCCCCGCCAGCGAGCTGGCTGCCCTGCTGGAGTCGGGTCGGCGGGTGAAGGTGGCCGAACGCACCTTCTGAGCACGCTCGAAGGGGGCCTCCACCGCGGGACCGGTGGGGCCCCCTTTCGTGCCTAGGACACCTCGTCCAGGACGCCGGGCGTGTCATGCGCCACGACGCTCTCGGCCAGCGGCACCCGCCCCATCCGGAATGTGCTCGCAGGCCCCTCGGGGTCGGCCAGGCCGAAGGAGATACCGAACAACAGCCTCATCTCCGGATTGACGCCCAGGGACTCGCGCACGACGTCGGCGTAGAAGCCCAGCATCGTCTGCGGAATGCCCGACAGGCCGCGTGCCTCCAGTGCGAGCAGGAAGGTCTGCGCGTACATACCCAGGTCACCGGCAACGCGCACCCCGTCGCCGAACTGGGGCATGAACAGCAGCGCGACGTGGGGGGCGTCGAAGAACTCCAGGTTGCGCAGCGCGGCCTCGTGGCGTCCCCGGGTGTCGGAGCGCTCCACGCCCAGGGACTGGTAGTAGGCCGCCCCCTGTTCCCGGGCGCGCTGGAGGTAGTAGCCGTCGCCGAAGTCCGCGTAGTCGAAGCTGAAGTCCGGGGAGGTCCGCCCGTCCCGGTCAGCTTCCAGCAGTCGGGCGCTCAGCTCGTCGCGGCGGGCGCCCGAGACGACGTGCACCTGCCAGGGCTGGGTGTTGCAGTTGGAGGGCGCACGCTGGGCGTCCTCCAGGACCGCGCGGATGTCGGACGCGGCCACCGGTTCGGGGAGAAAGCCCCGGACCGAGCGGCGTGAGCGCACGATGTCGGCGAAGGAGCGGGAACTGTGGGGCACAACGATTCCTCTCAGGCGGTGTCGGCTCGTGCACACCAGGCGACCGGGCCCTGGTCTCCGGTGTACGCGCGGCTACACTAGGACCTGACATTGGTGTCAGAGGCAAATCGGATCGGAGGTCCTGTGCGGATCGGAGACCTGGCCGAGCGGACCGGGGCCAGCGTGCGCTCTCTGCGCTACTACGAGAAGCAGGGCATGCTCTCCAGCGAACGCAGCGCCAGCGGGCAGCGCCACTACGGCGAGGACGCCGTGAGCCGCGTGGTGTTGATCCGGCAGTTCTTCGCCGCCGGCATGAACAGCAGGACCATCGCCGCGCTGCTGCCGCACATCAAGAACAACGGGGAGCGCTGCCCGCCCCAGGTCCTGCGCCAACTCGTCTCCGAACTCGAGCGCATCGACGCCCAAGCGGACGAACTGGCCCGCGCACGTCGGACCCTGAACGACATGGTCGAGGCCACGAAGGAGGCCATGCGGGCCACCTGAGGGGCGCCCTCACGCGACCGCGCGAAGAAGGGCACCCACGCAGCGCGGATGCCCTCGGACCTGCCCCGGCACGGTCGGTTCTTTTTCGGGGTCCTACCGCCCAGAAGGAGGGTGCTCACGACCATCGCCGCGCTGAGAATCATCATCAGGGGCGTTCGCGACGAGGGCATGGGGTCCTCGAACCGGTTCAGCATCAGGAACCGGGTCCGCGATGGCGGAGGACGGCAAGCCGAAGACCTTGTCGAAGGCCCAGTTGTAGCCGTAGGTGTAGAACGGGATGTAGACGATGAACACCAGGTCCAGCAGCAGCGCCTGAAGCAGCGTGATCTCCAGCCACCACGCGATGAGCGGGATCAGGAAACACACCAGCGTCAGCTGGAACGAGACCGCGTGCAGGACCCGCCTCCCCACTGTGCGCTCGCGGCTGGCCTGCCGTCTCTCCCACGCCTCGAACAAGTAGTTGAAGGCCATGTTCCACAGCGACGCCACCGTGGCGATCATGATCGCGAGCGGGGCCGTCGTCGCCGGGCCGCTGCCGGTCAGGGCCGTCATCACCGCGGTACCGACCAGGAATCCGATGACCTCGTAGCCGCCCACGTAGACCAGCTTGCGCTTCAGACCTTGCACTTCGCACTCTTTCCAGCGTTCTCGGATACAGCAGGGACGACGTTAGCGTCAGCTAGGGTGATGGAAAAAGTCAGCTTCTTTCAGTTGGATTGATAGACCGATGGGCCTGTCCAGCGACAACATCGACCTGTTCCTCGC
Organism: Nocardiopsis prasina DSM 43845; assembly: GCF_000341265.1. Lineage (GTDB taxonomy): Bacteria > Actinomycetota > Actinomycetes > Streptosporangiales > Streptosporangiaceae > Nocardiopsis > Nocardiopsis prasina. Next base: position 22,593 of record NZ_ANAE01000096.1, on the reverse strand, counting down.
CGTGGTCGACCACGGCTCCTTCTCGGCCGCCGCACGGGCGCTGAACCGGGTCCCCTCGGCGGTCAGCATGGGGATCGCCAACATCGAGGCCGAACTCGGCTACCCGCTGTTCGACCGCTCCAGACGCGAGCCCGCGCCCACCGCGCAGGCGCAGGCCCTCATCCCGCACGCCCGGCAGATCGCCAGCAGGCTGCGCCTCCTCCAGGCGCACGCGATCGAGCTCTCCGACGACCTGGAGAGCACGCTCACCGTGGGTGTGGCGGCAGGGGTCGACCGGGGGCCCCTCCTGGACGCCGTGGCGGAGATCGCCGAACGCCACCCCCTGCTTCCTGTCGAGATCGCCGACGCCCAGCAGGACGACGTCCGCGAGATGCTGCACGGCGGGGCCGTGGACCTGGCGCTGATGTTCGCCAGGACCCGGAACGACAGGGAGGAGGTGTTCCTGAACGTGGCGGAGGAGAGGTTCGTGGCGGTGGCGTCCGCGACGGTGGAGACCTTCGGGCTGCCCGCGGACCTCCGGCGCCTGGAGGACCTCGCCGGCGCCCGCCAGATCACGGTGTCCAGCCTGGAGCAGGAACTCTCGGAGCGGCGTTTGGTTGTCTCGGACGCCTACTGGCGCACGAACTCGGCGGAGACCGCGCTCGGGCTGGTGGAGCGCGGGGTCGGCTGGGCCAACCTGCCGCTTCCCGTGGTGAAGGGGAAGGTCGCCGAGGGGGCCGTGCGCGTGATGGAGTTCGAGAACCTCCGGAACGGGTTGGCCATGCCGGTGCAGCTGGTGTGGCTGCGCGGCCGTCCCCTACGGAAGGCGGCGGGGCGGTTGGTCGCCCGGATGGGCCCGGACCGGAGGGTCGAGGGCTGACGGGGGAGCGGAGCACGAAGGGGCCTGGGGGAGAAGGCTGCTGATCCTCCCGGGGATCCGGGCCCGGCATCCATGCCCACGGAGATCCCCCACCGCGACCCGGTCCGGCCCGCTCCCGCGCATCGCGGGAGCGGGCCGGAGAGCCCTCGGTGGCAGAGCGTGGACGACCCCCAGGGGCCGTCATCTGTCCCGTTCGCGTGGGGGAGCGGCGGAGCCGCCCCGGCCCACGCGGACTAGCTCAGGCTCAGCGCTTCCACCAGATCCCCTGTTTCGGGGTTGGGGAGAGCGCGTGCGATGTCAGCGGTCGTGACGATCCCGACGAGCGTGACCCCGTCGATGACGGGGAGCCTCTTGACCCCGTGCTCCAGCATGGTGCTCATGGCTTCGTCAACGGGGTCGTCCGCTCCCACAGTGGCGGCCTGGCCCTGGTTCAGGCCTCCGGCCGGGTCGGCGAGGCGCTTGCCTCCGGCGAGCCCCCGCACGACGATGTCGCGGTCGGTCAGCACACCCTTGAGTCGACCGTCCTGCCCGCAGATGGGCAGTGCCCCCACCTGGTCGGCGGCCATGAGGTCCGCTGCCTTCTGTAGTGAGTCGTCCGTACCGATACACCGGGGGTCGGGCGTCATCACTTCTCGGACCGTGGTCGGTGCCATCTCGAATCCTCTCCCTCCGTGTGACGGCAGCGCGGGTCAGCGCCGTTGACCGGTGTGCCGGTCCCCTCCACGCAGATGGGAGGGGTTCGGGTGGTCCCGAACGTCCCCAGGGGTCCGACCCCTGGACGACCGTGCGCTCCCGGCCCGGAGAACCTCGCACGTGCTCCAGTGCGGAGCCGCAGGTTCGCTGGGATGCTGCCTGATCGGCCTGTTGGTCGCCCTACCCGGCACAGCGCCTGACAACACAAACTCGGACGAGCCCGACAGCGCGATGCGCACCTGCGGCTGGCGGAGGGAAAGTGGCGCTCCGATGCCCCCGTGTCACTCCGTTCCGTCCCGGACCATCCACAACAGGGTGTCCTTCTGTGCCGCGTTGTGCCCCCTGCTGACGTCCCGGCCCAGGACCGCGGAGCATGCAACCACCCTCCGACACGGAGGGCGACCAAGGTCGACCATCGACCACCGTCGTACCCCCAGGCTCTGACGGGAGTTGGATTCTCGGGGCGGTCATCGACGATCACTCACCTCTCACGCGGCGTGCCAGGGAGCGTTTCGAGAGTGGATCAGGGTCATGCGATGATCATGTCTCGTGGCTCGGAGTTCTGACAGACGCTCAGTGGGCGGTACCGGAGTCGGGGCTTCGAAGGGCGTTCGAGCGCCCTGTTCCGCCTCTGGCAGCGCGAGGGCACCGGCCACCGGGTCTTCGAGCAGAGCCAGGTCCGAGTCGCCCGCACCCACCAACACGCGGCCTGTGCACCCAGTCGTGGTAGGGGCACCGGCCGTTACCCGGGGTGTGCGGGAACGCGCGGTACTCGTCGACGGCGTCGATGCGCGGCAGCACCATGATGCAGGTGACGCGGCCACTGTAGAGCGGCGCCCCACCGGCGCGAAGGTCGGCTTTGAGGAGCTACCGAAGATGTTCCAGGGTCGGGTGCGGTACGTGCCCACGGTGGATGACGCGATGGTGCGCGGGGCCGTCTACCCTCGGCGGTCCCTGGTTCTGGTCGCCGGGGTGCCCGGGGCCGGGAAGAGCACCCTGCTGCGGAGGTTGTTCGGTCTGCGCGGGGACGAGGAACGGACCGTGCTCACCGCGGACGGTGTACGGGTGATCGACTCGCTACAGTCGCGGTACCAGCTGCGACCGCTGCTCGGCAGGGTCCCCTACCCACTGTGGCGCTGGGTGGTGCACGTTTTACATCTGGTCCAGGTGGCCGCGGCGCTGCGCGGCGGCCCGGTGGTGGTGCACGAGTGCGGAACCCGGCGCCCGGTCCGCTTGCTGCTCGCCCTGCTCTGCCGACTCCGCCGGTACGAGATGCATGTGCTCATGATCGACGCCACCCCGCAGGAGGCCCGGAGCGGGCAGAACGCCCGGGGGCGCCGGGTGACCGAGCGCAGCCACCGGATGCATTCTCGGCGCTGGCGGCGACTGCGCGCGGCCACCAGGAACGGGCCGACGGCGTTCGCGCCGGGCGCGCGCAGTCTGCTCGCACTCGACCGGCGCCGGGCGCGGGAGTTGGCCTGGATCCGATTCGGTCCGTCGGCCAGCACGGTGCCGTTGGCGGGGGTGAGGGAGCTGAGGGTGAGCGACGGTGGCGGAGAAGCCGTGATCCACATCTGATCGGGCCCGGGGCCGTGCCGTCACTCAGGCGCGCGGCGTCAGGGGCGGTGGGCTCCAGCGGTCGGTCCGATCGGTCCGGGAAGTGACACCGAACTCGTCCTTGAGCTGCTCGGGGATGGCGTACTGCATGACCCGGCCACGGGTGAGGGAGCTGAGTTCGAGGTGGGTGGTGAGGTGGCCGAGCCGGTCCAGGGCCCACTCTCCCAGCGGAGAGCGGTCCTCGATGCGCTCGAAGATGCCGAGCAGGGCGGGGGAGAGCTTGACGGCCGTGTCCCAGCCGGTGCGCGGAACCTGGAGCCAGTCGGCGCAGGTGTCGCCGATGAGGTAACGGATGAGAGCGGCGACCACGGGATCGAGGAGGGTTCCCGGGACCACCTCCTCATAGAGATCGATGAGCTGGCGGGTCAGCCGCGCCCCTTCCTCGGAGGGGCCCATGTACCTGGTCATGTACAGGTCGGAGAACTCTCGGGCCTCCTCCAGATCGGCGGGGGCGTGGTCGGGGCTGATCCCGAGCATCTCGCCGACGACGCGCCAGACGTAGAAGTAGGACTCCGCGCCGTCGACCGACATATGGATGCCCAGGCGGTGCAGTGCGTCCAGCACCTGGAGGGAGAACATCATCTGGCCGCCGATCATGTCCTCCTGGCAGATCGGCGTGCCGAGCGCGGCCACGTCCCAACGGCCCTCACGGCGCATGTGGTAGCGGATGGAGGCGTGCAGCAGCCGTACCTTCTGGACGGCGGGGACGAACCGGCTCCCCGCCTCGAAGGCGTCGGGCCGCATCAGGTAGACGGTGAACTGCCCGGTCTCTGCCATGCGCCGTGAGGGGTACTCCAGGGCGTGGGTGGCGCTGAGCAGCTTGGCCACGTGCGGGATGACGTAGCAGGCGGGCATCGCTGAGAAGGCCAGGGCAGTGGATATGTGCACGTTGTTGTCAATGAAGAACGACCGTGCCTTCTCCATCTCACCCCAGTCGATCCAGGTCGGCGGTGCGGAGGTGGCGTGCAGGTACTCACGGGCGACGTCCGGTAGTCCGTCGGGTAGGTCCTGACCGGCGGTGGAGAAGTAGCGCATCAGGGTGTTGAACTTGCCGACCTCTCCGCGTTCGAACAGTTCCTGCACCGTCGCGTCGGCGAGTTCGTCGCCCAGGAGCCTCAGCGCGTCCATGGACTGTGGTGTGTAGGTCATGGCATTCCTTCGGTCAGTAACGGCGGGACGCGACGGAGACCACCATGTGGGACAGGGCGGAGGCGGCTTCGTCCGGGAGGTCCGCGTGGGCGAGTACAGCGGTCGCGGCCCGGACGCGCTGGACGATCATCTCCTCGACACGGTCGAGGGCCCCGGTGCGTCGCGCGATCGCTCGCACTCGCGACAGGCCCTCGCCGTCCAGGCCCCGTCTGCCGAGCAGTCCGCGCAGCTCCCGTCGTTCGGCCGCGGTGGCGGCCGACCAGGTCTCGGCGAGCAGGACGGTCGGCCGGTTGCCCCGGATGTCGTCCAGGTTCGACTTTCCCGTGAGTTCCGGATCTCCGAAGAGCCCCAGCAGGTCGTCACGCAGCTGGAACGCCTCGCCGAGGGGAAGTCCGTAGGAGGTGAAGGCCTCCATCAGCGTGCCCGGTGCTCCGGCCAACGCCCCGCCGATGCGCAGGGGGTGCTCGACCGTGTACTTGGCGGTCTTGTAGCGGATCACCTGCAGCGACCTGCCCGTGTCGGGCGGGGAACCGGTACGGAGGATCTCCAGGCACTCCCCGGCGATCAGTTCCCGGGTCATGACCGCCCACAGCTCGCGAGCGCGGGACAGATAGGCCGCGGGCAGGCCGCAGTTGAGGAACAGTTGGGCGGCCCACGACATCAGCAGGTCCCCGGTCAGCAGGGCCAGGGCTCGGCCCCCTGCGTGGGGTCGAGCCCGACCGGTGAACGCGGCGCGCAGCGCCACATGTGAGCTCGGCACGCCGTGGCGCATCGGGCTCTCGTCGATGAGGTCGTCGTGGATGACGGCGGCGGCGTGCACCAGCTCCATCGCTGTGGCGGCCCTGACCAGAGCATCGCTGTCCGGTTGCCCGGCCGCGCGCCATCCCCAGTAGCAGAACGCGGCGCGCAGACGCTTGCCGCTGGCGACCGCCACGGCCAACTGCTCGGTCACCGGCAACAGGTCGGCGTCGATGGCGAGGAGTCGATCCGTCTCCTGCCGCGCGAACTCCTGCAACGCGGCGTCCACCCGGGTGCGGAGCAGAGAGTGCTCCCTGATCTCAGACATCGCTCTGCCCGGGCCGGGACGCGGCCCGCCGGGCAAGCAGCTCCACATGGGATTCGGACACGGGGACGTACCGTTGCAATGCGAGCCGCCCCCGCTGCCGCAGTTCCTCCCGGCCGTCCTGAGACAGCTCCCCCAGGTCCGACCGGACCAGCAGCGCCCTCGCCTTCTTCAGAGCCGCCCCGATACCGCTGAACGCCAGGTCGGCCACCCCGGCCGCGATCAGTACCGGTTCGCCCACGTGGTCGGCCCTCGCACCGTCACCGGTGTGCGCCACAGCATCCCTGCTTTCAGTCGACATGAGAAGGACCGCGGCGGAAGAACGGACAAAAGCTCCCGGAAATATTCGGCCCGGCCATTCTCATATCCGTTCAGCGTCCTTGCATATCAAGCATCTTGGGTAATTGCCTCTTTTGTCAATGCGATGCTGCAACCTGGTCCGTTTTAGTGTTTTTGGTAGATATTCCCGAGCGTGAAAGAAGGGGGCAATATGAGGGGTTTTGGGGTATCGTCTCTCGCTAGCAGGGGCCCTTCGGCAACGGTGGGGCCGAGCGGAGCGGTGAGTTGCCCAGGCGCGAGTTCCGCACGAGTGCGGGGAACGTACACACGGTCGCCGACGGCGCGGTGCCTGTCCTGGGTTGTCAGGGTCGGGTCGGTGGCGCACTCATCGCTGCTGTGAGAAGCATGATCACCCATCGCCGGGCCGCGTCGCCCGATACCGGGGGCGCACAGTTGGGGGAGAGGGCTGGTAGACCTCGAGGCGGTCGACAGCCGTCACGGCGAGGATCCCCCGCATTCGAAACCGCAACTCCTCCGGGAAAAGGCCGGGCAGTGCGCGCGCGAAGGCCGCGAGGTAGCGCTCGCGGACCGAGTCCTCGGCCGGGAACCGGGGGCCCAGGCCGATAGCCACCCGGGTCCTCGGTGCCTTCGGCTGGTGGTGGCGGGGGACCGGCCGTGGACAAGAGCGTCACCGGCCACGCCGGGGGCTTGGTGTCTCACCGGCCGCACCGCCACATCCACGTGAGGTTCTCAGGATTCCCTGTGACTACTCACCGGTTACCTGTTCCGCGGCCGGGCGTTCAGGGGCCTGACCCTTCTTCGGCGGTGGGGTGGAGGGGTGCTTGGCGGCAGAGAACTGTCCTGTGGCGACGAGGACCGCCACGAGCGCGAGCGGCACGATCCACCCGCTCCAGCCCAGGACCGTCGCCTGCGTGGTGTCGACGTGCTCACCAGCCCTGGCGAAGAGAAGATAGGTCGCACCCGCCCCGTTGAACGAGGCATGCGCCAGGGCCGCGGGCCACACGGATCCCGAGCGGAGTCGCAGCCAGCCGAAGACCGCGCCGATCAGAACGCACATGCCGACCATCGCGGTCAACCCGAGCCAGCCTGGTGCATCGGGGTAGTTGTAGCCCAGCAGGATGAGCGGAGCGTGCCACAGACCCCAGATCACGCCAGAGACCAGCAGGGCTGGGAGTGTTCCCAGCGGCATCAGCTTCGGGAGTAGCCACCCTCGCCACCCGAGTTCCTCGCCCAGAGCCGGAACGAGGTTGATGAACGCCGCCAGAGGGAGCGTGGCCAGCTGGAGGACGATGAGCGCACCGATCGGTATCGGGATCTCGGTGGTGCCCGTCTGCTCGTCGAGGACCTGCTGGAACGCGGAGAAGTTCGCGAAGTCGGCCGGATAGACCCCCAGCAGCGCACCGACCGGGAGCGCCACCAGGACCAGCGCGATGGGCACGAAGATCCCCAGCACCCCGTAACCGAGCACCCTCCGCACCGGTCTGAGCGGCCACAGCCCGAGCACCCAGGCCTTCTGTCGAGGCCGCTCCACGAAGAACACGACGACGAGGGCGGCGATCGCGGGGGTCAGCATCGTGGCGGTGGCCACGAGGGTGAACCAGCGGCTGGCGAGTCCGTCACCGAGCCAGAGCGGGAGCGCGAGGAGCCAGGCGAGTGCGAACGCCAGGATGATGAACACGGTGACGGATCGCAGGTCGCGTCTGTCCATGCGGGGTTCGCCCCGGGGCGTGGGCGGCTTCGATCCGCCCGGAGAATCGGTGGTCACGACGTCTGTCCTTCCAGGATGTGCAGACCGGTGATGGTGCGGTCGTCGCGGAACGCGATCCGTGCCGTGTAGTCGCCCGCCTCGAACGCGAGCGGCGTGTTCGTGATCGTCAGGTCACCGGCTCGGGTGACCTCCGGCTCGCCACGACTCTCGAAGGCTCCCGAGAGGCCGACGAGCTGGGCCCAGGCGGCCGCGAGTGCCTCCTCCGACAGGCCGTCGCGCATGGTCGTGTCGAACTGCTCGGTGACCCGCGCCCACTGTCCGGAGGCGAGGTGCTCGATCACCGTGGCGGCCAGTTCCACGACGCCGGGGAGTGGCGTGGTGTTCATGGGTTCTCCTGTTCTGGGGTCGATCGGTTTTCCATAGCGCTGAAACGCCGCCTGCCTGCTCACGCCGAGTGCGTCACCGATGACCTGCCATGTGGCGCCGTTCTGGCGTGCCTGTTGCACGACGGCACGCACGACGTCGTCGGCGGCCGCCTGCATGCTCACGGCACTGGCTATCGAATCGGCCCAGTCCTCGTCCCTGTTCAGGACACGTGAGGCGAGGAGTGCGTCCATGTGCGTCTTCAAGGCACGCAGGGCATCAGTCAATCGTTCTTGCACATGTAAAGCATAGCTTTACAAGCGGGCTGTGTGTCAAGAGAGGGTGTGCCACACCGATCGGCGGAAGGAACCCCACGGGTGCGCACCTCTTCGAGATCGCGCACGCTGCCGTGCCTCGCACAGGCCGATCAGGAACGGGCGCACCGGTTACGGTGGGTCACCCAGGCGGGCCTGTATCGGGCTGGTTGGCGGGGGCGCCACGCGCGTTCGCTCTCGCTCCCCGCGCTGGTGCGAGCGGAAACAGCCGGGAATGTGGTCAGGGTGCCGGCATCCCGGGACGCACAGAGGCCAGCCTCGTGGGCTCCGGCATGGCTACTTCGGGTGAGTCGTGGGGGTCTGGTTTCCCGCATGACAACAGGAGTCGCTGCGCGTTCGTCGTCAACCGCACCAGCCAGACGGTCGGTATCCACAGGACCACGAATCGCACCCGAGTGGCCCCACTCTTGATTCGGGTGGCGGGACGAACTCCCGTTCGCCCGCGGCGCCCGCATCGCCTGACCGGCTCGGGGCCCGGGGGATGACGGCGCACGAACACGAGGGCAAGGGGACGCGTGGTTCGCGCCGGATCGATCAGACCAACACGCGGGTGACCGGAGCCGTCCACAGGCCGGTGAGCGCGTCAGTCAGGCCGACCGCGGTCTGGGGCCAGGAGCTCCACGACGTGCTGTTGCCCGCGGCCACGGCTCGCTCCCGCTCGGCGATGGTGTGCACGATGAGCTGGCGAGTCATGGCCTGGCGTTCCAGGCGAACCTCCGTCGGCAGGTCGGGGAGACACCTGTGCAGCTCTTCCCCCGCCCGCGCGAGCGAGGGCGAGTCCAGGGCCTCGCTCGCCGCGATCTCCCGGTAGGCCGGATCCGCCAGGACCTGGGCGCTGAAACGCCCGTACCAGGAAGGTGAGCCGAGCTCCTCCAGGTGTAGGGCGAGGGGCTCGACCGTGCACGCCACCCAGTCCCTGACCTCGTCCGAGCCGTCGATCCGCGCCACCATCCTGCCCCGCGCGCCCTCGATCTGCTCGGTGTGCTGGCGCACGATCGCGCGCACCAGTCCCTCCTTGGAGCCGAAGTGGTAGGAGACCGCCGTGTTGTTGCCCTGGCCCGCCTCCTGACTGATCTGGCGGTTGGACACACCGGCCACACCGTGCTCGGCGAACAGCCGCTCCGCGGTCAGCAGGATCGTCTCCCGTGTCGCCGCGACCTGCTCCGACCTCGCCACCCTGTCACTCATGCGGACCACGGTACCGACATCCGCCCGTAGCGGCCCCTCAGCTTCAGCGGCCTCGTCGCTGCGTCCGCTGGCAGGCCCGGCTCGGGGGCATGATCCGCGGATGCTCCCTGGAGGGGTGCGGGTGGCCGTCGTGTGATCGGGCTGCCGCCGTATCGGTTCGCACTTCGCATGGTGGTGTGGGTCCTCACTTGGTCGTCCAGCGTGGAACCGCCGTGTACGTACTGTTATCGTAAGTCAAGCGCCTGACTTAAACGTGGGCGCTTTCGCGTGTCCGAATACGGGGGTTCCTGCTCGATGACTCATGTGCGTGCCAGCCCACCGGTCGAGCGCTCTCGTGCCCGGCCGAACGTGGTCGTCTGTGTCCTGGCCTTCTGCGGCATCGTCGTCTCACTCATGCAGACCCTGGTCATCCCGCTCGTGCCGGTCCTGCCCGGCCTGCTGGGAGCCACCCCCGGGGACACGGCGTGGGCGATCACCGCCACCCTGCTCGCCGCCGCGGTCGCCACCCCCACCGTGGGACGCCTGGGCGACATGTACGGCAAGCGCCGCATGCTGCTGATCAGCCTGGCGGTCCTCGTGGTCGGTTCGCTGGCCTGCGCCCTCGCCACCAGCCTGGTGCCGATGGTCGTGGGCCGCGCCCTCCAGGGACTGGCGGCCGGGGTCATCCCGCTGGGCATCAGCATCATGCGCGACGAGCTGCCGGCCGAGCGCCTCGGCGGGGCGACCGCCCTGATGAGCGCGTCCCTCGGCGTGGGCGGCGCACTCGGCCTTCCCGCCTCCGCGCTCGTGGCGCAGGTCGCCGACTGGCACGTCCTCTTCTGGGCGGCCGCCGTGCTGGCGACAGCGGGAGCCGTTCTGGTCCACACCCTGATTCCCGATTCCGGAGTTCGTAGCGGGGGCACGTTCGATCTGATCGGTTCGCTGGGCCTGTCCGTCGCGCTTCTCCTCCTGCTGCTGGCGATTTCCAAGGGCTCGGACTGGGGCTGGGGCAGCGGTGTTCCGGGGGCCATGCTCGCCGCCGCGGCGGTGGTGCTCCTGGTGTGGGGCTGGTGGGAGCTGCGCGTGCCGCACCCGCTGGTCGACCTGCGCACCAGCGTGCGCCGTCAGGTCCTGCTCACGAACATCGCCTCCCTGGTGTTCGGGTTCTCCATGTTCGCCATGTCCCTGGTGATTCCGCAGCTCCTCCAGCTACCGGAGGTCACCGGTTACGGGTTCGGGCAGACGATCCTGGTCGCGGGGCTGGTGATGGCCCCGCACGGTCTGGTCATGATGGCGATGTCCCCGGTCTCGGCACGCGTCTCGCGAACAAGAGGACCGAAGACGACGCTGATGTGCGGCGCCCTGCTGGTCGGTCTCGGCTACGGCCTGAGCTTGTTGCTCATGTCCGGCGTCTGGCAGCTCATGATCGCCTCCACCGTCATCGGTGCGGGTGTGGGTCTGGCCTACGGCGCCATGCCCGCACTGGTCATGGGAGCCGTGCCGCGGTCCGAGACGGCCTCGGCCAACAGCCTCAACACCCTCATGCGCTCCATCGGTACCTCCGTGGCCAGCGCCGTGGCCGGGCTCGTCATCGCCAACGTGACCATGACCGCGGGTGGTGAGTTGTTCCCCGCTCAGAACGCCTTCGTGTTGATCCTGGGCATGGGCGCTCTGGCGGCGCTCTCGGCCCTCGCCGTCGCGGCCTTCCTGCCCAAGCGTGTGGCGGCCTCCGACCCCGGTGAGCCCGTCCCCGTCCCCGTGCCCGAGGCCAAGCCCGGCCCCGAAGCGACCCCGCCCGCCCGCACCGCCAGCGGAACCTGAACACCGCGTACTGCGCGGACGTTCGACCGGGCCGCCGTTCCTTCGACCGTGCGCCGCCTCCAGAGCCCACGTCGCCACACGACGGCCCGGCCCCGGCAAGCCCCGAAACACAGGAGAAGACATGACCGCGAACGACAGACCCGTCACCGCCGCGAACACCGTGGAGGAGTGGCTCGCGCACCCCACCGGAGGACCGGTCCTGCGCGAACTGCTGGAAGGGTCGGGACAGGACGCGGACGCGCTGCGCCCCGTCGGTAAGCTCTCGCTGGCCAAACTCGTCGAGATCGCCGGGGAGCGCTTCCCGCAGGAGTTGGTCGACGAACTCGTGCTCCGCGCCAACGGCGGGGTCGCCCCCGCCCCGGAGGAGGAGCCCGAGGCGCCCACTGCGGGTGCGCGGTTCGCCGGGCGCACGGTCGTGGTCACCGGGGCGGCCTCGGGGATCGGCCGCGCCACCGCCGCGCGGATCGTGCGCGAGGGCGGGCGGGTCGTCGCCGTGGACATCGCGCAGGACCGCCTCCAGAGCCTGGTCGACGCCTCGCCCGACGGCACGGTCGTCCCGGTCGCGGCCGACATCACCGGCGACGAGGACGTGGCCAGGATCGTCGAGGCGGCGGGGGAGCGCGTCGACGGTCTGGCCAACGTCGCCGGGATCATGGACGACATGTCGCCCCTGCACGAGGTGAGCGACCAGACCTGGGAGCGGGTCTTCGCTGTCAACGTCGACGGCACCTTCAAACTCTCGCGCGCCGTGGTCCCGGCCATGCTCGCCGCCGGACGGGGCACGATCGTCAACGTCGCCTCCGAGGCCGCCCTGCGCGGCAACGCGGCCGGCGTCGCCTACACGGCCTCCAAGCACGCCGTCGTCGGCATCACGCGCAGCTCGGCGTTCATGTACGGACCGCACGGTGTCAGAGTCAACGCGGTGGCCCCGGGGCCGGTGGCGACGGGGATCGACGGCACTTTCGGCTCGGAGTTCGGCAAGGCCCGCATCGGCGAGTTCATGCGTCTCATCCCGCAGGTCGCCGACGCTGACAAGCTCGCCGCGTCGATCACGTGGCTGCTCAGCGACGACAGCGACAACGTCAACGGCGTCGTGCTCGCCTCCGACGGCGGCTGGTCGGTGCAGTAACCGCACCGGTGGTGAGCGGCCGAGAGCCGTGCCCCGGTCACTGGAACGCGGGGGGAGTGGACATCAGGTCGATTCCCCACATCCACGGCAGCATGTAGAGGACTCCCAGGACGATGAGGGCAAGGGCTACCCAGTTGAGCCAGAAGCCGACCTTGACCATCTCGATGATGGTCAGCTTCCCGGTGCCGAACATGATCGCGTTCGGCGGGGTGCCCACCGGGAGCATGAACGCGCAGTTCGCGGCCATCGCGCAGGGAACCATCAACGCGTACGGGTGAATGTTCAGCGAGATCGCGAAGGCGGCCATGACCGGGAGGATCATCGTCGCCGTCGCGGCGTTCGAGGTGATCTCCGTCAGGAGCAGCACGAGTGTGGTGGCGACGACGATGATCAGCACCACGCTGACCCCGTCGAGCATGCGCAGTTGCTCGCCGATCCACGAGGAGAGGCCGGTGTCGACGAACCCCGCCGCGATGGCCAGTCCGCCGCCGAACAGCAGGAGGATTCCCCAGGGGATCCTCTTCGAGTCCTCCCACTGGAGGATCCTTTTGTCCCTTCCGCCGCGAGTCGGCAGCATGAACAGGGTCACCGTCGCGACGATCGCGATCACTCCGTCGCTGATCCCCGGAAGAAGGCCCTCCCACAGGAAGGATCGGGACACCCACATGAACGCCGCCCCGAGGAAGACACCGAGCACGACCTTCTCCTCGGCGGACATTCTGCCGAGGGACCTCTTCTCCTCCCGGATGATCTCCTTGCCGCCGGGAAGGTGCTTGAACCGGACCCTGAACTTGATGCTCGTCAGGTAGAACCACGTGAAGGCCAGGAGGGCGACGACGATGGGAACGCCGAACACCATCCAACCGCCGAACGAGATGCTCTGGCCGAAGAGCTCCCCGGAGGTCGCGGCGAGGATGGCGAGGGGCGGTGTGCCGATCAGGGTTCCGAGGCCGCCGATGGTGGCCGCGTAGCCGATGCCGAAGACCATGGACTTCTCGAACTTCGACAGGTCGTCGGCGAATTCACCACCCCGGAGTGAACGGGCGGCCTGGTACGCGACGGCCAGGCCGACGGGGATCATCATCATCGTGGCGGCCGTGTTGGAGACCCACATCGAGAGGAATCCCGTCGCGACCATGAAGCCGAGAACGATGCGGCGGGGGCTCGTGCCGATCGCCGCGACGATCGTGAGGGCGATGCGCTGATGGAGGTTCCATTTCTCCATGGCGATCGCGATCGAGAACCCCCCGAGGAACAGGAAGATGATGTCGTTGCCGTAGGCCGAGACCACGACATCCCCGTCCAGCGCGCCGGACAGCGGCAGGAGCACGATGGGAAGCAGGGACGTGACCGGGATGGGGATCGCCTCAGTGATCCACCACGTCGCCACCCAGAGAGTGGTGGCCAGGACCGCCCTGCCCTCAGGGGACAGTCCCTCCGGGTGGAAGAACAGCAGCGTCAACACGAACAGGAGCGGACCGAGGACCAGGCCGATGATCCGGGCGGGCGTGTACCCGGGGTCGGAGCCATCGGGACCACCGGGCCCGTCGGGGCCGTCCGAGCCTTCGGCCGATGTGGAACTCGGGGGTTCGCCGCGGGCTTCGGTGTGGCCGCTGCTCTCGCCCGTGGCCGCTGCCACCCGCTCCGTCCGACGCGGCGTCCTGCGCGTCGAGAACGTCAGTAGCTCTTTGATCTGCCGGTGTGAGTCCCACAGGTTTCCCCACAGGGAATGCGCATAGGAGTGTGCCATTGCTGTACCTTCTCTGGTCTTCGGCTTGGTTCGACCTGCCGCAGATCGGTTCGGGTGGAGTTCGGCGAACATCGGTGATGAGGGAACTGGGAGCGCGGGTTCTCCGCGGGGGAGGCGCAGACCCCTCTTTCGGTCGTGGAACCGGCGCCTCTTGCGGCATGCGCCGTTCGCGTGGTGGCGAACGCGTCTCGCTCCTCGGAGTGGCCCCCTACGGTGGCGGGAGCGGGCACTCCCGTGTCCGCGGTCGGACCGGAAGGCCGGGGGGTCGGGCGGTCAGGCGTGCAGGTCGCGGAGGACCTCGTGGAACTTCGCCTTGCCCTCGAGCCCGATGCCCGGGAGGTCGCCCGGCGCCACACGACCGTGGTGGATCACCGCGTCGTCAGTGAAGCCGCCCGTGGGCTGGAACTCTCCGGGGTAGGACTCGTTGCCGCCGAGTTTGAGCGCCGCGGCGATGTGCAGCGAGAACTGGTGCCCGCCGTGCGGGACGCACCGGCGGGAGGACCAACCGTGCTGGGCGAGCATGTCCAGGACCCGGCGGTACTCGGTGAGTCCGTAGCTCAGCGCGGGGTCGACCTGGATGAAGTCGCGGTCCGGTCGCATCCCGCCGTAGCGGATCAGGTTCCGGGCGTCCTGCAACGAGAAGAGGTTCTCACCCGTCGCGATGGGATGGCGGTAGTCCTCCGACAGCGTCGCGTTCAGACCGTAGTCCAGGGGGTCGCCGACCTCCTCGTACCAGAAGAGGCCGTACTGGTCGATGGCCCGGCCGTAGTCCAGCGCCGTCCGTAGGTCGAACTTGCCGTTGACGTCCACCATCAGGCGGGACCCGTCACCGTCCAGGACGTCGATGACCGCCTCGATGCGCCTGAGGTCCTCGGTCAGGTCGGCGCCGCCGATCTTCATCTTGACGATGTCGTATCCGGCGTCGAGGAAGCCCCGCATCTCGTCCTGGAGGTCACGCAGGGTCTTGCCGGGGGCGTAGTAGCCGCCGGCGGCGTAGACGAAGACGTCCTGATCCGGGTCGCCGTCGCCGTAGTGGTCGGAAATCCACCGGTAGAGGGGCACGCCCGCGGCCTTGGCGGCGAGGTCGTACAGCGCCATGTCCGCCACACCGACGGCGACGGAGCGCTCTCCGTGACCACCGGGCTTCTCGTTGCGCATCATGACCTCCCACGCCCGGGCGGGTGAGAGTTCACCGTTCTCGTCCAGCAGTTCCTCAGGCGTGGCGTCGCGCAACCGCGGCAGCATCCGCTCGTTCAGGATGGCTGTGGCGTTGTACCGGCCGTTGGAGTTGAAGCCGTAGCCCACCAGGGGCTTTCCATCGACCACCACGTCACTGACCAGCGCCAGGATCGTGCAGTCCATCTTGCTGAAGTCGATGTAGGCGTTGCGCATCGACGAGCTGATCGGGATGGTGCCGACGTGGGCGGAAACGATTCTCATAGACTTCCTCCTGTCGAACGATGTCTTATAAGACCCTTATAAGTACGGCGGAGTCTATGCTGACTGAGACGGGGGTCACAAGCCCGTGGGTGAGGATTCTGTGAAAGAGGTCACGATGAGCAGCGCGAAGGCCTCCTCCAGCAAGGGCGGATTGGCCTACACCGAACTGCGCCGCCGCATCACCTCCGGCGAGCTCGCCCCGGGATCACGCCTCTCGCAGTACGAACTGGCCGAGGAGCTGGGGATGAGCATCACTCCTCTGCGCGAGGCGATCAGGCGACTGGTCAGCGAGGAGTGGGTCGTGATGGACGCCCACCGCGATGTGCGCGTGGCGCCTATGAGCGCCTCCGAGGCTCGCGAACTGCTGGAGGTCCGCTTCTCGCTGGAACCCTCGGCCACCGAGCTCGCCGCTCTACGCAGGACGGAGGAGGAGATCGCCGCGATGAGGGCGGCGGCCGACCGGCTGCTGCCGGTCACCCGCAGCTGGGGTGAGGAGGCCATCGCGGCGCATCGGGCCTTCCACCGGGCGATCTACGCCGCTTCCCACAACAACGTGATGATCAGGCTGCTGGACGACCTGTGGGACAAGGCCGACCGGTACCGGCGGATCGGCCTCGAACTGCCCGCGGGCGCCGAGCCGCGCACCATCGACCTGAACCAGCACCACAGGATCCTGGAGCTCGTGATCGTCGGCGACGGTGCGGCCGCGGCCGACCTGGTGCGCTCCCATATCCGCAACAGCCTCGGTGCCATGGTCACGGACGCCCTCGAGGGGCTGGAGCGTGCTTACCACCCCATCGCCGCGCGTTCGACCTGAGGCCACCCGAAGCCCAGGTTCGCAAGCCTCACAGCCACGCGCGGGGCGGGTGTCCGTGCGGAACCTGACGCCCCGCACCCCTGGGTGCGCCAGTTTGGCCCTGGTGCTCACGTGGCGGAACCGTTCGGCAGAGAAGGGTCCAAAGTGGAAATCTACGACATAAAGGTGGGTTCCGTTCCGCGTCACATCGTCGCGGAAAACTTGCCGGATTCACCCACCCGGGACAAGCCGGATTCCGTACTCTGGACCCGCGCGCAACGCGTGAGCGCCGGTGCGGAACGCGGTGGACGGGTGATCCGCACCGGCCGCCCCTTCGTACCCGAACCCTCCTGGGAGGGCACGCTGTCCCGGCCGCGCAGCTACCGGGACCACGGGGCAGCGCCCCATGGAGCTTGCGTCCGGTCCGTGCGACCGGTCGATGGACGGCGGACGCCCCCCTCTCCCTAGGGGAGCCGGGGGAGCGGAGCCGACCGGGGCGGTGGCGGGCCGGTCGCCGACACCCGGCAGGGACGGTTCCACCGCTGACGGCCTTCGAGCGCACCCCTGCTGCTCTGCTGACGCGCTGCGTGCTGTGAGCGCCGGGCCCTCGGACGTGGCCCCGGCCGGGGGCCGTGGGGTCGAGGACGCCCACCGCCCCCCGCGAACGACTCAGCCGGGGTTGTGCGCGATGACGAGATCGGTCAGTTCCTGGCTGGGGAAGTCCATGACCACCACACCCGTGCGAGGCGCCTCCACGGGGCGCAGGTGGTCGATCGCGCGGGGGTTCACACCCCGGATGCCCAAACCGCCCAGGGCGACCTCACGCGGGTTCGCGAAGGGGGCTCCGCTGCCGCTGAGGTGGTTGACGTACAGGACGTCGTCGGCGCCCGAGGCGGTGCGCTCGAAGTGGGCGCGGGCCTTCTCCCACTTGGTGGGAATGTCGAAGAGTGTGGGCACCCGGTAGTCGTCCTGGATGTCCAGGGAGGACCCGTTCCAGCGGACGCCGTAGTCGCGGGAGGCGGAGAAGTCCTGCACGATGACGATGCTGCCCCGGACCTCGCCGAGGTCGGGCACGCGGTCCACGCCCTGCTCGGGCACCCACAGGCGTTCGGTCAGGATGTCCCGGGTGTCCGGGTTCTCCTCGACGTAGTGGTCCAGGGTCTGCTCGTAGGACCGGGTGTTCTCCTCCTCGGTGTGCTCCTTCTTCATCCGCATGAGCACGGTCTCGGAGGGGTTCTCGTCGAGGAAGGCGCCGATGTCAGTGACCACGTCGGTGAAGTTCAGGTTCAGGTATTCGACACCGTGGTGGATGGGGAAGGCGTCCCGGTAGTGGCGGGTGCGCACGTCGAGGAAACGCACCCCGGAGTCGAGCTGTTCGGTGAGGGTGAGGTCCTGCGTGCGCGACCACACGGAGCCGGTCC
The DNA here is from genome assembly GCF_000341265.1 of Nocardiopsis prasina DSM 43845. Classification (GTDB taxonomy): domain Bacteria; phylum Actinomycetota; class Actinomycetes; order Streptosporangiales; family Streptosporangiaceae; genus Nocardiopsis; species Nocardiopsis prasina. The sequence continues at coordinate 4,982 of NZ_ANAE01000096.1, read as the reverse complement.
AGGCGCCGGTGTCGTGGGTGCCGGGGACGGACAGCGCCGACAGGTTCGTGTCGTCGGGGATCTGCCCCATCCAGGCGGTGCGCGCGACCGACGGGCCCTGCTCGGCGGCGGCCGGAGCGGCGGAGGCGAGCACGGACAGGAGCGAACCGGTGAGGAGGAGGGCGGCCAGCACCGGTCCGGTGCGTCGGGGGACAGCCGTGGTGGCGGAGGGGAGGGTGAGCATGGGGGGTCCTTCGGGAGCGGGGGCGGCCCTGGGATCGGGCCGCTTTCACCCTGCCACGCGGCGGTCGCGTTGGCATCCCCCCTTCCTCACGCGCTGGGCGGAGGAGACGGGTGACGGGCGCACGTGTGCGCCCGTCGACCCGGTGCTGGGGCGTCCGCTCCTAGCGGGTCTTGACGACGGCCGCGATGAGACCGGAGATGATCATCATGGACAGGCTGACGATCATGAGCACGAACGCGACGGTTCCGACCATGGTGTTTCCTTCACTGTGTCGTCCCCCGGGCACCGTGGGCCGTTCCCCCGGCGCCCGGCACACCGGGACACCCGTGATTTCGGGCGCGGCATGTTACCTCTTCGGTCCACAACCCTATCTCGCCGTCGCGAGGTCGCCGCGTCGGGTGCCCGCTCTGACCAGCGTGGTTCAGCTCTCGTTCCAGAACCGCTGGTAGGTCCCGACCAGCCAGCGGTCGGCCCATTCGGAGTCAGGTCCTTCGGGCAGGTGGGAGGTCCGGCACAGCTCCTCCAGACGGCGCTCCAGTTCCCCCGCCCGCTCCAGGGCCTCGTCGCGGGAGCGCTCTCCCCGGCGTAGGGCCAGCAGCCAGCCCCGGTCGGGTTCGGGCATGGGCAGGGTGATGTCGCCGGTCTCCATCAACTCGACGCCCTGGAGGCCCAGCCGGACCATGTGGTAGGCGTACTTCGTGTCGAAACCGTGCCGTTCCACCAGCTCGGGGCGGTTGGTGTGCCTGCCGCCCCTGGTGCCCGCCATACGGTCCCGCTGGGCACGCAGGTAGCCGAGGAAACGCTCTCCCGCACGGCGGGACAGGAAACGGTGGGCGTTGACCCGTAGGTCGACGCCGACGGGCGTGAGGGTGGTGATCTCGTCCTCGGGGACGAAGAGCGGCAGCAGGACGGTGGGGTTGCCCTCCAGGGCCAGGCGGGTCCACTTGCGCAGTGAGTAGACGGTCAGGTCGAGGTCGCCGGGGCCGGACCGGACGTGTTCGCCCTGGTCGCGGAGGATGTACTGCTCGAAGGCGCGCAGGCCGATCACGTACTCGGGCGGCTCGACGCAGATGCCCATCTCGTCGCGGTCGTTCTGGCCGTCGAGGTTGAGTCCGTGGACGACGGAGCCGACCTGACAGCGCAGGACGGTGCCCTGCGCGGCGATACGGGCGAACTCCTCACTGGAGTGCTTCACCTGAGCCTCCCGGTTCGGTGGATCGTGGTCGCAACCTATCGGGGCCGCGGCGGGCACCACGAACGGATTTCGGGGGCCGTCACTCGTACGAGACCGCCTCAGAGGGCGCGTGAGGCGACCGGTGACAACAAAACTCTTATTTCCTTACAAACCAGGGCCTATGGTTCTTGCCGGGCATGCCCCGCGTCCGTTTAGCTGGTCCCGTACCCCGCCCGGCAACCGCCGGGCCCGGCAGTGGAGAGCAGGACCCGTGCCCCCCGAGAACACCGAATCCAGGATCGACACCACCGTCCCGCACAACGCCAGGATCTGGAACTACTGGCTGGGCGGCAAGGACAACTACCCCGTCGACCGGGAGATGGGCGAACAGATCCGTTCCTTCTTTCCGGAGATCGTCGACAACGCGATCGCCGACCGCGCCTTCCTCGTCCGCACCGTCACCTACCTGGCGCAGGAGGAAGGAATCCGGCAGTTCCTGGACGTCGGCACCGGACTGCCCACCCACAACAACACCCACGAGGTCGCGCAGTCGATCGCGCCCGACGCCCGTGTGGTCTACGTGGACAACGACCCGCTGGTGCTCACCCACGCCCGTGCGTTGCTCACCGGCACCGACCAGGGTGTGACCGACTACGTTGACGCCGACCTGCGCGACCCGGACGCCATCCTGGCCACGGCCGCCAAGACCCTGGACCTCGACCAGCCGGTGGCCCTGATGCTGCTGGGCGTCGTGAACTTCGTGGCCGACGACGCCGAGGTGCGCTCGATCATGGACCGGCTGCTGGACGCGCTCGCCCCGGGCAGCTACCTGGTGGTCTCCCATCCCACCGACGACATCGACCACGAGCGCGCCCACCAGGTGGCCGCCGCGTGGAACGAGAAGGGCACCCCCAAGATCACCATCCGTACGGCGGCGGAGATCACGGGGCTCTTCGACGGCCTGGAGCTGCTGGAGCCGGGCGTGGTGTCCTGCTCGCTGTGGCGGCCGGGGCCGACCGAGGTGGGCACGCTGCGCCCGGTGGCCGAGTACGGCGGCGTGGCCCGCAAGGCCTGACCGCCCCGGCCGCCCCGTCATCCGACCCAGCCTCACCCCCGAGGGGCCCGTGGCCAGTCAGCCGCGCGCACCGATCGATACCGACCACTGGCGCGTGCGGCTGGCCGCCCTCTGTGAACGCCACGCGGTCGGGGGCCCAGCTCGACCCCTGCGGGTCGGCCCCGGCGCGGAGGGCGGCACCCTTCGCCCCCTTGGGATGACCCGTGCCTGCACCCTGCCGGAGGAGGCCATGGCTGCACGGTGCGGCGGTCGGCCACGTGCGGGGACTACCCGACCCGGAGATCGCTCTTGTGTGGGGGATACCCCGATCCATGGGCCCGGCCGGCACCGTCCTGGCCAGCGCCGGGGACGTGCCGCGCTTCGCCGCCGCCCACCTGCGCGGCGGTCTCGGCGCGGCCGCGCGCCACGCCCCGGGAGCGCCTTCATGTACTCGGGCGGGGGAGCGCCCCCGCTTTCCAGGGGTGGCGCACGTATGTACTCGCGACCCCGTTGCATGGGGCGCCGTCGTAGCAAGTGCGGGTGGGGCCTTCCCGCTCTTGAGCGGGAGAGCGCTCCCCGAATCCCCGCAGAGCCGACGCTCCCGCCCCAGCGGGCAGCGTCCACGCGGTGCGGGGCCAGCCAGTCCGCGACGGGCATGGTGTTCGGGGGTGAACCTGTCGCACCTGCCCACGGCGCTGACTCCTGCCACAGGTATCGCGAACGCGGTGCTCCTCTACAGCACCAGGAACACGACCAGCACCACGGCGAGCAGGATCACGTAGGACACCGCGTGTGCGCGGTCGGGGATCCGGCCGACGAGGCGGCGGACCAGCGCGATGGTGGGCAGCGACCCGGCCAGCAACAGGGCCCCGGCCACCAGGTCCACCGAACCCAGGTGCCCCTGGTCGGCTCCGGCGCCGCCGGTTCCCCACAGCGCGTAGACCAGCGTCCCGGCGAGCGCGACCGGCACCGTGAGCGGGTTGGCCATCGCGGTGGCCTCACCCATGGGCAGCCCGCGTCGGCGCAGCAGGGGAACGGTCATGACGCTGCCGCCCACCCCCAGGAAGCCGGTGACGGCGCCGATACCCAGCCCCACCGACCGGGTGACTCCCGGGCGTGGGACCCGTGGCGTGGTGCCCGGTGACGGTGAGAGAAACCCCCTGCGCAGCACGCTGTCGGCGATGGTCACGGCCAGGTAGACCACGAACAGGGCGTGTTGGACCGCGCCGCCCGCCATCGTGGCGGCCAGCGCCCCGATGGCCGAGCCGATTCCGATGGGGACGGCCAGGGGCCACAGGTGTTCGCGGCGCAGGCGTCCGGCACGGTACTGGGCCCAGGTGGCGCTCAGGGAGTTGACCACCATGACCGCCGTGGAGGTGGCCACGGCGACCGCCATGGCGTCGACGCCCGGTTCGGCGCGGGCCAGGGTGACGGCGTACACGACCGGAACGGTCACGAAGCCGCCGCCGAAGCCGAACACGACCGTGGTGACGCCGGTCAGACAGCCCAGGGCCAGGAGAACGAGGATCGAGGAGAGCACCCGCACCACGGTAGGGAGATGTGGGGCTGGCGTGCATTCGATGAAAGGACATGAATGATCGTGTAACAGACACGGTAGCGTCGGTCCGTGCGCAACGTCCCCGTGTCCGAAGTCGACCACATCGACCGGCCGGTGCTGGCCATCGGTACCGACTACCCGCCCGGATTCCTGCTGGCCCGGCACCGGCACCGGCGTGCCCAGTTCCTGTACGGCGCCACCGGGGTGATGCGGGTGGTGACCGACGACGGCGCGTGGACCGTGCCGCCGCAGCGGGCGGTGCTCGTGCCCGCCGGAACCGACCACGAAGTGACGATGGAAGGGGTCAGCACCCGCAGCCTGTACGTGGAACCGTCGGCGGTGCCGTGGTTCCCCGCCCGGTGTCAGGTGGTGGAGGTGTCCGCGCTGCTGCGCGAGCTGTTGTTGGCGGCGGTGGACATCGAGCCCCGCCACGAACGCCATGGCCGGGACGCCGCCCTGGTCGAACTCCTCCTCCACGAGCTCCGGGGGCTGGCGCCGCTGCCGTTGGACCTGCCCCTGCCGCGCCACGAGGGACTGCGCGCCCTGTGCGAGGAGTTCCTGGAGGCTCCCCGCGTCCACGATCCGCTGGCCCGGTGGGCGGGACGACTGCACGTGAGTGAGCGCACGGTGAACCGGCTGTTCCGGGCGGAGACCGGGATGGGGTTCGCGCGATGGCGGCAGCGGGCCTGTGTGCTGCGTTCCCTGCCCGAGCTGGCTCGGGGAGAGGCGGTCGCGCGGGTCGCCTCGGACCTCGGATACGACAGCCCGGCGGCGTTCTCTGCGGTGTTCGCGCGTCTGCTGGGGACCAGTCCCCGGGACTACCGCTCCGCCGCCACCCTGTAAGTCGCCGGGCACGGGACCTCATCGAGCGGCGCGGCATCAGCTGGGGGTGCTGGGGGTGCTGGGGGTGCTGGGGGCGCCCGCAGCACTGCTGCTCCGGGTGCCCGACGGAGCTTCCCGGCCGGTGTCCTGT
>NZ_ANAE01000095.1 GCF_000341265.1 Nocardiopsis prasina DSM 43845 | reverse complement strand
CGGGGAGGGGCCTGCGAGCCGGTCCGCCGTGGCGTCGTGTCCGGTATCCGCGCGCGGACGGTGGGGAGGGGCCTGCGAGCTGGGCCGTGGCGTCGTGACCTGGCACCCGCACGGGAACGGCGGCCATTCCCGAGGGGTCCGGCTCGCCGCCGCTCCTGGCTCTGCGAGGTCCTGCGCCCCCGCGCTTGGAGCCCCGCGCCTGGAGCCCCGCGCCGGGAGTCCGGCGCGGGGCGAGGCCGCTACTCCCGCGGGCGCTGGTCGATGATGCGGCGGAACTTGCCCACCGAACGCTCGATCTGCTCGGGGTCGACCACGTCCACGGTGACGCTCACGCCGACGCGGTCCTTGATCGTCGCGGTGATCTCCCTGCTCAGGGTGGTGCGCCGGTCGGTGGTGCAGTCCGGTGCGGCCTCGACGCGCACGGACATGCGGTCCAGGCGACCCTCCTTGGTGAGCACCAACTGGAAGTGCGGGGCGAGTCCGTCCAGACCCAGCACGATCTCCTCGATCTGGGTCGGGAAGACGTTGACCCCGCGCAGGATGATCATGTCGTCGCTGCGGCCGGTGATCTTGTCCATGCGCCGCATCGGGCGGGCTGTGCCCGGGCGCAGGGTGGTCAGGTCGCGTGTGCGGTAGCGGATGATCGGCATGGCCTGCTTGGTGAGCGAGGTGAAGACCAGCTCACCGTTCTCCCCGTCCGGCAGCACGTCCTGGGTGACGGGGTCGAGCACCTCGGGGAAGAAGTGGTCCTCCCACACGTGCAGGCCGTCCTTGGTCTCCACGCACTCGTTGGCCACGCCCGGGCCCATCACCTCGGAGAGCCCGTAGATGTCCACGGCGTTGATGTCGAAGCGCTCCTCGATCTCCAGGCGCATCCGCTCGGTCCACGGCTCGGCGCCGAAGATCCCCACCTTGAGCGAGGTCGTGCGCGGGTCGATGCCCTGGCGCTCGAACTCGTCGAGCAGGGTCAGCATGTAGCTCGGCGTGATCATGATGATCTCGGGCCGGAAGTCCTGGATCAGCTGGACCTGCTTGGCGGTCTGGCCGCCGGACGCGGGGATGACGGTGCAGCCCAGCTTCTCCGCGCCGTAGTGGGCGCCGAGCCCGCCGGTGAACAGGCCGTAGCCGTAGGAGACGTGGACCTTGTGGCCGGGGCGTCCGCCGGCGGCGCGGATCGAGCGCGCCACGACGGTGGCCCAGGTGTCGATGTCCTCGCGCGTGTATCCGACCACGGTGGGCTTGCCGGTGGTGCCGCTGGAGGCGTGGATGCGGCTGACCTGCTCTTGTGGCACCGCGAACATCCCGAACGGGTAGTTGTCGCGCAGGTCGGCCTTGGTGGTGTGCGGGAAGAGGGCGATGTCCTCCAGCGACCTGAGGTCCTCGGGGCGTACCCCGGCCTCGTCGAACTTGCGCCGGTACAGGGGCACGTTCGTGTAGGCGTGCTCCAGGGTCCAGCGCAGGCGCTCGAACTGGAGGGAGCGCAGTTCGTCGACACTCATGCGCTCGGCGGCGTCCAGTGACTCGGGCGCCGGGGCCCGCCCGAGGCGCTTCTGGAGGGCGGTGCCGGCCGACTGCGTGGTGGTGTCCTGGCTTGCCATGGGCCTCTCCGGGTACTGTGCACGGTGTTTCCGCCGGGCCGGGCTCGGTCGGCCGTCCCTAAGGAGGGGGCGGGGCCCGCTGTGCGAAGCCGCGGCACACTTTCTGGCGGTCCAACCGCGCTGAGGTGGGTCTTCGTCGGTCCGTGGAGGGGGCCGACTTGCTTACTGACCGAACGTTCGGTTACTAATGCATTTATTCAGTCTCCGCGTGGCCGTGTCAAGGAGACGTGTTGAAGAGTTCACACAGGACGGTGGCACACGCCACCGCAGTCAACAAGGGAGGCCGTTCGTGAGCGACGTCTACGTGGTCGACGGGGTGCGCACCCCCCAGGGCCGTTACGGGGGCGCCCTCGCGGCCGTCCGCCCCGACGACCTCGCCGCCCGGGTGGTGGCCGAGGCGGTCCGCCGTGCCGGAGTCCCGGGCGAGGACGTGGACGAGGTGATCCTCGGTGCCGCCAACCAGGCCGGTGAGGACAATCGCAACGTCGCCCGGATGGCGGTCCTGCTGGCCGGACTGCCCTCCACGGTCCCCGGCTACACGGTCAACCGGCTGTGCGCCAGCGGGCTGACCGCCGTCGCCTCGGCCGCGCAGGCGATCCGTGCGGGCGAGGCCGACCTCGTGGTCGCTGGCGGCGTGGAGTCGATGACCCGCGCCCCCTGGGTGATGGCCAAGCCCGGCACCCCCTGGGCCAAGCCGGGCGAGGTCGCCGACACCTCCCTGGGCTGGCGCTTCACCAACCCCCGCTTCGCGGCCGCCGACGCCGAGGTCGCACCGGACGCCACCCCCGACGACCTGCGCTACACGCTGTCGATGGGGGAGACCGCCGAGGAGGTCGCCACACTGGAGGGCCTCACCCGCGAGGAGTGCGACGCCTTCGCCCTGCGCAGCCACGAGCGGGCCCTGTCAGCCGCCCAGGCGGGCCGGTTCGCGGACGAGATCGTCCCCGTCACCGTGCACGGCCGCAAGGGTCAGACCCACGAGGTCACCGAGGACGAGGGGCCCCGCCCCGGCTCCACCATGGAGAGCCTGGCCAAGCTCCGCCCGGTCTTCCGACAGGGCGGCATCGTCACCGCGGGCAACTCCTCCTCGCTCTCCGACGGCGCCTCCGCGCTGGTCCTGGCCAGCGCCGAGGCCGTGCGCCGGTACGGCCTGACCCCGCGGGCCCGCGTGGTCGCCTCCGCCTCGGCCGGGGTGGACCCGCAGGTCATGGGGCTCGGTCCGGTTCCGGCCACGCGCAAGGTCCTGGGCCGGGCCGGATGGGCGCTCGACGAGGTCGGCGCGGTCGAGCTCAACGAGGCCTTCGCCGCCCAGTCCCTCGGTGTGATGCGCCAGCTGGACCTCGACGAGTCCCGGGTGAACGCCGACGGCGGCGCGATCGCCCTCGGCCATCCGCTCGGCTCCTCCGGCGCCCGCCTGGTGGTCACGCTCATGAACCGCATGGAGCGTGAGGACGCCCGGCGCGGCCTGGCCACCCTGTGCGTGGGCGTGGGGCAGGGGACCGCGCTGCTGGTGGAGCGCCCGTGACCCCGAACCCCGACCGGTCCGGCCCCGCACGCGATGGCGGCGCGCGGACCGGCAGCCCCCAGTCCCCGAACGAGAACGGCCGGCCCATGGACTTCGAGACCCTGCGCGTCGACTGGCGCGAGGACCGCGTGGTGGTCGAGCTGCACCGCCCCGAGGCCCGCAACGCCATCAACGGCCGGATGATCGCGGAACTGCACGAGGTGTGCGCCCGGATCGAGGCCGAACCCCGCCCGCTGCTCCTGACCGGCCACGGCACCGTGTTCGCGGGCGGCGCCGACATCTCCGAACTGCGCGAACGCGGCCGTGAGGAGGCCCTGGCCGGGATCAACAGCCGCCTGTTCGAACGCCTGCACCGGCTCCAGGCCCCCACCGTGGCGGCGGTCGACGGGTTCGCCCTGGGCGGCGGCGCCGAGCTGTCCTACGCCTGCGACATCCGGATCGCCACCCCCACCGCCGTGTTCGCCCAGCCGGAGCCGGGCCTGGGCATCATCGCCGGAGCGGGTGCCTGCTGGCGTCTGAAGGAGCTCGTCGGTGCCTCGGTGGCCAAGCAGGTGCTGCTGGGCGGGTTCCGTCTGGACGCCGAGGCGGCGCTGCGCCACGGCCTGGTCGCCGAGATCGTCCCCTCCGAGGAACTGCGCGAGCGCGCGCACGCCCTGGTCGACCGGATGGCGGCCTCCTCGGCCACGGCGCTGCGGATGACCAAGCTGGTACTGGACGCCGAGGGCGTGCACCCCCTGGCCGACGACCTCACGCAGGCGGTGCTGTTCGAGAGCGCCGACAAGCACGACCGCATGACCCGTTTCCTGGAGAGGAAGAAGCGTTGAGTGAGATCACCCCGCAGGGCGTGCCCGACACCGTCGCCGTCATCGGCGGCGGCACCATGGGCGCCGGTATCGTCCAGCAGTTCCTCGTGGCCGGGGCGCGCGTGGTGCTGGTCGAGGCCACCGCCGAGGCGGCCGAGGCCGGGCTGGGGCGGGTCTCCGCCGGGCTGGACAAGGCCCGTGAACGCGGCAAGATCGACGCCGAGCCCGCCGCCTACATGGCCCGCGTGAGCACCGTCACCGACGCCTCGGACCTCCCGGACGACACGGGGCTGGTCGTCGAGGCGGTCCCGGAGAAGCCCGCGCTCAAGATCGCCGTGCTCACCGCGGCTGAGGCCGCCGTCGGCGAGGACACCGTGCTGGCCTCCAACACCAGCTCGCTGTCGGTGACCGAGTTGGCCGCCGCGCTCAAGCGGCCCGGCCGGTTCCTGGGCACGCACTTCTTCAACCCGGTCCCCGCCTCCAAGCTCGTGGAGATCGTGACCGCGCCCGAGACCGACCCCGCAGTCCTGGAGACGGTGCGCGGCTGGGTCAGCGCCCTCGGCAAGACGGAGATCGTGGTCCGGGACGCCCCCGGGTTTGCCACCAGCCGCCTCGGCGTGATGCTGGGCCTGGAGGCCATCCGGATGGTCGAGGAGGGTGTGGCCTCGCCCGCCGACATCGACACCGCCATGGAGCTCGGCTACCGCCACCCCATGGGCCCGCTCAAGCTCACCGACCTGGTCGGACTCGACGTGCGCCTGGCCATCGCCGAGTACCTGGCGAGCGAACTGGGGGACCGGTTCTCGCCCCCCGAGCTCCTGCGCCGTAAGGTCGCCGAGGGCAGGCTCGGCCGCAAGAGCGGCGAGGGATTCCATCTCTGGGACAAGGGAGACAAGGCGTGAGTGAGGACAGGGCCGCGGAGTTCGGCGAGGTCGACGGGCTCGCCACCATCAGGCTGCACCGTCCGGGGCTGACCCGGCGGGCCAAGGAGGAGCTGCTGGAGGCGGTGACCCGTGCGGCGGAGTCCACCACCGCGCGGGCGGTGCTGTTCCTGGGGGCGGACCGGGCGTTCTGCCTGGGCCAGGACCTGGCCGAGCACGCGCGGATCCTGGAGGAGACCCCCGACCAGGCGCTGACCACGGTGCGCGAGCACTACAACCGGATCGTGCTGGCGCTGGAGAGCATCCAGGTGCCCGTGGTGGTCGGGATCAGCGGTGCCTGCGTGGGGGCCGGGCTGGGGTTCGCCCTCGCCGGTGACGTGCGCGTGGCGGCGGGCAGGGCCAAGTTCGGGACCGCGTTCACCGGGATCGGCCTGGCCTCGGACTCCGGTCTCGCCCTCCGGTTGGTCCGCTCGCTGGGCCAGGCGCGTGCGATGGAACTGATGCTGCTGGGCACGGTGTTCGGTGCCGAGCGCGCCCAGGAGCTGGGCCTGGTCACCGAGGTCGTGGCCGACGAGGACTGGGAGTCCCGCGCCCGCGAGGTCGCCGTGCAGCTGGCCTCGGGGCCCACGGCGGCGTTCGTGGCGGCCAAGCGCGAGGTGCGCTCGGCCGCGGACGGTCAGAGCGACCTGGCCGAACTGCTGGAGGAGGAGGCTGACCTCCAGAACCAGCTCGGGGTGACCGCCGACCACGTCGGTGCGGTCTCGTCCTTCCTGAACAAGCAGAAGCCCACGTTCACCGGCCAGTAACGGGTCCGGGTCCGGTTCCGCCGTCCGGCGCCGGAACACGTGCCGCGTCGGGGCGAGGGCCTGCGAAAACAGGGTGACCAGCCCCGATTCGGGGGTCCGGGGACTTGCGTCGGACCCCCGAACCCGGGGATACTAATTACTGACCGAACGTTCGGTTATGAATGGGGATTGATCAATGCCGACCACGGCCCAGGAAGCGCCCCCCGGCGCGGACGAGGCACTCCAGGCGGAGTTCGACGCCCGCATCGCCGCCAACCAGCGCGTCGAACCGCGTGACTGGATGCCCGAGGCCTACCGGAGGACCCTCGTCCGCCAGGTCTCCCAGCACGCCCACTCCGAGATCATCGGCATGCAGCCCGAGGGCGACTGGATCGCCTCCGCGCCCAGCCTGCGCCGCAAGGCCATCCTGCTGGCCAAGGTCCAGGACGAGGCCGGGCACGGCCTGTACCTGTACGCGGCCGCCGAGACCCTCGGAGTCGACCGCAACGACCTCACCGAGCGGCTCATCGAGGGCCGCCAGAAGTACTCCTCGATCTTCAACTACCCCTCGCTGAGCTACGCCGACGTGGGCGTGATCGGCTGGCTGGTGGACGGCGCCGCGATCTGCAACCAGGTCCCGCTCTGCCGCACCTCCTTCGGCCCCTACGCCCGCGCCATGGTGCGCATCTGCAAGGAGGAGTCCTTCCACCAGCGGCAGGGCTACGAACTCCTCATGCGCATGATGGAGGGCACCGAGGGCCAGCGCCGGATGGTCCAGGACGCCGTCGACCGCTGGTGGTGGCCGTCCCTGATGATGTTCGGCCCGCCCGACGCCGACTCGCCCAACACGCGGCAGTCCATGACCTGGGGCATCAAGATCGACACCAACGACGACCTGCGCCAGCGGTTCGTCGACATGACCGTCCCCCAGGCCGAGAAGCTGGGCGTCACCCTGCCCGACCCCGAGCTGGTCTGGAACCCCGAACGCGGCCAGCACGACTTCGGCACCCCGGACTGGGACGAGCTCAAGCGGGTCATCAAGGGCGACGGACCCAAGAACGCCGAACGCGTCTCCCGCAGGCGCGCCGCGCACGAGAAGGGCGCGTGGGTCCGCGAGGCCGCCACCGCCTACGCCAGGAAGCAGCAGGAGGCCACGGTATGAGCAGGAACGACGACGCCGCCCCGGCCCGCCCCGAGTGGCCCCTCTACGAGGTGTTCGTCCGCGGCAAGCGCGGCCTCAACCACGTGCACGTGGGATCGCTGCACGCCCCCGACGCGACCATGGCGCTGCACAACGCCCGCAACCTCTACACCCGCCGCAACGAGGGGGTGAGCATCTGGGTGGTGCTCGCCGAGGACGTCACGGCCTCCAGCCCGGACGAGAAGGACCCCTACTTCGAGCCCAGCGGTGACAAGGTCTACCGCCACCCGACCTTCTACCCCATCCCCGAGGACGTCCCGCACATCTAGGGGGACCACGGTCGGCACGACTCTTCAAGGACAAGCATGAGTGGCGAGAACATTTTCACCGGACTCACCGAGGAGCACGACGGCGACGCCCGCTGGGCCTTCGGGACCGGCTTCACCGAGGCGCTCGCGGGCGTGGACACCACCCTGCCCGCCGGGGTCGACGGTGCGGACCTGGCGGTCTACTGCCAGATGCTCGGCGACGACGCGCTCGTCCAGTCGCAGCGCCTGGTCCAGTGGGTGACCGACGCCCCCGAACTGGAGGAGGAGGTGGCCCTGGCCAACATCGCCCTGGACCTGCTCGGCCAGGCCCGGCTCCTGCTGGCCCGCGCCGGACAGGCCGACGGCACCGGCCGTGACGAGGACGCCTTCGCCTACCACCGGGACCCCGCGCAGTTCCGCAACGTGCGCCTCACCGAGGCCCCGCGCGGCGACTTCGCCCACGCCGTCGCCACGCTGCTCGTCCTGTCCTCCTGGCGGCTGGCCCTGTTCACCCGGCTCGCCGACAGTGCCGACCCGGTGGTGGCCGCGATCGCCGCCAAGGGCGTGAACGAGCTGGCCTACCACCGCGAGTACGCCGTGGCCTGGACCCTGCGCCTGGGCGACGGGACTCCCTACTCCCACGAACGCATGGCCGCGGCGATCGCCGACGTGTGGCCGCTCACCGGCGAACTCCTCGCCACCCACCCCCTCGAAGCGGCGCTGGCCGCCCAGGGTGTGGCCGTGGACCCGGCCTCCGTGCGCGACGAGGTCCACGACGTCCTCACTCGGGTGCTGACCGCCGCCACACTGCCCGCGCCCGAAGCCTTCCCCCGACCGGTGGTCGCCGGACGCGACGGCGAGCACTCCGAACACCTCGCCCCGCTGCTGGAGGAGCTCCAGAGCGTGGCCCGGGAGCACCCGGAGGCGACATGGTAACCACCACGGACACCCGGCGGCTCCTCTGGGAGGCGGCCGCCGCGGTCACCGACCCCGAACTGCCCATGCTCACCCTCGCCGACCTCGGCATCCTGCGCGAGGTCACCGTGGAGGAGGACGGCACCGCCGCCGTGTGGATCACGCCCACCTACTCCGGGTGCCCCGCGATGGCGGAGATGCGGGTGGACGTGGACCGCGCCGTTCGCGCCGCCGGGTTCGACCGGGTCGAGGTGCGCACCGCGCTCTCCCCGGCCTGGACCTCCGACTGGATCACCGACGAGGGCCGACGCAAGCTCACCGAGCACGGCATCTCACCCCCCGGCGGGGCGCCCAAGCGGCAGGCGGGGCCCGTTCCCCTCACCCTGATGCCCACCCGCACCGTGCCGCGCTGCCCGCTGTGCGGCGCGGCCGACACCGAGGAACTGTCCCGGTTCGGCGCCACCTCCTGCAAGTCTTTGCACCGCTGCCGGTCCTGCCTCGAACCGTTCGAGCACGTCAAGGAGATCTGACCGTGTCCACACCCGTCACCGAGACCGCCGGGGCCCCGGTGCGCGGCCGCGCCGCGTTCCACCGGCTGCGCGTGGCCGCCGTCGAGCGCCTGTGCGACGACGCCGTCGCGGTCACCTTCGACGTCCCCGACCACCTGGCCGAGGAGTTCGCCTTCGCGCCCGGCCAGTCGCTGACCCTGCGCCGTGAGGTCGACGGCGTGGAGGAGCGGCGCAGCTACTCCATCTGCTCCGCCGTGGGGGAGGCGCCCCGCGTGGGTGTGCGCCTGGTCGCCGGAGGACTGTTCTCCAGCTGGCTGGTCCGGGAGGTCGAGCCGGGCTTCGAGATCGAGGTGGGCGTGCCCACCGGCCGGTTCAGCCCCGACCTCACCCAGGCCGCGCGCCACGTGCTCGTGGCCGCCGGTTCGGGGATCACGCCGGTCCTGTCCATGGCGGCGTCCCTGCTGCGCCGCACGGACTCGCACGTCACCCTCCTGTACGGGAACCGCCGCAGCGACACGGTGATGTTCGCCGACGAGATCGCCGACCTCAAGGACTCGTTCGGGCCCCGCATCGAACTGGTCCACGTGCTCTCCCGCGAGCCCCGCGAGTCCGAGCTGTTCACCGGCCGACTGGACGGCGCGAAGCTGGATGCGCTGCTGTCCACCATCATCGCCGCCGACGCGGTCGACCACTGGTGGCTGTGCGGGCCCTACGGCATGGTCACCGACGCGCAGGAGGTCCTCACCCGACACGGTGTGGACGGGGAGAGGGTCCACCAGGAGCTGTTCTTCGTCGAGGGGGCGGAGCCGCCGCCCCAGGCGCGCCACGAGGAGCCCGAGGTCGAGGGTCCGGCCAGCGAGGTCACCGTCGTTCTGGACGGCCGCACGACCACGCTGACACTGCCCCAGGGTGTTCCCGTGCTGGACTCCGCGCAGCGCTACCGTCCCGACCTGCCGTTCGCCTGCAAGGGCGGGGTGTGCGGGACCTGCCGGGTCAAGGTCTGTGACGGTGAGGTGAAGATGCGCCGCAACTACGCGCTCACCCCCGCCGAGGTCGAGGCCGGGTACGCGCTGGCGTGCCAGTCGCTGCCGCAGACCGACACCGTCACCGTGGACTTCGACTCGTGAGCGGTGCCGCGTCCGAGGGACGCAACGAGACCGCGTGGCGGATGTTCGAAGCCGACCGGGCCTCCAAGGGACTGGGGATGCGGCTGGTCGAGGCCCGCGACGGGTACGCGGTGGTGGAGATGGTCGTGGGGCCCCTGATGCTCAACGGCTACGACATCACCCACGGCGGGTTCGTGTTCGCGCTCGCCGACACCGCCTTCGCCTGCGCGTGCAACCTGGACGGCGGCGACGTCACGGTGGCTTCGGGCGCGGACGTGACCTTCGTGGCCCCCACCAAGGAGGGGGACCTGCTGGTGGCGACCGCCGAGGAGAGGGTTCGGTTCGGGCGCAGTGGCGTCTACGACGTCACGGTCCGTCGGGGTGAGGAAGTCGTCGCGGAGTTCCGGGGTCGCAGCAGGAGCCTGCCGCAGAAGAGTTGATGGTGTGGGGCCGGGGTTTGGGGCTAGGGACTGAGGGTCTCAGGGCCCCGGCCTCTGACATCATGTGGACAAGATGTGCGGCTGTGAAGGTCAAGCGGAGATAACGGCCCGCGTCGTCGCAGGTCATTAAGCGTGAGCCCCGCGCACGCGGGGATGGACCGGTGGAAAGCACCGGGTGGGCGGCCACGATTACGTGAGCCCCGCGCACGCGGGGATGGACCGAACACGTGGACACCGCTCCTGGAGATGCTTCGGTGAGCCCCGCGCACGCGGGGATGGGCCTCTAGGAGCAAGAGGCTGCCACAGCAGGGTGAGTCCTGCGGGCACAGGGGCGCAGACCTCCGTCTGGGGGTCTGCGCCTGAACCCCGGCTCTTCGTGGATGGCTCCAGGGCAGTGACCGTCACGGTCTCCGGTGCGGGATCAGCGCCCGTCGCCGCTGTCGACCGGGACGTCCAGGGCACCGACGGCGCGCTCCGCCTCCCGACGTGCGCACGCCCGGATCAGTTGTGCGTAGGACTCGCCGGTCATGCTCCTGATCGAGGTGACGCCCGAACCGACGTACTGGCGTGCCTGGAGGAGACCCTCCGAGGTGGCTGGGCCCCACCGGCCGTCGACTCCGTCGGGGGCGAGGGTGGAACCGAACCCGGCGGCCACGATCAGTCGCTGAACAGCTTTCACACCTTCGACCGGGGCGCCGGGCAGCAGGCCGTCGCCTTCCTTGAGTCCGAGCAACGAACCTTCTCCTCCTGTGATCGGCCCGGGGGCCTGGGTGAACGTGCCGTCGCGCACCATGGAGTACGCCCGGTCACCGGGGCACGAGGTGGCGATGAAGTCGCGGTGCCCGAGCACGGTGCCCGCGTTGGTGTAGTCGTCCACGAGCCACTGGCGCAGCTCGCGGACCGCGTTGATCTGGGCGTCCGTGATGGTGTCGGTGGGGCCGGTCGCCAACGTCACGCTGTAGTGCGTCCGGTTCCCGCCGGGCTGTGCGGCCTGCTCACGCCGGGGGCCGCGCCCGTCGATGACGTAGCCGTGGGCACAGGCCAGCCAGCTGTAGCCGATGTCCACCCAGCCACGGGAGGGGCCGGTGTGGAATGCGCGGGTGTTGCGCCAGTAGGTGAGACAGGCGGAGTGGTCCTTATCGGCGAGGTTCTGGTTGCTGCTGTCGTAGTGGACGACCAGACCGGACCGGGGATCGGCGGACGCTGCTGGGGACGTTCCCCACCCCAGGTCGAACCGGGATACGTACTTGCTGGGTCGGGCCACGGAGGGCCTCCTCCTGGACATGGCGGACACCGACCGGTCGGCGGTCGGGGCTGTGGTGGCTGCGGGGGCTGGGCTACTCGTGGGGTCCACGGGGCAGGGGTGGGAACCGGTCGTACGCACTCGGTCACCTTGATGGAATGGTGCCCCGCGGGCGCGGTGATGAACCTGTCCCGGTTCTGGTTGTTCCGTTGGCGAAGCACCGCCCCGCAGGTGAGAGTCCGCGCACGCGAGCCCTCACCTGTGGTGCCGTTACTTGGGGAAGACCGGTCTGCGGCTGGACGCGACGGCCAAGACTGCGACGGCGGAGAGCGCGATCATGGCCGTGGGGGAGCGGCGGGGCCGCTGCCGTCGATGAGGAAGGCGTCTGACGGCCGCGCCACCGAAGATGACCAGGTTGAACGCCGTTGTGAGCATGGCGTTCGCGATGTCGGCGCTCTCGCCCGCCGCGTTGCCGATGGCTGTCTGCGCCTGGGTCGCCGACCCTCCGAATGCCCAGCCGCAGAGCATCTGTCGTCGGCCAGCCTCTACGGGGCGTTCGGTTCGAAGAAGGCACTCTTCGAGCGCGCCCTCGCGCACCACGTCGCGGGTCCCGGACGGGTGAGCGAGATCGTCGGCGACCCCACGCTCGGTCCAATCACGGCGTTGACCTGCATGCTGTTCGACACGATCTACATCCAGTCCGACCCCTCGCATCCGCGTGGTTGTCTCGTGGCGAACTCGGCGACGGTCGGGGCGACCGGCGACGATGACGTCGACGCCAGGCGGATCGTCGCGGCCCGTCGGGCGGACGACCGTGCCCGGATCGAGGACTGCCTCCGTCGGGGGATCACGGTCGAAGCGTTGCGCGCGGACCTCGATGCCGGTTCCGCGGCGCTGGTGGTGCACTCGTTCGTCCTCGGGATCTCGACCCAGGTGCTCGACGGGGTCGGCGCCGAGAGCCTGCACGCGAGCGCTCGGACGATCGTCGACGGCACGCGAGCCCACTGAGAGGCTTGCCCGCCGAGGGGTCGAGGAGGGAGGGACAGTGCGCCCACCGCGCTCTCGCTTCTGCGCGTGAGCGCTAACAAGGCGGAGTGAAGGGAGCTCCCGGCAGACCCGTGAACATTGAACCTTTCGGGCGAGTGGGATATGTTAGCGCCAACTCAACCGCACCACAGGGATTCCCGGATCACACAGCCAGCCAAGGAGTCACGGGTGGACCACACCTCCTCATCCACCCGGACGAACCGCGACCCCGCGATGACGGACGTCGCCCGGCTCGCGGGGGTGTCCCACCAGACCGTCTCCCGCGTCCTCAACGGGCACCCCAACGTGCGCGAACAGACCAGGCTGCGAGTGCGAGCCGCCATCGAACAGCTCGGCTACCGGCCCAACCGCGCGGCCCGCACACTGGCGACCGGCAAGTCCCAGCTCATCGGCGTGGTGGCGCAGAACTCCACTCTCTTCGGACCTTCATCGCTGCTGGCCGCCTTCGAGTTGGCTGCCGCAGCCCAGGGCTTCGTGGTGAGCGTGCGCCGGGTCCGGGTCCTGGACCGGGGCTCCATCACCGCCGCGGTGGAACACCACCGCGAACAGCGGGCAGCGGGAATCGTGGTGATAGCCCCCACCGCCGCCGCCGACGCGGCCCTGACCGAGGTCCCGACCGACGTCCCCCTGGTGGCGATCGACGGTGACCCCGAACGCGCCGGGGCCGCATTGGTCACCGTCGACCAGGAGGCCGGGGCCCGGCTGGCCACCCGGCACCTGTTGGACGCGGGGCACGAGACCGTCTGGCACGTCAGAGGCCCCGAGGACTGGTTCGACGCCGCCGGTCGCCAGCGGGGGTGGCGACAAGCCCTGGAGGAGGCGGGCGCGGAGGTTCCGCCGGTCAGTCCGGCCGACTGGAGCGCCGCCTCGGGTTACCGCGCGGGGCTCATGCTCGCCCGGATGCCCGAGGTCACGGCCGTGTTCGCCGCCAACGACCATCTGGCCCTGGGGATCCTGCGGGCCATGTCGGAACGCGGCCGGTCCGTCCCGGGGGACGTCAGCGTGGTGGGGTTCGACGACGTGCCCGAGGCGGGCTACTTCATCCCGCCCCTGACCACCGTGCGCCCCGACTTCGACACCGTGGCCGCCGAAGCACTGAGCCTGTTGCTCTCCGGAATCTCCGGGGAGCAGCAGGCCGAGCGCCGCATCGTCACCCCGACCCTCGTCGAACGTCACAGCGTGGGTGCCCCGGCCGGAGACTAGTCGGGTTCCGTCGCATGCGCAGCAGGTAGGTGTGGCCAGCCGCGTGAGCCTGCCCCACGCTGTCCTGCTCGCTGAACGAAGCTCGCGACTGCGCGGCCTGGCGGGGCCAGGGCCTCTCCGTGGCTTCCGCAGCCGGAGCCACCGCGCTGGCCGCGGTGACCCGGGCCAGCGCCGGGATCGTCCACCGGTACTCCCCGCACCGGTTGACGACGAACGGACGGGGCGAGGACCTGCCCGTCATCGACTACGGAATCCAACAGCAGTCCGTGTACGGAGCGCTCGCGAGCGCCTACGCCACCACCTTCATGGTCGGGGCAGTCTCACCCCGGAAGAACACCGGGGCATGCTCGAACTGCGTCGGTCCCTGCTCGGTGCGGTGGACGCCGAAACGCTCGTGGAGGCGCTCGACCTCCCCCTCGAACAGATCGCGGCCCCGATCACGTTCCCCGCATGCCCGAAGGCTGGCCTCGGGCGGCGGTCGAGGGCGGGGTCCCGGAGCCCCGGGAGGACTCCGGGACCAAGGCCCTGGGCCTGTTCGCGGTGGCACCCAGGCCACTCCGGTGCGGAGCCGACCGTCGGTGAACTTCGCGCACCAGGGAGGGCGGACCGTGATCAGCGCGAAGTCCCGGTAGCGCGGACCCGCGTCCCGGGTGGCCGGGACGGGGCACCCGGGGTGCAGGGGCCGTCAAGCGAGACCGCCCTCGGACGTCCGTGGCCGCGGACCCGCCTCACATCGCGGGTCCGCGGCCACCCGCGCGCTGTCGACTCAGGCCGGGGAGCTCTCCCCGGACACCCGTGCGGGTTCGCCACCGCCAGTGGGGCCGCCGCCACCGGCGCGTGAGCGCATTCCGGGCAGGATCGGCCCCGAACCGCCCACGCGCTTCTTGTTGTAGATGTCGAAGGCCACCGCGAGCAGCAGGACCAGCCCCTTGATGAACTGCTGCCAGTCCACGCCCAGGCCGATCAGCGACATGCCGTTGTTGAGCACGCCCATGAACAGGGCACCGATGACCGCGCCGATCACGCTGCCCACACCACCGGACGCGGAAGCGCCACCGATGAAGGCCGCGGCGATGGCGTCCAGCTCGAACATGGTGCCCGCGCCCGGGGTGGCCGCGTTCAGTCGGCCGGTGAAGATGAGCCCGGCCAGCGCCGAGAGCACACCCATGTTCACGAACACCCAGAACGTGACCCGCTTGGTGCGGATCCCCGACAGCGCGGCGGCCCGCTCACTGCCGCCCACGGCGTACACACGCCGTCCCATGGTGGTGGAGCGCATCACGAACGCGTAGCCGCCGATGAGCGCGATCAGCAGCACACCCACGAGCGGCAGACCGTTGTGCCCGGCCAGCGCGTAGGTGAACGCGACGATGGCAGCGGACACCACCACCGAACTCGCGACCGTCACCGCCGCGGGAGGCACCGGCAGGTCGCGGGCGAGGGACCGGGCCCGCGAACGCCACTGGACCCACACGATGGCCGCCGCCCCGGCCACGCCGAGGGCGAGGGTGGGCAGGTGGAGCCCGTCCGTCTGCCCGGGCAGGAACCCGCTGGCGATCACCCGCAGCGACTGCGGGAGCGGAGCGATGGACTCCCCGCCCAGGGCCGCCAGGGTGGCGCCCCGGAAGATCAGCATCCCCGCCAGGGTGACGATGAACGCGGGAACTCCCACGTAGGCGATCCAGAAGCCCTGCCAGGCGCCGATGGCCGCTCCCAGCAGCAGCGCGATGGGGACCACGACGAGTGTCGGCAGCCCCCACGAGGTGAGCATGATCGCCGACATCGCGCCGGTGAAGGCCACCACCGAACCGACCGACAGGTCGATGTGACCGGTGATGATCACCAGCATCATCCCGATCGCCAGGATCAGGATGTAGGAGTTCTGCATGATCAGGTTGGTGATGTTGAGCGGGGTGAGGAGCAGCCCTCCGGTGAGGACCTGGAACAGGATGATGACGGCCACCAGGGCGATGGCCATGCCGTACTGGCGGGTGTTGCCCCGCAGCAGCCCCCTCAGGGGGGTTCGGGTCGGGTGGTTCACGTCGGGTCCCCGGTTCGGGTCATGAGTCTCATCAGGGTTTCCTGGTCGGCGTCGGCCGCCGCGACCTGGCCGGTGACGCGCCCCTCGCACATGGCGTAGACGCGGTCGCTCATGCCGAGGACCTCCGGCAGCTCGGAGGAGATGAGGAGTACACAGGCGCCCTCGGCCGCCAGTCGGCGCACGATCAGGTAGATCTCGTACTTCGCGCCCACGTCGATGCCACGGGTGGGTTCGTCCAGGATCAGCAGTTCGGGTCGTGTGAACATCCACTTGCCCAGCACGACCTTCTGCTGGTTCCCGCCGCTGAGGGTGCGCACGGTCTGGTCGACTCCGTGGCTGCGCACGCGCATGCGTTCGCTCATGCTCCGGGCCTCCACCGTCTCCAGCCCCGGGTCGAGGACCCCGCGCGTGGAGACCCGGTCCAGGGCGGCCAGGGTGGTGTTGTGCCGGATGTCGTCGTCCAGGACCAACCCCAGCGACTTGCGGTCCTCCGGCACGTAGGCGACCCCCGCGGCGATGGCGTCGGCGACGTCGTTCACGCGCAGCTCGGCGCCGTCACGGAGCAGGCTGCCCCGGACGTAGCGGCCGTAGGAACGCCCGAACAGGCTCATCGCGAACTCGGTGCGTCCCGCCCCCATGAGCCCGGCCAGCCCCACGACCTCGCCGCTTCGGAGGGTCAGGTCCACGCCCTCGACCATCCGCCGTCCCGCCTGGGTGGGGTGGTCCACGGTCCAGTCGCGCACCTCGAAGCGGACCGGCCCGATCTCGCCGTCGGGATCGGGGTAGCGCTGGTCCAGGTCCCGACCGACCATCCCCCGGATGACGCGGTCCTCGTCGATCGAGGGCCTGCCCTGGTCGTCGCGCTCCACGGCCAGGGTCTCCACGGTGCGGCCGTCGCGCAGGATGGTGACCTCGTCGCTGACCCGCATGACCTCACCGAGCTTGTGCGAGATGAGCACGCACGCCACTCCCTGCTCGCGTAGGTCAAGGAGCAGGTCCAGCAACCGGTCGCTCTCGGCCTCGTTGAGCGCCGAGGTCGGCTCGTCCAGGATCAGCAGCCGCACGTCCTTGGCCAGCGCCTTGGCGATCTCCACCATCTGCTGGGCGCCGATGCTCAGCGCGGAGACGGCGGTGGCGGGGTTCTCGTCCAGCCCCACCCGCAGCAGCAGTTCGCGCGCCCGGGCGTGGGTCGCCCCCCAGTCGATGACGCCGAACCGGGTCTCCTCGTGGCCCAGGAGCACGTTCTCACTGAGGGACAGCTGCGGGACGAGGGCGAGTTCCTGGTGGATGATGGCGATCCCGGCCCGCTCGCTGGCCGCGACGTCGGAGAAGGCGCGGGGCTCACCGTCCACCTCCACCAGCCCGGTGAAGGAACCCGCCGGATGCACGCCGCTGAGCACCTTCATCAGGGTGGACTTGCCCGCGCCGTTCTCGCCCATGAGGGCGTGGACGCTTCCGTGGGCCACGTCCAGGGAGACACCGTCCAGGGCCCGGACCCCGGGGAACTCCTTGCGGATGTCGCGCATGCGCAGCAGTGGCCCCGGGGCAGCGGGCACGCGGTTCGGGGTGCTCATTCGAGGTCGGTCTCCTCGTAGTAGCCGCTCTCGACCAGCACCGCGTGGTAGTTGTCCAGGTCCACCGAGACCGGCTCCAACAGGAACGAGGGCACGACCCTGGCGCCGTTGTCGTAGGTGTCGGTGTCGTTGACCGGCACCTCCTCGCCCGCCAGGATCGCCTCGGACATGTCGACGGTCTGTGAGGCCAGCGCGCGCGTGTCCTTGAAGACGGTCTGGGTCTGCTCCCCGGCGATAATGGACCGCACCGAGGACAGGTCGGCGTCCTGCCCGGTGACGATCGGCAGGGGGCGGGACTCGGAGCCGTAACCCACCGCTCGCAGGGACTCGATCACCCCGAGGCTGATGCCGTCGAAGGGCGACAGGACCGCGTCGACGTCCTCCCCGGAGTAGTTGGCGCTGAGCAGGTTGTCCATCCGTGACTGGGCCACGGCACCGTCCCACCGCGGCGTCGCGATCTGTTCCATGGAGGTCTGCCCGCTGCGCACGTCGAGGGTGCCGTCGTCGATGTGCGGTTGGAGCACCGACATCGCCCCCTCGTTGAAGAAGTAGGCGTTGTTGTCGTCGGGGGAGCCGCCGAACAGCTCGATGTTGAACGGGCCGTCCTCGTTCTCCAGGTCCAGCGAGTCGACGATGTACTGACCCTGGAGCACGCCGACCTCGAAGTTGTCGAAGGTGGCGTAGTAGTCCACGTTCTCGCTGCCCATGATCAGCCGGTCGTAGGCGATCACGGGGATGTCGTTGCCGGCGGCGGTGTCGATCACGTCGCCGAGCGCCTCACCGTCGATGGACGCGATGACCAGGACGTCCACCCCCCGCGTGATCATGTTTTCGATCTGGGAGATCTGGTCCTGGACGACGTCCTCGGCGTACTGGAGGTCGGTGCCGTAGCCGCGCTCCTCGAACTCGGCGACCATGTTGGCGCCGTCGTTGACCCACCGCTCGGACGACTGGGTGGGCATGGCGATGCCGATGACGCCGTTCTCGCCCTGGGGGCGGGCGGCGTCGCCGACCCCGTTGCAGGCGGTCAGGGCCAGGCCGACGCTGGCGAGCGCCGCGGCGAGGGGTAGGAGTGGTGGTCGTGACATCGGGGCCTGCTTTCCTGGGGTGTGTCGGAGGGGAGGACCGGCGCGTCGGCGCCCGTCGGCGGCGGTCGGGGTGTCTCAGACCGGGGCGTACTCGATCCCGGCCAGCTCGCACAGGACCTTCCAGTCCCGCGCGATGTGACCGGAGTTCATGACCATGTGGTGGGTGCCGCCCGCACGCAGCCAGGCGTCCATGCACCCCCGGACACCCGACGAGGGGCGGAACTGTCCGTAGGGCATCTCCAGAGCGGGCAGTTCGGGGGAGTCCAGTACCTCGCCCTCGGCCACCACGAGGCGGAAGCGCTCTCCGCCCAGCGAGACCAGGGAGGCCAGGGTCGCGGGACCCGGGCGGTACCGGAACAGGATGGTGGGCGGGTCCGCCAGGCCGCCGATGCCCAGCGGGCGCTTGATCATCCGGGTCGGCTCGTCGTCGCGGGCCAGCCGCCAGTTGCCCTCGCCCATGTGGCTCATCAGGATGGAGTCGCTGGGGAAGTCCATCGCGTACATCTCGGTGAAGTGACCGTCCCCCGCCAGCTGGTGCCCGGCGTAGACGACGGACGCCGCCAGCACGTCGCCCTCTCCGGCGAACCCGTACCCCTGGGCCATCAGGGTGGAGGCGGCCGCCATGGGGAGACGGGTGAAGCGGCCGTCCTCGCCGATGGCGTCGAAGTGGGTGGAGTAGGCACCGCAGCCCGACTCCTCCAGCAGGTGTTCGATGCCCAGCTGCATGCGGGCGTGGTCCTCGCGCTCCTCCCCGGACAGCCGGTCGTCCACGTCGAACACCTTGTCCTCCCAGGCGAGGAGGTCGCTCACGGCACGTTCGGGCAGGTCGGCCATGGTGCGGTGCAGGGCGCCGGGGGCGATCACGTGCACCTCGGGGCCGAGCTTGCGCAGCAGCGCCGTCTCGTCCACACGGGCGTCGCCCATGCCGTTCATCGGGTAGCCGAACACGCCCACGCGCAGCCGCCGCAGCGCGCTGACGGTGTGCGCGGCCCGGGCCCAGCGGTCCACCCGCTCCACGAACTCGGGGCTCTGCCAGTCACCGGTGATGACGTCGAAGTCGATCCCGGCCCGGACCAGTGCGTTGGCGGTGTCCTGCGCCCCGTGGATGCCCTGGTTGTAGGTCATGTCGGCCATGTCCCAGGAGGCGCTGACCGCCGGGTCGGGCTGGGTGTTGGCGAGCGCGACGGGGAGCCGGGTCCCGGTCAGGGCCCGCGTGACGCGGAGGGAGGGGCCGTAGGTGAGCATGACGACGAGGACCCCGTCCAGGTCCTGGCCCTCGAAGTCGCGGATCGCCGCCTCGGCGTCCTCCCGGCCGCGGACCGGTGGGGCGAGGGTCCACTCGGCGGCGTCGGAGAGGCCGTCGGCGAGCCGTTGGGCGTAGGCGGCCTGGTGCTCCGTGATACCGGGGATCATGGCGTCGTAGAGCGGTTGCATGACACCGAGGAGCCCGATCCGGGGGAGGCGGGTGCGCACAGCCGGGTTGTCGCTCGCGGGGGGCGTGGGTGGGGGCACGGGGTTTCCTTACTGGCCGTAGGCGTTCTGGTAGCGGTGGTAGAGGGCGTCGACGGCCTCCTGGGGGAGGCGTTCGACGGGACCGCCCTGGCGGGCGATGTGGACGGTGCGGGCCACGTCCTCGCACATCACGGCGGCCTTGACCGCCGCCTTGGCGGAGGCCCCGACGGTGAACACGCCGTGGCCGCGCATGAGGACGGCCGGGGAGCGGTGTCCCTCCAGGGTCGCGACGATGCCCCTGCCGATGGAGTCGTCTCCGATGAGCGCGAACGGACCGACCGGGATGTCGCCGCCGAACTCGTCCGCCATCGCGGTGACCGCGCAGGGGATGGCTTCGCCCCGGGCGGCCCAGGCGGTGGCGTAGGGGCTGTGGGTGTGCACGACCCCGCCCACGTCGGGGCGGGCACGGTAGACGTGGGCGTGGGCGTCGGTGTCGCTGGAGGGGTTGTGGTCGCCCTCGACCAGGCGCCCGTGCAGGTCGCACACGACGACGTCGCGGGGACGGAGGTCGTCGTAGGAGACCCCGCTGGGCTTGATCACCATCAGGTCCGTGCCGGGGACGCGGGCGGAGATGTTGCCGCTGGTCCAGGTGACCAGGTTCCACCGGGGCAGTTCCGCGTGAAGCTCGCAGACCCGCAGGCGCAGGCGTTCCACCTCCTCGCGGTGGCGGGTGAGCTGGTGGTGCGGGTCCGTTCGGGGTGCGTCGGTGGAGGTCATCGCTCTCCCTCGGGGGCGGGTGCGGTGGAGGTGTCGCTGGAGGCGGCGCCGGTCGTGAAAGCGGCGCCCCGCAGGGCGCGCAGCCGACGGAGGCTGTCGCTGCCGCCCCGGCCGAAGTGGTCATGGAGTTCGGTGTAGATCGCGAACAGCGAGTCGTAGGTGGCGGCGCGCTTCGGGTCGGGGTCCACGGTGTCGGCGCGGACCCGCCCCATCACCTCGGAGGCCGCGTGGACGTCCGGGTGCGCTCCGGCGGCGACCGCGGCGTGGATCGCGGCACCCACCGCGCAGCTGTGTTCGGTGTCCACCACGCGCAGGGGTCTGTTCAGCACGTCGGCGTAGACCTGGAGGACGAAGGGGTTGCGGACCATCCCGCCGCCCACGGTGAAGTCGTGCACCGGGATCCCGGCGCCGGTGAAGGCCTCGACGATGGTGCGGGTGCCGAAGGCGGTGGCCTCGACCAGGGCCCGGTAGACGTCCTCGGGGCGGGTGGCCAGGGTCATGCCCACCAGCACGCCGGACAGGGAGTGGTCGACCAGGACCGAGCGGTTGCCGCTGTGCCAGTCCAGGGCCACCAGTCCGTGTTCGCCCACGGCCGCACGCCCGGCCCTGTCGGAGAGCAGTTCGTGGACGGACACCCCCTTCGAGGCGGCCTCCTCGTGATACGCCGGGGGCACGTGGGTGTCGACGAACCATCCGAAGATGTCGCCCACCCCGCTCTGACCGGCCTCGTAGCCCCACATGCCCGGCGTGATCCCGCCCAGGGCCATGCCGCACATGCCCGGAACCTCGGCCAGGACCTCGGAGTTCATCACGTGACAGGTGCTGGTGCCCATGATGGCGAGCATCCGCCCGGGGCCGGTGGTCCGGGCGGTGGCCGCCGTGACGTGCGCGTCGATGTTGCCGACGGCGACGGGGGTGCCCTCCGGGAGTCCGGTCCAGGCGGCGGCGCGCGCCGTGAGTCCGCCCGCACGTTCGCCCAGCTGGGAGAGCGGGTGTTCGAGGCGCTCACTGACGAAGTCGGTGAAACGCGGGTCCAGAGCGGCCAGGAAGTCCCGGGTGGGCCAGGCGCCGTCCTGGTGGATGCCCTTGTAACCGGCGGAGGCCACGTTACGGGTCTCGTGTCCGCACAGCTCCCAGACGATCCAGTCCGCGCCCTCGATCCAGCGCCCGGTGCGTTCGTACACGTCGGGGTCGTCGCGCAGCACCTGGAGGGCCTTGGCGAACTGCCACTCGGAGGAGATCCTCCCGCCATAGCGGGGGAGCCATGACTCGCCGCGTTCGGCCGCCAGGGCGTTGATCTCGTCGGCCTCGGGCTGGGCCGCGTGGTGGCGCCACAGCTTCGGCCAGGCGTGCGGACGGTCGGCCAGATCGGGGAGTTCGCACAGCGGGGTGCCGTCGGCCGTCACGGGGAGGACGGTGCAGGAGGTGAAGTCGGTGCCGACGCCGATGACCTGGTCGGGTGAGATCCCGGACTCCCGCAGGGCCGCGGGGACGGCTCGCCTCAGGACCTCGCGGTAGTCGTCGGGGTCCTGGAGAGCGCTCTCCGGTTCGAGGGGGTCACCGTGACCGGGCAGGCGGTCGGTGATGACCCCGTGCCGGTAGGCGTGCTCGGCTGTGCCCAGTTCGGCGCCGTCGCTGACCCGCACCACGACGGCTCGGCCGGAGAGGGTTCCGAAGTCGATCCCGACCACCACCGGTTCGGGCGCCGTGCGCGCTCCCTTCCCGGCTTCCGAGTCGGGATTGTGGGCGTTAACATTCTGGGCCAAGGAGGGGTCCCTTCACGGATGCGCATGCTGAATAGTTCCCTCTGGCTCCGGATTCTGGAGGCCCAAGGGGGTCAGTGTGAGCTGGCCAACATTGTTGGCGTTAACAATCCATGAAGTCAACCCCCCGAACCCACTCCGTCGGGTACACAACGAAGCGCCCGCACCCCCCGGGGGGTACGGGCGCTTCGCCAGTGTCGGGTCAGCCGTGGGCCACGGGGGTGGAGACCGGCCCCTCCGCCGAATCGCGGTGCTCCGAGGAGGGTTCGTTGCCGGAGCCCTCGCGGTCGACCAGCCCGGCTGTGACGGCGATACCGAGCCCGACCAGGGCGAGGACCACACCGATCACGGCGGGCGAGACGTATCCGAGCCCCATGCCGATACCGAGACCGCCCAGCCAGGCGCCACCGGCGTTGGCGAGGTTGAACGCCGAGTGGTTGGTGGCGGAGGCGATCGTGGGCGCGGCCTCCGCCTTGCTCATCACCAGGACCTGGAGCGGAGCCGTCACGCCGAAGCCGACGGCGCCCAGGACCACCACGGTGGCGGCGGCGGTCCAGGGGTTGTGCACGGTCAGCGTGAACAGCGCGAGCACGACGGCCAGCGAACCGAGCGAGACGTAGATGGTGGGCCGCAGCCAGCGGTCGGCGATCGGGCCGACCACCAGCGACCCCAGGGTCATGCCCACACCGAACAGTGCCAGGACGATCGGGACCCCGGTGCTGGGCATCCCCGCGAGCTCGGTCATCATCGGCGAGATGTAGCTGTAGACCGCGAACACCCCGGCGAATCCGAAGACCGCCGTGGTCAGCCCCAGGATCACCTGCGGGTGACGCAGGGCGGAGAGCTCGCCGCGCAGGCCGCCCACGCGGGACGCCGGCGTGTGCGGCACGAACCGGGCCACACCGACGATGGTCAGGGCGGACAGGGCGACCACCACGAGGAAGGCCACCCTCCAGCCGAGCAGCTGGCCGAGCAGGGTTCCGGCGGGTACGCCGACGATGTTCGCCACGGTCAGGCCGAGCATCACCCGTGCCACGGCCGTCGCCCGCCGGGCGGGGCCGGCCAGGTGCGCCGCGACCAGCGCGGCCAGGCCCAGGTACGCGCCGTGCGGAAGCCCCGCGAGCACGCGGGAGGCGAACACCGCGCCGTACGAGCTGGTGATCACGGTGGCCAGGTTGCCGACAAGGAACACGCCCATGAACACGAGCAGCATGGTCTTGCGCGGCAGGCGGGTGCCCAGGGCGGTGAGCAGGGGAGCCCCGATCACCACACCGAGCGCGTACGCGGAGATCAGGTATCCGGCGGTGGAGATGGGCACGCCGAGATCGGTGGCGACCTCGGGGAGCAGGCCCATGATCACGAACTCGGTGGTGCCGATGGCGAACGCCCCGAGAGCCAGGGCGAGCAGGGCCAGAGGCATGGCGATGCCCCCTTCCAGACGGTGGACGGCGTGCACACGGGCCGAGGAGGGCCTCGCGGCGTGGATTGGACGGGGCGACGTGGGTCCGGTCGCTCGGTGGGGGTGGGACACGGTCATTTGGCACGTGCTAAATCAACAATGACACCCGTGTCCGAGAAATTCCAATCGTCCGCTACGTGATCTGCCTCGCGCAGCCGGTCCCATCATCGGGTGCTGGGGTGCTGGGGTGCTGGGGTGCTGGGGTGCTTGGGTCGTGGGGTGCTGGGGTGCTGGGGGTGCTGGGGTGCTGGGGAGACACCGGGTGGTGATGCCACAGCCGGGGTGCGAGGGCCCGTGTGGTGAGGTGCTTGCCGGGACGGGGGCGGGGGCGTCTCGGATCCAGCGACGAGTGCGATCCGGGGCCACTGCGATCCGGGGCCACAACGGGATGAGGGGTTGAAGAGCGGTGCGTGATGCTCAGGCTCGTGGGGGAGCGGTGCTCTCCCGCACGGTGAGTGTGGTGGGGAGCAGCACGTGCGTGCTTTCCGTGCGCCCCTCTTCCAGGCGCTCCGCGACCGCGCCGAGGGTGAGCTCGGCGATCCGGTGCACGTCCTGGCGAACCGAGGTCAGCCGCAGGAACGAGAGCCGGGCGGCGCGGCTGTCGTCGTACCCCACCACGGACACCTCCCCGGGCACGGAACGGCCCGCACGCAGCAGGGTCTCCATGAGACCGCGCGCCGACTGGTCGTTGCAGCACACCACGGCCGTGGGCAGGGAGCCCCGGGACAGGAGCGCCGACGCGGCGTGCGCCCCCGCCTCCTCGGTGTAGGCGCCCGGGACCAGGTCCACGCAGTCCTCCAGTCCGTGCGCCCGCATGCCCTCCAGGTAACCGGCTCGGCGTTCCGGCGCACTGGGCAGATCACCGCCGTACACGTGGGCGATCCGCCGGTGTCCGAGGGCGACCAGGTGGTCGACCGCCTGCCGCACACCGGACACGGCGTCGGTACGCACACTGTCGGTCCCGGCGGCGTTGGTGCGCTGCCCGATCTCCACCACCGGCACCCGCTCGGCCACGCGGGCGAGGTCCTCCGGAGCCTGGGCGGACATCCCGATCAGGACCAGCGCCTCACAGCGCAACCCCACGAGTTCGTCGATCGCCTGGCGTTCGGTGCGGTTGGCGAGCATCGCGCTCAGAGCCACGCTGTAGTCGAGCCGGGCCGCCTCCGGGTACAGGGCCTCGACCAGGTCGGCGTCCATCGGATGCTCCATGGTGAACAGCACCCCCACTTGGCGGCTGCGTGCCCGGCGTAGGAGCTGGGCCGCGGTGTCGGCGCGGTAGCCGAGCTCCTCGGCGGCGCGCAGCACACGCTCGCGGGTGGCCGCGCTGGGGCCGGGCCGGTCGCCCAGGACGAGGGAGACGAGCTGCCGGGAGACACCCAGGTGCGCGGCGACGTCGGCCATCGTCGGACGCCCGCCAGCCGTTCCACCATTCGCCATCGCGATCCCCTCCCACGCAGGCGCATCGTACCGTTCCCAGCGGTGGTGGGTTCGCGAACCATGCGCCACGCGGGCGCACAGGAGCGGCCGATCGAAGGTCCCCTGGCTCCCCGCCACTGACGCCGTCCCCGCCACGCACGGGCTCTCACCCGGAGCCGGGTGGCCTGACAGCCCTCGGCCCGTATCGGGCGGTGGTCCACGTGGCGGGCCTCCGTTCCGGCACCCTCGGCCCCTGCTCGCCGGTGGCCGGACTCGGCCGATTCCTGGTGGAGGGCGGTTCAGGCACAGAAAAAGGGGGGCGCGCCCTGAGGCGCGCCCCCCTGAAGCCTGGCCGGGTCCCACGTCCCCCAACGTGGAACCCGACCGCGCGGCCTACGCACTAGGTGCGGTCTGGCCGCTGGGAAGGCGGTTGTAGCGATGGTTTCGTGTCAGAAACCCCCATTGCCGACACGAACGCGTACAACCGCGCATGGTCTTGAGGTGATCTCGGAAGCTTCGCACAGACTCTGTGGGTGAGTTGGGGTCGGGGCTGGTCTGGGGTGCTTCACCTGTGAGAACGCTTCTCTGAGGATAGGTGTTCCCGGTGAGTGCTCCGATTTTCGTTCGGCCCGGTAAAAAGCGTGTGCGGACTCGGGCACGGGAGTCCTAAGCGCCCGCCGAACCGGGTCCGTGAGGAGGCGACCAGGTCCGGGACGACGACCCTGTGGTGCCCCGCCGGCCCGGGGAACTCGCCCTGGACGGGGATCCCGGCTGACGGGAGTGGCCGCCGCGCCTGCTCGGGCAGCCCGTCTTCGCCCCCCCCGGTCCTGAGCGAGGACCGCGCGACACGGAGCGCCTCGGAGTGGAACCCGCCACGCGATAGTGAGGGACACGTCACCCGTTTCCGTGTGGAAGCCGTGTTCGCCTCACGCTACCGGCGTTCGGCAGGTGGGAGGCGAGGCGGTCCTGGAGCTGTGGGGTCAGTCGAGGTGCGGGCCGAGTTGAACGGGCACATCGTCGGCGGGATCGGGTGGGTGCGGTCCTTCCTGCATGCGGGGTGGGGCCAGTGAGGAGGGCGGGCGTCGCGACCCCGGCCTTTCGTGCTCCCACCAGTGTTGGTTTCCCCCGATCCGGTGCACTTCGGGGCATAGTGGCTCCTCGGTAGGCGTTCCTGGTGACGCGGGCCGTGCGTGCGCGCGGTGTGCGGGCGGGAATACCTGGCTTCCGGGTGGGGTTCCGCATGATAGTTTCATCGAAAGCATTTTCCTAGGAAGCTATTCGGATCGGGGAACGGCCATGCAGTTCGGAATCTTCTCGGTCAGCGACGTGACGACCGACCCCACCACGGGGCGTACGCCGACCGAGGGCGAGCGGATCAACGCGATGGTGCGGATCGCCCTGAAGGCCGAGGAGGTGGGCCTGGACGTCTTCGCCACCGGTGAGCACCACAACCCGCCGTTCGTGGCCTCCTCGCCCACGACCATGCTCGGCTACGTCGCGGCGAAGACCGAGAAGATCATCCTGTCCACCTCCACCACCCTCATCACCACCAACGACCCGGTCAAGATCGCGGAGGACTTCGCGATGCTCCAGCACCTGGCCGAGGGCCGTGTGGACCTGATGATGGGCCGGGGCAACACCGGACCGGTCTACCCCTGGTTCGGACAGGACATCCGCCAGGGCATCCCGCTGGCGCTGGAGAACTACAACCTCCTGCACCGCCTCTGGCGCGAGGACGTCGTCAACTGGGAGGGCAAGTTCCGCACGCCGCTCCAGGGCTTCACCTCCACGCCGCGCCCGCTGGACGACGTGCCGCCGTTCGTCTGGCACGGCTCCATCCGCAGCCCGGAGATCGCGGAACAGGCCGCCTACTACGGTGACGGCTTCTTCCACAACAACATCTTCTGGCCCGCCACCCACACCAAGAAGCTCATCTCGCTGTACCGCCGCCGCTTCGAGCACTACGGCCACGGCAGGGCCGAGCAGGCCATCGTCGGGCTCGGCGGCCAGGTGTTCATGCGCAAGAACTCCCAGGACGCGGTGAAGGAGTTCCGCCCCTACTTCGACAACGCGCCGGTCTACGGCGGCGGCCCCTCCCTAGAGGAGTTCACCCGCGAGACGCCGCTCACCGTCGGCAGCCCGCAGGAGGTCATCGACCGTACCCTGGGATTCAGGGAGTCGTTCGGTGACTACCAGCGCCAGCTCTTCCTGATGGACCACGCGGGACTGCCGCTCAAGACCGTCCTGGAGCAGTTGGACCTCCTCGGCGAGGAGGTCGTGCCGGTGCTGCGCAGGGAGTTCGCCGCCAAGAAGCCCGCCCACGTGCCCGACGCCCCGAACCACGCCTCGCTCCTGGCCGCGAAGGAGCGCGCCACCACGAACACGGAGGTCCAGGAATGACCCGCAAGCTCGTCACCGTCACGGCCGGGCTCAGCAACCCCTCCTCGACCCGTCTGCTCGCCGACCGGCTGACCGCCGCCGCCGAGGAGGCCCTCACCGAACGCGACGAGAAGGTCGAGGTCCGGGTGGTCGAACTCCGCGACCTGGCCCACGACATCATGAACGCCATGACCACGCGCGTCCCCACGGGCGACCTGCCCGGGGTGCTGGCGGACGTGGCCGAGGCCGACGGGATCATCGCGGTGACCCCGGTGTTCAACGCCTCCTACAGCGGCCTGTTCAAGTCCTTCTTCGACGTCGTCGACACCGAGGCGTTGGACGGCAAGCCGGTCGTGGTGGCCGCTACCGGGGGCAGCCCGCGCCACTCGTTGGTGTTGGAGCACGCCCTGCGCCCGATGTTCACCTACACCCGTTCGGTGGTGGTGCCCACGGGCGTCTACGCCGCATCCGAGGACTGGGGCGCGGGTGAGAGCGGCGGTCGGGAACTGTCCGAGCGCATCGCGAGGGCGGCCCGGCAGCTGGCCCTGCTCGTCACCGACGCCGCGCCCACGGCGACCGACCCCTACGAGGAGCCCACGCCCTTCGCTGACCTGATGTCCGGGCTGGGGCGCTGAAGGCGGCCCCACACCGTGGCCTCCGGGCCCCGTGCCCTGCACTGCGCACCCCGCGTTGTGCAGGGCACAACTTTGTCCCCGTGCCCTTCTGCCTGGTCCGAGGGCGTCCCTAGAGTCATCCCACCAATGGTCGGCTACCGCTTTCCCTACCTCCGACCTGGGGAGTTTCGATGCGACTCACTACCCCCGCGCGCCTGTGCGCGCTCCTCGGACTCGCGGCCCTGACCACCGCCTGCGCTCCCTTGCAGACCACCGGGGCCGCCTCCGGCGTGGACGAGCCGGACGGCACCCTGCGCGTCTGGCTGTTCTCCGAGGTCGACCAGGCCCCCAAGGAACGGGTCGTCGACGCGGCCGTCGCGGAGTTCGAGGCCGCGCACGACGGAGTCGACGTCCAGGTCCAGTACATCCCCGTGGAGACCCGGGCCGAGCGCTTCCAGGGCGCCTTCCTCGACCCCGCCTCCGCCCCCGACGTCGCCGAGTACGGCAACACGGACCTGGCCGGGTACGTGGAGTCGGCCGGGTTCGTGGACCTCACCGAGGACCTCGCCGACTGGGCGCCGCACGAGGACATCGCCGACGACGTCGCGGCCACCGCGCGGGTGGACGGCTCCTCCTACGGCGTTCCCTGGTTCCTCGGGGCCCGCGCCCTCTTCTACCGCACCGACGTGCTGGAGGAGCTGGACCTGGAGGTGCCGCAGACCCTGGAGGAGGTCGTGGAGACCGGCCGCGCCGCGCGTGAACACCACCCCGGCATGCTCGGGGTCTCCGCGGGCGGCGCCTACACCTACGCCATGATGCCGTTCGTCTGGGCGCACGGCGGCGACATCGCCGAACCCCGGGGTGACAGCTACTCCGCCACCATCGACTCCGCCGAGTCCCGGCGGGGACTGGAGCTGTACGGGCGGATCCTCTCCGAGGACGTCTGCCCGCCCCAGACCTGCTCACAGATGACCGGTGACGCCTCCGTGCAGAACTTCCTCGCGGGGAACGCGGCCATGACCATCGGCGGCAACTTCAACCTCAACGCTCTGCGCGACAGCGAGGTCGCCGAGGACGCCGCCGTCATCCCCCTGCCCGGAACCGAACCCGGCACCGTCGCGCCCGCCTTCGCCGGGGGCAACAACCTCGGTGTCCTGGCCGGGACCGAGCGCCGCACCCTCGCCGTGGAGTTCGTCAAACTCCTGGCGGGCAAGGAGTACCAGCTGAAGATGTACGAGGCCATGGGCAACCTGCCCGCCTACACCGACGTGCGCGAGGAACTGGCCGCCTCCGACGAGGAGATCACCCCGTTCGTCGAAACCATCGACGCCGGGACCCGGTTCGTTCCGGTCACCGGAGCCTGGGCGACGGTGGACGCCGAGGGCATCCTGCCCGCCATGGTGCAGCGGGTCGCCGCCGGGAACACCACCGTGGACCAGGCCGCCGACGAGGCCGCCCGCGCCCTCGATGACGCCTTCGGGGGAGAGTGACGCCCGTGGACGCCCGACCCCCGACCCCCGCCCCCCCGACCCCCGCCCCCACGACCTCCCCGCCACGGCGCCCCACCGGTCGACCCCCGGGCTCCCGGAGCCGCCGGATCGAACCCTGGATGTACCTGGTACCGGCCGCGCTGGTACTGGGCGTCATGCTGGTCTACCCGCTCTACCAGCTGGTCCTGGTGTCGTTCTTCGACTACCGCCAGCCCCAGGTCACCGGCGCCGAACCCCTGGAGTTCGTCGGCTGGGCCAACTACCGGACGCTGCTCTCGGACCCCCAGTTCTGGGAGGTCCTGCTCAACACGGTCGGTTTCGCCGCTGCCTGTGTGCTCGGCACCCTCGCCGTGGGCGGTTCCCTCGCCGTGCTGGCCACCCGCCTGACCCCCTGGGTGCGCACCGTGCTCTTCCTCGCCGCGCTGGGCGCCTGGGCCACCCCCGCCGTCACCGGCAGCGCCGTGTGGCTGCACCTGTTCGACCCCACCCTGGGTCCGGTGAACCAGGCGCTGACCTGGCTGGGGTTCGGTGACTTCTCCGGGCACTCCTGGACCTACGACAAGTGGTCCGCCTTCGCGCTGGTCGGCGCCCAGGTGGTCTGGTGCTCGTTCCCGTTCGTCATGGTCACGCTCTACGCCGGGATCAGGGCCATCCCCGAGGAGGTGGTGGAGGCCGCCCGGCTGGACGGCGCCTCCACGTCCCGGATCGCGTGGTCGGTGATGCTGCCGATGCTGCGCCCGGCCGTCACCATCGTCACCATCCAGTCCATCATCTGGGACTTCAAGATCTTCACGCAGATCTACATCATGACCGGTGGCGGCGGGATCGCCGGGCAGAACCTGGTCCTCAACGTGTACGCGTACCAGAAGGCGTTCGCCTCCGGGCAGTACGGCCTGGGATCGGCGATCGGCGTGATCACCACCCTGCTCCTGCTGCTGATCACCCTCGTGTACCTGCGCGCCCTGCGCCGCCAAGGGGAGGTACTGTGACGCTCCGCAGACTCAGGAACGACGTCGCCGGGCTGCTGGTGGCGCTGGTCGTCGCCCTGCCGCTGTACTGGATGCTGCTCTCGGCGCTCAAGCCCCGGGCGGCCCTGGAGGCCGGGGACCCCGCCCCCTACACGCTCGAACCCACCCTGGAGTCGTTCCGCAGGGTCCTGCTGATCGACGGGTTCGGTCAGTACCTGCTGAACAGCGTGCTGGTGGCGGTCGTGGTCGTGACCGTCTCCACCCTGTGCGCCTTCCTGGCGGCGGTGGCACTCACCCGTTACCGCTTCCGGCTGCGCACCACCCTGCTCATCATGGTGCTGACCGCGCAGATGGTGCCGGTGGAGGCGCTGACCATCCCGCTGTTCTTCCTCATGCGCACCCTGGGGTACAGCATTCCCGGGATCGGGCTGAACCAGCTGGGTTCGCTCATGCTCGTGCACACGGCGTTCGCCATCCCGCTGGCCGTGTGGATGCTGCGCAGCTTCGTGGCGGCGGTGCCGAAGGAGCTGGAGGAGGCGGCCTGGCTGGACGGCGCGGGCAGCCTGACCTTCGTCACCCGGGTGCTGTTCCCCCTGGTCGCCCCCGGCGTGGTGGCGTGCAGTATCTTCTCGTTCATCATGACCTGGAACGACTTCCTGTTCGCCCGCACCTTCATCATCTCCGCCCAGGAGAACCAGACCCTGCCCATCGCCCTGCTGTCCCTGTTCAAGCCGGACGAGAACGACTGGGGCGGGATCATGGCGGGCTCGGTCCTGATGACCCTCCCCGTCCTGGTGTTCTTCCTGTTCGTGCAGCACCGGCTGGCCAACGGACTGGGCGGGGCGGTCAAGGGGTGAGTCCGGAGTCCGAACCCCGCCGCAACGCCTCGGCGTCGCTGCGCCGCGCTCTGGCGGTGGTGGAGCAGGTCCGCTCCACCCCGCCCGAGCGCGGCGGCACCACCCTGACCGAGCTCGCCGAGGGTCTGGGCGTGAACAAGAGCACCGTGCTGCGGTTGTCCGTCCCGCTGGTGGAGTACGGCCTGCTCACCCGGGACGCGCGCACGGGTCGGTTCCGCGTGGGCACGGCCGCGCTGCTGCTGTGGCAGTCCTATCTGGACCACATGGATCTGCGCTCGGTCGCGTCGGAGCACCTGCGCGGCCTGATGCGCCACACCGGCCACACCTGTCACCTGGTCTTGCTTGACGGGCACGACGTCGTCTACGTGGACAAGGTCGAGAACGCCTCGACGGTGCGGATGGCCTCGCGGATCGGCGCCCGGATGCCCGCCTACCGCACGGCGGTGGGGCGGGCGATCCTGGCGTTCAGCCCGGACGACCTGGTGGCCGACGTGGTGGCGCGGGGTCTGCCCGCCGTCACCACGCGAACGGTCACCGACCCCCGGGTCCTGGCCGAGGAGCTGCGGAGGGTGCGGGAGCGGGGGTACGCGATCGACGACCGCGAGAACGAACCCGAGGTGCGGTGCGTGGCCGCTCCGGTCTTCGACCACAACCGCGACCCCGTGGCGGCGATCAGTGTGTCCTCGCTGGTCAGCCAGTTGCCCGTGGCGCGGGTGCGCAGGCTCGGCCCGGAGGTCGCCGCCGTGGCGGCACGGGTGTCCGCGCAGCTGGGCGGGCGTCCCGCGGACGCCCCGGGCGCAGGCCACGGGGCGTCGTAGGCCGACAGGGACCCGGACCATTCCCGGGTGATCGGGTAGACCAGCGGCTTCCGCGATCGGGCCAAAGCTCCGCAGAGTTTTCTGTCCGTCACCCATTGCAGCGAGTTTTCAATGGTGTTAACTTTCCGGAAAGCGAAGCATGGG
Source organism: Nocardiopsis prasina DSM 43845 (assembly GCF_000341265.1). Taxonomy (GTDB): domain Bacteria; phylum Actinomycetota; class Actinomycetes; order Streptosporangiales; family Streptosporangiaceae; genus Nocardiopsis; species Nocardiopsis prasina. The sequence continues at coordinate 24,767 of NZ_ANAE01000095.1, read as the reverse complement.
AGCGCTCCCGAATCCGGGTGGCGGCCCGCGCTCGCAGTCCGGACCGCACCACGACCGACAGGTGCACGACCCGGCGGCGGGAGTTCCCACCCGGCCGAGTCCGCGCACCGCGTCGCCCCTCCCGGCCTCTCCGGGCCCCGTGCGACGCCCTTCGCAAGCTCACTCTCCTTGGCACCCCCCCTACGCGAGGAAACGAAGATGAGCAGACTCCCTTCCCACGCACACCCGACCAGGTCGCGGCGTGCGCTCGCCACGGCCTCCGCCCTCCTGCTGGGCGTGACCACCGCGCTGACCGCCGCCCCCGCGACCGCTACCACCGACGGAGCGTCCGCCGCCAACGAACGGGTGGACAACCCGTACGTGGGCGCCGACGTCTACGTGAACCCGATCTGGTCCGCCAACGCCGCCGCTGAGCCCGGCGGCGAGGCCGTCGCGGACGAGCCCACCGGCGTCTGGATGGACCAGATCAGCGCCATCGAGGGCAACGACAGCCCCACCACCGGTGACATGGGCCTGCGCGACCACCTCGACGAGGCCGTCGAGCAGGCCGCCGGAGAGCCGCTGGTCTTCCAGCTGGTCGTCTACAACCTGCCGGGACGCGACTGCGCGGCCCTGGCCTCCAACGGCGAGCTCGGGCCCGACGAGATCGACCGCTACGAGTCCGAGTACATCGACCCGATCGCGGACATCCTGGGCGACTACGAGGACACCTCCCTGCGGATCGTCACCACGATCGAGATCGACTCGCTGCCCAATCTGATTACCAATGTGTCCCCCCGCAACACCGCCACCCCCGAGTGCGACGTCATGCTGGCCAACGGCAACTACGTCAACGGCGTCGGCTACGCGCTGGCCCAGCTCGGCGCGATCGAGAACGTCTACAACTACGTGGACGCCGGCCACCACGGCTGGATCGGCTGGGAGGACAACTTCGCACCCTCCGCGGCCCTGTTCCACGAGGCCGCCAACGCCAACGGGGCCACCCCCGACGACGTGCACGGCTTCATCTCCAACACCGCCAACTACTCGGCTCTGAAGGAGGAGCACTTCGCGATCGGTGAGACCATCAACGGGACCCCGGTGCGCCAGTCCAGCTGGGTGGACTGGAACAACTACGTCGACGAGCTCTCCTTCGCCCAGGCCCTGCGTGCCGAGCTGGTCTCCCAGGGGTTCGACCCGGGCATCGGGATGCTCATCGACACCTCCCGCAACGGCTGGGGCGGTGCCGACCGGCCCACCAGCGCCGGACCCACCACCGACGTGAACGCCTACGTCGACGGCGGCCGCTTCGACCGCCGCATCCAGTACGGGAACTGGTGCAACCAGGCCGGCGCCGGTCTGGGCGAGCGGCCCACCACCGCGCCCGAGCCGGGAATCGACGCCTACGTGTGGATGAAGCCCCCGGGTGAGTCCGACGGCTCCAGCACCGAGATCCCCAACGACGAGGGCAAGGGGTTCGACCGGATGTGCGACCCCACCTATGAGGGGAACCCCCGCAACAACCACAACATGAGCGGCGCCCTGCCCGACGCGCCCGTCTCCGGCCACTGGTTCTCCGAGCAGTTCCAGGAGCTGCTGGCCAACGCGCACNCGCGCCCCCCCGCCGCTGTCCCCCGGCGGCGGGCGCCCGGCAGGGCCACCCCTCCCGAACGGAGCCCCCGTGAAGCAACACCTGACACTCGCCCTCGCCACGGCCCTCGCACTCGTGGCCGCGCTGTTCGCCCACACGATCCCCGCGCACGCCGAGACCGGGTTCCGGGTCAGCGACGGGCGCCTCGTCGACGCCGCGGGCAACGACTTCGTCATCCGCGGGGTCAGCCACCCGCACACCTGGTTCACCCACGAGACCGGAGCCCTGGCGGACATCGGTTCGCTGGGCGCCAACACCGTCCGCGTGGTCCTCAGCAGCGGTGACCGCTGGCAGGAGAACGACGCCGACGACGTCGCCGCGATCGTCGCCGACTGCAAGGAGAACCGTCTGATCTGCATGCTGGAGGTGCACGACACCACCGGCTACGGTGAGGAACCCGAGGCCGCGACGCTGGACCAGGCCGTCGACTACTGGCTGCGCATCCAGGACGCGGTCGCCGGTGAGGAGGACCACGTCCTGGTCAACATCGGCAACGAGCCCTTCGGCAACGACGAGGCGACCAACACGTCCTGGGCCTCCGCCACCTCGGAGGCGATCCAGCGCCTGCGCGCGGCGGGCTTCGACCACACGCTGGTCGTCGACGCCCCGAACTGGGGGCAGGACTGGACGCACACCATGCGCGACGGCGCCCAGGGCGTCTTCGACGCCGACCCCCACGCCAACACCGTGTTCTCCATCCACATGTACGGCGTGTACGAACAGGAGTCGGTGATCGTCGACTACCTGGAGTACTTCACCGACCGCGGCCTGCCCCTCGTCGTCGGTGAGTTCGGGTTCGACCACAGTGACGGTGACCCGGACGAGGACGCCATCATGCGCCACGCCGAACGGCTCGGCCTGGGGTACATCGGCTGGTCCTGGAGCGGGAACAGCGACGAGGTCGCCTACCTGGACATGGTCGAGGACTTCGACGCCGACTCCCTGACCCCCTGGGGCGAACGGATCTTCCACGGGCCCGACGGCATCGCCCAGACCTCGGTCCGGGCTCCCGTGTACGGCGCGGAGCGGTTCGACCCGCGCGCACGTACGTGAAAGCCCCCGGCCGCGTACCCCGCGTGGCCGGGTTCCCCCAACACACACGAGGAGTGACCTATGCGGTCACGTCAGACCATCGCCGCGGTGGCGCTCGGAGGCCTGGCCATCGGCTACGCCGTCGTCGCCGCACCCGAACCGGCCGAGGCCCACGGGGCCTTCACCTATCCCGCCTCACGCACCTACGCCTGCTTCCAGGACGCCACCGGCGGCAGTTCCGGGGGCGCCCTCCAGCCCGTCAACGCCGCCTGTGCCGACGCCCTCGCCGAGGGCGGCGACTACGCCTTCTGGAACTGGTTCGGCAACCTGATCAGTAACTCCGCTGGCCAGCACGAGGAGTTCGTGGCTGACGGGGAGCTGTGCGGTCCGACCGAGCAGTTCGCCGCCTTCAACGCGGCCCGCACCGACTGGCCGTCCACCCAGTTGGAGCCGAACACCACGGTGGAGTTCCACCACAACGCGTGGGCGCCCCACCCGGGGACCTTCTTCACCTACGTCACGGTGGACGGCTGGAACCCGAACTCGCCGCTGACCTGGGACGACCTGGAACTGGTCGACGAGGTCGTCGACCCCCCGCTGCGCAGCGGGGGAGAGGCGGGTGCCGAGTACTACTGGGACGTGGACCTTCCCGACCGCGAGGGGCGCCACCTCGTCTACTCGGTCTGGGAGCGCTCCGACAGCCCTGAGGCCTTCTACAACTGCTCCGACGTCGTCTTCGGCGACGACCCGGGGACCGACCCGGGGCCGGGTCCGGACCCTGCGGACCCCGAGCCCACGGACCCCGAGCCCACGGACCCGCCCGTCACCGAGCCCACGGACCCGCCCGCGCAGGACTACTGCACGGCGGATTACAGGGTCACCAACGCGTGGAGCGACGGCTTCCAGGCGGAGGTCGAGGTCACCGCGGGGGAGGACGGCGTGACCGGGTGGATGGTGGACTGGGTGTTCGCCAACCGCCAGGAGATCACCAACGTCTGGAACGCCTCGCTCGTCAACCACGGCGCGCACTTCGAGGCCTCCAACGTGGCACACAACGGTACGCTCGCCGCCGGTGACTCCACCTCCTTCGGGTTCACCGCGACCTTCGAGGGAGCCAACATCCTGCCCGGCGTGGAGTGTCAGCGGCCCTGACCGGTGACACGTCGGACCGGTCCCGGGGCGTCGTGCTCCGGGACCGGCCCCCTGGTCCCTAACGGTGTTAGGTAACCTGGGCCGATGGACTCCGCGCGTATCTACCAGAACTGCCAGGACCGCCTCCTCGACCTGGCCGCCGACCTCGATCAGGACCAGCTCGCCACCGTCGTCCCCGCCTGCCCGGACTGGACCGTCCAGCAGGTGTACGCCCACCTCGCCGGACTCGGCGCGGACGTGGTACGGGGCGACGTCACGCCACCGGTCAGTGACGAGGTCACGGCGCGCCAGGTCGCCGACCGCGCCCACCTGAACATCGGCTCCGTCGCCGACCAGTGGCGCGAGGAGGCCCCCGCCTTGCTGGAGCTGCTGAGGACCAGCAAGCGCAGGCGTTACAGCCTGCTCGCCCTGGACCTGTGGCACCACGAGAACGATCTGCGGGGCGCCCTCGGACTGGCCGCCCAGACCGAGGACGCCGACCAGCTCGCGGACTTCCCGCTCGGCGGACTGGCGAAGGCCTGGCCCACCGAGGGTCCCGCCCTGCGGGTGGTCGCCACTGACACCGGTCAGAAGTGGGACCTCGGCGAGGGCGGCGTCCTCACCCTGAGCGGCACCGCCTACGAGCTGGCCCGGGCGGTCACCGGGCGCCGCAGCGTCCGTCAGATCACGGCCATGGACTGGACCGGCGGCGACCCGGCCGGGGTGGCTCCGTTCCTGCCCACCCTGCCCGCCCCCGAGGCCGACCTGACCGTCTGACCGGTCCTCAGAGGTGAGAGACCCGGTGCGGGCGGAGGCGCGGGCGTTCCCTCGCCGGTCGGGCGCTCGGTGACGGTCTGGTCAGCGGTTCAGGGGGTGTAGGGGATGCGGTCGATGGCGCGCACCTCACCCAGGGTGGACCACTCGTTGCGCCCGAGCCGGGCCATCGGGCGCAGCAGGGTGACCTCCGGGAGGCCGTCCACCAGGACGGACTCGTCCACGGCCACGGTCCGGACCCGGCCGAACACCACCGTGGAGTCACCCAGGCGCAGGGTCGAGTGCAGGGCGCACTCCAACGCCACCGGCGACGCCGCGACCCGGGGCGGCCGCACCGTGGTGCTCGCCTCCCGCTCGATCCCCAGCTCGTCGAACTCGCTCAGGTGCGGCGGGTAGTCCGTCGCGGACGCGTTGATCTGCTCCTGGAGCGGTTCGGTGGCCAGGTTGACCACGAACTCCCCGGTGGCCTCGGCGTTGCGCAGGGAGTCCTTGCGGCCCACCGAGGTGAACTGCACGATCGGCGGTTCCGTGCAGGAGATCGTGAAGAAGGAGTGCGGCGCGAGGTTGTCCACGCCGGACTCGGAGGTGGTGGAGACCCACGCGATCGGGCGCGGCAGGACCACGGACGACATCAGCTTGTAGAAGTCCCGGCCGGGCAGGGCGACGGGGGTGTATTCGGTACGCATCACCAACGAGTATCCCGTGTGCGGGTGGTGGACGCGGGCATACCCACCGAATGGAACTGGTCACCGCCGACGACGTCCGCGCCGCCGCCACCCGGGTTCAGGGACACGTGGTTCGAACACCCCTCACCGCAGGGCCCCACGGGACGGACCTCCTCCTCAAACCGGAGAGCCTGCAACCCACCGGCGCCTTCAAACTGCGCGGCGCCACCAACGCCGTCGCCCAGCTCACCCCGGTCCAGCGCGAACATGGAGTGGTCACGCACTCCTCGGGCAACCACGGCCTCGCGCTGGCCCTCGCCGCCGCCCGGCAGCGGGTGCCCTGCACCGTCGTGGTGCCGGAGGGCGCCCCGGAGGTCAAGGTGGACCGGATACGCGGGTACGGAGCGCGTGTGGTGACCGTCCCGCCCGCTGAACGCCTGGCCGCCGCCATCGAGCTCCGGGATCGCGAACTCCTCGCGCTGGTCCCGCCCTTCGACGACCCCCGGGTGATCGCCGGGCAGGGCACCGTGGGTCTGGAGATCCTGGAACAGTCACCCGAGGTCACCACCATCGTGGTGCCGGTGGGTGGGGGAGGGCTGGCGTCCGGGGTGGCCACGGCGGCCTGGACGGTGCACCCCCGCCGGGTGCGCGTCGTGGGCGTCGAACCCGAGTTGGCCGCCGACGCCGCCGAGAGCCTGCGCGAGGGACGTCTGGTCGCCTGGGAACCGGAGCGCACCCACCGGACCATGGCCGACGGGGTGCGCGTCGGCCTGTCCGAACGCACCTTCGCCCACCTGGCGGCCCGGTTGGACGAGATCGTCACCGTCTCCGAGGACGAGATCGCCGGAGCGGTGTCCGCGCTCGCCCACGGGGCCCGGCTGGTCGCCGAACCCAGCGGTGCCCTGGCCACGGCGGCGGTCCTGGCGGGAAAGGTGGAGACGGTGCCGGGGCGGCCGGAGGCCACGGTCGCGGTGGTCTCGGGCGGCAACGTCGACCCCGCCCTGTTCACTCGGCTGACCGCCGTGGGTTGAGCCCGGGCTCAGTCGTCCAGACGCACGGTGACGGTGACCCGGCCCCGCTGGTCCGTACTGGCCACCGCGTGCCCGGTGCGCACCCCTTCGGGCAGCTCCAGGGACAGGGGGCCGCCCTCACCGGTGAAGTTGCGCCACCACTTCTTGCGTTCGGGGATGGCGACGGGGACGGTCACCGTCGATCCGCTGAGCCGATAGGCGACCGGGGTGGAGAACTCCCGCCCGGACCGCCGTCCCGTGTAGGTGACCACCGTCAGGTGTCGGCGCAGCGGCCGCCCCCAGCGGGGTGAGGAACGCAGTGCCAGTACACACTGGTTGAAGGGCCGGACCACACGGTGCGGGATTGGACCTGCGTAACGCACGGGGACTCCAAGCTGGGGCTGTCGGGGGGCGGACGCGACCGTCGACGAGCGTCGGACGCGTGATCACCCTAGCCACGCCGGAGCGGGGTGGGGCCCAAGTGAGAGGCTGACGCGGAAAAGCCTCTCACCTGGTCCCTCACACGCAGTCCTCAGGCGGCGCGCCAGCGGTAGCGCGAGTCCTCCGCCGTGGTCGTGCACTGCATGAGCGTGCCGTTGTTGGTGCGGCCGTACTGCCAGTGCTGCGAGCAGAAGGCGCCGGGATGCACGCCCTGGACCGGGGCCGGTTCCGGTGCGGGCTCCGGATCGGGCGCTGGTGCGGGCGCGGGTTCGGGCGCCGGTGCGGGTTCCGGAGCAGGCTCAGGTTCGGGCTCAGGTTCGGGTTCGGGTTCGGGTTCCGGGGTGGGGCTGGGGTCGCCGATCTCCCCGGGGCAGTCGAGGTCGGCGGAGACCACGTAGAGCTCCACCTCGAGGGTGTCGGAGAACGGTGCGGTGGCGCCCTCCCCCTCGGGCTCCTGTCCGCAGACGGTGTGCCCGCCGGCGTCCGCCGCGTCCGGGGCGTCCACGTCCCCGAAGGCGCTCTCGACCACCATGGTCAGGCCCGCGCCCTCAATCCACTCCTGGGCCTCGCCGACCCTTTCGTCGGCGAAGTCGGGGAGCCTGGGCCACTCCTCGGTGGTGTCGTCATCGGGGCAGTCCGCTCCCGCGGGCACCACGGTCAGCACCGCGGTGTCCTCGGTGAGTTCCTGGTCGCACACGACCATCGCCGAGCGCGTCCACGGCGCGTCCTCGGAGAGCGCTCCCAGAACCAGGTCGTCGAGGTCCAGACCGGCCTCGTCCAGCTCTTCCTCGGCGTCCGGCAGGTCGAGCCCCACCAGTTCGAGGACGGTCTCCTCCGCGGGGGAAGCGGACGCGGGTTCCTCGGCCGTCGGAGGCAGGATCAGCGCGAGGACGACCAGCGCGACGAAGCCGAGGAAGGCCAGGGTCGCGCAGCCGCCGCACCCCAGGCCGATCCTGGCCAACGGGGAGAGTCTCCTCCGCCCCGGGACAGCCCCGGGCACGGATGGGGGATGGGTCATACGGGCTCCGTCTCAGGATCCGTGAGGGCGGAGCGGGCGCCGATCACCGTGCCGCACCATGCGGCGAAAGCCACCCTAACGGGGCACAGAGTAGGGGCGGATCATCGAGAGCGGCGGAGAGCGCTCACAGAGCGTTCACCAGGTGCGTCCGTTCCGGAGCGCCGCGCAGGCGAAGGGTGGGACGCCGGCGGCGATCGCCGAGCGGACGGCTCGGCGTCGCGTCAGTCCTCGGTGGCGCGCCGGTCCGGAGCGGCCGCGCGGTCCTCGCGGCGGCGCATGGCCATGTCGGACAGGACGGCCAGGCCGAAGGCGATCACCAGTGTCGCGATGACCGCCAGCGTGGTCAGGGCGGTGCCGAACGAGGTGGCGTCGATCATGGGGAGCTCCGGGGGTTCGAGGTCGCCGACGCCTCCAACCGTAATAGGCGTTAACTTTAAGACCCAGTGTAAGCTTGAGTGAACTGCGTCATATCCCGTCGCGGGCTCCGCCGCCCGGACCGTCCGGTGTGGCGCGGACGGGGCCGGGGCAGGCTCCCGACCATGTCGGACGCCGAACCCACCCCGGACGGCCGCTACGTCGTCGTCCGGGGACGAAAGTGGCGGGCCAGCGACCCGGAGCTCCCCGCGCCGGTGCGCCAGCGCCTGGTCGATCACCTGATGGCGGCGCGCCGGGACGTGGCCTCGGCCCTGCGGGCGCGTGACGCGGAGGCGGAGCGGGAGGCTCGGGCGAACGTGCGGCGCGCCAAGGAGGGCCTGGGGGAGAGGGGCACCCCCTGGTGGGAACTGACCGTCGACGACAGACGCCGCCGCTGGGAACGGGCACTGAGCGACCTCGACCCCGGCTGACCGCGCCCTCAGCTGACCCGCGCCCCCAGGGGGACCCCGGTGCCCTCCCGAGTGGCGGGAGGGCACCCGGGCCGTTCGCTCAACCCCGGGGAGTGGGCGGGGTCGTACCCGGGCAGGTGTCGGTGACCGCCTCACGGGTCTCGAAGAACTCCACCGCCGTCTCGGCGCAGGGCAGGTCGGACAGTGTGCCGTGGCCGTCGTCCTCCACGCTCAGGACCCGACCGCCGACGACCTCACTCATGTCCAGGGCCCAGCGGTGGGGCGTGACCATCTCGCGGGTGTGGCCCACCAGCTGGAGCGGGCTCTCACCCCGGCTCAGCTCCGGCGCCAGACCCGCTGAGGGCCAGCCCACGCACAGGTGCTCGTAGAAGCCCAGAGTGCCCATGGCGGGCAGGCGCTCGGCCCGTTCGGTCCGGTTCTGCCACACCTGGTCGAAGTCACGCGGGCTCTCGGAGTCGTTGCACAGCAGCGCCATCTGGGCGAAGAAGGTGCCACCGTCGGTCTCGGTGTCCCAACCGAACCCCTCGGCGTGGGGCTGCCCCAGCTCGGGGAGGCCCCCGTCCAGCAGGGTCACCAGGGCGGCGGCGTTGTCGGGCCACTCGCGCTCGGGCGTGGGCAGCAGCGCGGTCACGGCGTCGCCGTCCACCACGGTCCCGTCGGGTGCGGTGCGCGGCTCCTCCGCCAGTTCGTCACGAAGATCCAGCACCCGCGTCCGCACCGGCCCGCCCTCCGTGCCCAGACCGTAGACGTCGTCGTGCTCGGCCACCCAGTCGGTGAACCGGTGGAAGACCTCCTCGCCCGCCTCCGCCTGGCCCTCCTCCAGTCGGGACACGCTGGTGTCCGGGGACACCACCGAGTCCAGGAGCATGGCCTCCACCCGGTCGTCGAACAGGGAACGGTAGGTCACGCCGAGCAGGGACCCCCACGAAACCCCGTAGTAGCCGATGGTCTCCGCGCCCAGTGCCTGGCGGACCAGTTCCATGTCACGGGCCACGTTCTCCACGGTCAGGGAGTCGACCAGCTCCGGGTCGTTGGCGTGACACTCCGCGTTGATCCGGGCGTGCTCCTCGGCGAGGGCGCGCGCCCGTTGCTCCGCACTCAGGTCGGGCGAGGGATCGGGCGCGACGTAGTCGTCGTCGCACTCCAGGGCCGCGCTGTGGCCGATACCGCGCGGATCGAACCCGATGAGGTCGTGCCGCAGCCCCAGGTCCCGCGCCTCACTGTCGAGGATGCGTCCGGGCATGGTCACGCCCTGGTGTCCCGGCCCTCCGGGGTTGAAGAGCACCGGGTAGGTGTTGTCCTCGGCGGCGGGGATCCGGGTCACGGCGATCTCGATGGTGCGCCCATCGGGGTCGTCGTGGTCGAGGGGCACGGTCACGGTCCCGCACAGGGTGCGTTCGTCGTCCTCGTCCCAGCCGGCGGCCACCTCCGAACAGAGCCGCCAGTCCGGTTCCGGGGCGGGCACCGCACCGGCCGGGACGGCTCCGGTCGTGAGCATCAGTCCCGACAGGGCGGTCAGGGCCGTACCGCGTGCAAGGGGCATGGGGGTCTCCACTCGGAGTCGGGGACGCGTCTGGGAATGAGCTGACCGGAGCACGTGGCGCCCCGGTGTCTCGGAGTCGCCGCAATGCTACGTACGGCCTCCCCCTCCGGGCATGCCCCTGGCGGATGATCCGACGGGTCTCCCAAGTACCGGGTGGAGACCGTCGCGCCGTGTCCTTGGTCGGTTCGGGTCACCGACTTTCGTGGGGGGGCGAGTGTGCATGGGGCTGGTCGGACCGACACGCGGCCCGGACGCGGTGACGGGCGCCTACACTCAGCCCTCATGCGCACCCGGATCCCTCTTCCCAGCCGCTGCCTCGCCCGCTGGCGCGGCCTGGACCCCCTCAGCCGACGCGAGTGGCGCGGGACCGCCGCCGACTGGCTCTACGCTCTGGGCACCCTGCTCTTCACCGTCCAGTTCCAGATCCAGGCCCTGGACGGCTGGGGCCTGGCCGGAGCCTGGACGGATACTCTCCTCGAGACCCAGTCCGAGCTGTACGGCCCTGAGCTTCCGGGGCTGCTGTACGTCGCCGCGCCCGCGCTGTGCGCGTCGGCGGCCATGCTGGTCCGGCGCACCCGCCCCCTGTGGTTGCTGGTGCTGGCCTTCCTGCTGCTCCTGGGTTTCGGCAACATCGTCCCCGCCCTCGTGGCCGTCTACTCCTACGCGGCCTTCGCCCGGAGCCCGCTCGCCCCGGTCGCCTGGTCGCTGTGCTTCGCCGCGGTGGTGGTCGTCGTCTACCAGGACGAGGCCCAGTTCGTGTTCATGGGCGTGATGGCCGTGCTGCTGATCCTGGCCCTGGGACTGTACGTGGGCACCCGCCGCCAGCTCGTGGACGGGCTCACCGAGCGGGCCGAACGGCTCGACCGGGAACGGCACCTGCTCGCCGAACGCGCGGTGAGCGCCGAACGCAACCGCATCGCCAGGGAGATGCACGACGTGGTCGCCCACCGGGTCAGCCTGATCGTCCTGCACGCCGGAGGGCTGGAGGTCTCCACCAGCGATCCGAGGGCCCTGGAGACCGCGGGGCTCATTCGTGGGACGGGACGCCAGGCACTCGGAGAGCTGCGCGACATCCTCGGCGTGCTCCGCCAACAGCCCTCGGGCCCCGCGCCCGGCCAGCCGCAACCCACCCTGGAACGCGTGCGGGAGCTGCTCGACGAGTGGCGTGAGGCGGGGATGACCGTCGAACTCCGGGACGGGCTCCCCGAGGCGGGCGACCTCCCGCTCACCGTCCAGCGCGCCGCCTTCCAGGTGGTGAAGGAGGGGGTGACCAACGCCGCCAAGCACGCGGCGGGAGCCGACGTGACCGTGTCGGTCCGGGTGGACGGGGAGACCCTGACGGTGGAGGTCGCCAACGCGGAACCGCCGAGCGACCTGGTGCCGCCGCCCGAGAGCGGATACGGGCTGTCCGGGCTCCGGGAGCGGGTGGACGCCCTGGGTGGCCGACTCACCTCGGAGGAGACCCCCTACGGCGGGTGGCGACTGACCGCCGAACTCCCCGCGGTGGCGGACGCACGGTCGGCTCCCGCCTGACGGAACGAACGGGGGCGCGACCGGCGCGGGAACGACGAGGGGCCCGGGGGCGTCGCGCACCCCGGGCCCCTCGTCGCAGGTACCTACAGGATCGACCCGGGCGCGTAGGCGGCGGCCTCCGGGCGGGCGGCGGTGATCTCCTCGATCCGCGCCACCACGGTCGCCACCTGGTCGGCGGCCGCACCCGTGAAGGTGATCCGGTCGGCCAGCAGCGCGTCCAGGGCGGCGCGGTCCAACGGGAAGCGCTCGTCGGCGGCCAACCGGTCCAGCAGCTGGTTGCCCACGCCCTCCTGGCGCATGGCCAGCGCGGAGCCCACCGCGTGCTCCTTGATGAGCTCGTGGGCTGTCTCACGGCCCACCCCGGCGCGCACCGCCGCCATCAGCATCTTGGTGGTGGCCAGGAACGGCAGGTAGCGGTCCAGCTCGGCGGAGACCACAGCGGGGAAGGCACCGAACTCGTCCAGGACCGTCAGCATGGTCTCGACCAGCCCGTCGAAGGCGAAGAACGCGTCCGGCAGCGCCACCCTGCGCACCACCGAGCACGACACATCGCCCTCGTTCCACTGGTCGCCCGCCAGCTCACCGGTCATCGACGCGTACCCGCGCAGGATCACGGTGAGGCCGTTGACCCGCTCGCACGAGCGCGTGTTCATCTTGTGCGGCATGGCGGAGGAACCGACCTGGCCCTCGGCGAAGCCCTCGGTGACCAGCTCGTGCCCGGCCATCAGACGGATCGTCTTCGCCAGGGACGACGGGCCCGCGGCGAGCTGCACCAGCGAGGTCAGGACCTCGAAGTCCAGCGAACGCGGGTACACCTGGCCCACGCTGGTGAACCGGTGCTCGAAGCCCAGGTGGGCGGCGACCTCGTCCTCCAGCGTGTCCAGCGCCGCACGGTCTCCGCCGAGCAGGTCCAGCATGTCCTGGGCGGTGCCCACCGGGCCCTTGATCCCGCGCAGCGGGTACCGGGCGATCAGCTCGTCCAGACGCCCCAGGGCCACCAGCACCTCGTCGGCGATCGACGCGAACCGCTTGCCCAGCGTGGTGGCCTGCGCGGCCACGTTGTGGGAACGGCCCGCCATGACCGTCTCGCCGTACTCGGCGGACAGCCTGCCGAGCCGGGCCAGCAGCGCCACCACGCGGTCGCGCACCAGCAGGAGGCTGTCGCGGACCTGGAGCTGCTCGACGTTCTCGGTGAGGTCGCGCGAGGTCATGCCCTTGTGGACGTGCTCGTGACCGGCGAGGGCGTTGAACTCCTCGATCCGGGCCTTCACGTCGTGCCGGGTGACCCGCTCGCGCTCGGCGATGGAGGCCAGGTCGACCTGTTCGAGGACCTTCTCGTAGTCCTCCACCACACCGGCCGGAACGTCCACGCCCAGACGCGCCTGGGCGCGCAGAACGGCCAGCCACAGCCGCCTCTCGGCGACCACCTTGTACTCAGGGGACCACAGCCGGGTCAGCTCCGCGGACGCGTAGCGGGCAGCCAGGACATCGGGGATCACAGGTTTCGCGCTCACGTCGTCCCACCCTATCGCCCCGCGGCGGGGCGGTCGCGCGTCGGTCCAGCTCCAGTTCACCGGTAGTGCCGTCCCTACCCCCGACCGGTGGGCTCGGCGGATGTCCCCGCCCCCGCGCCGCGCCCTAGCGTTGAGGCATGATCACCCCGAACGTCCGCCGCAGAGGGCCGGGCACGCTGCTCCAGTCGCTCGCCAGCCCCCGGTACCTGCTCTCGGCCTGGCCGTGGCGGTCCCTTGCCTACCAGCTGACCACCCTGGCCGTCGGGGGCACGCTGGTCGTCGTGGCCTCGCCCGTGTACGCGCCCTGGGCGGTGTTCGTGGCGCGCCTGGGAAACGGTTACGACGCGGGCTCGTTGACGTCGTGGTTCCTGTTCGGGCTCCTCATGGTGCTCTGCTTCGCCCCACTGGTGGCCATTCCCCTGGGCGCCCTGGAACGCCGACGCCTGTACCTGGTGATGCCGGAGGAGAACCGCAGCGGACACCGGCCCCCGCCACCCGGCCTGTGGGGCTGGGTGCGCACCCGCTACTCCGAAGCCGCCACGTGGCGGGAAGTCGCCTACGCCGCGGTCATGTTCCCGATCCTCGGCCTGTCCCTGCTGGTGACCGTCTCCCTGACGGTGGCCACGGCGATCCTGGCGGCGGGACCCATCCTGCTGCGCGACGAGAACGAGGGCCCGATCGCCCTGGGCTGGACCACCCTCACCACCCCGGCCGAGGCGCTGCCCTACGCCCTGGCCGCCCCGCTCACGGCGGCCCTGCTCTTCTACGCCTGCGGGCTCATCTCCTACGGCCACGGGGTCATCGCCCGCGCCCTCCTGGTCGGACCGCCCAAGGAGGAACTGCGAGCCGAGCTCGACCAGGTCACCGAGTCCCGCGCCCGGCTCGTGAACGCCTTCGAGTACGAGCGCCGCCGGATCGAACGCGACCTGCACGACGGCGCCCAACAGCGACTCGTGGCCCTCAGCATGGACCTGGGCATGGCGCGCGTGGACCTGGACGAGGGCTCACCGGCCGACCTCCGCGTGGCCGCGGCCCAGGCCAAGGCGGACGACCTCATCACCGAGATCCGTGAACTGGTGCGCGGCATCCACCCGCGCGTGCTCACCGACCGCGGACTGCGCGACGCCCTCCAAGAGCTGGCCGACCACTGCCCGGCACCCGTCACCGTGGAGACCGCTATCCCGCACCGCCTGCCCGCGCACGTGGAGGGGACCGCCTACTTCGTGGTTGCCGAGGCGCTCACCAACGTCTACAAGCACGCCCGGGCCGACGCCGTGACCGTGCGCGCCCACCTGGCACCCGGACACCCCGGGGTCGCGACACCGGGAGCCCCGGGCGGGCCGCAGGACGACGGAACCGCCGTCCTCACCGTGGAGGTCACCGACGACGGGGTCGGCGGTGCCGACGCCGACCGCGGCAGCGGACTGACCGGACTCCGTGACCGGGTCGCGGTGATGGGCGGGACAATGAGACTCACGAGCCCCGAAGGCGGGCCGACCCGAATCCGAGTGGAGCTGCCGTGCGGACCGATCCCCGCGAACCCGACGCCGTGACCCCCGTTCCGACCGTGCTCGCGGAGGACGGAGTGCTGCTGCGTGAGGGCCTGGTGGGGGTGCTGGAGCGCTTCGGCTTCCCGGTCGTCGCCGCGGTCGAGGACGGTGACGCCCTCGTCGAGGCGGTGACCGAGCACCGCCCGGGCCTGGTGGTCACCGACATCCGGATGCCCCCCGACTTCACCGACGAGGGGCTGCGCGCCGCCGTGCGCCTGCGCCGAGAGGACCCCGGGCTGGCGGTGGTGGCGCTCAGCCAGTATGTGGAGCTCAGCTACGCCACCGATCTGCTCGACTCGGGCGACGGCAAGGGCGTGGGCTACCTGCTCAAACAGCGGGTGGGTGACGTCCGCGAGTTCGCCTCGGTCCTGCGCAGGGTCGTGGAGGGCGCCACCTTCGTCGACCCCGAGGTCGTCCGGCAGCTGCTGCGCCGCAGCTCCGACCCCCTCGAACGACTGACCGCCCGCGAACGGCAGGTGCTGGAGCTGATGGCCGAGGGTCACTCGAACGGGGCCATCGCCCGCAAGCTGGTGGTCAGCGACGCGGCGGTGGGCAAGCACGTGGGCAACATCCTGGCCAAACTCGACCTGCCGCCCGACGACGACACCCACCGCCGTGTCCAGGCGGTCCTGGCGTTCCTCCGCGCCCAGGCCGACTGACCCGGGCGCCCGACACTCAGCCGTTCATGGACCGGTCCACGACCACCGCGGGCTCGTCACCGATGACCCAGGCGTCGTGACCGGGCGGAACGAACGCCACCTGGCCCGCGCGCAGTTCGCGCTCGGCGCCGTCGGAGGTGCGGAACCCCATGGTTCCCCGCATGAGCGTGAGCGAGTGGGTGGCCATGCACAGGTCCGTGCCCGCGTCGGGCCCCATGTGCTCGCTCCAACGCCACCCCGGCTCGAGGGTGAGGCGGTTCAGTATCTGGCCGCCCAGGCGCACGGACTCCACGTGCCCGTGGTCGAACTCCATGCGGTCGTCGGAGGTGTCGAAGTCGCCGATCCGCACGGCGCCCGGGGACTCCTCGTCCCAGGCCTGCACCATGGACTGGTGGACGATCCGGCCGTCCTCCAGGTCCAGCATGGAGATGCTCCTGACGGTGAGGCCGTCCGGGTAGGTGCACCGCTCCGTGTAGGCGGCGTGGTCGCCGTCCGTCACGCACTCCAGGACCTCGTGGTCCAGGTCCATCGAGTAGACCTGCCGGATCTGGTCCTCGATCGACGCGCGTCCGTGGAGGACGGTGGGTGCGCTGGGCGGGGTGCGGCGGTCGACGGTCTCCATGTCCGCGTCCTCCGCGAACTGGCCTACGAGGGTGTCGGTGTCACCGTCCTCGACGGCGCGCCGGAACACGTCGATGTCGAATTCCGTGCCGCTGGTGTTGACAGACATGGTGCGGACCCCTTTCCGCTGGGAACTTCAGTAGGCACGTTGGACTCACGGGTGCCTCTCCCTCCACTCTCCTCGCCCCCCAGCTCCCGGTTCGACCAATCCCGGGTCAGGCCTGGGTTTGCCCGGGCCGGGGGAGGGGGATCGACCGGTGGCGCGCAGGGGTGCGCACCCGTACCCCCGGAGGAGGCAGGATGAGGCCCACGGTCGCCGCTCCCGAGAGCGTCACCTGGAGGGTGCACCTGGACCGTTCCATGTGGGTGGCGGGCGTGCGCGCCCTCATGCTCCAGGCACTGCACCCGATCGCCATGCAGGGGGTCTGGCAGCGCTCCGACTTCCGCTCCGACCCGACCGGGCGCCTGCTGCGGACCGCCCACTTCGTGGCGGTCACCACCTACGGCAGCCTGACCGAGGCCGACGCACTGGGGCGGCACGTCCGCCGCGTCCACCGCGCGCTGAGCTTCACCGACCCCGCCAGCGGCCGACTCCACCGGGTCGACCGGTACGACCTCCTCGTGTGGGTGCACTGCGCCGAGGTCACCTCGTACCTGGAGACCTGCCACCGTGCCGGAGTGGAGCTGAGCGCCGCCGACCGCGACCGCTACCTCGACGAGCAGGCGCACACCGCCACGCTCGTCGGCCTCTCACCCGGCGACGTCCCCCGTGACGTCGCCGCCATGCGCCGCTACCTGGCCGCCGTCCGGCCCAGCCTGCGCGTGACTCCCGAAGCCCGCCAGGCCGTGCGCTTCCTGCTCTGGCCCAGGATCCCCGACCGGCTCGCCTGGCTCACACCGCTCAAACCGCTCTGGTTCCCGGTCGGCGCGCTGTCCTACGCCACGCTGCCCTCGTGGGCGCGCAGGGCCTACGGGACGCTCCCGGAGGTGCCCGGGGCGGGAGCGGCGGCCACCGCGAGCCTGCGGGCGCTGCGCTCGGGGCTCAACCGGGTGCCCGAGCGCTACTACGACCTGCTCTTCGACGAAGCCACCGTGCGCAGTGCGGACGAGGCCAGGCGACGGCTCCTCGCGGCCGGATACCGCGTGGAGGACGGGTTGCGGCTCGCGCGTCCCCGCGCCGTGCCCTCGTCCCCGCACGCCTCGGCCCTCCGCGAACGGAGCCGGACCTCGACCGTGCCCGACCCCGCGGACTAACGTGGAACGCGGAGGCGGCCTCACCAACGGGACACCGGAGGTGACATGGTCAAACGCAGGAAGGTCCGGTACGCGCTCGTCATGGGGACGTGCCTGGTGCTGTTCGTCGGCGCCACCCCCGCCTACTACCTGCTCGGCACGGGATGGGCGGTGGCGATGTGCCTGGTGGCCATGGTGCTGCCACCGATCGCGATGACCCTGGGCAGCATCTCCGACCCGGACGACCCGCGCGACCACGACAACAGGTACGGGCCCAACGCCGAGTAGCCCGACGCCGAGAGCGCCCGGCCCCGCGCCGGACCCGTACCCGGGGTGTCAGCGCTCCAGGACGCGCCGCAGGGCGCCCAGGACCAGCTCGGCGCGGTCCAGGCGGGCGTTGTGACCCATGAGGCCGATCCGCCACACCGTCGCGGCGTACGGACCCACACCGGCACCGATCTCCAGGCCGTAGTCGCGCAGCAGTCGCTCGCGCACCTTGCCCGAGTCCACGCCCTCGGGCACCCGCACCGAGGTCAGCTGGGACAACCGGTGGCCCTCGGCGGCGAACAGCTCCAGCCCCATCTCCTGGAGGCCCTCGCGCAGGCGCGCACCGGCAGCCTCGTGACGGGCGGCGACGGAGTCCACGCCCTCCTCCTCGATCCGGGTCAGCGCCGCGTCCAGGGAGGCGACCATCGCGGTCGGGGCGGTGTGGTGGTAGGCGCGCCCACCCGGGCCGCCGCGCACGTACGCGCCGAGCAGGCCGAGGTCCACGTACCACACGGGCGGGGCCTGTACCCTGCGCTCCCAGGCGCGCTCGGAGAAGGTGAAGGGCGCCAGGCCCGGCGCCACGCCCAGGCACTTCTGGGTGCCGGAGTAGGCGATGTCCACCCGCCACGCGTCGAGGTCCATCGGCATTCCGCCGAGCGAGGTGACGCAGTCGGCCAGCAGCAGGGTGTCGTCGGACCGTTTGCGCAGGGCCCGGCCCAGCGCGCCGATGTCGCTGACCACACCGGTGGAGGTCTCCGCGTGCACGGCCGCCACCAGCTTCGGCGCGGGGTGGGCGTCCAGGACGCGCTGGACGTCCACGGGCTGGCCCCACTCGTGGTCCACCCGGACCACTTCGGCGCCGTAACGCCCGGCGACCTCGCACATCCGCTCGCCGAACAGGCCGTTGACCGCCACCACCACGACGTCACCGGAGTGCACGGTGTTGGCGAAGGCGGTCTCCATGCCGAGGGATCCGGTGCCGGAGAGCGGGAGTGTGAGCGGGTTCTCGGTGCCCCAGAGGGAACGCAGCCGCTCGCAGGTGCGTTCCAGCAGGGTGATGAACTCGGGGTCCAGGTGCCCGAGGAGCGGAGCGGTCAGGCCCAGAGTCGCCTCCGGGTAGGGGTTGCTCGGACCGGGGCCCAGTAGGGTGCGTTCGCTGACTGACATGGTCGAACACTAGCCGGGACGCGCCCACCGGGCCCAAACGGGGTGATCCGGGGGCCGTGCTCCGGCTCCCGCGCCACCACCCGCCGCTCCCCCCGCCTCGAACCGGTCCCGAAGCGGCCCAGACCAGGAAGGAGACGGGCGTCTCCCGCCCCAGCCGGAGGCTGGTGCCCGCACGCCCAACCACCCATGACCGACACCAACACCGAGGCGGCCACACGAGCCGACACCGACGGCGTGCGCATGCTCCGGGTGGCCCACGACGACCCCCGGGTGGACGGGCTGCTCTCCGGACTCCTGGAGGAGTACACCGAACGCTACGGCGCCGAGGGCGCGGCCGACGAACTCAGCCGCTACCCGGTCACCGAGTTCGTCGCCCCGCACGGCTGCCTGGTCCTGGCCGAGATCGACGGGGAGGTCGTGGCCGGGGGAGCGCTGCGCCCGTACCACCGGGACCGCGCGAGCCGGGCCGACACCGTCGAGTTCAAGCGCGTGTGGACCAGCGCCCGGCACCGGAGGCGCGGCCTGGGGCGGCGGATCATGAGCGCGCTGGAGGGCGCGGCGCGTGACCTCGGCTACAGCCGGGTCATCCTCTTCACCGGGCCCTCCCAGCCCGAGGCGGTCGCCCTGTACGAGCGCATCGGCTACCGCTGGGTGGACCCGGCCACCGTCGAGGACCTGCCCTACCCGAAGGCCATCCCCTTCACCCACGACCTGGCCACCGAACGGACCTGACCGGCCGCGCACGGACACACCGGCGCTGGTCCGGACGTTATGGGCAGCGCTATGTCCGGCGCGCGGACAGGGGTACGAGGGCCCCCGTACGATGAGGACAGGCGACCGCCGCCAGCGGTCCGCGCTTCCCCGCACCCTTTCGACGAACTCTGGAGAGTCACAACGTGAGCGAGCAGCAGCGCCCCGAGGCCGAGGTCGACGCCCCCGTGTTCAGGCCGCGCAAGAACGGCCAGGCGCAGTCGGTCTCCGACGAGCTCGCGGCGTGGATGACCACCGGCTGGGCCGACACCGAACTGCGGGACCTCGAACCGATCGAGCAGGCCGAGCACACCGCCCGCCGCCGGGCCGCGCTCAGCGCGGCCTTCCCCGGCGACCGACTGGTCATCCCCTCCGGTCAGCTCCTGACCCGCTCCAACGACACCGAGTACCCCTTCCGCGCCGCCACCAACTACGCCTACCTGACCGGTGACACCACCGACGGCAACTGCCTGGTGCTCACCCCGAAGGCCGACGGCGGCCACGACGTCGTCCTCTACCTCAAGCCGCGCTCCAACCGCGACAACGGCGAGTTCTGGCTCGGCGGCTACGGCGAGCTGTGGACCGGGCGCCGCAACAGTCTCGGCGAGGCCTCCGACCTGCTCGGCGTGCCCACCGCCGATGTGCGCACCCTGCCCGCGGCCCTGCGCGGCGACGCCTCCGCCACCACCCGCGTGGTGCGCGGCCACGACGCCGAGATCGACGCCCTCGTGGACGAGCTGCGGGCCGACGCCGACGACGATGCCCGCGCCAAGTCGGCCCAGCTCGACGAGGACCTCGGCGTCGTCCTGGCCGATCACCGCCTGGTCAAGGACGAGTGGGAGGTGGCCCAGCTCCAGCTGGCCGTCGACGCCACCGCGCGCGGCTTCAGCGACGTCGCCAGGGCGCTCCCGCAGGCCAGGGACACCTCGGAGCGCTACGTCGAGGGCACCTTCTTCCTGCGGGCCCGGGTGGAGGGCAACGACGTCGGTTACGGCACCATCGCCGCCTCCGGCGCCAACGCCACCACCCTGCACTGGACCCGCAACGACGGCCCGGTCCGCGAGGGCGACCTGCTGCTCCTGGACGCCGGTGTGGAGACCACCACCCTCTACACCGCCGACGTCACCCGCACCATGCCGGTCTCGGGGACCTTCACCGACCTCCAGCGCAAGGTCTACGACCTGGTCTACGAGGCGCAGGAGGCCGGGATCGCCGCCGTGGCCCCGGGCCAGCCCTTCACCGCCTTCCACGAGGCCTCCCAGCGCGCGCTGGCCGAGGGCCTGGTGGAGTGGGGCCTGCTGGAGGGGCCGGTCGACCTCGTGCTGGAGCTGGGCCTCCAGCGCCGGTACACGCTGCACGGCACCGGACACATGCTCGGCATGGACGTCCATGACTGCGCCGTCTCCCGTCAGGAGACGCACCTGTACGGCGAACTGAAGCCGGGCATGGTGCTCACCGTGGAGCCGGGCCTGTACTTCCAGCCCGACGACCTCACCGTCCCCGAGGAGCTGCGCGGCATCGGTGTGCGTATCGAGGACGACGTCCTGGTCACCGAAGAGGGCCGCACCGTGATGTCGGCCGGCCTGCCGAGGTCCTCCGTGGACGTCGAGGCCTGGCTGGCCGAGCGCCTGCCGCGCTGACCGCGGCGTCCCCGAGGCCCGAACCGGCGCACGGGCCGTCTTCCCCGGAGGAAGGCGGCCCGTCGTCGTGTCCGGCCCGGGATTCGGTCACCGGTGGGCCGGTGCAACGGCAGTGGTCGGAGGATTTCGGCTGTCCGTAGCCTCGGCCCGATCGTGGGTGGGAATGTGGCATACCCGCCCTGTCCGGATATTCACCGGGGCGGGTGTGGAACCATCAGTCTGATCCACCGACGGCCTTCCCGATCAGGGGGCGGTCCGATCTGGCACCCGCTACGGTTTTTGTGGCGAGCGGATACGTAAGACAGAACTGGGGGAGGTTCACGCGTGCGCGCGGAACGGCTGTGGCGCAGGGTGCTGAGGTTTCCCCGCCTGTTCCTGGCGGAGCGGACGGTCCTCGTTCACGGCGACGTCGACCCCAACCCCGACCCCAGGAAGTCGCGGTACGAGGCCCGGGCCTTCGACACCCGCTCCCTGCGCCCCCTGGGCACCGCCTTCGAGGCGCAGGGACCGGTCAACCTGGCGCGGGCGCCCGACGGGCAGCAGTGGCCGGGCACGGTCCTGGTCCAGGCCTCCCGGCGCTCGGTGACGGTGCGCGACCCGAGCACCGGCACGCCGCTGCTGGAGACCGACCTCGCCGAGCCCGGTGAGCTGTGGCCCGACGACGTGGCCCTGCGCGTCCTGGACAAGGAGGCGGTGGTCCTCCTCTTCGGTGAGGACGGTGACGGCGGTACCCGGTGGTGGGCGGTGGACCCGTTCACGGGTGAGACCGTGCCCGACCTCGCCGACTCCCGGCCCGGCCACGAGGCCAGGGGGGAGCGGATGTCCTTCGCCGGGGACTTCCTGGTCGCTCCCGGCCAGGACCCCGGGTTCGACCCGGTCATCCTCGCCGACTACGAACACCCCCGTGAGCGCGTGTACCGGTTGGAGGACGGCGAGTACCTCGGCGAGGTGGAGAGCCACGCCGACTCCGAAACGGTGGCGGCACGGGTCGGCGGCCGGTCCCTGCTGGCGGTGGCCGGGCGGATCCACTCGCTGCCCGACCTCGAACTGGTCGCCGAGCTCGGCGGGCCGCGCACGCTGGTGTCCCTGGTCGAGTGGGAGGGCGAGGCGGTCGCCGTCTACCAGGAGGAGGACGCCCGCCCCGGTGGTCTGGGCTCCTGGTACCTGGACCGGCTGCGCGTCCGGTACCTGGACCGCCCGGGGCAGCCGGTCGTGGAGATCCCCGAGACCTGGCCGGGCGACCTGGAGGACCTGGTCGCCGCACCGGACCGGGTGGTGGTCCTGGCCACCACCGAGGGTGTGTACGCCCTGAACGTGAAGCCCTAGGGTCCGGCCGGGGCGCCGCGGCCGGCCCGCCACCGGACCGATCCCCGTCCTTGCGCCTCGTCTGCCCTGGGGCCGGGCCGCAGTGGGACCACGGCGGGGCCGGTCCCTGTCCGGTCGCGTGCCCCTCCCGTCTCGGGGACAGCACGCCGGGCGGTCTCGGCCCCTAGACGGGCAGCAGGGCGCGGGCCTCGGCGACGAAGTCCAACTGCTCCATCCATCCCACGTTGTCCGCGCCCGCGACAACGCGGTCCGCCCCGGCCTCCGTGTACGCCGAGTACAGCTCGGCGAGTTCCCCGGGGTCCGCGCCGTCATCGGCGCGCGGGTCGCCTCCTCCTCGGGGACCCCGTGCTCTTCGACGAGCTGCCGGACGAGGGTGTCGTGGGCCAGGCGGGCCGACGGCCCCTCACCGAGGATGAGGTGACCGCCCACGGTCACCGGGGGACGGGGGAGCCCCCGGGCCTCGGCGCGCGTGCGCAGACGTGTCACGGCCGCTCCCAGGGCGGCGGGGGAGAGCTGGGAGGGGAACCACCCCGGGCCCAGCCGTAGGACCCGGTCCGAGGCCCGCTACCCGCCGCCCACGAGGAGCGGCGGCATCGGCGCGGGCGGGGCCAACCGCAGTGTCGTCTCGGCCGACGGGAAACGGACTTCCTCCCCAGCCACAAGGGGCGGGAGGAGGTCCAGGACGGCGTCGGTGGCCCGGCCGCGCCCCTTCGCGGGGACGCCCAGCGCCCGCCACAGGGGGGAGTCGGGGAACCCGCCGACCCCACACCCAGGAGGATCCGTTGGTCGGACAGGTGTTGGAGGGTGGCGATCTGCGCGGCCAGCCAGGGAGCCGGCCTCGGCGGAACGGACAGGACCCCGAACCCCAACCGGACCGTTCGGGTGACGGAGGCCACCGCCGCCAGGGTCAGGGCCGGTTCCAGGGCGGGCGTCCCGTCACCCAGGACCAGGTCGGCCACCCACAGCGACTCCAGACCGCGCTCCTCGACCGCCCGGGCGGCTTCGGAGACCCCGGGGGTACGGGGATCGGTCAGTTCGTCCATGGTGGTGGGCAGCACCGCACCGATGTCGATCATGCTCATGCCCCCAGCCTGAGTGCTCAACATTGAGGTCAAGGGTCGCGTGTCGGAGCCGCGAGAGCCCCCGTTCAGGCGCCGACCCCGGCCAGGTATCCCCGTGAGGCCTCGTAAGCGCGGTCGATCCGCCTCTGTACGGTGTCCAGCCGCCGGAACGCCAGCGGCCTGTCGTCGCCCGCCAACGCACCCCCGCTGGGCAGTACGTGCAGCCGGACGTCCTCCGGCAGCGTCGCGAGATCCCGGGCGAAACGGTGGCGGCGCGCGATCTCGAAGGCCACCCGCGCCGTCTCCACCGGGTTGGTCGGCGGCGACAGCGGTTCCTCCACCCGACCCACCTGCAACACGTACACCGTGCGCGCACCCGCCCGCACGGCGGCCTCGATCGGGATGGAGTTGACGATCCCGCCGTCCATGAAGTGCTCGCCGTCGATCCGGGTGGGCGGCAGCAACCCGGGGACGGCGGAGGAGGCCAGTACGGCCTCGATCAGCGGCCCCTCCGAGAACCAGTGCTCGGCCGCGCGCTCGATGCTGGCCGCCACCACCCGCAGCGGTACCGCCAGGTCCTCGAAGACGGGATCGGGGCCGAGCATCTTCACCAGGAGGCGGCGCAGCGGTTCGGGTGAGATCAGGTGGGTGCGGGTCGTCACGATCCGGTGCAGTTGACGGCCCACCGCCTCCCCGAACACCGTGTCGGCCTCCTCCGAGGTCCAGGTGCGGGTCAGCCGCTCCACCGCCGCCGTCGAGGGGTCGGCGGCCAGCACCGCGCCGTTGATCGCGCCGATGGAGGTCCCCACCACCAGGTCCGGGGTGATCCCCTCCTCCAGCAGCGCACGGATCATGCCCACCTCGACGGCGCCGCGCACCCCGCCCCCGCCGAGCACGAACGCCACCGGACCGGGGTCGCGTCCACCGGTGGGGGTGTCCGGGGGGTCGGCTGCGAGGGGCGGGGTGGTGCCACGGGGGGTCTCAGGCGCGTCTGTCACCCGGACAGTGTAGGAAGGGAGGCGCTCCCGAACCGGCCTGGGCAGCCCCTCAGTCCTCGACGGTGCGCAGGACCTCGAAGTCGATCCCGGCCCGGGGCAGCCTCCGGATGAGCGCGTCGCCCATGGCCACGGCGGTGGTCACCTGGCCCGAGGTCGGCGGGAGGTCGTCCTGCCACAGGCACAGCGCCGACTCCGCGAGCATCCCCGAGGTCGCCCCGTATCCGGGCTCGCCACCCGAGACCAGCGTGTGTACCCGACGGCCGCCGCCCGACCCCGAGAAGTGCACGGTGAACCACCCGTTGGCCAGCTGCTCCTCGGAGGGGCCCGCGCCCGGCGGACGCAGCGACTTCAGGCGATCC
>NZ_ANAE01000094.1 GCF_000341265.1 Nocardiopsis prasina DSM 43845 | reverse complement strand
GGTAAACCCCCCGTTGGCCAGCTGCTCCTCGGAGGGGCCCGCGCCCGGCGGACGCAGCGACTTCAGGCGATCCCGCAACGGCGGTGCCTGGGCGGCCGCCATCACCCCGGCGGCCGCCCCGACCGCGCCCAGGGCGCTGCCGAGCCGCCGGAAGGCCGCGTAGTGGCCGTAGGTGAAGTCCGGCCCGTAGCGTTCGAGGGCCGCCGCCGACCTGACCACCACCCTGGGGTCCAGGGTGGGCAGGGGCACGGTCCACCCCCGCGCCAGCCGGGTACGCGGCCGACCGCGGTTGTCGATCCGCACCCGCCGATCCCGGGGCCCGTCCTCGACCCGACTCCGCTCCCGGGCCGCCGCCAGCATGCCCGCCGGGTCCGCGAAGGCGTCCACGGCCGAGTGCAGGGTGCCCCCGGAGACGTTCCCCCGGGCCCGGACGAACCCCTCCACGTGCAGCGGAACCCCCTCGGGCAGTCGCTCGACGGTGAACAGCACCCCCAGGTCGTGGGGGATCGAGTCGAAACCGCAGGCGTGCACGATCCGCGCGCCGGTGCGCTCCGCGGTGGCGTGGTGGCGGACGTACATGAGGTCCACGAAGGCGGGCTCGCCGCACAGGTCCACGTAGTCGGTGCCCTCGGCCGCGCAGGCGGCCACCAGGGGTTCGCCGCGCTCGGCGTAGGGTCCCACGGTGGAGATGACGACCCGGGCGGAGGCGGCGAGGGCACGGATCGAGGCGGGGTCGTCGACGTCGGCCAGCAGCAGCTCCGGCAGGGGCCGGTCCGGGTCGATCTCGGCCAGCTCCGCCCGCACCGCCTCCAACCGGTCGCGGTCCCGCCCCGCGAGGGCCCACCGCAGCCCGCGTGGGGCGTTGGTGGCCAGGTACTCGGCGGTCAGCGCCCCGGTGAAGCCGGTCGCGCCGAACAGGACGATGTCATGACCGCGTTCCACGGTGGTCCAACCTCTCAGATCTGCTCCATGAGCCGCACTCAGTCTCGCACGCCCGGTCCAACCGGTTTGGCGCGCCGGGACCACCGGGTAGGCAGCTCCGGAACGGCATCCGAACACGGGAGAGACAACCATGGCCGACCTGGTCGACCTGCACGGCACCGCGATGGCGGAGTTCGACCGCCGAGTGGCGGAGGTGGCCCTGACGGACTGGGCGCGACCCACCCCCTGCACGGACTGGGACGTGCACGACCTGGTCAACCACCTCACCTCGGAACAGCTGTGGGTGCCGTCCCTGCTCGACGGGGCGAGCATCGAGGAGGTCGGGGACCGTTTCGACGGCGACGTCCTCGGCGAGGAACCGGCCGCCACCTGGTCCGTGGCCTCTCGAGAGGCCCGAACCGCGTGGCTGGCCCCCTCCGCGCCGGACCGGACGGTGCACCTGTCCTTCGGCGACGTCCCGGGCCACGTGTACCTGTGGCAGATGACCTTCGACCTCGGGGTCCACGCCTGGGACCTGGCCAGGGCGGTCGGCGCCGACGAGCGGCTCGACCCCGCTCTGGTCGCGGAGCTCCTGGAATGGGCCGGTGAGAACCAGGCGGTGCTGTCCGGCAGCAGCCTGTTCGCCGAACAGGTCCCCGTGGGACCCGACGCCGACCCCCAGACCCGGCTCCTCGCCCTGACCGGGCGCGCGGCCTAGGCGCAAGCCCCGGGCGGCGCCCTCAGCCGCGCGCCAGGGTCCGACCCAGCACGCGAGCCCCCTCGGGGAAGGCCCCCGGGCGCGGGCCCGCGTAGTTGAGCCGGAGGTAGGGGCCGGTGGGTTCGGCGGGGAACCACTCGCCGCCCGGGGCGACGACGACCCCCGCCTCCTCGCACTCGCGGACGACGCGGGGAAGGTCGGTGGCGTCCGGCAGCCGCAGCCACAGGTTGAGCCCGCCCTGGGGGACCGCCTCCAGGTACGTGGTGGGCGCGTGCTCGCGCAGCGCCTCGACCAGGAGGTCGCGGCGGGCGGCCAGCTGCTGGCGCAGCCCCCGCAGGTGGGTGCGCCAGGCGGGCTGGGTGACGACGTCCAACGCCACGGCCTGCAACACCCCGCTGACGTACATGGCCTCGGACTGCGCGTCCGCGAGGACGCGTTCCCGTGCCGGGCCCCGGGCGACCAGCCCGGCCACGCGCACGGACGGGGACACGCTCTTGGTGAGTGAGCGCAGGTACACCACGTGCCCGCCGTCGTCGCGCGCCGCCAGAGGGGTCGGCCGCGCGTCGATCCCGAAGTCGTGCGCCCAGTCGTCCTCCACCAGGAACGCGCCGTGGCGACGCACGATCTCCAGCACCCGGTCGCCCAGGTCGGTGGACCAGCGGGCTCCGGTGGGGTTGGCGAAGTTGGGCTGCGCGTACAGCACCCGCGCGCCGGTCCGCTCGAACGCGCGGTCCAGTTCGTCCGGGTCCGGTCCGCGGATTCCGCTGGGCACCGGAACCGCCTCCACGCCCGCCTGCGCGGCCGCGCGGGTGGCGCCCCAGTAGGTGGGGGACTCGATCAGGGCGGGCCGTCCGGCACCCACCAGGGAGCGGAACACGCCGCTCAGCCCGCTCTGGCTTCCTGGGAGGACGAGCACGTCGCCGGGCGCGGGTGGCGTGACACCCACGGGGGTGTGCGCGGCCAGCCCGGCGGCGAACCAGGCCTGGAGGTCCGGCAGTCCGGCGGACGGGGGCCTGGCCACGGTCGCCTCGCTGCGGGCCGCGCGCGCGAAGGCGGCGCGCACCAGTCGTTCGGGGAGCAGGTCCCGGTCCGGGTAGCCCGAGTGGAGCGCGATCGCGTCGTTGGGCGGGGTGCGCAGCGCCGTGTTCAGACCGGGGGAGCGGTGCCGGGGCGCGCCGAGCGCGGCGGTCTGCCACCCGTAGTCGTGGGGCCGGGCGACCCTGACCGCGCGTACGAAGGTGCCCACGCCCGGTCGGCTTTCCAGCACTCCCTGCGCGGCCAGTGTCCGCAGGGCCTTTTGCACCGTGACCGGACTCGCGGCGTACTCGGCCACCAGGGCCCGGGTGGAGGGCAGCCTGGCTCCGGGCGGCGCGCCGGCGATCCACGCGCGCAGCCCCTCGACGATTCGCGCACTGCTATCGTTGGACATGAGGATCAATAGTAGCGCTACTCATGATCAGCCCGGGGTGCTATCCACTCGAACCGGACTCTGGTGGGGACTTCTGGGGGTCGCGGCCTTCTCCCTGACCGTCCCGTTCACCCGCGTCGCGGTGGCGGGTGGAACCATGTCACCCCTGTTCGTCGGCTCAGGGCGCGGGGTGGCCGCCGCCCTGCTGGCCGCCGCGGCGCTCGCGCTCACCCGGCAGCGTCTTCCCCGGGGCGGCCAGTGGTTCCGTCTGGCACTGGTCGGCGGGGGAGTGGTGGCCGGGTTTCCGCTACTGACCTCGTTCGCCCTCACCACCGCGTCGGCCAGTCACGGGGCGGTCGTCATCGCCCTGCTGCCCGCCGCGACCGCCGTGACGGCGGTGCTGCGCGGTCACGAACGGCCCCCGGCGGTGTTCTGGGCCATGGCGGCGGTGGGGGCGGCCGCTGCTGTGGGCTTCGCGAGCCTCCAGGGAGCGGGGGCCGGTTCCGGCCTGGTCTGGTCCGACCTGCTGCTGTTCGGTGCGGTCGTCGCGGCCGCGATCGGCTACGCGGAGGGCGGTCTCCTCGCCCGTGAGCTCGGCGCGTGGCAGACCGTCTCCTGGGCCCTGGTGCTCTCCGCCCCGCTCATGATCGCCCTGTGCGGGGTCGCGGTGGCCCAGCAGCCGCCGAGCGGGACCCCGGCAGAGTGGGCCTCGTTCGCCTACCTGGCGGTGGTCAGCATGTACCTGGGCTTCTTCGCCTGGTACCGGGGCCTGGCGATCGGCCCGATGACCCGGGTGAGCCAGATCCAGCTCACCCAGCCGGTGATGACCCTCGGATGGGCCGCCCTGCTGCTGGGCGAGCACCTGACCTGGCCCACGGTCCTCGGCGGGGCCGCGGTGGTCCTGTGCGCCACCGTCGCCGTCCGGTCCAGGCTCGGACGGTCGACGGTGGTCGGGCGCGGCCCCGTCGTGCGGGGAGGCGGGACCTAGCCGGTGGTCACCCGCTCGGCCTCGGCGTCGGTTTCGGAACCCTCGTCCTCGCCCGCCGTTCGGGGAGCGGGGGCGGGGACGATCCCCTGCTCCACCGCCATCTCGCGGACCAGGCGCGGCGCGCTCCACAGGGTGGGCAGCAGGATCAGTCCCACCGGTACGGCGGTCACCACGATGAACGACTGGAGCGCCTGTACACCGTTGTCGCCCACGGTGAGCAGCACGATGGCGGCGGCGCCCATGCCGAGGCACCAGAACGCCCGCACCCACGGGAAGGGCTCGCCCGAGTGCATGCTGGCGGAGGAGATCGAGTACGACATGGCGTCGAGCGTGGCGGCGAAGAAGATGAGCGTGACGACCACCATGATCAGCGCCAGCACCGCGCTCAGCGGCAGGGCCTGAACGATCGCCAGTGCCGCGGCGGGCAGGCCGTGCTCCTCGTACGGGCCGGAGACGGCCCCCGGGTCGCGCTGTTCGAGCCACAGTCCGCTGCCGCCCAGCGCGGTGAACCACACGGAGGTGACGACGGCGGGCAGCACGGTGGCGCCCACGTAGATCTGTCGGACCGTGCGGCCCTTCGAGATGCGAGCGATGAAGATGGCCATGATCGGGCCGTAGCCGATGAACCAGCCGAAGAAGAAGACGGTCCAGTAGCCGAGCCACTCCGTGTCGCCCCGGAACAGGGCCATGGGCACGAACTCACGCACGTGCACGGCGCTGGCCTGGAGGAACAGGTCGACGACGAAGGGCAGTGAGGACAGCCCCACGACGCACACGATCAGCACCAGCGCGGCCCAGACGTTGATCCGGCTGAGCAGCTGGATGCCCCGGTCGAGCCCGCTGAGCACCGAGATGGTCGCCACGACCGTCAGGCCCAGGATGATCGCCACCTGGGTGCCGAACCCGGAGCCCACCCCGAACATCTCGCCGCCGATGTAGGACATCTGGAGACCGAGGAAACCGATCGGGCCGACCGTTCCGGCGACCACCGCGACCACACAGCTGATGTCGGCGACGGCGCCGATCCAGTGGGTGCGGACGCGCTCACCCATGAGCGGCCACAGCAGCGTGCGGGGCCGCAGGGGCATGCCCTTCTCCACACCGCGCATCATCACCAGCGTGGCCAGCGAACCACCGATCGCCCAGGCCGGGAAGCCCCAGTGGACGAAGGTCTGCGCGAGGGCGACCGAGGCGCCCTCCATGCCGCCCGCCATGTGCGCGTACTGCGGCGGCGGGTCGACGTAGTGGGCCAGGGGCTCGGCGGCGGCCCAGAAGACGCCTCCCGCGGCCAGCAGGGTGGTCAGGACCATGGCGACCCACCGGAACCAGGTGAACCCGGGGGCGTCGGTCCCGCCCATACGCACCCGCCCGTAGCGGGAGAAGGCCAGGATCGTGGCGACGACCACGGTGGCCAGGAGCAGCACCTGCCAGTAGGCGCCGAACCAGCGCGCCGACCACGCGAACGCGGCGTCCACGGCGGCGCTGACACCGGAGGGGGACACGAGCGCCGCCAGGACGAAGGCGATCAGCAGGCCGCCGGAGACTCCGACGACCCAGGGATCCGGTCGTCGGCCGGTTTCGGGCACACGTGTGCTCGGGGTGGAAGACATGGAGTAGAGGATGCCCATCGATTGGAATCATCCACCGGAAGCCCCGGCAGACCGGCCGAGTCTACGTGCGTTCGTCCAGGTTGGAGCGGAGATGAGAGGGTGCGTCGTGCCACGCCGCTGTGTGGCCGTGAACGCTTTCGCGCCGGTGCCTCCGTACGGGGGAGATGCCGAGAACCCCCGCGTACGGGGCGATCCGTCGTACCGGCCGCCACCGTCGCATCCCCGACTCGGGGGCGACAGCGGCCGCCTCAGTCGAGGAGGGCCACCGAGTCCCGTTCCACCAGGTGCACGGGAAGCCGGACGCCGCGCCCTTGGGGGCTCTCGTCCGGGGAGACCAGCAGGCGCATGGCGTGGTCGCCCAGCAGCTCGCGGTCCAGTCCCACGGTGGTCAGGCCCGGGTCGAGCAGCCCGGAGGTGGCCAGGTCGTCGTGCCCGACCACGCTCACGTCCCGACCGACCCGCATCCCCAGGGAACGGGCGGCGGCGTACACGGCCGTGCCCAGGTAGTCGGAGTTGACCACGAAGGCCTCGTGTCCGCCCGCCCCGTCGCCCCCACGGGCGCCGACGCCCAGCCGCCCCACGACCATGCGGGCGACGCTGTCGTGGTCCAGGGGACAGCGCACCACGGTTCCCGTCAGGCCCCACTCCTCACAGTGGCGGACGAACTCCTCCTCGCGCCCCCAGTCGGCGGCCAGCCCCTCGGGGGCCACGACCAGCGTGGCCCCGCGGTGACCCCGTGCGCGCAGGTGCCCCAGTGCCAGGGCGACCGCGGCCCCGTCGTCGGGCCCCACCGTGGACAGTCGTGGCCCACCCGGGAGCGGGGGTTCGGGCGTGCGGTTGAAGGCCACCACGGGGACGTCGGGGTGGCGGGAGAGCCAGGCGGTCAGTGGACCGTGCCGGCCGACCGGGCTGATCGCGACCCCGCCGACCCCCTCGGCGGCGAGCCTGCGCAGCGCGGCGGCCTCACGGTCGACGTCGTAGTCGGAGCTGAGGATGAGCAGGAACGCGCCCTCCCGGTGCGCCCGCACCTCCATGCCGCGCAGCACGTCCAGGAAGAAGGGGTTGCGCATGTTGCGGATGACCACCCCGTAGGCCGACCTCTGGCCGGTGCGCAGCGCCCGCGCCCGACCGTCCACCTGGTAGTCGAGGTCGGCGGCGGCCCGGCGGACCCGCTCCACGGTCGCTGTGGCCACCCGCCCCTGGCCGTTGAGCGCGAAGCTGGCCTGGGCGACCGAGACCCCGGCTCGGGTGGCGACGTCGCGCAGGGTCACGCGCTTGTGAGAGGCGGGCATGGGCGGTCCTTCCGAAGGCGGGTCTACGGCCATGATGCCGGGGCGGCGGCGGGTGTGCCACGGCGGTCCCGGGCGGGCGGGGGCTCAGAATCGGCGGTCGAGCGGGGCTCGTGCCCGCCCTGCCACCGGGTCTTCGGCAGAGGGCCGGGGCGGGGCCGGGTGGCGGGGTTGGCCGAGGGTTCCCAGGGTGTTGGCCCGCCGGACACCGATCACGACAGTGCAGGTCACCCCCATGGTGAATCGTTTCATCACGAAGCACCCCCCCACCCGCCCTCGGCCCGACGACCGGGCCGCCTGATCACCCTCGGAGCCCTCATGTCCCACCGACGCACGGCGATCACCGGCGCCGTCGTGACCCTCTCCGTCCTGGCCCTGACCTCGTGCGGCAACGTCGACGCCCCCGCGGGATCGGCCTCGGGCGACGGCGACGTCGTCATCACCTACAACTCGCCCTCCGAGTGGGGCAACTACGGCGAGGTCCTGCGCGCCTTCACGGAGGAGACGGGAATCAACGCCCCGAACGACCCCAAGAACTCGGGGCAGGCCCTGGCCGCGCTCCAGGCCGAGAGGGGTTCACCCGTCGCCGACGTCGCCTACACCGGCATCGCCTTCGGTGAACAGCTGGTGGAGGCCGGGGTCCTCCAGGAGTACGTGCCCGAGGGTGCCGAGCAGGTCCCCGACGAACTCCGCGACCCCGACGGCGCCTGGACCAGCGTGCACACCGGCACCATCGCCCTCATCGTCAACGAGGACCACCTCGACGGCGCCCCGGTGCCCCGGAGCTGGGACGACCTGCTCGACCCGGCCTACGAGGGCAAGGTCGGCTACCTCGACCCCACCCAGGCCGCCGTGGGCTACTCCGCCGCCACCGCCGTCAACGTCGCCCTCGGGGGCGACTTCGACGACTGGGGGCCGGGCCTGGACTACCTCAACGCCCTCAGGGACAACGGGGCCGCCACCTCCGCCCAGACCGCCACCGCCAAGGTCGCCCAGGGCGAGATCCCCATCCTCATCGACACCGACTTCAACGGCTACAAGCTCCGCGACGAGGGCGCCAACGTCTCCGTGGTCATCCCCGAGGAGGGATCGCTCCAGATCCCCTACATCGTCGGCCTGGTCGAAGGCGCCCCCAACGAGGACAACGGCAGGAAGCTCCTCGACTTCTACTTCTCCGAGCAGGGCCAGGCCCTCTTCGCCGCCGGGTACATGCGCCCGGTGACCGGCGAGATGCCCGACGAACTCGCGGACAAGGTGCTGCCGCCCGAGGACTACGAGCGGGCCGCCACGATCGACTACGTCGAGCAGGGCCTGCGCCAGCAGGAGTTCATCGAGCTCTACCAGGACGAGGTCGGCTTCTAGTGCCCTCCAGCACCACCGCCGGGAGCCGCACGGAACCCGCCACCGGAGGGGGCGCCGCCCCCGTCGTCCGCCGACGCGGGCCGACGCCACCGGCCTGGCTCGCCGCGCTCCCCGCCCTGGTCGTCATCGGCCTGTTCAGCGCCTATCCCGTCGTCGTCATGGTCGCCAACTCCCTCGGTCTGGGGCAGCCCCCGGCCGACGGAGGACCCACGCTGGAGCACTACGCCCGGGCGTTCGGTTCGGCCGCCGTCCGCGACGCGCTCCTCAACTCGCTGTACATCGCCGTGGGCTCGGTCCTGTTCACGCTCTGCGTCGCCGTGCCCGTGGTGCTGCGCCAGGCGGAGGACGACCGCGCGGGCCGGGGCGGCGCCACCACCGACGCCCTGCTCACCCTGCCCATCGCCCTGCCCGGGATCATCATCGGGTTTTTCGCGATCGTCCTCACCGGACGGACCGGACTGCTGGGTCTGGCGTGGGACGGCTTCTCCGGCCTGGCCTACACCTTCCCCGGACTGCTCATCGCCTACCTGTACTTCTCCCTGCCCCGCGTGCTCGGCCCGCTGCGCGGCGCCGCCGCCACCCTGGACCCCTCCCTGCCCGAGAGCGCCCGCACCCTGGGCGCCTCCCGTCCGCGCGTGTTCCTCACCGTGACCCTGCCCCTGCTGCTGCCCGCCGCCATCGAGACCAGCGGCACCGCGATCGCGGTCGCCCTGGGCGGGTACGGCACCGTCGCCACCCTGTCCGAGGGGGTTCGGCTCCTGCCGCTCAACGTCGCCAACGAACTCACCACCGGCTACCGGCTCGCCGCCTCGTCGACCCTCGCGGTGATCCTCGCCGCGACGGCCGTGCTGGCGCTGGTCCTCGGCCGGGTCCTGGCCCGAGTCGTCCGCCGGGCGGTGGCCTCATGACCCGGCTCGTCACCCGACTGACCTGTGCGTTCGTGGCCATCCCGCTCCTGGCCACCCTCATCGCCGCCACCAGCGTCGACTTCTCCCAAGGTCCCTGGGGCGGCGGGCCCACACTGGACTGGTTCGCCCACGCCTGGCCGCCGCTGGCCCCGGTGATCGGCCGCAGCCTGGCCGTGGCCGCCCTGGTCGTGGCGCTGAACCTGGCCGTCGGCGGACCGCTCGCCTGGTGGGTGGCCCGCCACCCCTCCGTGCTCACCCGCCTCACCGGCTACCTGGTGAACGTGCCCTTGGCCGTGCCCGGAATCGCGCTGAGCGTCGCACTCGTGGGCACCTACCCGATGCTGCGCCCCAGCGGACTGCTGCTGGTCCTGGGCCACCTCGTCTTCACCCTGCCGTTCACGCTGGCGGCCCTGGTGCCCGCCCTGGCCGACGACGAGCTGCGCACCAACGAGGGCGTCGCGCGCAGCCTCGGCGCCGGACCGGTCCGCGTCCTGCGCACCATCACCGTCCCGGCCTGCCTGGTCGCCGTCACCCAGGCGGTGACCATGGTGTTCGCCCTGTCCTTCGGCGAGTTCAACGTCAGCTTCTTCGTCAACCCGCCAGCCACGCCCACCGCGCCCTTCGCCCTGTTCGACTCCTACTCCACCCAGCGCCTCGAACTCGCCTCGGCGCAGTCGATGATCTTCGTCGCCTTCGTCGCTCCGGTGCTGACCGCCATCGTCCTGGCCCGGCGCCGGGCCCCGAGGAGAACCCCGTGAGCACCCAAGCCACCGCACCCGACACCACGCCCCGTCCCGCGCCAGCCGGCGCGCGCACGTCCGGGCTGACCGTGGACGACCTCACCGTGCGCTACGGCTCCACCACCGCCGTGGAGCGCGTGTCCCTGGACGTGGCCCCGGCCGAGACGGTCGCCGTCATCGGCCCCTCCGGCTGCGGCAAGAGCACCACGCTGCGCGCCGTGGCCGGGCTGGTCCCGGTCTCGGAGGGAGCCCTCACCCTGGCCGGGCGGGACGTCACCGGCCTGGGCCCCGCCAGGCGCAACATCGGCCTGGTCCCGCAGAACTACGCGGTCTTCCCGCACATGAGCGTGGCCGCCAACATCGGCTACGGACTGCNGCCCCCCGCCGCGAGCGGCTGGTGCGGGAGATGCTGGAGCTGACCCACCTCACCGACCTCGCCGAACGCCGCCCCGACCAGCTCTCCGGCGGGCAGCGCCAACGGGTCGCCCTGGCCCGGGCTCTCGCGATCCAGCCGGACGCCCTGCTGTTGGACGAGCCCCTGGCCGCGCTGGACCCGCAGCTGCGCGGCGGACTGCGCCGGGAACTCGCCGCCATGCTGGCCGCGACCGAGTGCGCCACCCTCATCGTCACCCACGACCAGCGCGAGGCACTGGCGCTGGGATCGCGGATCGCCCT
Source organism: Nocardiopsis prasina DSM 43845 (assembly GCF_000341265.1). Classification (GTDB taxonomy): domain Bacteria; phylum Actinomycetota; class Actinomycetes; order Streptosporangiales; family Streptosporangiaceae; genus Nocardiopsis; species Nocardiopsis prasina. The sequence goes on along the minus strand of NZ_ANAE01000094.1, from coordinate 13,350 downwards.
GCTCCGTGACGGGAGGCTGGTCCAGTTCGACACTCCCCAGAAGCTCTGGGACGACCCGGTGGACGCCTTCGTCGCCGACTTCCTGGCCAGCGCCGTCCTGCTCGACGCCGAACTCGACGACGGCCACGCCGTGGCCCTGGACGGGCGCTGGCGGCTCCCGGTCGCGGACCTCACCGTACGGCCCACCGCGCACGGCGCCGTCCGGCTGCTGCTGCGCCACGACAGCCTCACCGTCACGGACGAGGAGGACGAGTCGGCGCTGGTCGCGGAGGTGACCCACTCGGAGTTCACCGGCGACGGCGTACACCTCACCGTTCGGGCGGGGGAACACCTCCTGGGGGTGCGGGTGCCGCCCGACGCGCGGATCGGGCGCTCGGTGCCGCTGGCGGTGGTCCCGGGGCGGGCCACCCTGCTACGCCCCTGAACCGACCGCCCGCGCCCCACTCCCGGTTCGCCCCCGACCACAGTCACGAGAGGAACACGCATGCTGGAACTGGAGATCCTCGGATCGAACGCGACCGCGCCCACCAAGGAGGGGCCCGCCTCCTGCTACCTGCTCCACACGGAGACCGGTCTGGTGCTGGTGGACGCCGGGCCAGGGTCGCTGCTGGCCTACTGCCCCCGGTACGAACTGGAGCAGCTGCGCGGGATCGTCGTGACCCACATGCACGCCGACCACAGCCTGGACCTCATGGCCTGGGCCTACCGGTGGACCTTCCCCGAGGTGCTGCCGCGCGTCCCGCTCTTCCTCCCCGAGGGCGAGGCCGAGCGCGTGGCGGCCTTCGACGCGGTCTTCGGCATCCCCACCCTGCCGACCATGAACCAGCCCATCACCCAGTCCTTCGACATCACCGCCATGCCCCGGGACGGCCGGACCGTGCACGAGGTGGACGGGGTCGCGTTCCGTTCCTACGCAGCGCACCACAGCGTGCCGTCCGCGGCGCTGCGCTTCGAGTCCCCGGACGGGCGGGTCGTCGCGTTCTCCTCCGACACGGGCTACTGCGCCCCGGTCGCGGAGGCCGCCCGCGAGGCCGACCTGTTCGTGTGCGAGGCCACCTACCTGGAGGCGGACGAGCGGTCCCTGCACGGCCACGGCCACCTCACGGCGCGGATGGCGGGGGAGCTGGCCGCCGAGGCGCGGGCGCGCCACCTGGTGCTCACCCACTTCGCCAGCCCCGCCGACTGGGACGAGGGCCGCCGTCACGCGGAGGGTGCCTTCGGAGGCAGCGTCAGCGTCGCCGTCCCGGGCAGTCGGTTCTGAACTGAGGACGCCCCCGGCGGCGGTCTCCCGGTACGGGTGGGACCGCGGTCAGGGGCGTGCCTCGGCGCGCTCCGGCCCCGGGGTCACGGCATGTGGACGCCGCCCAGCCTCGGTCCGGTGACGAAGGCGGCGTCCGCACCGTCGAGGTGGCGCACGGCCGCCGCCACCTCGTCGGTGCGCCCCGGCGGCCCACCGGTCCCCGTCGGTCCCAGCTCCTCGCGGGCCCGGTCGACCCCGGCCAGCGCGGCGAACGGACGCCCCTGACGTCGACCTCCGCCCGCATCTCGCGTCTCGATATGTACGGCCATTTAAGTGCCCTTGTTCCCCGCCTTCGGGCGCCTTGTCAGGGGCATCCTGGTGGGAAATGGCTCTGGATCCATTGACAAGGCGAATCCGCGAGCCAAAAATGGCCGTACAAATCAGCCGGAGGGTTGCCGACCCTCCCTCCGTAGGGAGCCCCGCCCATGGCCGTCGCCCGAACACTCGCCGACTGGGCCCACGCCCTGGACCCCAGCGAGGACGATCGCGCTCTGGCGCGTCGTTCGCTCCGCGACACGCTCGCCGTCACCCTGGCCGCACGGGACCACCCCCTGGTCCCGCTGACCCGTGGCCTCCCCGAAGAGGCCCGTTGGGCCGCGATCGGTCACGTACTGGACTTCGACGACCTGCACCTGCCCTCGACCACCCACATCAGCGTGGTGTGCGTTCCCGCCGTACTCGCTACGGGGGGAGGCGAACGCGACTACCTGGCCGCGGCCGGGGTCATGGCACGACTGGGAACGGCGCTGGGGTGGCGGCACTACACGGACGGCTGGCACGCCACCTGCACGGCGGGGGCGCCGGCCGCGGCGGCGGGGGCGGCCCTGGCCCTCGGGCTGCCAGCCGACCGCGTCGCCACCGCCATGGCCCTGGCGGTCCCGGCCGCGGGGGGAGTCCAGCGCGCGTTCGGCACCGACGCCAAGTCCCTCCAGGTCGGCTTCGCCGCACACGCCGGTGTCCGCGCCGCCCGCCTGGCCGCGGCCGGAGCCGACGCCGACCCGACCGCGCTCGACCAGTGGTTCGCCATCATGGGGGGCGACCCCGCGGCCCTCGACACCGGTGGCGACGCCGTCCCCGACGGCCTGGCCACCAAGGTCCATCCCTGCTGCTACGCCATGCAGCGGCCCATCGAGGCGGTCCGCTCGCTGGGGCCGATCGACCACTCCGCCGTCGAGCGGATCGAGGTCGAGGCCCCGGAGGCGACCCTGCACCCGCTCATCCACCACAGGCCCGACACCGGGCTCCAAGCCAAGTTCAGCCTGGAGTACGCGGTCGCCGCCGCCGTCCTGGACGGCCACCCGGGATTCGCCGGCTTCACGGATCGGGCCGCCCTGCGCCCCGAGGCCCGGCGCCTGGTCGCGGCGGTGCGCGTCCGGGCCACCCCCGGCGGCCACGGTCTCCTCGACGGGTCCACCACGGTCCGGGTCCGCACCCGGGACGGCGCCGTGCTCGACACCATCCTGGACCTGCCAGCAGGAGCTCCCCGGCGACCGGCGACCGACACCGAACTCGCCGCGAAGTTCGCCGACTGCGGCGCCGACGTCCCGGAGCACGTGGACAGGACCACCTGGTCGAACGCCCCGGACCTGCTGCGCTCCCAGTTTCCCGGAGCCCCCGGGGCCGACCCGCGGGGGGACACCCCGAACACCGAGGGGGAGGGGTGAGCCGCCGACCGCTCGACGGTGTCACTGTCATCGGCCCGAAACGGGCCGTCACCGCGTTCTTCGCCGCCGACCAGTCGGGTGACGAGATCCAGCGCGACGTGGTCGTCCGCCGACTGTGAAACGCCCCCGGGTCGAGCAGGGGCGGTCCGATACCCCCGGACCCGCGTTGTCCCCGTCCCCTCCCGGGACGGGGACAATGGGACCTCGGGGCAATGGGGAGGGGCCGGGGGCGATGGCGGTCAACAGCGGCGAAGCGGCCTACCAGAAGGTCGCGCGGGAACTGCGCTCGGCGCTGCTCGACGGCACGTTCGACGACGGCTCCCGCCTGCCCACCGAGGCCGAACTCGCCGACCGGTACGACGTCAGCCGCCAGACGGTCCGGCGTGCCTTCCAGGACCTGGTCTCCGAGGGGCTGGTCCACCGGGTCCGCGGCCGGGGCACCTTTCCGGCCCCCCGCGACCAGGGACGCTACCTGCGCCAGTTCGGTTCGATCGACGACCTCATGGCTTTGTCCGAGGACACCCGGATGCGCGTGCTCCGACCGCTGCGCCGCAGGGTGGACATCGACGCGGCGGGCCGCCTGCGCCTGGACGACGACACCGTGCACACCGTCGACTTCGTGCGGATGCACGCGGAACAGCCGTTCTGCGTGACCACGGTGCACCTGCCGCCGACCGTGGCCTCCGTGCTCGGCGCCGTGCCGGAACTGGCCTCCGAGGGTGTGAGCAGTACCATCACCGTCATCGGACTGCTCGATCGGGGGCTGGACCACCCCATCGCCGAAGCGGAGCAGAGCATCACCGCCGTGGACGCGGGGGACGACCTCGCAGCAGATCTGGGATGTCCACGGCGGCAGCCCCTGCTGAGGGTCGACCGCGTCTACCTGGACGTGACCGGGTCCCCGGTCGAGCTGGCCACCAGCCACTTCCTGCCGGAGCAGTACTCCTACCGTGTCCGGCTGCGACGCAGCACGCGCTGACGTCCCACCGCCGGACCGACCGAACAGGGAAACCATGACTGAACAGACCTCCGTCTCCCGGGACGAGCTCCGCCGCGTCGACACCCCCGCCGGACCCGTCGTCGGCGCGGTCCGGGGAGAGGTGGTCCGCGCCCTCGGCATCCCCTACGCGCGCGCCGAACGGTTCGCCCCGCCCCGGCCCGCGCCCCCGTTCACCGAACCCTTCGAGGCCACCCGGCCCGCGCCCGCCTCACCGCAGCTCATCTCCAAGGTGGTGTCGACGGCGGTCGACGGTGTCTCGGTCGGCCGCCACGACGAGGACTGCCAGCGGCTCTCCGTCACCTTCCCCGCCGACCTCACCGAGGACGAGCGCCTGCCCGTCATGGTGTGGATCCACGGCGGCTCCTACGTCACCGGGGCCGGGGACATGGAGATCTTCGATCCCACGAGCCTGGTCACCGAGCAGCGCGTCATCGTCGTCGCCGTCACCTACCGCCTCGGGGTGCTCGGCTACCTGCGCATCGGCGACTCCGTCCCCGCCAACCTCGGTCTCCTCGACCAGATCCAGGCGCTGCGCTGGGTCCGCGCCAACATCGCCGCCTTCGGGGGAGACCCCGACCTCGTCACCCTCTTCGGTCAGTCCGCCGGTGGTGACGCCGTCGCCCACCTCATGATCAGCCAGGGCGCCGAGGGCCTCTTCCGCCGCGCCGTGGTCCAGAGCGCCCCGCTCGGCATCATCACCGGACGCTCCCGGATGTCCGAGGCCATGGCGCGGGCCGTGGGCGTTCCCGACCCCGATGCGACCGCCACCGAGCTGGTGGCCCTCGAAGAGCGCGCCGGCGCCGCCGCCAAGGGGCACGGCCTGGCCAGCGCCATGCCGTTCGGTACCCAGTACGGGCACGCACCCCTGCCCGCCGAGACGATCCGGCTCCGCGCCTGGGGCGCGGCCGCCCCCGGGATCGACCTGCTGATCGGTGCGACCAGCGAGGAGACCGGGCTGTTCGCCGAGTTCCTCCCCGCGATCCGGCGCCTGGCCGCGCTGCCGCTCGTGGGACCGTCGCTGCGCCGGTTCCTGGTGTGGGCCACCACGTACCGCATCTACACCGGCCCGACCAAGCGCTTCGCCCGCCACCACCGCAGGTCCGGCGGCAGGGCCACCCGCTACACCGTCACCTGGCGACCGGAGGGCAGCCCCTACGGCGCCGCCCACATCGTGGACGTCCCCTTGCTGCTCGGCAACCGGAAGGCCTGGGAGAACACCAAGCTCGTCGGCCGCACCAGCTGGGCGGAACTCGACCGGCGCGGCCGCGCGGTCCGGCGCCTGTGGGCCGACTTCGCCCGCACCGGGACGGTCCGCCCGAGCAACGCCGAAGCCGCCTCCGAAAGCCTCACCGTCCACCGTTCCTGACAGCCGCCCGCACGCCAGCGGGCCCGAGCCCCGGACGGTGGGCTCGGGCCCGCTGGCGGTTCGAGGGTCAGCGGTACCCGTACCGCTGGGCCGGAACCCGGTTGCGTCCGATCAGGAACCACAGGAGCGCACCGATCAGGGGCGCGAGGAAGACGAGGACGATCCAGACCAGCTTCATGGGGACGTCCAACCGGGAGAACAGGATGCTGAACACGGCCGCGACGATGAGCACGATGGCCGCCAGACCCACCAGCAGCGCGCCGATCATCAGGGCCAACGCGATCCCGGTCTCCGGGGTCATCGACTCGAACAGGTTCAACAGCGTCATCGCGGGTCTCCTCAGTCTCTTGCGGGTTCCGGCCGCCCCCGTCGTGGTGCGGAACCGGACCCCCTGGCTACGTACTCAACGCTAGGTCCACCGCACCTTCCCGGGCATCCACCTGGGGGACGCTCCGCCGCGTCGCCTAAGAAGGCGACACGGTGCCCCGGGTGGGCCTTTTGACGGACGGCTCGTACCGACTTTCGTCGGGGGTGCGCGGTCACGGAGTGGGACCAGTCGTCACCGAACGGTGGTCGTCCGTTGGCTGACGCCTGTGCTCGCGTTCAGTCGCGTCGAGGAGGGTGGCGTTGCGCCGGTCCCCCGACCGGTCAGGCCCCCTCACGTATCGGAGAGCAACCGCATGCTCACGACACACGCCCCCACCGAACGCACCCGCCGCGGCCTCCGCGCCGCGCTGACCGCCTCGGCGGTCGTCGCCCTCACCGCCTCCCTGACCGTGGCGATCGCCCCGGCCGTGGCGGCGCCCTCGGACGGCGGGGACGAGCCCGTCTACCGAGGTGCGATCGAGATCGTCCGCACCCCCGACGACGCCCCGGACACCCCGCTGCTCAACGGCACGGTGTTCGTCGACACCGACCGCGACGGCGTCAGCGGCGACGAACCCGGCCTCGCCGGGGTCGTGGTCACCAACGGCCGCGACGTGGTCCGGACCGATGACCAGGGCCGGTACCAGCTGCCCGCGTTCGACAACATGACGGTGTCGATCACGCAGCCGTCCGGCTACCAGGTGCCGCTGGACGAGTACAACGTCCCGCAGTTCCACTACAACCACCTGCCCGAGGGTTCCCCGGAGCTGCGCTACGGCGGTATCGAGCCCACCGGTCCGCTGCCGTCCGAGGTCAACTTCCCGCTCGTGGAGAGCGAGCTGACCGCCGCGGACACCCAGAGCTGCGTCATCGCCGGAGACCTCCAGACCTACGACAGACAGGAGATCGAGTACGCGCGCGCCGGGGCCATCAAGGACCTGTCCGAGCGCGACGACTACGCGGGCTGCGGGACGCTCTTCGTCGGCGACGTCGCCGGTGACGACCTGTCGCTCTACCCCGACATCAAGGAACTGGTCGCCGAGACCAACGGTCCGGCACGCTTCCTGCCCGGCAACCACGACCTCGACTTCGACGCGCCCGACGCGGCGCACTCCTTCGACACCTTCCGCGCGGCGCTGGCGCCCGCGTACTACTCCTACGAGGTCGGCGACGCGCACGTCGTTGCCCTGAACACCGTCGACTACCCGTGCACGGCGGCCGACGACAGTCCCGAGGGCATCGCGGCGCACTGCGACCCCGGGGGCTCCCCGGCCTACAACGGCCGGATCAGCGACGACCAGCTCACCTGGCTCGAACAGGACCTGGCCAACGTCGACGAGGACAAGCTGATCGTCGTGGCGGGCCACATCGGTCTGCTCAACTACGCCGACGAGGGCTCCCCGGTCCACCAGGTCGACCAGGTCACACGCGTGCACGAACTCCTCGAGGGCCGCGAGGCCGTGGCGGTGGCCGGACACAGCCACAGCATCGAGAACCTGAGGACCGGTGACGACGTCGAGGGCTGGCGCGAGCTGTTCGGGATCGAGGGACTGCCGTTCCCGCACATCACCGTGGGCGCGATCTCGGGCGACTGGTACTCGGGAGAGGTCGGTGAGGAGGGCTACCCCACGGCCCTCGGCCGTGACGGCGGGCGTCCCGGTGTGGTGACCCTGGACATCGAGGGCAACCAGTTCGAGGAGCGCTACACCGTCACGGGGGAGCCCGACGAGGTGCAGACCCAGCTCGGCCTGAACAGCCCCACCTACCGCGAGTGGTTCACCGAACGCCGCGAGTGGAACGCCGACCCCGTCGGAGAGGCTCCCGAGCTCACGGAACCGCTGGTGGTCGACGCCGACGACCTGGTCGGGGGCACATGGCTGACCACCAATCTCTTCCTCGGCTCCACGGGCTCCACCGTGGAGGTCAGCCTCGACGGGGCACCCGCCGCAGAGGCCGAGCGCACCCAGCAGCTCCAGGGCGAGGCCGTCAACGTCGGTGTGGAGTACTCCGACCCCCACGCCGTCGCCCAGCAGCTGGTCCACGGCGGCAGCCTCGCTGACCGCACCATGCACCTGTGGCGCTTCGATCTGCCCGAGGACCTCGGAGCCGGTGCCCACACGGCGGAGGTCACCGCCACCGACGCCCACGGACGTTCGTTCACCGACACACTGGAGTTCGAGGTCGTGAAGTAGCCCCGAACGAAGAGAGGAGGGCCGACGCGTCCGCGTCGGCCCTCCCGTGTCCCTAGTGGCGGTCGACCAGGAGCTGTCCGTCAGCGGGCTGCTCGCCGGCCAGCCCGCCGCCGTAGTTGGCCTCGACCCGAGACCGCTCGGAGGCGTTGGGCTGGGCGTTGGTGCAGTCCACACCGCCGGTGGAGCCCGACATCAGGGACGAGCAGGGGCCGGGCTTGGCGTCGGGCAGGCCCAGGCTGTGGCCGAGTTCGTGGGCGGCGATCCGCAGCGGGTCGTGGCCCTCGGCGGTGCCCTGACGGCCCATCCACACGGTGACCTGACCGCCCGGACGCACGGGTCCGAGGTGGGCGCGCGGCCAGCCGTCGTCGGCGATGACGCGGATCTCGGCGCGCTGCCCTGAGGGGGCGGGCTCGAGGCGGACGTTGTCGACGCTGGAGTTCCACACGTCCACCGCCGAGGCGACGACCGAGGTGAACTCGGCGGCCTGGCTGGAGTCGTAGTAGAGGACGGTCGGGTTCTGCTGGAGGGACGGCTCGGAGTGCGCCGCGCTCGCCGGTGTGGTGCCCACGAGCGTGAGTGCCAGTGCGCTCAGCGCGACCAGGAGGGGTGTCAGGACGCGTCTCAGCATGGGGTCTCCCTGGGGTGAGGGTGCTGATGATCTTCGTGACCCGGTGGGGTCGCGGTGATGCTATGTGTGGCGACCCATCGCCACAAGGAGGGCTGAACGCTAAGATTCCGCAGCGCCTCCCCGGGCGGCGGGCTCAGGAGCCCGCCGTGTCCAGGTGGGTCACGAGGTCGTCCAGGCGCGCCGTCACCACTTCCGGCTCCAGCTCTGGGGTCGCGGGTTTCCGGGCAGCCGAGCGAGGGGAATCCAGGCCTGAAAACCCCTGGCACTCGGCGGCGGACCGGCGTTACCGTGCCGGGATGACTGACGTTGAACCGGCACCAGAGCCCCACGACCCGTCCTCGCCGTCCCCGGTGTGGGACGCCGAGATGGCGCGGTCCTACGACACCCCGGGCGAGGGGATGTTCGCTCCCGAGCAGGTCGATCCGGCGGTGGCGAGGCTGGCCGAGCTCGCCGGGAACGGCGCCGCACTGGAGTTCGCGGTCGGAACCGGAAGGATCGCCGTCCCCCTGGTCGCCAGGGGCGTCCCGGTCACCGGCGTCGAGCTGTCCGGGGCGATGGTCGACCGGCTGCGCGGCAGGGCCGACGAGGCCACCATCCCCGTGGTGATCGGCGACATGGCCACCACCCGGGTGCCAGGCGACTTCACCCTGGTGTACCTGGTCTACAACACGATCTCCAACCTCCTCACGCAGGCCGAACAGGTCCGGTGCTTCCGCAACGCCGCCAGTCACCTGGGGCCCGGCGGACGGTTCGTCGTGGAACTGGGCGTGCCCAGCCTGCGGCGGCTCCCTCCCGGCCAGGACGGGCTGGTGTTCGCCCACGGCGACGGCTACGTGGGGCTGGACACCTTCGACCTCGAACACCAGCACCTGGTCTCGCACCACATCAGGTTCGAGAAGGGAGGCGAACCCAGCGTGATCCGGGTGAAGCAGCGCTACGTGTGGCCGTCCGAGCTGGACCTCATGGCGCAGATGGCCGGCTTCGAGCTGGAGTCCCGGCACGCGGACTGGAAGGGCGCCCCGTTCACCGGCGACTCCGGCTCCCACGTGTCCGTCTACCGGCTGCCCGAGCAGGACTGAGCCACGAGGAGCGGTCACACGTCGCGGCAAACGAAGCGGAGGGCCTGGGCCGTGGTGGCCCGGGCCCGGACGCCGGTCACCTGTGCGTCCAGCCCGCCTCCGGGCCGTCGGTGCGGGTGCGCCCCCGGGAGGGGCCCTGAACGTCCGGTTCTGCGATCCCCGGACCCTCTGAGATCGGGTTGTCCACAGCTGGAGGAGACCCACTTGTGGCCACCTGCGCCGCCTCGCAGACTGGGAGGACAACCCCTCCTCCCACCCGCCGAGCAGTAGGGACGGCCATGCCGGAATCCATCTTCGCCACGCACGCCTGCCTCGACTCCCTCGTCCTCTACACCACCCGCGCAGAAGAGTGCCGGGACTTCTACAACGCGCTCGGTCTGGCCTTCGGAGAGGAGTCCGACCCCGTCCGGGACGGGCCGAGCCGCTACACCAGTCGCCTCCCTCTCGGGCCCGTCCTGGAGATCCGCCCGGCCCCCGACGGCCACGGGGCCAGCGACCTCCGGCTGAGCCTGGCCCTGGACGTCACCGAGACCGACCCTCCGCTCTCCCGTGGGGAACACCTGCTGATCGATCCCGACGGCCGGAGGATCGACGTCACCGTCCTGTGAACCCCGTCATCCCTGGGTGAGCTTCATGGACACGTACGCGTGGAACCCGCTCCACCGGGAGCGGCCGACGTCGCGCCGCTTGTACTCGCGGAAGCCGAGGTGCTCGTAGAGCCCGAGGGCGGGCGCGTTGGTGTCCTTGATGTCCTCCAGTGTGTACTCGTCGTATCCGGGCAGGGCGAGGAGGTGATGGAGTACGGCCTTGGCGGCGCCCCGCCCCCGGAAGCGCCGGGCGCTGGCGACGAAGCCGATCTCGGCGCGGCCGGGTCCGGACCCGGCGGAGCCTCCCTGGAAGTGCGTCCGGAACACCCGGTCCGCGATGGTTCCCTTGACCAGGCCCAGGTGCCCGCGCAGCGTGCGGGCGTCGTGGTCGATCGCCTCCTGCCCGACCTCGGTGAGGCTGGCCAGAGCCGCGGGCCGCCCGTCGACCAGCGCCACGTGGAAGCGCTCCAGCACCAGCATGTGCTCCACGGCCCCGGTGAGCCGCGCCGGGTCCTTGGCGAAGTACGCCAGGTCCTCCCCGAAGCCCTCGACGAACACCTCCGCGATCGCCCTCCGGTACCCCTCGCCCAGGGCGTCGCCGCGCCTGACCTCGATCACCACCGGTTCCCCGGTACCGTCACCCATCGTTTCCCTCCTTGAGGAGCAGGCCCATCACCGTGGACGTACTCGGCAGCACACACCGCTCACCCAGGGCCGAACGCATCGTTACCAGACCGTCCAACAGGGCGAAGTAGCACGACGCCAACTCGTCGGCGGGGCCCTCACGCAGCGCGCCGCGCGCCTGACCGCGTTCCATGAGCTCCACGGCCGCGCGGAGCAGTTCCGTGTTGCGGGTGACCAGCTCGCCGACCGCCGACGGTACGTCCTCCTCCGGGGAGTTCCCTTGCGTGAACGCCTGGTGCATGAGCTGGAAGAACTCGACGAAGTCACCGGTCCCGGCCAGGTCCGACAGAAACTCGTCGGTGAAGGTCCGCAGGGAGTCCACGGGGGACTCCGAGCCCCGGAACAGCTCCACGACGGCGCCCATCCCCGTCGCGGCCTCGGCGACCAGCTCCTCGAACAGCTCCTCCTTGGTGCTGAAGTGCCGGTAGATGGAGCCGGTGCTGATGCCCGCCTCCTCCGCGATCTGACGCATGTTCACCGCGGCGAACCCCTGACGTGCGAACAGCCGCACGGCGGCGGACCGCACCCGCTCCCGGGTGGCGGCGCGCATCGCCTCGTGCTGCTCCGGACTCCGTGGCATCGGGCCCTCAGCTTCCGACTTTTTGAATGAACATTTGTTCATTCTATTTGGATCGGGGCTGACCGCAAGACCGACCCCGCGACCCGGGCCCCGCCCTCCCGGCCCGCCGACCCCGGCGCCGATACCATCGGCCTCCACCGCACCCAGCCTCGACCAGGGGAGACTCATGACCAGGACGATCCGACGCGCAGTGATCCCCGCGGCCGGTATGGGATCGCGGCTCCTGCCACTCACCAAGGCCACCCCCAAGGAGATGCTCCCCGTCGGTGACAAGCCCGTCATCGAACACACCGTCCGCGAACTCGTGGCCTCCGGCATCACCGACATCACGATCGTCGTCTCCAGCGGCAAGACCCTCATCCAGGACCACTTCCGCCCCGACCCCGCCTTGGTGGAGCGTCTGCGCGGCGACGGGAAGCAGGAGTACGCCGACGCCGTCGAGGAGGTCGCCGAACTGGCCCGCCTGGGACACATCACCTACCTGGACCAACACGGTCCCTACGGCAACGGGACACCGGTGCTCAACGCCTACCGGGACGCCCGCGACGAACCGTCGCTCGTCCTGTGGCCCGACGACGTCTTCGTCGCCGACGTCCCCCGCGCACAACAGCTCGTGAGTGCTTATGAGCGCACCGGCCACCCCGTGCTCGCCCTCATGCCCATGGAGCGCGAGGAATCGCGCCGCTACGGGGTGCCCCGGGTCGCGGAGGACCTGTCCGACGGACTCCTGCGCATCGACGGACTGGTGGAGAAGCCCAAGCCCGAGGACGCCCCCTCCGCCTACGCGGCCATCGGCGGCTACGTGATCACCCCCGACATCGTCGACCAGCTGCGTGCCCAGACCGAGCGCTGGTACACGCACCGCACCGGCGAGATCTACCTGACCGACGCCATCAACGCCCACGCCGCCGACCACCCCGTCTACGGACAGGTCATCCAGGGACGCTGGTACGACACCGGCAATCCCGCCGACTACCTGGTCGCCCAGTTCGCCTCCGCCCTGGCCCACCCCGAGTACGGTCCGCTCCTGCGCCGCCTCGCCGCCCACCCCGAAACCCCCTGACCCCGGGGCGGCGACCGGAAGCGGCCACGGCCCGACGGCGGGGCCCCCACCGGACGGCGGCCCCCTAGGATCGTCGGAGGCCATGACCACGCGACGCGCTCGCGCGAACCCACCCCCCCAGGAGGCCAGCGGTGCCGGATCACCACCGAAACGACCTGTCGGGACACGCGGACGCCGCGGTCCAGGCCAGGAGTATCGGCAGTGTCCACTTCGGAGAGCCCCGGCCGCCCGCACCACCCCACCAGGCGCCCTCCGCCGACCGCAGGTTCACCAACCGGGTGGACGACCTCGTCCGGCTGGACGCCCTCGCGGCCGAGGTCAGGCGCGAACGCCGTGGCGCGCTGGCCCTGCTCCTGGGGGAGTCCGGGATCGGCAAGAGCGTCACCCTCGCCGAGGCCAGCGCCCGCCTGTCGGACCGGTTCGAGGACGGCGTCCTGTATCGGGATCTCGACACCTGGCGCGACCGCGAGGGCAACCTCGACCTCACCGGGGTCCTGCGCGGCCTCCTCCAGGACCTCCACGTGCGGGACGTCGACGCGGAGAGCGACGTCAACGTCCTCATCGGTCGTCTGCGCGGCGTGACCGCGGGCAAGCACCTCCTGCTGCTCCTGGACGGCGCCGCCAGCGACACCGAGATCGATCACTTCTCCCTCGGGTCGGGCCCGCACCTGGTCGTGGCCGCCTGCGAGGAGGGCTTCGCCGGTGCGGCGGCCCGGATCGCCCGGGGAGCCGAGGCCCTCACGCTGCGCTCCCTGGCAGAGGCCGACTCACTCCGCCTGTTCCGTTCGTTCCACGCTGTGGACCGACGCATGTCCCACCGCGACGAGTACGAGGCCGCCAC
>NZ_ANAE01000093.1 GCF_000341265.1 Nocardiopsis prasina DSM 43845 | reverse complement strand
ATGCCCGCCGGTCACGTGGACGCCCAGGGACTGAGCATCGCCGCTCTGGTCGACGCCGTGGTGGCCAGGCAGCGCTCGGCCGTCCCGCCGCTCGCGGGCGTGGACGCCGTCATCGACGTGGCCCTGTCCGGGCTCGGCGCGGACGAGCTGCGGCTCCTGGAGTTCCTCTCCGCGCATCCGGGGCGTTCCTTCCCCGACGAACTGGGGCACGCGGCGGTGGGGGAGAGGGCCCCGGCGGTCATGGGCAGGCTCGCCGACGCCAGCCTGCTCCACCCGGAGACCGGTGCTGGCAGGGGGATCGTCGAACTCGTCCGGGAGCGGGTGCGTGAGGGTACCGGGGAGCGGTGGAGGTTCGACGCCGCCGCCGTCCTGCGGTTCTTCACCGTCACCCACCACCTGGCCGACCGGGCCAGCCTCGGTGAACGCCACCGCCTGGTGAACTCCCTGGACACCGCCGAACTCACCGTCGCCCCCGCCGACCACCGGCTGCCCTTCAGCCGCAGGAGTGAGGCGGCCGACTGGCAGGACCGGCACCTGGCACACGTGCCCGACCTCATGCGGTTGGCCCACGAACTCGACAACCCCGTCGCCGTCCTGGTCCTGGCCGACGCCGTGTGGCCCGCCTGCCACGGTAGGCGCCGCCTGGAGATCGGCACCCGCGTCTACGGGCACGCCCTGGACGTGGCGCGTCAGAGCGGTCACCGCGGCGCCGTCGCCCGCTGCGCGGTGTACCTGGCCCGCATCCACTGCGAGCTGGGTCAGGGGGAACGCGCCGCCGCGCTGGTGGCCGAGGCCGCTCGGGCAGCGGAGGGGGCCGAACCGGACCTGGCCGTGGTGCTGGAGACCCAGGGGCTCCTCACGGGACGCTTCCCCGAGCTGGAGGGCAGGGCCGGTCCGGGGTCGGAGCAGAGCCCGGAGGAACTGCTCACCCGGTCACGCGACATCCACCGGCGAGCCGGACGCCCGCGCGGTGACGCCCTCCAGACCTACCAGCTGGGGGAGCAGGCCCGGCGCCGGGGCGACGCGTCCCTCGCCGAGTCCGAACTCCGTGAGGCCGAGCGGATCGCCGACCACCGGCTGGCCGAGCTCTCCCGTGACAGGGGAGAACGTGAGACGGACTGGGCGATCCACGACTGGGAGCTGCTGCGGGCCCGGGTGCGACTGGCACTGGCCCGCGCCCTGACCGACCTGAACCGCCTCGACGAGGCCGAGGCCAGGGCCGACGCGGCCAGGATCGTCTTCGAGGAACTGGCCGAACCGGTCAAGCAGGTCCAGGCGGCGCGGGTCCTGGCCCGTGTCGCGGAGCGGCGGGGGGAGAGGGCCCAGGCCCGTACCCGGCTGGCCTGGGCGCTGAGGATCACCGAGTACTACCACCTGGACGGCGTCGCAGGCCTGATCTCCGGGGATCTCCAGCGCCTCACGACGGCACGGGACTGATTCCGCGTCCCACCCCGGTTCACCGCGGGGCCACCTCAGCCTCCCCTAGAAAGCACAGATCTCGCGGGGGGGGTAGCCCCGCAGGTGCACGGTGCGCTCGCCCAAACGGACCCGGACCCGGTGGTGCCAGCGGTGCCACGGCAGTCCCTCGCGGGCCCAACCCACGGCGGCGGCCGCGACGATCGACGCGTCCACCCGTGGGCGGGCGCCGTCCGCGTGGACGCGCATCGCGGCCCCGGAACGGTGCAACAGCAGCACGGACCCCTCACCGAGCGCGGCGACCGCCAGCAGGGCCTTCGGATGCGTGTCGACCCGCTCCTTCAACCACGACACCGCCTCCTCCTCGGTATGGCCCCGCCGGTTGGACCACGCGTCGGCCGAGCCCCAGCGGGGCATCACCGCGTCCTCGGCGTCCACGACCAGGGGGCGCACGGCCGACCTGCCCGACCGCGGCAGCGGAGCGCCGGCGGGATAGCGCCTCAGCCGTACGTCGGTCCCACTCGTGTCCGGCTCCGGGAGATCCCACGCGGCCGGGTCCACCCGAAGGTCCACCCGCCACGCGGTCACGTCGTCCGGGGCGTCGGGCAGGTCCGGCAGCGGCCGGTAGTACGCGGCGCGCTCCGGCTCGGGCAGTGCGAGCAGGGAGTACAGCAGGGACCGCAGCCGGGGAGCGGACTCGGCGTGGTTCTCCATGAGCAGGTCGGCGACCGGGGGCACCGGCGTGCGCACGACCCGCTCCACCTGTTCGGCGATCCCGCCCCGGGTGAGCCTCGGCATCGCCGCGCCGAACTCCAACAGGGGTGAGCGAGGGTCCAGGTCCCCGGTGGAGAAGGCGGCGAGCATCACCGGCCGCCCCAGTGACGCGGCGTAGTAGGTCACCGAACCCACGTCACCGACGACGAGGTCGGCGGCCACCAGCGCCGCCCGCCACCCCTCGGCCGGGGGGATCAGGACCAGCCCCGCCTCGATCTCGTCGGCTAACCACAGCTCCAGCTGGGCCCGGCCGTGCTGACTCCACACGTTGGGATGCGCGACCAGCGCCACCCGGTAGTCGTCACAGGGCAGTTCGGACAGTAGCCTGCGCAGCACCTCGCGCTGCGAACCCAGCAGCGAACCCTGGTTCCAGGTGGAGGAGACCACCACCAGCCGGCGCCCGCCCAGGCGCAGGGCGGTTCGGTAGCGGTCACGGCGTCCCAGAGCGGCGAGCATCCGGTCGAAGGCCGGGTCCCCCACGACCGCGCCGCGCCCCTGGGCCTGCGGACACGACTCGTGGAGGCGCGCCTCCTGCTCCCGGTGGGCCAGCACGAAGCGGTCGGCGATCAGCCGTCCCTCGTGTACGAGCTCGGATCCGTCCAGCCCGGAGGCGCTCGACAACGACCCCGGGTGTGAGCCCACGAGCCGGTTGTGCCCGGCACCGTGCGGCATGAGTACGAGGGGCGCGTCGATCCGGTGCAGGCCCCCCTTGGTGCTGGCGGCCAGGGCCAGATCGAACCCGCTCGACCGCGCGACCGCCGTCTCCCAGGGCAGGGAGTCGACGCCGGCGGCGCGGAGCATGGGCGCGATCCCGGCCTCGGAGGCCGAGCCGGGGGTGACCGTGAAGGTCAGGCCCACCCGGTCGTCGCCCAACAGCCCGGCCACGTCCAGCAGTCGCCCGGCGGCAGGGACACTGCGCACGACCGCCAACACCTTGCGGTCGGGGGTGATGGTGGCCCACGCGTCGGTTGGGTGCTTCATGCCAGGGGTTCTCTAGTCGTCGCGCCCGGATGGTCCCGGTTCGGCAGGTCAGCCTACGGGAACCCGGTCCCACCCCCGAAACCCGTCGACGTCCCCAGTAGGCTGCCGCGCATGCTGCTGCTCATCAACGGCCCCTTCGGCGGTGGGAAGACGACCACCGCCGAGACCCTGGTCCGGAGGGTTCCCGACAGCCGTCTCCTCGACCCCGAGGAGATCGGTTTCATGCTCCGCCACCTGCTGCCGGACCATCCCGGCGACTTCCAGGACCTTCCACCATGGCGCTCCCTGTTCGCCACCGTCGCCGCGCGGGTCCACGCCTTCACCGGTCAGACCCTCATCGCCCCCATGAGCGTCCTTCGCCGCGAGTACGCGGAGGAGATCCTCACCGGGCTGCGCGCCGAGGGGCTGGCGGTCCGCCGCGTCCTGCTGCACCCCGACCGTGACACCCTGGAGGCGCGCATCGCCGCCCACGACGTCGCCCCCGGCCGCCCCGAGGTCAACGAGGAGGCCCGCGCCTTCCGGCGGTCCAAGGTCGACCCGTTCTACCGGGCCCACCGGGAGTGGTTGGCCGACTGGGCGGACCTGGCCGTCGACAACACCGACCTCAGCCCGTCCCAGGTGGCCGACCGGGTGCTCCGACGGTTCCCCGAGCTCACCCGGAACCCGCCCTGACCCGACCGGCCCCGGAGAACCGTCCGACCAGGGCGTCGATCACCAGGAAGACCAGCAGCGAGACCCCGAGCATGGGCAGGGCCAGGCCGACAGCGGTGCAACACAGCACGACCGCGACCCTCAGGGGCCAGGAGAGCGCGAGGAACGAACCGCGCGGATACGGCCTGCCCAGGGCCCACGCCCCGGCCCGCGCGGGCCTGCGCCGCCACCACATGCGGTAGCCGAGGACGATCACCGAGAGCAGCCCACCACAGACCGCCGTGAGGACGAGCTGGTTGGGCACGCCGAACAGCAGCCCCATGTGGGCGTCCACCCCCCATCGGCTCAGTTTGGCCATCAGGGGGTGGTCCTCGAAGCGGACGACGTCGACGACCTCGCCGGTGTCCTGGGCGACGGCGACGGAGTCCGCCTGGGTCGGCCACGAACGTTCGAGCTGAGTGACCACGTACGGAGAGGTGTGGTCGGTGGGCAGGTCGACGGTGACGCGCCCGTCGAGCCCGGCCTCCCGGGCACTGGCCAGGACCGCGTCCGGGCCGACGTCCACCCCTGGGCTGGCTGAGGGTGTCTGTGTGGACACCGCCGGGGTGGTCCACGACATCCGCTCCCGTAGCTCGGAGACGTTCGCCCCCGCGTACTGGGACCAGGTCAGTCCGGTGGCGGACAGGAACAGCAGCACCAGGAGGATCCACGCCCCCGTGGTGGCGTGCAGGGAGACCGAGCGCGCCCGCCCTCCGCGCTGGCGTCCGCGCCGCCGCCGGGCCACCCACAGCGCCAGCCCGCCCAGGGCGACCACCCCGAGCCAGCTCGCCGCGAGTTCGCTGTACAGCCGCCCGACCTCACCCAGGTGCAGCTGCCGGTGGAGCAGGTCGATCCAGGTGCGGACCGGCAGCGCGCCGCTGGTCCCGTAGCTCTCGGACACCCCCAGGACCTCGCCCGCGTGGGGGTCGACGAACACGGTCGTGCGCGCCCCGGTGCCGCTCTCGGCCAGGTCCATCAGCACCCAGGTGGAGTCCTCCGGGGTGGTGGCCGGGCGTATCGAGTGCACGTTGGCGTCGGGCACCTCTGCCCGGGCGATCCGTACCTGTTCGGCCAGGGGAAGCGACTCCTCCGCGGCGGGCACCCTCAGCTGGTCGGCGTACAGCACCTGTTCGACCTGGGGCGTCCACACGTACAGCAGCCCGGAGACGGTCGCCACCAGGAGGAAGGGCGCGACCAGCACGCCGGCGTAGAAGTGCAGCCGCAGCACGAGCGGCCTGAGCTGGGCCCACACGCCCGGCCTCGGCGGGGGTGCCCCGTCCTCGGTCACGGGCCTCGTGGTCACCGGTTCCATGGGTCTCCTCTGGCGTCGCCGTCCCGGTCGACACTGATGTCGTCCGGCGGGCCCGAGGAGTTCCCGGCGGACGGGAATTCGTTGCCGGAAACGCGTGGGACACGCGGATCGCGCGCCCGGTCTCGCTTCGCTGCCCTCGCCCCGTACCTCCTACCGCTGGGGAGGTACGGGGCGAAAGCCCACGCCCGGCGGTCCCGTCCCGCCGGTATCACCCGGCCAGGTGGGCGCGCAGGGCGTCTGCCGTCGCACCCCTTCCAGCGGCGGCCATCCGGGCCGGCGTCCCCTCGAACACCACGCGCCCGCCCTCGCCGCCCGCACCCGGACCCAGGTCCACCACGTGGTCGGCCGCGGCCACCACGTCCATCCGGTGCTCGACGACCACCACCGTCGCTCCCTCGTCAACCATGCGGTCGAACAGGGCGACGAGCCCGGCCACGTCACCGCCGTGCAGGCCGGTGGTGGGTTCGTCCAGCACGTACAGCCGCGCGGGCTCCGCCAGCTCGCGGGCCAGCCGGAGGCGCTGGCGCTCTCCACCCGAGAGCGTGTCCAGTGACTGCCCCAGGCGCAGGTAGCCCAGCCCGACCCGCTCCATCCGGTCCAGCGCCTCGGACACGGGCCCCTCGAAGACCTCCCGGGCACGCGCCGCCGTCATCGCCAGCACCTCGGCGATCGTGCGCCCGCCGAGGGTGTACGACAGCGCCCGGTCGTTGAACCGCAGTCCGCCGCAGCGCTCGCACACCGTCTCGACGTCGTCGAGGAAGGCGAGGTCGGTGACGATCACGCCGCGCCCCCGGCACGTGGGGCAGGCGCCCGTGGAGTTGGCGCTGAACCACCCGGACGCCACCCCGTTGGCGCGGGCGAACAGCGTGCGCAGGGTGTCCTGGATCCCCAGGTAGGTCACCGGCGTGGACCGGGGACCGCCGTGCAGCGTGCCCTGGGTGAGCACCACCGCGTCCGGGCGGACCCGGGGCAGCTCCCCGTGCACGAGCGAGCTCTTGCCCGACCCCGCCACACCGGTCACCGCCGTCAGCACCCCGGTGGGAACGGACACGTCGATCCCGCGCAGGTTGTGCAGACGTGCGCCGCGCACCTCCACTGATCCGTCGGGGGTACGCGTGCGGGACCGCACCGAACGGGGCTGACGCAGGTAGCGGCCGGTGGGAGTGGCGGCGCGGCGCAGACCCTCCACGGTCCCCTCGTAGACGACGCGGCCGCCCTCGGTTCCGGCGCCCGGTCCGAGGTCCACCACGTGGTCGGCCACCGCGATCACGTCCGGGTCGTGTTCGACCACCAGCACCGTGTTGCCCTTGTCGCGCAGGCGCCGCAGCAGGCCGGTGAGCCGGTGCACGTCGGCGGGGTGCAGCCCGGAGCTCGGTTCGTCCAGCACGTAGGTCAGCCCGGTCAGGGCACCACCCAGGTGCCGCACGAGTCGCACCCGCTGGGCCTCGCCGCCGGACAGGGTGGCCGAGTGCCGGTCCAGACTGAGGTAGCCCAGCCCCACCTCCTCCAGGCCGCGCAGCCGTTCCAGCAGCGCGGCGGTCACCGGGGCCACGCGCGGATCGTCGACCTTCGCGATCTCGGGGGCGAGCCGGGACACCGGCAGGGCACACAGGTCGGCGATGTTGTACCGACCGATCCGGCAGGCCAGCGCGGCCGGGTTCAGGCGCGCGCCGTCGCACTCGGGACAGGTTCCGCGCCACACCACCCGCTCCAGCTCGTCCCGGTCCGTCTGCTTGAGCTTGGCCACGTCCAGCAGGCTGCGGGTGATGCGGGGGACCACCCCCTCGAACACTCCGGTCACCGGGAACTCCGGGTCCGGGTTCGGGGGCCTGACCCCCTCGGCGCGCAGGAGGAGGTCGCGTTCCTCGGCGGTGTAGCGGCCCACCGGCTTGCGGCGGTCGAACAGTCCCGCGTGCACGTAGCGCTTCCACCGCCAGGACCCCGGTGCGAAGGTGCGCAGCCGGATGGCCCCCTAGTCGAGGGAGAGGGTGTCGTCCAGGAGGGCGTCGGCGTCCACGCGCCGGACGGCGCCCAGGCCCTCGCACTCCGGGCACATACCGCTGGGGTCGTTGAACGAGAACGCGGGGGAGTAACCCGCCCACGGCCGACCGATCCGGGAGAACAGCAGACGCAGGAGCGGGGCGAGGTCGGTGGCGGTGCCCAGGGTCGAGCGCGCGTTGCCGCCGAACCGCCTCTGGTCCACGGCGAGGGTCACGGTGAGGTTCTCCAGCCGGTCCGCGTCGGGCACGCCCAGGTGGGCCATGCGGCTCCGGGTGAAACTGTCGTGGGCCTCGTTGAGCTGGCGCTGGGACTCCGCCGCGATGGTGCCGTACACCAGGGACGACTTGCCCGACCCCGAAACCCCGGTGAACACGACGAGCCGTTCCCGGGGCAGGGTCAGGTCCACCCCTCTCAGGTTGTTCTCCCGGGCTCCGGTCACGGTGATCCCCGGCTTGGCGCGTGGTGTGGTGCTCATGCCGGCCACGGTAGGCGGGATTGTGGTCAGATTCCGGCCACAACTCGGCGGTGATCGGGAAGAATGCGAGCATGGCCGACACCAGTCAGCGCATGCTGCGCCTGCTCTCCCTGCTCCAGGACGGACGCGCCTGGTCCGGCGCCACCCTGACCGAGGCGCTGGGCACCAGTCCCCGGTCCATGCGGCGCGACATCGACCGCCTCCGCGAGCTCGGCTACCCGGTGGAGAGCCTGCGCGGCCCCGGCGGACACTACCGGCTCGTGGCGGGCAACGCCGTGCCGCCGCTGATGTTCGAGGACGACGAGGTGGTCACCGTTGCGCTCGGGCTGCGGATGGTCGCGGGAGGGCTCAGCGGTGTCCAGGACGCGGAGGAGGGAGCCGAGCGGGCCCTGGGCAAGATCGAACGGGTGCTCCCCTCCCGGCTGTCCCGGCGCGCCAGCACCCTGGCCTCAGCGGTGGACCCCGGCCGCAGCGTCTGGCCGGGGGCGCCGGTCGACCTGCTCACCGGCCTGGGTGAGGCGGTCGCCGCCGGGCACCGGATCAGGATGACCCACCGGGGCCGCGACGGACGGGAACTCCGCCGCCACGTGGACCCCTACCGGCTGCTCCTGTTGGGAAGGCGCTGGTACCTGTTCGCGTGGGACCGCGACCGCGAGGACTGGCGATCCTTCCGGCTGGACCGGATCAGCGGCCTCACCCCGACCCGCGCCGCGTTCACCCCCAGGGAACTCCCGGCCGAGGACCTGGCCGCGTACCTGGAGGAGGGGTTCGGCGCGGGCCGCGCGCGGCACACCGTCACAGTGGTGTTCCATGCTCCCGCGGCGGAGGTGGCCGCCCGACTCACCCGGGTGGACGGCTCCCTGGAGGTGGTCGGCCCCGACCGCTGCCGGTACGCGGCCCGGGTGGACTCCTACGAGTGGATCGCCATTCTGTTGGCCCTGAGCGGACTGGACTTCACGGTGGAGGGACCGGAGGAGTTCCGGACCCACACCGCCGGACTCTCCGCCCGGCTCGGGCGTGCGGTCACCTCCCGGGCTCCGTGACGCGACCCGCCCGGGAGGTCACGAAGCGGCCGGGACGAGGTGGAGGGTCGAGGCGCGGTGGCGGTCCACGGCCTCGCGGGAGTACAGCAGGGGGAAGTGGCGACCCCGCGCCCACAGGTCGGTGAGGTCGTCGCGGTGGGGGTCACGGGGGTCCCCGGACTGGCCGGGCGCGTTGACCGCCACGGACTCGTCCCAGGAACCGACGTCCACCACGATCCGGAAGGAGGCGCCGTGGTACTGGCGGCCCGAGGAGTCCGAGGCGGTGAGGTCGACGGTGTCCGCGCTGCCGGGCCGGGCCACCCGCCGCCCCCGCGCCCACAGCGGAGGGTCGGGGAGGGCGGCCAGCGGGTGGTCCAGCCGGGCGAAGTGGTGTTCACCCCAGTGCCAGGCCGGACCGGGCGGACCGAGGCGCTCAGCCAGGTCCCGGTGGGCCGCCCCGAGTGAGCGCGCCACCAGCGCGCGCCCCCGCTCGCTGAGGACCGCCTCCGCCAGCAGGCGCAGGCACACGCGCGGGTCGGCCGCCCGGTCCGGGTCGGGGCTGAGCGCCGCGACCGCCGCCTCGACGCGTTCGGGGCCGACCGTCCTCAGCAGGCGCTCGTGCAGCAGCGAGGGGTGCAGCCGGTGCGCGAACCAGTGCTCGAACAGGGTCGGCTGGGGCAGGTCGACCGCCATCGTCCCGTTCCAACCGCCGTCCCTCAGGAGTTCCAGTGCCTGGGCGGTCCCCGGGAAGGTGTCGGGAAGTCCGTCCAACACGGTCAGGGCGGCACGCGCGACCGGGCTCACATGGTCGCCCTGGAGCCGACAGGTGTCCTCGACGGTCCAGTCGGCGCGTGCGGACAGCTCCTCGGCGATGCGTTCGTAGCGCAGCGGGGCCGCCCAGTCCCGCGTCACGGTGAACGGCGCCCACCCGGGCGCCCGGTGGGTGTTGTACTCGTTCGCGGAGGCGAACCACCCCTGTTCCGGCCCGTGTACGGCGGGTAGGTCCCCTCCGGAGTGGAAGCCCGCCCACTCGTGGCTCCCGTCACCGGGCACGGGCAGTGAGCCGTCCCAGTTCGGGCGCACGGGTACCCGGCCCGCCGCGATCCAGCCGATCCCCTCCGCGTCGGCGTACACCTGGTTCTCGCCCGGCGCGCCCCACACCCGCAGGGCGTCGCGGAAGTCGCGGCCGTTGCGGGCCCGCATGTACTGCACGCTGCCCAGATAGGGGGCCATGCCCGGTTCCAGCCAGGCCGCGCGCACGGCGAAGGCGGCGTTGCTTTCGGGGCCGGAGCGCACGAGCGGTCCGTGCACGGTGAACTCCAGCCGTACCTCGCGGTCGGGCCCGCCGCGCACCGGCACGCGTTCGGTGACCGTCTCCAGAGCCCGCCAGCCGTCGCGGTGGCGGTACCGTCCGGGGTCGTCGGGGTGGAGCTCGTAGACATACAGGTCCTCCTGGTCGATCGGGAAGATGGTGAGCCCGAAGGCGACGTGCCCGTTGTGCCCGATCGACACCCCGGGCAGGGCGGGCTCTCCCGCGCCGATCACGTCGAACTCCGGGCAGCTCAGATGGGTGAGGTAGCGCAACGCCGGATCGCCGACCGCCCGGTGCGGGTCGTTGGCCAGGATCGGGCGGCCGGTGGCGGTGCGCTCGGCGCCGATCACCCAGTTGTTGCTGCCGTCGGGTTCGTGCGCGGCGCGCGGCGGCGCCGCGCCGGACAGGTCCAGGGGCGCGCAGGCCAGCCGGTACACGTCCAGGACCTCGGGGTGCAGGACGTCCAGGTCCAGGCCCTCGGGCACGTGGAGCGGACCACCGGGTTCACGGACCGCGCGCAGGTCCTCGGCCTCGTGGCCGAAGTCGCGCAGGGTGAGGGCGCGGGCCAGTTCCTTCTCCACGTTGGCGTAGAGGCCGTGGGAGCGGACACGGGCCAGGTCCTCGGGGGCCCAGCGGTCGGGGGTGAACCCGAGTTCGGCGAACTCCGGTCCGAGCAGCCCGGGTTCGCGTGCGGTGAGGTCGACGTAGGCGTTGATCCCTGTGGTGAAGAGCTCGGCGATCCGGTGCACGCCCTCGCCGTAGGCGGACCACTCGGCCTCCATGTCGCCCCGGTAGAGGAAGAGGCGGGCCGCGCGGTCGCGCTCCAGGTACCGCTCGCCCAGGACCTCGGAGAGCAGGCCGAGGCCGCGGCGCCGCCACAGGTCGAGCTGGAACAGCCGGTCCCGCGCCGCGGTGAAGCCCTGGGCGACGAACGCGTCGTCGGCTCCGTGCGCGCGCACGTGCGGAACGCCCCAGCGGTCGTAGACCACCTCGACCGGCGAGGTGAGCCCGGCGACGACGTGGGTGTGTTCCATGGGGCCTCTCAGGACGGGGCGCGGGCCGGGGGACGGCCACACGGGCGGCTAGCACGCTTCGTACCCTTCGAGCGCCCTTGTCACCGCGCGGAGTGGGAAGGACTCCGGTGGCGGCGACGGACGTGGGGCCGCACGGGGGAGGGGAACGAGGGGCGAGTGTGGCAACGCTCACGCGGGGGAGCGGTCCGGGTTCTCCGGGTTACCCGAAGCCGATTACCGACTGGTAGGTTCGCGTAGTTACCCATCGGTAGAAAGGAGTGGAGAGCCGTGCACGAGGGCGCACTGAACCGGCTCAGACCCGTCCCCCACAGCCGATTCCGGCTCTTCGTCCTCCACCACGCGGGCGGCTCCCACCTGGGCTACCGGGGCTGGGTCCGCCATTTCCCCGACGACTGGGAGATCTGCCTGCTGGACGCGCCCGGTCGCGTCCGCAGCGCCCACGAGCCACCCCTCCGCGACGCCGAGGCCCTGGCCGAGCGCATGCACGAGGTGGTCCGCCCCGAACTCGACCGGCCCTTCGGCCTCTTCGGGCACAGCATGGGCGCGCTCGTCGCCTACGAACTCGCACTCCGTCTGACCGACGCGGGGACCCCGCCGCGCTGGCTCGGCGCCTCCGCCTGGAGCCCCGCGCCCGGTCCCGAACGCGCCGCGCCCCGCCACCTGGTCTCCGCCGACCGCCTGCGCGAGACCATCGCCCGCATGGGCGGCACCCCCCGACGCGCTCTGGACGACCCCGACCTGTGGTCCTACGTGGAGCCCCTGGTCCGCGCCGACCTGGAACTGGTCGACACCTGGAGCCCGACGCCCAGGGGCCGACCGCTGAGGGTCCCGCTGTCGGTCTTCGGCGGTGCGCAGGACCGGGGCATGACCCCGGAGCGTCTCGCGGGCTGGTCCGAGCACGTCGAGGGAGGCTTCGCCCACCACACCCTGCCCGGCGACCACTTCTACTTCACCGGCCGCACCGCCGAGGTGGTCACCCGGATCACCCAGGACGTGGAACCCCTCCTGGACTGATCCGCCCCCGCCCCACGCGGGGCTGCGTATGGCGGGGCGGTCGGCCCCCCGCCCCCGACCGCGTTCAGCCCGCGGACCGCGTTCCGACCGCGAACACGTAGCCGGGGCCGTCGGCGGACAGCCCCACCGTGTCTCCCAGCCGCGCCCGCACCGAGCCGTCGCTCTCCACGACCTCCAGCCCCGCCGCGTCCAGATCGCCCAGCGCGGCCGTGCGCTCCTCGTGCGGGCCGTCGGCCAGGTGCACCAGCACCACCTGCTCGCCGAGCGTCCGCAGGAACGTCATGTGGTGCTCGCCCGCGTCCAGCCAGCGCAGCCCGCCGCCCTGGAGCGCGGGCAGGTCCCGGTGCAGCGCGAGCAGGCGGCGGTGGGAGTCCAGCACCCTCCGGTCCCAGTCCTGGGGGCGGTGCCAGGGCATGGTGCGCCGCCCGTTCTCACCGTCGCGCCCCTCCAGCCCGATCTCGTCCCCCGCGAACACGAAGGGAACACCCGGCAGCGCGGCCTGCGCCGCCACTCCCACCGCCTGGCGGAGCGGATCGCCCACCACGGTGCGAAACCGTGCGGAGTCGTGGGTGCTCAGGGCGTTGACGCTGTGGACGCGCACCCGCCAGGGCAGCCCCGCGTTGGTGGCCCGCATCGCTCGCACGGCCTCGATGGCGCCGCTCCTCGGAAGTGGCGCCGACGTGTGCGTGGCCGCGTACCGGACCCCTTCCGGGCCGGTGTTCAGCCAGGCCCACACCGGCCGCGTGAACCCGGCGTAGTTCATCACCCCGTGCCAGCCGTCGTGGCGGGTGTCGGGGCCCGCGTCGTAGAAGTGCTCGGCCAGCAGCCATGCCTGGGGCGCGGCCTCGCGCACACGCGCGGCGATCTCACCGGACACCTCGTGGTTCACGTCCTGGGCCCCCAGGCGGCCGGTCATGTTGGCCACGTCGATCCGCCAGCCGTCCAGGCCCTCGTCGCCGCCCAGCCGCTCCACCAGGACGGAGTCGTCGGCCCCGTAGACGCGCTCGCGCAGAGCGGCCGAGGAGTAGTCGAGCTTGGGCAGCGTACGCACGCCGAGCCAGCTCACGTAGGAGTCGGGGTGCTCGTCGAAGTAGTAGTACCCGGCCTCCTCCGAGTCCGGGTCCGCCTTGGCCGTCCGGAACCACTCGTGCTCGTCACCGGTGTGGTTGGTGGTGAGGTCGCCCATCACCCGCATGCCGCGCGCGTGCGCCTCGCGGGTCAGCGCGCGCAGGGCTCCGTCGCCGCCGAGCAGCGGGTCCACCTCGTCGAAGCTGGAGGCGTCGTAGCGGTGCGTCGACCGGGCCGGGAAGAAGGGGGTCAGGTACACGACCCGGGCGCCGAGGTCGGCCAGGTGGTCCAAGTGGCGGCGCACGCCCTCCAGGGTGCCGCCGTAGTACTCGCCGGGGGCCGCCGGGCCGGAGCCGGAGGGTTCGTCGTCCCAGGCCCGGGGAGTCGCCCACTCGGGGTGCTCGGTCGGGGCGTCCACGGAGTCGTCGTCGCGGGCGAAGCGGTCCGGGAAGATCTGGTAGACGGTGGTCCCCGGGACCCAGGCGGGCGGGTTGGGCGCGTTCACCAGCCGGAAGTCGGCGTCGTCGGTGACCTCGTGGTCGTGGGCGCCCGCCTGGTTGAGCCAGGTGTAGCGGCGCTCGCGCACGATCGCGAAGCGGTAGGGGGTCACCACGGGCTGGAGGGGGATCTCCACGACGAACCAGCTCACCCCGTTCGCGGCGCCCTCCAGCGAACCCTCCACCAGGCCCGCCTCGCCGTCCTCCACCACGTACGCGTACACGGAGTCCGCGCCGCCGGGGACCCGCACCCGAAGCCGTGCCCGGTTCCCGTCGAGGATCACGTGGTCGGGGGAGCCGTCGTGGTGGGGGTCGTGGCTGAAGAGCATGTGGGACTCCAGGTACCGAAGGAAAGTGCAAGTCACATCATGGCAAGAAAACGTCGTCGATGCGAAAGTTCTTACGCAGTTCTCTTGCGGGACCGGAGATCCGTGCGGTCCCGGACCGCTTCCTCGCTCCGGTGGTCGGGGAGGAGTCGCAACGGACCCAGTCTCTTCGGTCGCCCCCCTGTCCCGCCGGATTCTTCCGGGTTACCGTTGGTATATGAGCCTTGAGCTGCCAACCGAAAGACTCCTGATCAGGGAGTGGGAGCTGGGCGATGCCGACGCGGCCCTCCAGATCTACGGGGCCGAGGAGGTCGCGCACTGGCTGACACCGGAGTGGCACCCGGTGACCGACATCAGCGCGATGCGCTCCGTGCTCCACGCGTGGATCGAGGCGGGACCGAACCTCATCCCACCCGCCGGGCGCTGGGCGATCATCAACAAGAAGGACGGACAACTGGTGGGAGGGCTGTCCCTTAAGCTCCTCCCGCCCTTCGAGGAGGACTTCGAACTCTCCTGGGCGCTGCGTCCGGACGTGTGGGGGCAGGGCTATGCCACCGAGGCGAGCCGGGCCATCATCGACTGGGCCTTCCGTCAGGGGATCGAGGAGGTGTTCGCGGTCGCGCGCCCCCGCAACGAGCGGGCGCTCGCGGTGGCTCGCAGACTCGGGATGGAATGGGTCGGCGAGACCGAGAAGTACTACGACATGCGTCTCCAGGTGTTCCGCATGCGTCCCAGCTGACCCTGGACGACGGCCGCCGCGGCAACGGGCGGCCCCACGGGCGCGGCCCGACGGAGGAACGCTCCGCCGGGCCGCGCCCGTGTCCGGGGGAGTGCG
The DNA here is from genome assembly GCF_000341265.1 of Nocardiopsis prasina DSM 43845. GTDB lineage: Bacteria > Actinomycetota > Actinomycetes > Streptosporangiales > Streptosporangiaceae > Nocardiopsis > Nocardiopsis prasina. The sequence continues at coordinate 11,154 of NZ_ANAE01000093.1, read as the reverse complement.
GGTCAGGACAGGAGCTGGCTGATCCGCTCGACCTCCTCCTCGGACAGTCGGACGGCGGCCGCCGCCGTGTTCTCCTCCAGGTGGGACACCCGCGAGGTGCCCGGGATCGGCAGCATCACGGGGGAGCGGTGCAGCAGCCAGGACAGCGCCAGCTGGACCGGGCTCACCCCGTGGTGGGCCGCGATCCCGGCCAGCGGGGAGTCGGCCGCCGCCATCTCGCCGCGGCCGACCGGGGCCCACGGCAGGAAGGCGATCCCGTCCCTCTCGCACTGCTCCAGGACGTCCTCGGACTGACGGAAGGACGGCGCGTACTGGTTCTGCACCGAGGCGATCGGGGTGATCGCGCGAGCCGCCGACAGCTCGTCCACACCCACCTCGCTCAACCCGATGTGCCGGATCTTGCCCTCGCTCCGGAGCTCGGTGAGCGCACCGAGCTGATCGGCCAGGGGCACGTCCGGGTCGATCCGGTGCAGCTGCATCAGGTCGATGCGCTCCACCCCCAGGTTGCGCAGGCTCAGCTCCACCTGCTGCCTGAGGTACTCCGGGCGCCCCAGCCGGTGCCACTGCGCGGGGCCGGTGCGTACGAAACCGGCCTTGGTGCCGATGACCAGGTCGTCCGCGTACGGATAGAGCGCCTCGCGGATCAGCTGCTCGCTGACCTGTGGGCCGTAGGAGTCGGCGGTGTCGATGAAGTTCACCCCGAGTTCGGCGGTCCGGCGCAGGACGGCCAGGGCCTCGTCGCGGTCGCGGGGCGGTCCCCACACCCCCTCGCCGACGATTCGCATGGCCCCGAACCCCAGACGGTGGACCGGCAGGTCCCCTCCGAGGAGGAGGGTGCCCGCCTGCTCTGCGACGTGGGGCGTGGTGTGTGCGTCGGTCACTGTCTTCCTTCCGCTGCGGCACGACGGCCGGGTCCGTGCCATGGTGCCAGGTCGGCGCGGGTGGGGCCGGTGTCCGCCGTCCCGTGTCGCCCTCGGCCGGGGACCGCAGGATTCCAGGTGGCGCCGGGGCGCGCAAGGAACCCGGGACCCGGTGGGGGCGTTCTGGTCGGGGTGACTACCGGAAGGCGGCGAGGTGGTCGGCGACCCACCGGGCGTAGGTGCGTCCGGGGCGGCCGATGACCCGTTGGTAGTCCGGGGACACGTACTCGTCGGGAGTCGGATCGGTGTCGGTCCCGTCGTCCTCGGGGTCGGGTTCCCACAGCAGCCAGTCGCAGAGCTCGGGCGGGACGCCCCGCGCAAGCCATAGCTCGCGGGCCTCGGCCAGGGTCAGCGGCACGAAGGTGATCTCGCGCCCCAGGGCCCGACTGATCACCTCGGTGCGCTGGGCCGGGGTGAGGGACTCCGGGCCGGTGATCTCGTAGGCCCGGCCGTGGTGGCCGTCCTCCAACAGGGTGGCCGCCGCCATGTCGGCCATGTCGGCCTCGTGAACGGGCGCCCCGGGCTCGTCGCCCCGGGGAGCGCGGACCACCCCCTCGGCTCGGACGGAGTCGGGAAGGGAGTCGAGGTCGTTGACCATGAACTCACCGCCGCGCAGGTGGGTCCATTCCAGCCCGGAGCGCTCCACCGCCTCCTCCACGGGGCGGTGGTGCTGGTGACCGTGGTTGTGCTCGGTGTCGGCGCCGGGGGCGGTCTGGACCGATGCCGAGGAGATCAGGACGATCCGTCGCGCCCCGGCGTTCCGGATACGGTCGACGACCTCCTCGGCCGTCTCGGGGTGGGGATAGAGCATGACCGCGTCCACCCCGTCGAAGACGCCGTCCAGGGTCGCGGGGCGTTCGAGATCGCCCTCGACGGGTTCGACGCCCTCGGGGAAGACGCGGTGGGCGGGGTCGCGGCTGAGTGCCCGGACGGCGGCACCGCGTTCGATGAGTCTCGGGACCACCAGGGAGCTGACGGTCCCGCTGGCTCCGGTCACCAGGACGCGCATGGGGGGTTCCTCTCCAGAGATTGTGGGATTGATGTCTATCATAATGGGACACTGGTGTCCCATAAAGAGTGGCGGGATTCCGTTTTTGGTGCGAACGGTAGGTTGGCGCCATGACGAGCACCGAGAGTCCGAGGACGGGTGTACGTGCCCGGACGCGGGAGGCGATCCTGCGCGCCGCCGCCACCGTCCTGGCCAACGACCGCAACGCGCCGCTGTCCGAGGTCGCCGAGGCGGCGCGGGTGGGACGCAGCACCCTGCACCGCTACTTCCCCGACCGCGACGTGCTGCTCGCCGCCACCTACGAGGAGGCGCTGTCGGAGATCGGGCGGGTCATGGACGAGGCGCGCGTGGAGGAGGGGTCCGCCCAGGAGGCCATGCGCCGGGTGGTCGCCGCGCACGTGGAGGTGGGGGACTGGGTGGTCTTCGCCTTCGGCGACACCGCCAACGAGGTCTTCGACGACGCCCCGGACGCCACGGAACCCGAGCCCGAGATCCTCACGGGTCTGGTGCGCCGGGGGCAGGAGGAGGGGGCGTTCGATCCCGACGCCGATCCCGCCTGGGCGGTCCAGGTCCTGTGGGCGCTGGTCTTCACCGGGCTGGAGCGAGCCTCGCGGGGGCAGATGCCCCGGCACGCGGTGGCCCCGGCGGTCGTGCGCACCCTGGAGCGGGGGATCGGCGTCCGGTGGTGATCAGGGGTGGAGGGGTGATCGGCGTGGTGGGACTCAGCGGCCGCGCCCCGGCCGGGTGGACGTGTGCGCCTGGAGGATCGGCGCGGACAGGGCCACACGGTGCTCCCCGCAGAGGCAACGCTGGTAGATGACCATGCCCTCACTGGTCGAGTGGGTGGAGTCGGTGGTCCAGCGGTGTTCGTGCTCGGTCATGGCCCCAGTCTGGTGTAATGGCATTATGCATCTCAACCCTTACGGTCAGGGTCCCCTCGCCCTGGCGGTGGACCTGGCCAACCGGCCGTGCTCCGAGACCGCCGACCTGGAGCGCCGCTGCGCGGAGGTGGGCTTCCTCCTGGAACGCGCGGTGGGGGAGGACGACCTCGCCCGGGTCCACGACTTCCTGACAGGGTGGGCCGCCGTCGTCGACAGCGCGGACCCGCCCACCCGCGCCGACCGCCTCAACGCCCTGCTCGCCGAATACTCCAGTCCGCCGAGGCTGACCGACCACGCGGGCACCGGCTGGCACCTGCACTACCGCCCCGACGACCTGCCCGCGCACCGGCAGATCGCCTCGCTGATCGCCGTGGGCACCGCCCTGCACCTGACCGGTCGTGGCATGCACCGGCTGGGCCGCTGCGCCGCCCGCGGCTGCGCACTGGTCTACGCCGACTTCTCCCGCAACGGCCGCCAGCGGTACTGCTCGCCCGCCTGTGGCAACCGCGACGCCGTCCGCCGCCACCGCGCCCGCGTCGCCGACGATACGGAAGGGGTCGGCTCCGCGCTCTGAATCCGCCCGCTCGCGGACGCGCCGCACGCGCCGAACCGCAGGGCGGACGCACCGCCCCACCAGCAAGGATGTGAGACTGGTGCGATGCAAGAAGGTCTCCCGCGTTTCGACGCGAGCAGCCAGCGCGCGCTCGCGGAGCTGCTGGTCCGGTTGGAGGAGGGCGAACACCCGTCCACGGACGACGTCACCGCTCTCCTCGGCCCCGTGGACGACGCTCTGGTGGAGCGCGTCAGGAGCCTGTCCGCGCGCCTGACCCGCCTCCGGCGCCGCGAGGGTGAACTCTCGGCGCTGATCGCCAGCACACGCGACCTCGTCGAGGTCCGTGACGTGGAGCCACTGCTCAGGCGGCTGGTCGACCGCGCCCACGACCTCGTCGGAACGGACGTCACCTACCTGTCCGTCCACGACAGGGACACCGACGAACTCTTCGTGCGGGCCAGCCGGGGCACGGTCTCCCCGCGCTTCCCGGGTCTGCGCGTCCCCGCCGGGGCCGGGATCGCGAGCCGGGTGGTGCGCACCAACACCCCTCAGTGGACCTCCGACTACGGGGTGCGGGACGACTTCGACCGCGACCCCGGGATTGACGCCGCCATCGCCGAGGAACAGCTGCGCTCCCTCGTCGGGGTGCCGATGTCCGCCAACGGCGAGATCCTGGGTGTCCTCTTCGCCGCCGACCGCGCCTCACGCCCCTTCGCCCGGGAGGAGATCGCCCTGCTCTCGGCCTTCGCCGACCAGGCGGCGGTCATCCTGCACACGGCCCGCCTGTTCGCCGCCGCCACGGAGGCGGCGGAACGCGCCGAGCGTCACGCGGAGGCCATGGCCGCCGCCGCGCGGGTGCACGAACGGCTGACCGCACTGGTCCTGTCCGGGCACGGCCCCCGCGAGGTGGCCCTGACCCTCGCGGAGTCCCTGGGGCGCACCGTCGCCATCGCCGACCGCGATCACCACGCGGTCACCCGTACCTCCGAGGTGGCCGCGGGCTGGTGGCCGGACGGGCGACTGGCCCCCGCCGCCACGAGGGCACTCGCTCGCAGCCGCGAGTCCGGCCACTGCGTTCCGGTGGAGGGGCCGGGGCCGGAGGTGGTGGTCGCGGTCTCCGCGGGGGCCGAGCTGCTGGGCATGCTGCTGGTGGGGGAGGGCGACGGCGCCCTCAGTGACGTCGAGCGCCGCACCGTCGAACGATCGGGGCAGATCCTGGCCCTGCTGACCATGCAGAGCGAGGCCGTCGCCCACGCGGAGGAACGGGTGCGCGGTGAACTCGCCCTCGACCTGTTCTCCGGCACGGCCGACACCGACACCCTCCGCCGCCGGGCCTCGGCGCGCGGTATCGTCCTCGACCAGCCCTGGACCGTGGTCGTCGTCCCCGTCCCCGACCGCCACCGGCACGCCCTGCACCGGGCCCTGGCCGTTCACCAGGGGTGGATGGCCGCACCGCAGGGGGAGGGGGTGAGCGTCCTCGTCCCCGGAAGGGACCCCACCGCCGCCGCCGAACAGGTGGCCCAGAGGGTCGCAACGGCCACGGACGCGCCAGTCCTGGCGGTGGGCTCAGCAGTCGGAACCCTCCCCGGCCTGCCCGCCGTCCTCACGGAGGCCTGGGAGTGCGCCGCGTTCCTGCCCGCCCTGGGCGTGCGCCGGGGCGCCTTCGAGGTGGACGACTACGCCCCCTACCTGGCGATGTTCGGCACCGACGGGGGTCGCGCGCTGACCTTCGTCGAACGGGTGATCGGCCCCGTCGTCGCCTGGGACGACCGGCACCACTCCGACCTGACCGGGACCATCACCGCGCTCGCCGCGAACGGCGGGAGCGTGACCCGCGCCGCGCGCGCCCTGTACGTCCACCCCAACACCGTCAAACAGCGTCTGGAGAGGATCACCTCGTTGCTGGGCGAGGACTGGCGGTCCGCCGACTCCATGTTCCGGGTGACCGTGGCCACCCGCCTCCACCTGCTCGGACGGGGCGGGAAGTGACAGGTTAACCGTGGGTTTCCTGTCCGTTTCGGACATGTCCCGGGGGTGAACGGCGCTGCTTGGATGGACCAATCCGCAGTGACGTACCCCACATCGGGGGCGCCCCTTCCCTCAGGAGTGAATCCACACGTGGTGCAAACCAGCAGGTTGTCCGGTTTCCGTTCCCTCAGCGTCCAGGAGCGGCGCGCGAGCCTGGCCTCCGTCAGCGGCCTGGACGCGACCGTGTTCGACGCCCTCGACGAGCACGGCTTGAGCGTGGCGGCGGCCGACCACATGATCGAGAACGCCGTCGGCGTGATGGGCGTCCCGGTCGGCGTCGCCACCAACTTCACGGTCAACGGACGCGACGTCCTCGTTCCGATGGCCACCGAGGAGCCCTCGGTGGTGGCCGCCGCCAGCAACGCCGCCCGCATCGCCCGGGTCCGGGGCGGGTTCAGCACGAGCTCGACCGGCCCGGTGATGCAGGCGCAGATCCAGGTCGTGGACGTGGCCGACCCCGAGGCCGCCCGCCTGCGCGTCCTGGAAGCCCGCGCCGAACTCGTGGCACTGGCCAACGAACAGGACCCCCGACTCGTCGAGGTCGGCGGTGGCGTGCGTGACCTCACGGTGCGCACGGTCAGGGCGTTCGAGGAGACCTACGTCGTGGCCCACCTGGTGGTCGACGTGCGCGACGCCATGGGGGCCAACGCGGTCAACACCATGGCGGAGGCGGTGGCGCCCCGCCTGGCGGAGGCCGCTGGCGGCCGTCCGGTCCTGCGCATCCTCACCAACAAGGCCGACCTGCGGCTCACCCGCGCGCGGGCCGTCCTGGACACCGAGGCCCTCGGGGGCGAGGCCATCGCCACCGACATGATCCACGGTTACCGCTTGGCCGCCGCCGACCCCTACCGCGCCGCCACCCACAACAAGGGCATCATGAACGGTGTCTCCGCCGTCGTGCTGGCCACCGGCAACGACACCCGAGCGGTCGAGGCCGGAGCCCACTCCCACGCCGTCGACGCCGACGGACGCTACACCTCGCTGTCCACCTTCGAGCGCGACGCCGACGGCAACGTCGTGGCCACGCTGGAACTGCCCACCCCTGTGGGCCTGGTCGGTGGCGCGACCCGCACCCACCCGGCCGCCCAGGCCGCCGTCGCCCTCACCGGGGTCGCCGACGCCACGGAGCTCGGTGAGCTCATCACCGCCGTGGGGCTGGCCCAGAACATCGCCGCGGTGCGCGCCCTCGCGGGCGAGGGCATCCAGCGCGGCCACATGTCGCTGCACGCCAGGAACATCGCGGTCGCCGCCGGAGCGAGCGGTGACGAGGTGGACCGCGTCGTGGCCGTCCTCGTCCAGGAGAAGGCCATCCGACAGGACCGGGCCGAGGCGGTCCTCGGCCAGCTGAGGGGACGATGATGACCGAACCCACGACGGAGCAGGAGGAGGACGGCGGCCGCCTCCTGGAGATCTGGGGCGACACCGTCGACTCCCGCCACACGATCTGGGCGATCGCCCTGGGCATCGGTCTGACCGTGCCCCTGTACCTGGGGGCGGAACTGCTGTTCTCCCGCCTGGTCGACGACCAGACCGTCGCCGGGACCTACGCCCTCCTGGTCGGACTCGTCGGCTGTCTGCTGGCCGGGTTCGGCGGGGCGCTGCTGTTCCCGCCCAAGCGCGTGGTCACCGAACACGCACCCACCGAGCAGAGCAGGCGGGCCGCCATGGACGCCGTCGAGGCCGACTACGGCCCGCTCGGCGACCCCACCGAACTGTCCGAACCCGTGCAGAGGGAACTGCGTGCGCTCGGACTCTTCGACGACCTGCTGGCGCAGCACCGCCGCCGCAGCGAGGAGCAGAACCCGTGAGTCCCGAACTGCTGACCGACGCCTCCTGGGCCCTGGGCATGGGCCTGATCGGCGCCGTGGTCTTCGCTTTCATCGGCCTGGCCTCCTACACCGACGAGACGGCCACGATCGCGCCGCTGACCCTGCTGGTGGTGCTGCTGGGCGTTCCGCCCGCCGGGGTGTTCACCTTCTTCATGGCGGGGATCGTCGCCAAGCACATCACCCACGCCATCCCCACGGCCCTGTTGGGCATCCCCGGCGACACCCTCGCCGTGCCCATGCTCAGGGACGCCCAGCTGCTCCGTGAGCTCGGCGTACCGCACATCGCGCTGCGCAAGGCGATCTCGGGCGGCGTGATCGCCGCCTTCCTGTCGGTGCCCCTGGCCGTGCTGTTCGCGTGGGCGCTGAGCCCCTTCGCCGACGCCATCGGCGAGGCGGCGCCGTGGATCTTCGTGGTCGCGGCCGTGCTCATCGCCTACACGTCCAAGGGCAAGCTGGCGGCGGTGCTCGCCCTGGTGCCGTTCGTCCTGCTGGTCGTGGGCATGCAGGCCTTCGTGTCCCAGACGACCGGGGGGACGCTGACCATCAGCTTCTTCCTGGGCATCGCCACCGGGCCGCTGATCGCTGACCTGTTCCTGTCGCTGGCGCCCTCGGGCCGGGCCACGCTGCGGCGCCGCGCCCGTCGCCGCTTCGACCTGGCCCCCGACACCCGGACCTGGTCCGGGCGCCTGCCCAACCCGCTCAAGGTGCTGGACCGCAAGCAGGTCGCCTACACGAGCGCCGCCGCCGGGGTCTCCAGCGCGACGTTCGTGTTCTCCCCGGTGGCCATGACGGTGCTCATGGGCGAGATCGTCGGTGCCCGGATCAAGAACGGGTACCACCGGCTCACCACGGTGATGTCGGTGCGCAACGGCACCACCGAGTCCACCTACATCGCCGAGACGCTGATCCCGCTGATCGCGCTGGGGCTGCCGCTCTCGCCGATGGCCGCCGGACCGGCCGCGCCGCTGTTCAACGCGCCGCCGGTGCACACGGTCAACACCGAGACCGGGGAGACGCACAACCTGCACGACCTGATGTCCAGCGGCGAGTTCCTCGTCTACGGACTGCTGGGCGTGATCATCGCGTCCGTCATCGCCTACCCGTTCGCGATGACCTACGCGCACCGGGCGGCCTCGTTCGTCATGCGCCGGATCTCGCACGAGGCGATCATCGGCGCCTTCGCCGGGCTGATCCTGGTGATCTGCCTGTACGAGGGCGGCCTGCTCGCGGTGGGCGTGACCCTCACCGTGGGCCTGGTCGGCGGACTCTTCGGCAAGATGTTCAACATGCACAGCGGCGTGCAGTTCATGGGCTTCTACGTGGCGGTCCTGACCGTCCCCCAGCTGCTCGCTCTGGCGGCCTGAACCGCAAAGGAAGCTTTGCGGCCCGACCCCGTCCTGGTCGGGCCGCGGAGCCGTGTCCGGGGTCAGTGCGCGGCGTCGCGCCGGGCCACGGAGGCGAGGTCGGCCTCGATGCGCGCGGTGGTCTCCAGCAGGACGGGGAGCAGGTCGCGACGCACGTCCTCGATCGAGGAGCGGTTGGCGTGCGCGGACACGTTGGTCGCGGCGATCACGCGGCCGCTGGCGTCGCGGATCGGCGCGGCCAGGGAGCGCAGCCCCTCCTCCAGTTCCTGGTCGACGATCGCGTACCCCTGCTCGCGCACGCGCAGGATCTCCGTCCTCAGCGCGGCGGAGCTGGTGAGGGTGAAGCGGGTCAGCGGACTCAGCTCGACCCGGTCCAGGTAGGCGTCGAGCTCGGCGTTTCCGTACCCCGCCAGCAGCACCCTGCCCATGGACGTGGTGGAGGCGGGGAAACGGGTGCCCACGGCGATGGACACTGCCATGATCCGCGAGGTCGCCACACGGGCGACGTACAGGATGTCGTCTCCCTCCAGGACCGACACCGAGGCCGACTCGCGCACGGTGGCGGACAGGTCCTCCAGGTGCGGCTGGGCCACGTCGGGCAGCCCGGCGGAGGCCACGTAGGCGTATCCCAGCTCCAGCACGCGCGGTGTGAGGGCGAATTTCCGGCCGTCGGTGCGCACGTACCCGAGGTCGCCCAGGGTCAGCAGGAAGCGGCGGGCGGCGGCCCGGGTGAGGTCGGTGGCGCGCGCGACCTCGCTGAGGGTCATCGACGGGCGCTCGGCCGAGAAGGCGCGGACGACCATGAGTCCCCGCTCCAGGGACTGCACGAAGTGTGCGCCGCGTTCGGGGGCGTCTTCGGTGGTCATGGGGCCTTCCAGGTCCGGGTGCGGGGATGGCGGTCGCGCCGCTTCGGGTCACGGTCATCGCGATGTTCTCATACCGAACAGCTGGGCCGTGCCTTGACCCTTTTTGTGATCGGCGCTACCGTCATTCCCAATTGTTCGCACTGTGAACATCAATTCGCTATACGAACCGGAGGGTCGCCATGGCCGTGCCCCTGGACGAGGCGGTCCGGCAGCTCATCCACGACGGCGACACCGTCGCTCTGGAGGGGTTCACCCATCTCATCCCCGTGGCCGCCGGGCACGAGATCATCCGCCAGGGTCTGCGGGACCTGACCCTGGTCCGTATGACGCCCGACATCGTCTACGACCAGCTCATCGGCGCCGGATGCGCGCGTCGCCTGGTCTTCTCCTGGGGTGGCAACCCCGGTGTCGGCTCATTGCACCGCTTCCGTGACGCGGTCACCCGCTCCTGGCCGGTCCCGCTGGAGATCGAGGAGCACAGTCACGCGGGGATGGCCAACCGCTACGTCGCGGGCGCCTCCGGTCTGCCGTTCGCGGTGATGCGCGGCTACGCCGGCACCGATCTGGTCGAGCACAACCCCCACATCAAGACCATCACCTGCCCCTTCACCGGGCAGGAGCTGGCCGCTGTGCCCGCGCTCAACCCCGACGTCGCCGTGATCCACGCCCAGCGGGCGGACACCAGGGGCAACGTCCAGCTGTGGGGCATCACCGGCATCCAGAAGGAGGCCGCTCTGGCGTCCGATCGGGTCCTGGCCACCGTGGAGGAGGTCGTGGAGACCCTCGACCCCGTCCCGGGTCAGGTGATCCTGCCCAGCCGGGTCGTGGACGCCGTCAGCGTCGTTCCCGGCGGCGCCGCCCCCTCCTACGCCCACGGCTACTACGAGCGGGACAACGCCGCCTACCGTGCCTGGGACGCGGTCGGGCGCGACCGTGAGGCCTTCACCGCCTGGCTCGCCGACCTCACCGCGGGCTCACAGCCTCCCTCCGCCCCTCCCGCCACCTCGTCGCCCGAGTCCCCGGACAGCGACACCGAGCCCGTGGGGAGAGGCGCGTGACCACCGAGACCTGGACCTCCGACGAGATCATGACCGTCACCGCCGCGCGTTCGCTGCGCGACGGTATGGCCTGCTTCGTCGGCATCGGCCTGCCCAGCACCGCCGCGAACGTGGCCAGCCGAACGCACGCCCCCGACCTGTGGATGATCTACGAGTCCGGCACCCTGGGCGCCTCCCCCGACCACCTGCCGCTTTCCATCGGCGACGGGATCCTGGCCGACACCGCAGACACGGTGGTCCCGGTCCCCGAGGTCTTCAACTACTGGCTCCAGGCCGGTCGTATCGACGCAGGGTTCCTCGGCGCGGCGCAGATCGACCGGTTCGCCAACATCAACACCACCGTGATCGGGGACTACGCGGACCCGAAGGTGCGCCTGCCCGGAGCGGGCGGCGCCCCCGAGATCGCCGCCTCCTGCCGCGAGGTCATCGTGGTCATGCGCCACAGCCCCCGCGCGTTCGTGGAGAAGGTGGACTTCGTGACCTCGGTGGGCCACGGATCGGGCCCCGGCGACCGCGAACGGCTCGGCCTGACCGGGGCGGGGCCGGTCCGGGTCATCACCGACCTCGGTGTCCTCGAACCCGACCCCGCCACACGCGAACTCACACTGGTGGGACTGCACCCGGGTGTGGAACTCGCGGAGGTCCA
>NZ_ANAE01000092.1 GCF_000341265.1 Nocardiopsis prasina DSM 43845 | reverse complement strand
CCTCGGTGTCCTCGACCCCGCCCCCGCCACACGCGAACTCACACTGGTGGGACTGCACCCGGGTGTGGAACTCGCGGAGGTCCACGAGGCCACCGGCTGGGAGCTGCGCGTGTCCGACGACCCCGTCCGCACTCCCGCGCCCACCGACACCGAACTCTCCGTGCTCCGCTCCCTGACCGGCGCGGCCTGAACCACCCGACGGCCCCACCCCCTCGCCGCTGGAGACCCCGGGGCCCGCTCCGAAAGGAAGGACCGCATGTCCACCACCTCCGACGGGTCCGGGTCGCACCCGCGCGGATACGTGCGCGACCACGGCTCCCACCCGCCCCTGGACTACCCCGGTTACGGGAGCACCGCGCTGCGCCACCCCCAGCGCCCGCTCACCCTGCTGCCGCACACGCTCACCGAGATCACCTCACCCGTCCTCGGCGAGGACCGCCTCGGCGCCCACGACCACGACCTCACCCGCCAGCACGACGGCGAACCCCAGGGCCAGCGCATCATCGTCCACGGTCAGGTCCGTGACAGCGACGGCCTCCCCGTGCCGCACAGCCTCGTGGAGGTCTGGCAGGCCAACGCCGCCGGACGCTACCGCCACACCGGTGACAACTGGCCCGCCCCGCTCGACCCGAACTTCTCCGGCGTGGGGCGCGTCCTCACCGACGCACAGGGCCACTACCGGTTCGTCACCGTGCGGCCCGGTGCCTACCCCTGGAAGAACCACCGGAACGCCTGGCGCCCCGCCCACATCCACTTCTCGCTGTTCGGACGGGCCTTCACCCAGCGGCTGGTCACCCAGATGTACTTCCCCGACGACCCCCTGTTCTTCCAGGACCCCATGTGGCAGTCGGTCCCCGACGAGCGGGCCCGCGAGCGCCTGCTGGCCCGCTACGACCACGACTCCACCCAGCCCGAGTGGGCCCTGGCCTACCGGTGGGACATCGTGCTGCGCGGACGTGACCAGACCCCGTTCGAGTCCGAGGAAGAGGTCCTGGAGGACGACGAATGACACCCCGACCCACCGCCGACCAGGTGCCCACCACCCCGTCCCAGACCGTCGGCCCCTACCTGCACATCGGCCTGCCCTGGCCGGACGGCCCCTTCGCTGTCGCCGAGGGCACGCCCGGCTCCGTCCGACTGCGCGGCACCGTGTACGACGGCGCGGGCGCACCGGTCACCGACGCCCTGGTCGAGACCTGGCAGGCCGACCCGCACGGGCGGTTCGACCACCCGGACGACCCGCGCGGCGCCCGCTCCCTGCCCGGCTTCCGGGGATTCGGCCGCTGCCCCACCGACACGGCGGGCACCTACGAGATCCTCACCCTCAAGCCCGGACCCGTCCCAGGGCCGGGTGGTGAGCAGGCACCCCACGTCGACATCTCCGTCTTCGCGCGCGGCATGCTGCACCGGGTGGTCACCCGCCTGTACTTTCCCGAGGAGGAGGCGGCCAACGCGGCCGACCCCGTCCTGCGCTCCGTCGCCGACCCCGCCGACCGAGCCACCCTCGTCGCCAGCCGGGAGGAGGGCGGCTACCGCTTCGACATCCGCCTCCAGGGCGAGGGGGAGACGGTCTTCTTCGACGTCTGACCCGAGACCCCCGCCGCCCCATCGGCTCCGACCCGCTCCGCCGCCCCACCCGACCCAGTGAGGGACCACCCATGACCGGCCTGTTCGACGGTGTCCTCAACCACGGCCCCCTCGGGCCGCTCACCGACGACACCGCCTGGCTCCGGGCCCTGCTCGACACCGAGGCCGCCCTGGCCCGAGCCCTGGCCGACACCGGCCTCATCACTCCGGAGCGGGCCGAGGCCGTCGCCGCCGCCTGCGCGGCCGACCGCTACGACCCGGCCGATCTGGGCCGGGCTGCGGCGGCCGGCGGCAACCCGGTCATCCCGCTGGTCGCACGACTCACCGAGAACGTGCGCGCGACCCGCCCCGACGCCGCCCGCCACGCCCACCAGGGGGCCACCAGCCAGGACGTCATGGACACCGCGGCCATGCTCCTGGTCCGCCGGGCCGGGGCCGCCCTGCGCACCGAACTGGCCGACCTCACGGGGGAGCTGCGAACCCTGGCCCACCGCCACCGCACCACCCCCGCGCCCGGCCGGACCCTCCTCCAACAGGCCCTGCCCACCACCTTCGGCGCCGTCGCCGCGAGCTGGACCTCCGGCCTGACCGGGGCGGCCGACCGCCTCGACCAGGTGCTGGACCACCACCTGGCCGCCCAGCTCGGCGGAGCCGTGGGCACCCTCGCCTCACTGCACCCGCACGGCCCGGCGGTGGCGGCCGCCTTCGCCGCCCGCCTCGACCTGCCCGAACCCCTCCTGCCCTGGCACACCGAACGCGGACGGATCGCCGAGATCGCCGCCGCGCTCGGCCGGGTGAGCGGCGCGGCCGGGAACGTCGCCCAGGACATCGTGCTGCTGGCCCAGACCGAGGTCGGCGAGGTCACCGAGGAGGGCGGAAGCGGTGTGGGCGGCTCCTCCACCATGCCGCACAAGCGCAACCCGGTCGCCGCCGTCAGCGCGCTGGCCGCCGCCCGCCAGACGCCCGGCCTCGTGGCCACCCTGTTCGCCGCGCAGATCCAGGAGCACCAACGCGCGGCGGGGGCCTGGCACGCCGAGTGGCTGCCCCTGACCGACCTGCTCCGGCGCACCGGCTCCGCCGTCTCCTGGCTGCGCGTGAGCGTCGCACGCCTCCGCGTGCACCCGGACCGCATGGCCGCCAACCTCGACCTCACCGGCGGGCTGGCCCTCAGCGAACGACTCACCGCGGACCTGACCCCCGAACTCGGCCGCCTGGAGGCCCACCAGCGCGTCACCACCGCCTGCCGGGCCGCCGTGGACGAGGGCCGCGACCCGGTGGAGGTCCTGGCCGAACACCTCCACGGCCTGCGCACCCGCGACCGGATCAGCGTCCTGCTCGATCCCGCCGACTACCTCGGCGCCGCACCGGTGTTCGCCGACCGGGTGACGGGTAGGACCGGCCGGACGGACCCCACCGACAACGAAGAAGGAACCGATGAGCGTTGACCTCCACCACGTCGTGAGCGGACCGGCGGACGCACCGCCGCTGGTGCTGGCCGGGTCCCTCGGCACCACCGGGCGGATGTGGGAGCCGCAGGTCGAAGCGCTCTCCACCGTCTTCCGGGTGATCCGCGTGGACCTGCGCGGACACGGGGAGTCGCCCGCGCCCGAGGGTCCCTACAGCATGGCCGACCTGGGCGGCGACGTCGTGGCCCTGCTCGACCGGCTCGGAATCGGGCGCGCCCACTTCGCGGGCCTGTCCATCGGCGGCATGGTCGGCCAGTGGCTGGCCATCCACGCACCCGAGCGCGTCGACAGCCTCGTGCTGATGGCCACCTCCCCCCACATGGGACCCGCCCAGAACTGGCGGGACCGGGCCGCCGTGGCGAGGGACCAGGGCACCACCGCCCTGGCCGACGGGGTGGTTCAACGGTGGTTCACCCCGGCCTTCGCCTCCGAGCACCCCCACGACGTCACACTCCTGCGCGACCAGATCGTCGACACCCCCGACGAGGGCTACGCGGGATGCTGCGGCGCCATCGAGCACCACGACGTCCGCGACGACCTGCACCGGATCACCGCGCCCACACTGGTCGTGGCCGGGGCCGAGGACCCCTCCACCCCGCCCGAGGGCCATGCCGCGCTCATCGCGGAGCGGGTGCCCGGAGCCCGGTTCGTGGTGCTGGAGGGCGCCGCCCACCTTCTGTCGTGGACGCACGCGGCCCGGGTCAACACGCTCATCACACAGCACCTGGCCGAGGCCGACCGCCGCGAAGCCGGGACACGGGTGCGTCGCGCCGTCCTCGGAGACGCCCACGTGGACCGGGCCGAGGCCCGCAGGACCGACTTCACCGAGCCGTTCCAGGACCTCATCACCCGATACGCGTGGGGTGAGGTGTGGACCCGGCCCGGGCTGGACCGACGCACCCGCAGCTGTATGGTGCTCACCGCCATGGTCGCCCAGGGGCACTGGGACGAGTTGGCCATGCATGTGCGGGCCGCCCTGCGCAACGGCCTGACCCCGGACGAGATCGGCGAGGTCCTCCTCCAGACCGCGGTCTACTGCGGGGTCCCGGCCGCGAACAAGGCGTTCGCGATCGCCCAGGGAGTCCTCGACGAGGGCCCGACGGAGTGAACGGTACGGAGTGAGGGCCGCCGCGCGGGGTGGGCGGCGAACGGCTCGGCGCACCCTGCCCGGTTCTGTCGGCGGCCTGGTGTACAAGGGAGGGCATGGACCAGAGCGCGCAGGAACTGACGGCCCGGGGCGAACGGCTGCGTGAGCTGCACAGGGGGCCCGATCCCTTCGTGATCGCCAACGCCTGGGACGCGGGGTCGGCGCGGCTGCTGGGCGGGCTCGGCTTCGCGGCGCTGGCCACCACCAGCGCGGGACTCGCGCACGGACTGGGAAGGGCGGACGGCGCCGGCCTGGTCTCGCGCGAGGAGACCCTGCGCAACGCCTCGGTGATCGCGGCCGCCACGGACCTGCCGGTCTCGGCGGACCTGGAGGACGGGTTCGGGAAGGCCCCCGAGGAGGTGGCCCGCACCATCGCGGAGGCCGGTGCCACGGGGATCGTGGGCGGTTCGGTGGAGGACACCACCGCCGACCCCCACGCACCGATCCACGGGTTCGAGCTGGCGGTCGAGCGGGTCCGTGCGGCCGTGGAGGCGGCACGGACCCTGCCCTTCCCGTTCACGCTGACCGCCCGCGCGGAGAACTTCCTCCACGGCCGACCGGACCTCGCGGACACCATCCGTCGGCTCAGGGCCTTCGAGGAGGCCGGGGCCGACGTCCTGTTCGCTCCCGGGCTGCCGGACGCCGAGGCCATCCGAGCCGTGTGCTCCTCGGTGGAGCGCCCGGTCAACGTGCTCGCCTCCGGAGCGGCGGCGGGGATGTCCGTGGCGGAGCTGGGTGCCCTGGGCGCCCGGCGGATCAGCCTCGGCTCGGGGCTGTCGAGATCCGCGCTGGCCGGTGCCCTGGCAGCGGCCGGGGAGGTCGCGGATCGGGGGACCTTCGCACGGATGACGGAGGCGGTGTCGAAGTCCGAGGTCGACGAATGGCTCCGGGACTGACGGCCCGCCGGATCAGTGCTTGAAGGCGACCCCGGCCATCTCCCACCGCTTGGTGTCGGCGTCGTCAGGGCGGAAGAGCGGGTCGCGCTCGGGATGGCGCCAGGTGGCGCAGTCCACCGCCTGTGGTCCCTGGTCGCGCCCGTCCGTCCAGGGACTGACCAACTCCAGCCCGTCGAAGACCGTGGCCACCTCCTCGGGGGCGCGCACCCGGCCCCAGGGGGTGCCGAAGGACAGGATCTTCTCGGTCATCCACGCCCCCGCGGCGTGGTCGTCCGAGACGATGTGGGACAGGATCACGCAGGAACCCGGGGCGAGCCGGTCCACCAGGCCGCGCACCAGGCCGAAGGGGTCGCTCTCGTCGGGCAGGCAGTGCAGCAGGGAGACCAGCATGACGCACACCGGAAGATCGGGATCGATCAGCCCCTCCGCCTCGGGGGAGTTCAGGATGTCGTCGACGTCCCGGACGTCCGCTCCCAGGAACGCCGTCCCGGCGCTGTCGGTGACCAGGGCCCGGCCGTGGGCGAGCACGATGGGGTCGTGGTCCACGTAGAGGACGCGCGCCCCCGGGTTGATCGCCTGAGCCACCTGGTGGGTGTTCTCCCCCGTGGGCAGTCCGGCCCCGAGGTCGAGGAACTGCTCCACCCCCCGGGAACTCACACACTCGACGGCCCGGCCCAGGAACGCCCTGTTGTCGCGGGCGAAGGCGACGAGTTCGGGGATGCCCTCGGCCAGCGACTCACAGGCCTTGCGGTCCGCCTCGAAGTTGTCTTTCCCTCCCAACAGGTAGTCGTACATCCGCGCGATGCTCGGAGTGTCCATGTCGAGGTGTGGAGGGAAGCGATCGGCCATAGGAGAGGTACCAATCAGGACTAGTCGTGCGGGGTCATCTCCAGGCGAATCGTAACCGTGTTTCGGCGTTCTTACCGGCGTTTTCCACAAGAAAATCGATCGGACACCTCACGGGTCAGCTCCGTCTCCGAATGGCGCTTCACGGAACGGTCGAAACCGGGCAGGTGATCGGCGACACGCCCTGGGGCGACGGCCCTCACGCGGTCTCCGATTCCCTCCGGCAGCGGTGGTGGCGGGGGTGTCACGGGGTGGGACCAGAAGCCCGCAGGGGAAAGGGGATTGGTTGTTTGTGCCTGGGCGGCGAAAACGTCGATTCCGGTTTCACTGAGTTCCCGGGAATGGTCCGTCGTCCCGTCCTCCCCGAACTGCGCGCCCCCGGCCGAGGGGACCTTCGGGCCGATGGGCGGCGTCCGGACCAGTTCCACCAACGCGCGCCGTTCCCGGCCCGCCCATCGGGTGAGCACGAAGGGATCGCGGTCGGCCTCGGCCCCCAGCGCGGTCGCGACCGCAGCCAGGTGCGCGCACCGTCCGTCCCAGTGGTCGCAGGAGCACGTCGCGACCAGGCCTCCCCACCCCTCCGGCACCAGGTCCAGGCCGAGCAGAGCGAACACCTGTGCCGCGGCCTCGGGCAGTTCACCGGCGAGCAGACGCGCCCGGAACAGCGGCTGCGAGGCCAGTGCCGCGCCCACCCGCTCCCAGTCCGCGCCCTCCCACACGGTCCGGATCAGGCTCACCTCGTGCCCCCGGACCCTGGCGCCCACCTCACCGGCCCGCACGGAGAACCGCTCCACCGCCCCGGGATCGGTACCGACCGTTCCCAGGGCCCCGCTCACCAGTTCCGACCAGCTCATCCCGAGACCGCCTCCGGCGCCAGCCGCACCACCTCGCGCAGGTCCTCCACCGACAACCCGCCCAGCCACCCCTCCCCGGTGGCCACCGCGCCGTCGGCCAGCACGCTCTTGCGTTCGATCATCTCGTCCACCCGCTCCTCCACGGTGCCCACGCACACCAGCTTGCGTACCTGCACATTCCTGCGCTGACCGATCCGGAAGGCCCGGTCCGTGGCCTGGTTCTCCACCGCCGGATTCCACCAGCGGTCCACGTGCACCACGTGGTTGGCGGCGGTCAGGTTCAGTCCGGTCCCGGCCGCCTTGAGCGACAGCAGGAACACCACCGGGCCCGCCACCGTCTGGAAGTGTTCGGTCATCCGCTCGCGGTCGGCGCGTGAGGTGCCGCCGTGCAACCACAGCACGGGCACGCCCAGCCGGGACCGCAGGTAGGGCGCCAGCCGTTCACCCCAGCGCGCGTACTGGGTGAAGCACAGCGCCTTGTCGCCCTCGGCCACCGCCTCGCCCAGGATCGACTCCAGGCGGTCGAGCTTGCCGGACCGGCCCGCGAGCGCCGAACCGTCCCCGAGGAACTGGGCCGGGTGGTTGCAGATCTGCTTGAGCCGGGACATGGACGACAGCACCAGCCCCTTGCGCTCCTTCTCGTCGGCCTCGGCCATCCGCTCGGCGAGGTCGTCCACCACCGCCTTGTACAGGGAGGCCTGCTCGGGGGTGAGCGTGCACCAGGTACGCATCTCCTGCTTCTCCGGCAGATCCGCGATGATCGAACGGTCCGTCTTCAGGCGACGCAGCACGAACGGCCCGGTCAGCCTCCGCACCAGGTCAGTGCCCTCGCCCGATCCCTCCTCCGCCTCGGCCCGGTCGGCCACCGCGCGCTGGAAGTCGGCCGCCGTCCCGAGCAGCCCGGGGTTGGCGAACTCCATCACCGACCACAGCTCGCCCAGGTTGTTCTCCACCGGGGTCCCGGTGAGCGCGATCCGTGTGGCGGCGGGCAGCGAACGCACCGCCCGCGCCTGCGCCGTGGCATGGTTCTTCAGCGCCTGGGCCTCGTCGCAGACCACCCGGTGCCAGGGCATCCCCGACAGCTCCTCGGCGTCGCGCGTCACCACCCCGTAGGTGGTGACCACCAGGTCGCAGGCGCCCACGATCCGCGCCAGCGCGTTGCCGGTCGGCCGGTCCGGCCCGTGCTGGACGTGCACCCGCAGCCCCGGGGCGAACTTCCCCGCCTCCTTGCGCCAGTTGCCGACCAGCGACACCGGGCACACCAGCAGGGTCGGACCGGGCGCCGGACCCCCGGCGCGCTCGTCGGTGAGCAGGGCCAGCAGCTGCACGGTCTTGCCCAGCCCCATGTCGTCGGCGAGCACCGCGCCCAGCCCCAGCTCGCCCAAAAACCGCAGCCAGGCCGAACCCCGGTCCTGGTAGGGGCGCAGCGCCCCCTCGAACCCGGGCGGGGCGCCCATGGGACGGGGCGCGGCCTTGGCCCCGCCGTCCAACAGGGCGCCCAGCGGCCCTCCGGCCACGACATCGGCCACAGGCAACGGGGTGGGCTCCGCGCCGATCGCCGTCCGCAGCGCCTCCTCGCGGCGGATCGGGCCCCGACCGCTCCGCCGCATCAGGTCCAGGGCGGCCTCGACGCGTTCGGGGTCCATCTCCATCCACCTGCCGCGCACCTGGACCAGGGAGCGCTTGAGCCGGGCCAGTTCGGCGAGCTCGTCCAGTTCCTCCTCGTCCAGTGGCTCCCGCGCTCCGGGGCCGCCCAACAGTGCCTCGAAGGACACGTCGACCAGTTCGGTGGGGCCCACCCCGCCGCGCCCGCGCCGCTTCGGTTCCTCGCTGACCGTCATGCGCAGTGTGAGGGCACCGCGGCCGCTCCACTCGGGCAGGACCACGCCGAACCCCGCCGAGGTGAGGCGAGCGGCGGTCTGCCCGACGAAGGCCTGCGCCCGTGCGGTGTCCATGGTGAGGCGGGTCGGGGCCAGGTCGCCCAGGGCGCGCTGGAGACCGGGCATGTGGCGAGCGGCCCGGCGCAGGTCGGCCAGGGCGGTGGTGGCGACGTCCTCGGGCAGCCAGGCGGCGCCCTCGCCCAACCACACCTGTTCCAGCGGCAGGCGCAGACCGGGATCGGTGGTGGAACGCACCCAGAACTCCACCGTCCAGGGACGCGGACCGCCCTGGGCGCTCTCGGGTTCGGGTTCGCGCAGGACGAAGAGGAGCTGGGCCCGGCCGCCTCCGCGCACCCGGGACCGCCACTCCCGCAGGGGGCCGCGCAGGTCCCTGGCGGTGTCGGGGTCCACCCGGGAGTGGTCTCCGGTGAGCGCGGACGCCAGCCGTGCGGCCGCTGGTACCTCGGCGTCCGGGCGCGCGTCCCCACGGGCTCCGGGCGCGGCCGTGGCGAGTCGCCGGGCGACAGCGTCGGTGAGGAGTTCGAGCGGGGCCAGCACGCACTGGCGGGGCGCCTCCCCACGGTCCTCGGGGGCCAGGTGCGCGACGGCAGCCGGGGGAAGCGCCGCGGTGAGCGCGGACAGGTGCTCCTCCGCTGTGTCGAGGGGGGCGGGCCGCCACCGGGCACGGGGTGGGTCGCCGACCAGATCGGGCAGGACGCATCCGGCTCGGACCAGCCCTTCGGCGAGGGTGTGCACCGCCCGCAGGTGGGTCAGGGCGGGGCCGAGTGCCACGGGGAGGGCCTCCGCCGCCGACAGCAGGGTGTCGGCCCGAGCGGCGGACAGCTCCAGCCCCGGGACCGACCAGGCGCGGAACTCCGCGGGAGCGGTGTCGTCGGTGTCGGACGGGGCGGGGGCCTCCCGGGTCCCCGGCAGCCACAGGACCGGAGTGACGGAGCCGGGGGAGTCGGGGTCGATCCCGGCCTTGGCGGCCATCGCGCGCAGCTCCTCCACCCCGGCGGCGCCGGGGTGGGTCCCCGTCGCCGGGACGGCGGGGGTTTCCCGCTCCTCGGCCTCTCCCCAGAGCACCAGCGTGTCCCTGGACCACACCGCGTGCAGAACCCGCACCACACCCCCCGCACCGAACACGAACGTCGTCGGCACCCAGTATCACCGGGGCCGACGACGTTCCGGGACGTGCGGGTCAGAGGTTGTTCGGCACCGTGTTGCCCACGGACTCGATGCCCTTCCTCAGGTCGGTGCGCCACAGCAGCACACCGCCGATGATGAAGAAGACCACCAGCGAGAAGATGGCGGTACGGAATCCGCCGGTCAGGTTGACGACCAGGGTGATCGAGGCCGCGCCCAGCAGCACCGAGCCCCGGTCGGCCAGCTGGAACAGGCTGAAGTACTCCGCCTCGTGCCCGCGCGGGATGAGCAGCGAGTACAGCGCCCTCGCGAGGGACTGCGTGCCGCCCAGCACCATGCCGATGCCCGCGCCCAGGAGCAGGAACAGTACCGGATCGTCGGGCGGCAGGTAGTAGCCGCAGGTGACCAGGGCGCACCAGGCGACCAGGCTCGCCAGGACGGTGTTCTTGGTGCCGAACCGGCGGCCGATCCACCCCATGAGGAGCGCGCCCGCGAAGGCGACGAACTGGATGAGCAGGATGGTGGCGCTCAGGATCGCCAACGACAGGTTGAGGTCCTGGCTGGCGAAGCTGCCCGCGAAGTAGATGACCGCCTGGATGCCGTTGTTGAACAGCACGAACGCGATGAGGAACTTCAGCGTGTTCGGGAATCGGCGCATCTCCCGCAGTGTGCGCCAGTACTGCTTCAGCGACGCGCCCAACCTCGGCGGACCCGGCTCGGCCGCGAGCCTGCCGTAGCGGTTGCGCAGCAGACGGATACCGATCACCGAGAACACGAACCACCACAGGCCCACCGAGGCGAAGGCGATGCGGACCGCGTGCCCCTCCGAGACTCCCAGAGTGTCGGCGGAGGCGAGCAGGCCCATGTGCGCGGCCAGGAGGAGACCGCCGCCCAGGTAGGCCATCGCCCACCCCGTCACCGACACGCGGTTGCGTTCGTCGGCCGTGGCGATCTCCGGCAGGAAGGCGTTGAACACCACCAGGGACATCCCGTAGAAGGTGTTGCCCGCCACGAAGAGCAGCACGGCGACCTGGTAGTCGCTGGTGAAGTACAGCGAGCTGACACACAGGGAACCGGCGGCGGCCAGCCAGAACAGCCAGCGCTTCTTGTGCTGGGTGTGGTCGGCCAGGGCTCCCACGACCGGCAGCATCACCAGGAGGATGAGCCCGGCGACCGTGGTGACCATCGGGTGCAGGGAGTTCGGGTGCAGGCTGAACCACTCGACCCCGAGCGGGTACAGCACCAGGCCCGGCTGGGAGCAGTCGCCGGCCGCACCCGCCTCCGCACAGGCCAGCCCCGACAGGTAGGGGCCGATGAGCACGGTGACCACCGAGGTGATGAACACCTGGTTGGCCCAGTCGTAGGTGTACCAGCCGCGCTGTTCGCGTCTGCGCAGCGCGGGGTCGGACGCGGGGGAGTTGTCCGCCGCCGGAGGTGGGGGTGTGGTGGACATCGAGGGGGGCTATCCGATCTTCGTGGTTCTGGGGGGCTGGTTCCAACGGCCGCGTCGGAGGAGAACCTCGCGCAGCGCGACGGTGTTGTCGGTGATGATGCCGTCCACGCCCGCGTCCAGCAGGCGCTCCATCACCTCGGGCTCGTTGACGGTCCAGACGTGCACCTGCATGCCGATCCGGTGCGCGGCGCTGATCACGTCCCGGCTGAGGATCGGGAAACCGCCGTGGCTCATCGGGATCTGCGCGCAGACCGGGGTGCGGCTGGCGGTGGGGCGCAGGAGCGGGGAGAGCGAGGCCAGCCGGAGGCGGGCCACGTCGACGGGGCCGCAGGAGGTGGCCACGCGGGGGCCGTAGATCCGTCGGGCCCGCTCCAGGCGGTTCTGGTCGAAGGAGCCCACGCACACGCGGTCCCACGCCTGGGTGCGGCGGAGCACCTCCAGAAGCGGAAGGACGGCGCCGTCCGCCTTGAGGTCGATGTTGAAGCGTGCCTCCGGCCAGGCGCCGAGCAGATCCTCCAGGAGGGGGACGGGTTCCTTGCCCGCCACCCGGGCCCGGGCGACCTCCCGGTGGGGGAGCGCGGAGATGGCGCCGTCCCGGTCGGTGGTGCGGTCCAGGGTGCGGTCGTGGAAGGCCATGAGCACGCCGTCGCTGGTGGCGTGCACGTCCGTCTCCAGGTACGTGTAGCCCAGGTCTACGGCGTGTTGGAAGGCCACCGCCGTGTTCTCCAGCTCGGTGCGGCGCACACCCTGGTCGTCGGTGAGCCACCCGCCCCGGTGGGCGAGGGCGACGGGCACGGGGGAGGAAAGGTACGCGTGAGTCACGTCTTGAAGTATGACGGTTCCCAGGTGGGGCCGCTCGCCGAGGGGCGGCCGTGTCGACGGTCGTGAGAAACCTGGAATGCCAGGTGGCACGGGAGTGCGCCCGCCCGCTCCTTGACGGGCGTCAGGGTGTCGTCCCCCCGGAAGGAATCCGTTCATGTCGCACTCCTCTCACCGCCACCCCTGCCAGCACCCGGTCTGCGCCCGCGGCGCGGCCAACCCGTGGCGACCGGTGCGGACCCCCGCCCGCTCTCCGCGCCGTGGGATGACCTCGGGCCGGTGCGCGGCGTCCCCGCTGGCGGGCCACCGGACCCCCGGCGACGTGCACCGGCTGGCGCAGCAGATGGCGGAGGTCCTGGTCGGCAGGCGGGCTCCGGAGGTGCTGCGGAACCACGTGACGGTCCCGGTGCGGGAGGAACTGCGTCGCCTGCGCGGATCGGTGCACTGCGCGATGGCGCCCCGGCTGACCCGGGTGTTCCACCAGCCGCTCGGCGCGGGCGGGATGGAGGCCAGCGCCGTGATCGCCTGCGACAGCCGTACCCGGGTGTTCGCCTTCCGTCTCCGTCGCGAGGGAGAACGCTGGGTCTGCACCCGCCTGGAGACCGACAGGACCCGCTGACGGGGGCGCGCTGGGGGCCCGCGTGCGCGGGTGCCCCGGCGGCGGCCGCCGAGCCGGGCCCTTCCGGCCTGATCGTGGGGGACGGCTACCGGCTCGTGGGTGAGGGGAGGACCACCGGTGGATCCCGGTGCTCGCATGCGGGGGCTCCAGGGCACCTCGGGTGTCGAGGGTGTGGCGGCGTCGCCGAAGTGCGGCGGGGGAGAGGGGGAGAGCGCGGCTCCCGCGCGGACCACGGGTACCGATCGGCTCGAATACGCACCAATGGTGCAAAAGCTATGGATGCGGCCGATCGCGCGTCGATAGGGTCCGTGTGGGATGACCCCCTGACCGGGGGGCGCCTTCGGTCATCGGCATCCCCGTACCCATGGGAAGGAGAAGGCGGACCGCGCCCGCGCGCGGCCGCCACTCGTGTATGAAACCCGTTGACATCGCTCGCCTGCACAGCCTCAGCGCACCGTCACTGTCCCCGGACGGTGCCCTGGCGGTCCTCGCCGTGTCCCGCCCCGACCTGGAGGAGGACGCCCACCTCGGTTCCCTCTGGAGCGTTGCCACCGACGGCTCCGCACCCGCCCGCAGGATCACCCGGGGCACGCGCGACAGCGCCCCCGCCTTCTCGCCCGACGGTCGCTGGATCGCCTTCCTCCGCCCCGATGAGGACAAACGCCCCCAGATCCACGTCCTGCCCTCGGACGGTGGCGAGCCGTGGAAGATCACCGACCACCCGCTCGGCACCGGAGCGTTCACGTGGAGCCCCGACTCCTCCCGCCTGGCCTACAACGCGCGGGTGCCCGAGGAGAACCGCTACGTGGAGGGAGCCCCGGACCAGGAGCCGCCACGCCGGATCACCACGCTGAAGTACCGCCGTGACGACTTCGGGTTCACCAACGACCGCCGCCAGCACGTCTTCGTCAGCGCCCCCGTCGACCCGTCGGGCGAGACGGGCGAGCCGGTCCAGGTCACGGAGGGGGACGCCGACCACGGTCGCCCGTCGTGGACCCCGGACGGCACGGGGCTGGTCTTCGACGCCTCCCTGCACGGGACGCGCGACACCGATCTGGTCCGCGACGTGTGGGCCTGCCTTCCCGAGGCCGGGGCCGAACCGCGCCGGATCACCCGGGGCGACCTGGGCGCCGGGACGGCGAGCCTGTCCGAGGACGGCGCCACCGTGTACTTCCTCGGTGACGAGCTCGGCCCGGACCGCGACGACTTCGTGGGGCGGGTGACGGGCCTGTGGTCGGTGCCCTTCGACGGCTCCGAGGCTCCCCGGAGGCTGACCGGGACCGAGGACCCCCGCATGGCTCTGCGCACCCAGGTGACCGACGAGGGCGTGCTCGTCGCCGGTGAGAACCGGGGCGCGGTCGAGCTGTACCTGGTCACCCCCGGCGGCGTGCGCACCACGCTGTTCGGCGGTCGCGTGCAGGTGACCTCCTTCGACCACGCGGGCGGGGTCACCGTGGTGGCGGCCGCCGGAGAGCGCCACAGCGGCGAGCTGTACGTGGTCACCGGGGACGGCGCCCGGGCCCTGACCTCGTTCGCGGACCAGGATCTGGACCCGCTTCCGGTGACCGAGCTGACCGCCCGCACCGAGGACGGCAACGAGGTCCACGGCTGGTTGGCGGTGCCCGAGGGCGAGGGGCCGCACCCGGTGGTGCTGATGATCCACGGAGGCCCGTTCGCCCAGTACGGCTGGCAGCTCTTCGACGAGACCCAGGTGTACGCGGCGGCCGGGTACGCGGTGGTCTACTGCAACCCGCGCGGTTCGTCGGGCTACGGACAGGAGCACGGCCGGGCGGTCATCGGTTCGGTGGGCGCCACCACCTCCGTCGACGTCCTGGCCATCCTTGACGAGGCCCTCGGGGACGACCGGCTGGACGCCTCCAGGGTGGGGGTCATGGGCGGCTCGCACGGCGGGTTCATGACCACGTGGATCGCGGCCCACCACGGCGAGCGCTTCCGCGCCGCCATCAGTGAGCGCGCGGTCAACGCGATCGACAGCTTCCAGGGGTCCTCCGACATCGGGGCGTTCTTCCCGGAGCCGCTGTACGGTCCGCCGGAGACCTGGGCCGAGGAGAGCCCGCTCAGCCACGCGGACCGCATCGACAAGCCGTTCCTGATCATCCACTCCGAGCAGGACTGGCGCTGCCCCGTGGAGCAGGCCCAGCGTCTGTTCGTGGCGCTCAGGAAGCGGGGACACGAGGCCGAGATGCTGCTGTTCCCGGGAGAGGGGCACGAGCTCTCGCGCTCTGGTCTGCCCAGCCACCGGGTGGCCCGATTCGAGGCGATCCTCGACTGGTGGGACCGCCACCTGTGACGCGGCCGGGTCGGACACCCCCGGGTGTCCGACCCCCTTCCCCGTGCGGGAGTGAGACGCGTCACGGTCAAGTCCGCGCTTGGTCCGGTTTTGACTCGACGTCCACGGGAAGAACGAAGCGCCACCCGCGCCCCCGGCGGGGTTCCGGGACGGGGCGTGCCCGGTTCGGGAGGACCGGGTTGCCCATCGGCAAGTAACGAAAGGGTCGCTTCGGGTCCGGGGGATGAATTAGTGTTCCCCCAGGTCGGAACGCCCCAGTTCGTCACCACCAGGGTGACAGCGTACGACCTGCCGTTGCACCCCGCTCAGCAGCTGTCCTTGTCCCAGGAGCGGGGGCCGTCACGACGCCCGGCGAGTTCCCGCGACCCTTCCCGTCGCCGCCGGTATCCCCCCACCACGCATCCCCGCGCCGTCCCTCGGCGTGCCTTCGGGATGCCCGAGTGTCGGTAAACGGGTGTGGGAGAAAGGCAGTCGGTGCTTTGACTCGCAACCCCGAACCCACCCGTCGCCTGACGACGGTCGGCTTCGTCGCTCTCGGTGCCGTGGTCCTGTCCTCCGGCGTAGCCCTGGCCGACCAGACCGAGTCGGAGGCCCGTGAGCGCTACGAGGAGCTCCAGGAGGAGCTCTCCGGGCTGAACGCGGACTTCAACGAGGCCAAGGAGGACCACGCCGCGGCCGAGGCCGAACTCGAGGACCTCCAGGAACGCCTGGAGGACGCCGAGGAGGAGCTGGACGCCAAGTCCGGCCAGGTCTCCGTCATCGTGCAGGGCGCCTACACCGGCGCCACCCACAGCTCGATGGGCGTGCTGTTCGGCGCGGACGCCGACAACGCGCTCCAGAACATCGCCGACCTCGACTACCTGTCCGAGGGGCAGCAGGCGACCCTGGCCGACTACGTGACCGAGGTCGAGAACGCCGAGGAGCTGTACAACGCGGCGGGGGCGACCGAGCAGGCGGCGGCCCAGTCCATGGAGGCCGCCGAGGAGGCCGTGGCCCAGAGCGAGGCCGCGCTGGAGGAACAGGCCGCTGTCCTGGAGAGTCTGGGCGGTGTCGACCCGACCGTGGGCGAGGCCGCCGACACCGGCGGCGGTTCCGCCGCGGAGACCGCCGCCGTCTCCGGTGACGTCCAGGCCGTCCTGGACTTCGCCCGCGCGCAGATCGGCAAGCCCTACGTCTGGGGCGGTACCGGGCCCGACGGCTACGACTGCTCCGGTCTGACCCAGGCCGCGTGGGCCCAGGCGGGCGTGAGCCTGCCGCGCACCACCTACGACCAGGTCAACGCCGGGACCCCGGTCTCGCGTGACCAGCTCCAGCCCGGCGACCTGATGTTCTTCTACGACGTCTCGGCGCCGAGCCACGTGGGCATCTACGCCGGCAACGGGATGATGATCCACGGGTCGAACCCGTCCAAGCCGCTGGAGGAGGTCTCGCTGGCCGCCTACTGGGACGGTGTCTTCACCAGCGCCGTCCGTCCGGGCTAGGAAACGCCGCGCGCGGTGCGCCCCGGTCCGTCCTCCCCGAGGGTGGACCGGGGTTCCGCCCGAAGCGGTGCCCGCGTATCCTTCGGCGCATGGGTCGTCTCGTTCTCAGGGTCGCCGCGGGTGTCGCGGTCGTCTTCGCCCTGTTCTGGCTGCTGTCGGTGATCGTCGGCCTGTTGGTGTGGGGAGTGATGATCGCCCTGGTCGTCGGGGTCGTCCTGCTGGGCCTGCGCATGCTGCGGTCCGAGTCCTCCGACCGGCGCCGCTGACCCCTCCGCTCCGACCGCTCCGGCGCCCCCGTGCGGTCCGGGCCACTCCCTCGTGACGCCCGGAACCCGCTTCGGTGACACATCGAGGAGAGCCGACACTCACTCTGTGTGGGGAAACATCGCTATAGTGACTCTGTGTCACTGAATAAGCACGTAGGGTCTCATGTCGACGGGGTGTCGCACCGTGGCCGGGTGGAACGGGTCGCGACCCGCGTCTTCCGCAACGACTGGAGCGCGCTGACACCACCCGCAACCGGCCGCTGGACACCCGAACTCACGGTCAGCGTCATCATCCCCGCGCGGGGCGGGCAGGCCCACCTCGACCTGGCGCTGGCCTCGCTCTCCGCGCAGACCTACCCCGAACACCTCTTCGAGGTCGTGGTCGTCGACGACCACTCCGCGCCACCGCTCACGCTCCCGGCCCACCGACCCCGCCGCTGCCGCGTGGTCGCCGCGCCCGACGGCGGATGGGGCGCCGGGTACGCCCGCGCCTACGGAGCCCACGCCAGCACCGGCGACATCCTCATGTGGATGGACGCCGACATGGTCGCCTGCCCCGAGTTCGTCGAGGCCCAGGCCCGTTGGCACCACGCCCACGCCGAGTGCGTCACCCTCGGCCGCGTCCGCTTCACCGACACCGACCCCCACGGCCCCGGGGCGGTCCTGGCCGCCGCCCGCTCCGGCGACCTCCACCACGACCTGGACACCGGGGGCCGCCACGACTGGATCGAGCACCTGCTCGACCAGAGCGACGACCTGCGCGACGCGGACCACCTCGGCTTCCACGCCTACCTGGGCGCGGCGGCGGCGGTACGACGCAGCCTCTACGAAGCGGCCGGGGGCGTCGATCCCGACCTCGACCTCGGCCAGGACACCGAGTTCGGCTACCGGCTCTGGCAGGCCGGAGCCGTCATGGTCCCCGAGCCCACTGCCACCGCCTGGCACGTGGGCCCGGCCTCCACCGCCCGTACCCGCCTGCCCTCGGAACGCTTCCGCACCGCGGTCCTGGCCGAACTCATGCCGCATCCGCACGCCTACCGTGAACGGGTCCCCGAGGCGCGCCGCCGCACCCCGCTGGTCCACGCCGTGGTGGACGTGTCCGGCGCCCCCTACGACCTCGTCCGGGGTTGCGTGGACCGGCTGCTCAACGGCACCGAGACCGATCTCGCGGTGACGCTGGTCGCCGACTGGGAGGGCGCCGAGGCGGCCTCGGGAGGGTTCGACGGCCCCCAGATCGACCTGCGCCTGATCCAGGCCAACTACCTGCGGGAACCACGGATCTCCTTCGCCGCCACCGCGCCCAGGACCGGTTTCCCCTCCCCGTTCCTCCTCCAGGTGCCCGTCGCCTGGGGGCTGGGCGAACTGGCCCTGTCCCGGCTCCTGGCCAGCGCCGAACGGGCCCGTGCCGGGCTCACCGAACTCTTCCTGGCCGCCTCGCCCACCCGCGACGCCGGGGTCCGGCTCTGGCGCACCAGGGCCCTGGCCCGGGCCATGCGGGTGTGCGACGACGAGGAGGACCTGGCCGACGTGGTCGCCGAACTCCACGGCCGGTACCGCATCCACGGAGGAGAGGGCACCCTCACCGACCTCACCCTGCACCGTTCGGTCCCGCCGCCGCCCCGGGCGGCGGTCGGGCTCCGGGGGCCGGTCCCGACCGATTCCGTCGACACGGATGACCGCTCCGGTGACGCGGGGGGCGACGACGAGGACGAGGAGAGACGCGGGCGCTGGTGGCGCGGGCGACGCCGCGCCAGGCCCCGCCACCGGATCCGTTCACTCTGGTACCGGGCCTGCCGGGCCTGCGGACGCGAGATGCCCGACGAGGACGACCCCGGCCGGGGCCCGGCCGCGACCGGGTAGGTGGGGGAAGACACCGACCCGGACGGGCGGACCCGGTCGCACCGCACAGCGCTCGCAAATCACACGTGACCCAGCGCTACCCGGACAGTACGTAAGGTACCGGATCGTACGCGTGCGACGGGCGCGCCACCGTGGTGACGCGCCCGTGGACGGAGGTGCGCGCCCTAGGAGCCGATCGCCTCGATGGACGTCAGCAGGTCCTCACGCAGGGAGTCGTTGACCGGGGTCGAGTCGGTCTCCTCGGAGGCCGCCTCCTGACCCTCGGGGCTCACCACGTACCGCAGGAACGCCTTGACCCGCTCGGCCTCGCCCTGGTCCGGGAAGTCCAGGCACACGGTCTCGTAGCTGACCAGCACCAGCGGGTAGCTGCCCGGCTCGGTGGTGCCGTAGTCCAGGTCCAGCGCGAGGTCGTACTCGCTCGTGTTCTCCTCGCGGCGCGGTGAGTCGGCCACGACCTTGGCGGCCGCCTCCGGCGAGATGTCCACGAACTCGTCGCCCACACCGATGCTCGCGGCGGGCAGGCCGTGCAGGTGGGACATCTCCACGTACCCGATCGCGCCGTCGGCCCGCGAGACCGTGTCGGCGATGCCGCTGTTGCCCTGCGCGGACTCACGCGGGGTGATCGGCCACTGTCCGTCGGCCTCGTGCGGCCACGAGTCGGGGGCGGCGTCGGCCAGGTAGCGGGTGAAGTTCTCCGTCGTCCCGGAGTCGTCGGCCCGGTTGACCGGTGTGATCGCCAGGTCCGGCAGGTCGGCGTCGGGGTTGTCCTCGGCGATCTCCGGGTCGTTCCAGCGCGTGATGTCCTGGTTGAAGATCTTCGCCACGGTGTCCGGGCGCAGGTTGAGGTCCTCGATCCCGTCCAGGTTGAACACCACCGCGATCGCCACCACGTACGCGGGCAGGTTGATGGTGTCCGAACCGCCGCAGCGCGACACGGCGTCGGCGTTCTCGTCGGCGTCCATGGCCGCGTCGGTTCCCGCGAAGGTCACCGCGCCGTCGATGAACTGGTTGCGGCCGCCGCCCGAACCGATCGAGTCGTAGTAGATGCGCGCGTCCTCGCAAGCCGACTGGAAGCCCGCGATCCACGTCGTCATCGCGTTCTCCTGGGCGCTGGACCCGGAGCCGTGCAGGCTCCCCGAGAAACACTCCAGGTCGTCGGGGACCGCCGGGCCCGCCCCCTGGACGGCGTCGTCGCTGCCACAGGCGGTGGACGCGAGAAGAAGTCCGGCCAGCGCGGCCGAGGCCGCGCCCCGGTGGGCGCTCGAACGGCGCTGGGTGCGGGTGCGCTTGTTGGACGGGAGCACGCTGCTTCTATCCCCTTCGTCGGAGTCGGTGGTCCTCGTTGTCTTGACCACGGGCCGCCGGTACCCGGCGCGTCGTCGCTGGTGATGGAACACCGCCGATGAATTTAACCATTGCCGGACCGACTTCCCCAACGCGGGTGTGTGCGGAACCGGACGTGTCCGTGGCGGTACGGGGGACTCCGGGTGGACGGGAGGTGAACGAGGCGTTTTCGCCCGGTGAAGGTCCTTTGTTCCGGCCCTCGGGCACGTGTGGGATCGGGCATGTATGACACGCCGAACGACCGGGCAGTGGTCCTGGGTGATGAGCGCGCACAGCACCGACCCGAACCGGCAGCAGGCACCCACCTCGACCTACCGACTCCAGCTGAGGCCCGGTTTCGGCCTGACCGAGGCGACCGCACTCCTGGAGCAGCTGCACCGGCTCGGGGTGGGCGCCGTGTACCTGTCACCCCTCCTCGCCGCCACTCCCGGGTCGGACCACGGGTACGACGTGGTGGACGCCACACGCGTCTCCGAGGCGCTGGGCGGAGAACGTGCCCGAGCCGACCTCGTCGCCCGGGCGCACGCGCTCGGGATGCGGGTGGTCGTCGACATCGTTCCGAACCACATGTCCGTGGCCCGCCCCGACGCCAACCCGTGGTGGTGGGACGTGCTCCGGCACGGCCGCGACTCCGTGTACGCCCGCTGCTTCGACCTCGACCACGGCTCCGGGCCGATCCTGGTCCCGGTCCTGGCCGACGACGGCGACGACGGCCGCGCCGCCCTGTCCGAGCTCACCCTCACCGACGGCGACCTGGTCCACTTCGACCAGCGCTTTCCCGTGGCCCCGGGCACGTACACCCCCGGCGACGACCCGGCGGACGTGCACGAACGCCAGCACTACCGTCTGGTCTCCTGGCGGCGCGGCGACAGCGAACTCAACTACCGCCGCTTCTTCGACGTCGACCACCTCGCCGCCGTCCGTGTGGAGGACCCCGGGGTCTTCGACGCCACCCACGCCGAGATCCTGCGCTGGGGCGTCGACGGGCTGCGCGTGGACCACGTCGACGGGCTCAGCGACCCCGGCGGCTACCTCCGCCGTCTCGCCGAACGCTTCCCCGGGTGGATCGTGGTGGAGAAGATCCTCGCCCCCGGCGAGTCCCTGCCCGCCTCCTGGCCGGTCGCCGGGACCACGGGATACGACGCGCTGCGCACGGTCTGCGGAGTGTTCGTCGACCCCGACGCCGAACCCGTCCTGACCGCCCTGGCCCGCGAACACGGCGTGCCCACCGACACCGGCGCCGTCGACCACCAGGCCCGCTCCCACGCCGCCAACGAACTCCTGCGCGCGGAGGTGCGCCGCATCGCGGCGACCCTGCCCGACGCCGAGGGCAGCGAGGAGGCCGTCACCGAACTCCTCGCCTCCTTCGATGTCTACCGCTCCTACCTGCCCGAGGCCGAACCCGCCTGGGCCCGCGCGGTGCGCGCCGCCGCCGAACGCCGCCCCGACCTCCAACCCGTCCTGAAGACCCTCGACCGGACCGTCCGCGACAACCCCCACGGTGAGACCGCCCGCCGCGTCCAGCAGACCAGCGGCATGGTCGTGGCCATGGGCACCGAGAACACCGCCTTCTACCGGGCCACCCGCTTCGTCGCCCTCAACGAGGTCGGCGGCGAACCGGCCCGCTTCGGCGTGGACACGGCGGCCTTCCACGAGGCCAACCTGCGCAGGGAGGCCGCCGAGCCCCTCACCATGACCGCGCTCTCCACCCACGACACCAAACGCTCCGAGGACGTCCGTGCCCGCCTGGCCGTGCTGTCGGAGATCCCCGCCGAGTTCGCCGACGCCGTCCGCCGCTGGGGCGCGCGCGTACCGCTGCCCGAGCCCGCGCTGGACCTCCTCGGCTGGCAGACCCTGCTCGGGGCCTGGCCCCTGAGCGACGAACGCCTGGTCGAGTACCTGCTCAAGGCCGCTCGTGAGGCCCGCCTCGGCACGTCCTGGACCGCCCCGGACACCGACTTCGAGGACCGCGTCCGCTCCTGGCCCGAGCGTCTGCGCGCCGACGCCGACCTGTACGCCGAGGTCGGGGCCATGGCCGAGTCCCTGCGTGAGCCGGGGTGGAGCAACGCCCTGGGGCAGAAGGCCGTCCAGCTGCTGGGGCCGGGCGTGCCCGACGTCTACCAGGGCACCGAACTGTGGGACCTGTCCCTGGTCGACCCTGACAACCGCAGGCCCGTGGACCACGAGACCCGCGCCGCGCTCCTGGGCCGGTTGGAAGAGGGGTGGCGTCCGCCCGTGGACGGGACCGGAGCCGCCAAGCTCCACCTGGTTCGCACCTGCCTGCGCGCCCGCGAGGAGCTTCGTCCGACCGGGTACCTGCCCCTGGCCGCCCAGGGGCCGTCCGCCGCGCACGCCCTGGCCTTCGCCCGCGCGGTGCGCGGCTCCCGCGAGCCCGCCCTGGCGGTGGTGGCCACACGACTGCCGGTGACGCTGGCCGACGCCGGGGGCTGGGCCGACACCGTGCTGCCGCTGCCCTCGGGACCGGGGGAGTGGACCGACCTCCTCACCGGCCGCACGCTCGCCCCGGAGCGGGTGGACGGCCTCACCACCGCCCGCCTCTCCGAGGTCCTCGACCACTACCCGGTGGCGGTCCTGGTCAGGCGGGGCGCCGTTGGTTCGCTCGCTGACTGATCAATCAGTCAGTTGCGCATTGCTGTCGAGGTGTGCCGTTCGAACCGATTGTCCCTGCAAATACGGGGTTGTGGTCGGGTCGGAGTGGTCGGGCCGACGCGTCGGCGGCGAAGTGTTTTTCGATCACATGTTGCGATAATCGCCATGGCGTTGTTACGTTCTCATCGTGAACGACAACGTGGTCGACGACGTACGCGGCAGGGCCCGGGAGGCGATCCGCCGATCCGGTCTCTCCCAGCGGCAGTTCGCGACCAGACTCGGTATCGAGCCCAGCAAACTCTCCAAGTCACTGACCGGCACCCGGCGGTTCACCGCCCTGGAACTGGCCGGTATCGCCGACGAGACCGGGGTGACGGTCAACTGGCTCATCAACGGTGAGGACGACGCCGAGACGGTCTCGGCGGCTCCGCGCGACTCGTCGGCGGTCAGACCGCCGTCCGCGAGTCTGGCGGACCACCCGAAGGCCGCCCGGGAGCACAACCGGCGTCTCCAGATCATCGAGGCCGCCTGGACCCTCATCGCGGAGCACGGTTACCACTCGGTGCGCGTCGCCCAGGTCGCCCAGGCCTGTGGCACCTCCAGCGCCACCGTCCACTACCACTTCCCGACCCTGAACGACCTCCTCGTGGAGGCGCTGCGCCACTCGGTCAAGCAGGCGTTCGACCGCCAGGTCGCCGGGCTGCACACCATCGAGGACCCGTACGAGCGCCTGCTCCAGCTCATCGAGCTCCAGCTGCCCGGATCGGACCGCCTGCGCCTGGAGTGGTCGATCTGGCTCCAGGTGTGGACGGCCGCCGCACTGGACCCCCAGATGCGCGAGCTGCACGCCGACTCCTACCGGCGCTGGCACGAGACCATCGCCCGCACCCTCCGTGAGGGGAAGGAGAGCGGAACCTTCGGCGACCTCGACGTCGAGGAGACGACCAGACGCCTCACCGCCCTCATCGACGGCTTGGGCATCCAGGTCATGACCGGGATGCCCGGACGGTCCGTCGACCACATGCGTCACACCCTGCGCTCGGTCATCGACCGAGACGTCCTCGGGTGAGACGCCCCGTACCCGCACCACCACCGCACACGCCCAGAGACGGAGCCCCGCCTTGAGCGACCTCATGAACCCCACACCCATCCTCACCTGCGCCCTCACCGGTGCGGGGGACACCGTCGGCCGGAGCGAGCACGTCCCGGTCACCCCCCGGCAGATCGCCGCCGCCGCCGTCGAGGCCGCCGAGGCGGGCGCCAGCGTGGTGCACATCCACGTCCGCGACCCCGAGACGGGCGCCCCCTCCCGCGACAACGCCCTCTACCGGGAGGTCGTCGACCGCATCCGCCAGACCGGCGTCGACATCGTCATCAACCTCACGGCGGGCATGGGCGGTGACCTGGTGATCGGTCAGGAGGACCCGCTCCTGTTCGAGGAGGGCACCGACCTCGTCAACGGGCTGGACCGACTGCCGCACGTGGAGGAGCTGCTGCCTGACATCTGCACCCTGGACTGCGGAAGCCTCAACTTCGGGGACGGCAGCCAGGTGTACATCTCCACCCCGGACATGCTGCGCGCGGGCGCCAAGCGCATCCAGGAGCTGGGGGTCCGCCCGGAGCTGGAGATCTTCGACACCGGCCAGCTGTGGTTCGCCAAGACGATGCACGCCGAGGGCCTCATCGACGACCCGTCGATGTTCCAGCTGTGCACCGGCATTCCCTACGGGGCTCCCTCGGACCCGGGCGTGCTCCAGTCGATGGTGAACCTGCTCCCGGCGGGCGCGCAGTGGGCGAGCTTCTCCATCGGCCGCAAGCAGATGCCGTGGGTGGCGCAGTCGGTGCTGCTCGGCGGGCACGCCCGAGTGGGCCTGGAGGACAACCTGTACCTCAGTCGCGGGGTGAAGGCCACCAACGGCCAGCTCACGGAGAAGGCCGTCTCCATCATCGAGCAGCTCGGCGCCCGGGTGGCCACACCGGACGAGACCCGCGCCATGCTCCAGCTGCGCAGCGCGTCCTAGCACCCCCGACCCCCGACAGGAGAAGCACGATGACGGAGAACGCGAGAACCACCCCCGAGACCGTGCGCACGGTCGCCTGCGTCGGAGCGGGCGTGATCGGCGGCGGCTGGGTCGCCCACTACCTGGGGCGCGGCTACCAGGTGGCCGCCTGGGACCCCGCCCCCGACGCCGAGAGCAAGCTGCGCGGGCTGGTCGCCTCGGCGTGGCCCGCCCTGGAGGAACTGGGCCTGGCCGAGGGCGCCTCCATGGAGAACCTGCGCGTGGTGGGCACGCTGGCCGAGGCCGTCGCGGAGGCGGACTTCGTGCAGGAGAGCGCTCCCGAGCGCCTCGACCTCAAGATCGACCTGCTGGCCGAACTCGACGCCGCCACCCCGGAGGGCGTGGTCATCGCCTCGTCCACCTCCGGTTACAGCATGAGCGAGATGCAGGTGGCGGCCGCGACACCGGAACGGCTCGTCGTCGGTCACCCCTTCAACCCGCCCTACCTGGTGCCCCTGGTCGAGGTCGTCGGCGGTGAGCGCACCGAGCGCTGGGCCGTCGACTGGGCCTCGGACTTCTACCGCGCGGCGGGCAAGTCCGTGATCAGCATGGACCAGGAGCTCCCCGGGTTCATCGGCAACCGCATCCAGGAGGCCGCCTGGCGCGAGGCCCTGCACATGGTCGCCGAGGGCGAGGCGACCGTCGAGCAGATCGACCAGGCGATGACCAGCGGACCAGGGCTGCGCTGGGCCTTCTTCGGACCCTGCCTGACCTTCCACCTGGCCGGGGGAGAGGGCGGGATGGCGCACATGCTCGACCACTTCGGCCCGTCCCTGAAGTCGCCGTGGACCCGCTTGGAGGCGCCCGAACTCACCGAGGACCTGCGGGACCGCATGGTCGCGGGCACCGACGAGGTCGTGGCCGGGCGCTCCACCGCCGAACTGATCGCCCAGCGCGACCGCCGCCTGATCGCGGTGGCCCGCGCGCTGGAGGAGGTCGAACGGGCGGAGGCCGCCGAGCGGAACGGGGAGGCCGCGTGAGCACGACACTCACCCAGCGGCTGCGACCCGAGTGGATCGACTACAACGGCCACCTCAGCGAGGCCTACTACGTCCTGGTCTTCGGGTTCGCCACGGACGCGCTGATGGACCGGGTCGGCCTCGACGCCGCCTACCGTGACGCGTCCGGCTGCTCGCTGTACACGGTGGAGGCGCACGTGCGGTATCTGAACGAGGTCACGGCGGACGCCGAGGTCGAGATCCGCACCCGGGTGGTCGGTCCGGGGCCGGAGCGCCCTGACGCCAAGAAGGTGCGGATCTGCCACGAGATGTGGGTCGGGGACGTCCTGGCGGCGACCGAGGAACTGATGGCACTCCACGTCGACCAGGCCCTGGGACGGACGGTGCCCCTGCCCGAGGGGGTCGCCGCGAACCTCGCGGCGCTCGCCGAGCCCGCCCCCGACTACGCGGGCCGGTCCGTCGGCCCGTAGCCGCAGCCAGGGGGTCCCGTCGGCGGACGCGGGAGTACGACGGGCCCCACCCTGGTCAGACGGTAGGCTGACCGCGATCATGACGAACAAGACCGGCCCCCTGCTGCGCATGCCCGCCTCCCTGGCGGCCTCCCTGACCTGCCCCGTCTGCGCGCGCCCCCTGGACCAGGGGCTCTCCTGCGCCCACGGCCACAGTTTCGACGTCGCCAGGGAGGGCTACGCGAGCCTGCTCACCGGCGCCACCCCGCCCGGGTCCGGAGACAGCAGGGACATGGTCGCCGCCCGGCAGCGCTTCCAGGAGCAGGGGCACTACGACCCCATCGGCCGGGCCCTGGCAGAGGAGCTCGCGCAACGCCGCGTCATCGTCATCGTCGACGTCGGCGGCGGCACCGGCCACTACCTCACCCAGGTCCTCACCGCGCTCCCCGACGCGGTCGGCCTGACCACCGACGTCTCCAAGTTCGCCGCGCGCAGGGCTGCCAGAGCGCACCCCCGCAGCGGCGCGGTCACCGCGGACTCCTGGCGCCGCCTGCCCCTGGCCGACCACACCGCCGACGCCCTGATCAACGTCTTCGCCCCCCGCAACGCCGCAGAGTTCCACCGCGTCCTCCAGCCCGCCGGGGTCCTGCTGGTCGTCACCCCGGCCCCCGACCACCTCCGCGAACCCCGCGAGGCCCTGGGCCTGCTCGACGTCGACCCGCGCAAGGACGAACGCCTGGCCGACAGCCTGGGGGGCCACTTCGACCACGTCGCCACCCGTGAGTTGCGCTTCACGATGGAGCTGGCCCACGAGGACGTGCTGACCGTGGTGGGGATGGGCCCCAGCGCCAGGCACGTCACCTACGAGGAGCTGAGGGCCCGCGTGGCGGCCCTCCCGGACCCCTTCACCACCACGGCCTCGGTCCGCGTCCAGACCTACCGCAGATCCGAGTAGCGGCCCGGGGCGGAAAGCGCCGGATCCGGACCACGCCCTCCACCCCACGCTCAGCGTGGCGTCCGGGCCACCTGGGTAGGCCACCCCCGTGAACGAACCGGCCGCGCACCCCGCCCCGTCCCTTCCCGCTCCGCCCGTCACCCCCGGACGCGGCGTCCACGGTGACTTCTCCGTCTGGGCACCGCGGGCCCGTCGCGTACGCGTGCGCGCGGACGGCGCCGACCACCCCATGGAACGCTCCGCGGACGGATGGTGGCACGCGTGGGTGGAGGGCGCCGGTCCCGGATCCGACTACGCCTACCTCCTCGACGACGACCCCCGCCCCCTGCCCGACCCCCGCTCCCTCTGGCAGCCCGAGGGCGTGCACGCCCCCAGCCGGGTCCACGACCACACCGCGTACGCGTGGTCCGACACCGCCCGTCCCGTCTGGACCGGCCGACCACTCGCCGGGGCTGTCGTCTACGAGCTCCACGTCGGCACCTTCACCCCCGAGGGCACCCTCACCTCCGCCATCGAGCGCCTCGACCACCTGGCCGAACTCGGCGTCACCCACGTCGAACTCCTGCCGCTCAACGCCTTCGACGGCACCCACGGCTGGGGGTACGACGGGGTCCTGTGGTCCACGGTCCACGAACCCTACGGAGGCCCCGACGCGCTCAAGGGGTTCGTCGACGCCTGCCACCACCGCGGCCTGGCCGTCCTCCTGGACGTCGTCTACAACCACCTCGGCCCCTCCGGCGCCTACCTGCCGCGCTTTGGCCCCTACTTCTCCGGGGAGAACATCTGGGGCCCCGCCCTCAACCTGGACGGCCCCGACTCCGACCCGGTCCGGCGACTGATCATCGACGGCGCTCTGGACTGGCTCCGCCACTACCACCTGGACGGCCTCCGCCTGGACGCCGTGCACGCGCTGCGCGACGACCGCGCCGTCCCCCTGCTCGCCGAACT
The DNA here is from genome assembly GCF_000341265.1 of Nocardiopsis prasina DSM 43845. Classification (GTDB taxonomy): domain Bacteria; phylum Actinomycetota; class Actinomycetes; order Streptosporangiales; family Streptosporangiaceae; genus Nocardiopsis; species Nocardiopsis prasina. Next base: position 33,395 of record NZ_ANAE01000092.1, on the reverse strand, counting down.
CTCCGCCGAGGTCGACGCCCTGGCCGCGGGTCTGGGGCGCCCGCTGTCCCTGATCGCCGAGTCCGACCGCAACGACCCGCGCACGGTCCTGGCCCGGGAGGCCGGAGGCCTCGGCATGACGGCGCAGTGGTCGGACGACCTCCACCACGCACTGCACGTCGCCCTCACGGGTGAGAACCACGGCTACTACGCCGACTTCGAGGGGCCGGAGGTGCTCGCCCGGACGCTCCGCCGGGTCTTCTGGCACGACGGGACCCACTCCGCCTTCCGGGGCCGCGACCACGGGGCCCGGGTCGACACCGCGCGGATCCCAGGAAGCAGGTTCCTCGGCTACCTCAGCACCCACGACCAGATCGGCAACCGCGCCCGGGGCGACCGCATGGGCGAGCACGTCCCACCGGACCTGCTCGCCTGCGGCGCCGCCATCGTCATCTGCTCCCCCTACACCCCGATGATCTTCATGGGGGAGGAGTGGGGGGCCACGACCCCCTGGCCGTTCTTCGCCTCCTTCACCGACCCCGCCCTGGCCGAAGGCGTGCGCGAGGGGCGTAGGCGCGAGTTCGCCGCCCTCGGCTGGGCGGAGGAGGACGTCCCCGACCCCATCGACCCGGCCACCCGCGACAGCGCGGTGCTGGACTGGTCCGAGGCCGAACACGGGGCACGCGCGCGCGTTCTGGAGACCTACCGGTCCCTGATCGCCCTGCGCCGGGCCGAACCCGAACTCGCCGACCCGCGACTGGACCGGTTCGGCGTCGACGCGAGCGAGGACGGCCGCACCCTGACCCTGACCCGGGGGTCCCTACGCCTGGTCTGCAACCTCGGAGCCGAGGAGGCCAAGGTGGAGCTGACGGCGCAGCCCCGGGAGGTGCTGCTGGAGCAGGGGCGGACGAGGGTCAGCGGGAGCACGGTCACCCTGCCGGGCGCGGCCTTCGCGGTCCTGCGAACCTGAGCCGGATCGGCTCACGGGCGGGGCGGCGGCGTTGCTCAACAGCCTCCTCCGCCGCCGCCGCCGCCCCCGCCGTCACCACCGCCTCCACCGCCCCCGCCTCCACCGCCCCCGCCTCCACCGTCACTGACGCCGCCTCCACCGACGTCACCGCCCGAGGCGGAGCGGCCCCCCGCACCGCTGCGGCGCCCTCCCCGCTGACCGCCTCTGTCGGACGGCGCGATCAGGAAGATGACGAAGAGGAAGAGGACCGACGAAATGAGGACGAGGAGGAGGGCGACGGTCTGGCCGGGAGTCTCTCCCAGGGAGCTGGTCACGGGGGAGCCGGAACCGAGGTACGCGACGAAGGTGTCCATACTCGTCGGACACCCTCGGTCCCTGGTCGGGCTGCCAAGGAGCGTGGCCGTATACGGCCACGGCCCCTGGACCGAGCGCACCGTTCACCCCACGGGGCCACGGAAGTCCGCCTCGTCCTCCCCGTTCACCACCGAGATCAGCACGGAGGAGGGGGAGTCCGGCGCCTCGCACTCCATGTCCACCGGGTGAGCCCCGGTCTCCAGCTCGCCGAGCCGCGCCTCGGAGGTGGCGGGGCCCTCCAGTTCCTCGTAGGAACACCGCACGTCCAGCAGGCCCGTACCGAAGACGCGGCCCAGCTGCGGGACCTCCACTGTCAGGGTGAACGCCACCCGCCCGGACGGGGAGAGGACGACGTCGTCCACCGTGTAGACCACGTCCTCCTCGACCCCCTCCTGGAACTCCTCCTCGTAGGCGCCGACCGGGTAAGGGAAGACCGCTCCCTCACCGAAGTGGTACTCCGATCCGTCCCCGTGGCTCCCGACGGGGGCCTCGCCTCCCTCCACTGGCTCCTCCCCCTCGTTGGTGGGCGCCTCGGTCACGGTCCCGTCGTCGGCGGAGGTCTCCGTCACGGTCGGCGGGTCCGGTGACACCTCCTGTTCGGGGGTGCCGCAACCAGTGAGCAGGAGGATCGGAAGAGTCAGGACACAGGGGAGGAATCGTCGCATCCCTCCACGCTAGGTGAGGGGCTCTCACCCTCGCCTGCCGCGCCGGGGCCCCGTCCGACCGGGACCGGACAGCGCAAGGAAGACCTCCACCCACTGGTCGGGGCGCACGAGTCCCACCGGTGCGCCCGTGTCCACCCCCGCCGACCGCAGCGCGTCGACCACGCGCCCGGCCGGAAACTCCCGGGACAGCGACGCCGACAACGAACCGCCCACGCCGCCGAAACCGAGTTCGACCATGCGCCGGTACTGCGCCCGGCGCCCCACGGGCACCAGGGGTTCGGTGCGCCTGCCCAGCACCAGTACCCCGGCGTCCACCCGGGGCACGGGACGGAAGCGCTTCCGGTCGACCCGCCCCGCCAGCCGCCACGACCACCACGGCCAACTGAGCGCGGTGACCAGGCTCCACCTCCCGTAGGCCCCGGTGCGTTTGCGGGCGTACTCCAGCTGGGTGACGAGCACGGCCGAGGTCAGCTTCGGCGCCTCCAGGCACCACCGGACGATGTCGGAGGTCCGAGAGTAGGGGATGTTGCCCACCACCGAGAACGGTTCGCACGGTGGCCGCGACCGTGTGAAGTCGCCGTGCACCACCCGCACCCCCTTGGCGGGGTCCCTGTAGCGGTCGGCCAGCCGCTCGGCCAGCCGCTCGGCCAGCCGGGGGTCGAGTTCGTGGGCGATCACCCGACGGGCGGCCGGGGCGAGGAACCGGGTGATGGCCCCCTCACCGGGCCCCACCTCGACCACCAGGTCGTCAGCGGTGACCTCGGCCAGCCGCACGACCCAGCGCGCGGTGCCGGGGTCGGCAAGGAAGTTCTGTGAGAGGCGCCGCCGGTTGTTCGGTCGGCCCCCGTCCCATCCCGGACCGCGGTCGCGGTGGGCGGGGGTCCTGCGGGAGTGGCGTGCCACGCGTGGTCCGTTCTGCCGCCTCGGAGGCGGGCTGACGTGGACGGGCAGCACGAGGGAACGCCTCACCCAGAGGGTGAGCGCGTACCGGGAGAACCGGGAAGGTCCGCGGCTGCCCGTCCGAAGGAAGGAGGACGTCGGCAGGGCCTGGACCGATAGGTGGCTGAGCGAGAACCCGTCACGGCGAGGGCACGTCAGACGAGGACGTGCCCGAGCGTGAACGCGATCCCCCTGGCACCGCCGACGTCGCCCCCGGGGAAAACGGGGCGCGGAAACGGCGGTGCGCTCGGAGGGGTTCGGCTACCGGTCCAGAGGAACGGACCGGAGGCGGATGAGGGCGTGAGCGACCACGGGCCAGGCATACTGGCCGTGGAAGATCGCGTGGAAGGCTGCCATGGACAGCACGGTAGGCGAGGGGCGGAAGGCGCCGCAACGGGTTTTTCGGCGAGGAGTTCCGTCCACGCCACCCGGGCAGCCCGGACCACCGCGCGGGGCGCCCGGGCCCCGTGAAACCCACTCGCGCTGGCGGCTCCGACCGGGCCATACTCGGCGACATGCCTGACTTCTCCGACTTCGACACCCGTCACTACCGCACGGTCGACGTGGCCACCGGCTACGACGGGTGGTCCAGCACCTACGAGGACTCCGTGCGCGACGCCATGGACCTGGCCCTGCTGGACGGGCTCACCGCACCCGACTGGTCCCGGGTCCGCCGCGCCGCCGACCTCGGCTGCGGCACCGGCCGTACCGGAGCCTGGCTGCGCGGCAGGGACGTGGAACACGTGGACGGGGTGGACCTCAGCGCCGGGATGCTCGGCCTGGCGCGGAACCGGGGCGCCCACGACACCCTCACCCAGGGCGACGTCCGGGCGACCGGTCTGCCGGGCGCCACCTACGACCTCGTCATCGCCTCGCTCATCGACGAACACCTGCCCGACCTCGCGCCCCTCTACGCCGAGGCCCGGCGCCTGACCAGGCCGGGCGGGCGCTGCGTGCTGGTCGCCTACCACCCGCAGTTCATCATGGCCTCGGGCATGCCCACGCACTTCACGGACGCCTCGGGGGAGGAGGTCGCCATCACCACCCACGTGCACCTGCTCGGTGACCACGTGAGCGCCGCCCTGGCCAGCGGCTGGCGTCTGGAGGAGCTGAACGAGGCGGTCGTGGACGACGGCTGGGTGGCGGCCAAGCCCCGGTGGGAGAGGTTTCGGGGCTTCCCGATCTCGGCCGCGTTCGTGTGGGTCCGGCCGGACTGACCGGCCCGGGTCACCCCCGCGCGCACCCTTCCCCTCCGGGGCGGGGGCTCACGGTTCGGTCAGCGCCTCGACCCAACGCGCCCGGTGTCGTTCTATGTAGTCGGCGGCCGGGCCCCAGTGGTCGGCGTGCCCCTCGGCGTGCAGGCGCGCCCAGGGCTGCCGACCGGTCCGCGCCCCCTCCGTCAGGATGTCGAACATCCCGCGCACCCTCCGCAGCGCGGCGCCGGGGAGGGCACGGCGCTGCTCGGTGTCACAGTCGTAGCCGTCCGCCAGCGCCCGCAGCCTCCGGCCGTCGACCTCGGGGTCGCCACCCTCGTGCAGGGGGACGAACCCGTGCGCGGCGTAGCCGAGATCGCCCATCCGGCTGGCCGGACCGGCCCCGTCCCAGTCGATGAGGCACCAGGACTCGGCTCGTCGCCCGCCCCCGTCGAACGCCTCCCGCGCCCCCTCCGGGTCGCGGACCAGGTTCCAGGGGGCGAGGTCGTTGTGGCAGATCACCTCCGGTTCCTCGGGTGGGAAGAGGCGTTGCCAGCCGTCGTCCTCCGGAGGTCGGAAGTCGGCGGTGAGGTCGTGCAGCCGCCGGGCCATCGCGCCCAGTTCGCGGAGCTCGTCGGTGGTCATGGGCGGCATCCGGTCGGCCAGGGTGCCGGGGACGTACGCCAGGCACTGGTGGCCCTCGGGGTGTTCGCCGTAGGAGACCGGAGCGCCGGTGAATCCGTGTCGGTGGAGGTGGTGCAGCAGGGCGGTCACGGCGGGGGAGGAGCGAAGCCAGGGCTTGCGCACGGTGGCGCCGATTCGCAGGACCAGGTCGGAGACGTTGCCGCCCTCCAGGACCTCGACGTCGTCGGAGTCGTCCGAAGGGAGAGGGGCAGGGCCGGAGGGGTGGTCGCTTGTCACACGGCCATCCTCACGACGGGGACGGACGGTGTCCACCCGGTTTCCGCGCCGTGGAACCGCTCTCCGGCCCACCCCGGCCCCGTTCCTCAGACGGTGCCGCGCTCTTCGACCGTGCTCTCCCCGGCGGCCAGGGTCGCCTCGTCCATGCGCGCCAGGGGGACCAGCAGGGTGAGCATGAGTACCCCCATGCTCAGGAAGACCACCCTGACCCCGAGGGACTCGGCGATCAGACCGCCCGTCACCGCGCCCAACGGCATGGTGCCCCAGGCCAGCAGGCGGTAGGCGCTGTTGACCCGCCCCATCAGCGCCGCCGGAGTCACACGCTGGCGCAGCGACACGGTGATGACGTTCCACACCGTGATCCCGACCCCGCCGACGAGGAAGCCGGCCCCCACCAGCCAGGCGCTGGAGGTCAGACCGGGTACCAGGACCAGCAGGGCGAACAGGGGGACGCACAGCCACAGCGAACGGGCCCGGCCCAACCACCGCTCGCACCCCTCCGCCACGAACGAACCCAGGAGGCTGCCCACGGCCGTGGCCGTCAGCAGCACGCCGAAGGCGGGTTCGGACAGGCCCATGGGGGAGTCCGGGCCCACCGCGTACAGCACCATGATCGCGAACGCGGCACTGGTGGCGAAGTTGGAGACGCCGACCATCACGGCGAACGAACGCAGGAGGCGGTGGGACCACAGGTAGCGCAGCCCCTCGGCGATGTCGGCGCGTATGCCGGTGGGCGGGCCGGTGCGGTTCACCCGGAACCGGCCACGGACCAGGAGCAGGACGCCCACGGCGGCCACCCACAGCGCGGCCGGGGTCACGAAGGCCAGGGCCACGCTCGCAGCCACGAGGGCGCCCCCGAGGGGTGGGCCGACGAACTGGTTGGTGGTCAGCTCCACGGCGTACAGCCGCCCGTTGGCCCGGGAGAGCCGGTCCCGGTGGACCATCTGCGGCAGGACCGACTGCGCCGAGGTGTCGTAGAGGGTCTCGGTCGTCCCGATCAGGAACGCGGCCGCGTACAGGAGCCAGATCGAGCCCACGTCCAGAGCAAGACCCAGGGCCAGTACGAGGACCACGGCACCGCGCACGACGTTGGCCCCGACCATCGCCCACCTCCGGTCGACGCGGTCGGCGAGGGCCCCCGCGGGCAGGGCGCACAGGAGCCAGGGCAGGCCCAGGGCCACGGCGACCCCGGCGACGAGTACGGGGGAGTCGGTGAAGCGCAGGGCCGCCAGGGGCAGGGCGACCTTCAGTACACCGTCGGCCAGGTTGGAGAGACCGGAGGAGACCCACACCCGCCAGAAGGAGCGGCCCAGGGAGTCGGGGACGGTCACGGAGCCGGACGCGTCCACGGTGCCGGGCGGGGGTTCGGGCGTGGCGGAGTCGGGGGGATCACAGGGCGTCGGCCCTTGGGGATCGGACATGCACGGAGCCTGACAGAACGATTGAGAAAACTCAATCGATTGGGGTACTCAATTAATCCACTAGGCTTCTTCTATGGCAGAACCGGCCCCAGAACCGACCGCCCGACGCCAGCGCCGACGCGCCACAGCCCGCGAGGCCAAGGCGCTCGGGCACCCGTTGCGCCTGCGCATCCTGCGTCTGTGCCTGATCAGGGACCGCACCAACCGGGAGCTCGCCGACCGGCTCGACACCAACCCGGGCACGGTGCTCCACCACGTGCGCACCCTGGTGGACGTCGGATTCCTCGTCGCGGGGCCTGTGCGCAAGGGTGCCGCCGGAGCGCTGGAGAAGCCCTACCGGGCCACCGGGGAGACCTGGTGGCTGGACGACCCGCTCCGCGACACGCCGCCCGCCGAACGGACCTCACCGCTCACCGCGTTCACCACCGAACTCGACGAGGCGGGACCCGACTCGGTCCAGATCGTCGGGCGGTTCGCCCTGCATCTCGACGACGAGGAGCTCTCGGAGTTCAACCGGCGGCTCCTCGACGTCGTGGACGAGTACGTCACCACCGACCACGAGCGCCGCGACCGCCCCCTGCGCGGCGGCGCCCTCCTGTGGCACGACATCCCCGAGGACTGATCGCGCGCGGCGGTCCTGCTCCGAGGCACCTGTGCCCAGGTCAGAAGGACTGCCACGGCCCCCTGGGCGGCCGCTGTCCCTCGCCGGGCCGCGACCAGTCGCAGACCCCGTCCGCGAACACCTCCCGGGCGCGTTCGGCCTGGTCATCGTCGAACTCCGCCGGGTGCGCGGCCTCGTCGAACTCGGTGAGCCGGCACTTGACGACGTCGGAGGCGAGCGGACCGCCCGCCCCGATCCTCGGTGATCCGTAGGTGGGAAAGGCGTCGGCGCAGCGGTCGCCGCGCCCCTCCGGCAGCGGCAACTGCGGGGCGACCACGCGTTCGTCACCGATCCAGCAGGAGTCTGTCAGCCACTCCGGACGAGAGCTTCGCAGGTGGTCGGCGGGCGTCCCCCCGGGGTCGGCCAGGGCCAGTTCGGCGGCGCCGGTCACCCACGCGTCGAGTTCGGTCAGCGCGCGACCGGCCACCGGCTGGTCGGCGGAGAACACGCCGCCGCGGTGTTCCTCCACCAGCATCACGTGGTTGTCGGCGGTGCCGTTGGCGGCCGACAGGCGTTCCCGGGTGCTGAACGAGTGGTAGCGCATGTGGATGTCACCGTCCGGGGCGTGGTCCTGGTGGGGGCGGTGGTCCACCACCGGGATGTCGGCGAGCCCGCCGCCCCCGTGGAGCAGACGACCGCTGTCATGGGCGGCCCGGACCGCCACCGGATCGCCCACGGTGCGTTCGGGCACCACGGCGCCGTCCTCGTCGAGACCGCCGACGTGCTCGTTCAGGTGCAGGAACCGGTCGACGTCGATATCGCCGTCGAGCAGGGCGGACAACCCGTACTGCACCCCCACGTTGTCCAGCGGGCGGCGCGGTAGACCGGTGTCGGGGTCGGTTCCGTAGACGTTGCGGGCGTGGGAGAAGACGTCGCAGCGGGCGCCGTCCGGGTTGTCCTGCGGGTGGTAGCGCTCCTCGGGCGGCAGCGCGGACGGACACACGCCCCGGGGGTCGAGCCGGGCGGCGGCGTCCGCCATCGCGCCGATCCCCTCCCAGGTGCCGAACCCGGACACTGCGCGTAGCTGCTCCCTGGTCAGGGCGTCCGGGTGCGCCTCGGCGTAGGAGCGCAGCAGCAGGGCGTCGGAGACGGCCGGAACGGTCGAGAAGCCGACGTCGGGGTAGCTCTGGGAGACCACGATCCCGTCGAGCAGCCCGGGATAGTTGTCGGAGATCTGGTGTGCCTGGTAGGCGCCGCCGGAGGAACCCCAGCCCAGTGTGTGGTCCGGGACGCCGTGGGAGAGGGCGAATCGCTCCTTGACGGCACTGGTGGTCTCGGCCGCCAGCAGGTCGTCGCAGTTGTGCCCGAACACGTTCAGGGAGGCGGAGGCCACCGCGTACCCCTGGGAGAGCATGCCGTGGTCCACCACCCCGGCGGTCCGCTTCCCCTGCACGAACCAGCCCCCGGGGCAGCCCCCGCCGAACTTGTACACCAGGCGGCGGTTCCAGCCCTCCGGAGCGGTCCACGGGTCGGGTTCGGGGTCGCGGGGGTCGTGCAGGACGGCCGTCTCGTACACGGCCCGGTTGGCGGTACCGGTCTCCACCCGGACCGTGTAGGGCACCTCCTCCCCGGTGGAGGTGATCGTGCGGGCGACGTCGGAGGGCAGGGACCGGCCCTCCGGCAGCGGGGCGAACCGGCCGTCCGTGGTGCGGTAGACGTAGCCCACCACGGTCTCCACCGAACAGTCGGTGTCCGAGGGGGCACCCAGGTCGCCGCCCCAGGCGAGTGCGAAGTCCTCTGTCTGGCAGACGAACGGGTCCTGGTGCGGCCCGGCGAACACCGGCCCGGTGACGGGGTGGTTGGTGACCACGACACGCACCTCGGCGGGGGAATCGGGGGTCAGCGCCGCCTCCGCCTCCCCGGTCAGCGCCGCGACCAGGGTGGTCGTCCCCTCGGGAAGGTCCGTGACCAGCCCCTCCAGTACGTGTCCGCCCTCGGGCAGGTGAACCGGGCGCAGCCCGTCGGTGACGTCGGTCCCGTCCGCCTCCAGGCGCACCTCGTGCGGTTGGGCTGTTGGCGGCGGTTCCACACGCACCAGTGCCGTCCCGCCGGTGACCGTGTCGGGACGGGAGGACAGCACACGCAGCCTCAGCCCCTCGGAGTCACCGTCCGAGGCCGGTGTGGCCGGTGCGGACGACGGGGGCAGCGTCAGCGCCGTGGCTTGATGGAGCAGCAACGGAGTACCGGAGACGGTGAAGAGGGTGGCGGTGACGGCGGCGCCCGCACCCAGGGCGACCCGCCCCCACAGGGGCCTCAACGGACACCCTCCCGGCGGGTGGACGTGTTCGTCGCCGTTCCGGAGCCGGAGCCGGAACCGTGATGGCAGTGATGACCGCTGTCGCACGAGGTGATCGTCTCCGTGCGGCGCGCGGCGGGGTCAGGGACACACCGGGGGTGAAACGGGCTTTGCGCTCCCATGTCGCCACCGATACCCCGATTGGTGCCAAACACACCAGACGTCCGGTGTCAGTACTCACCCCTGTCGTGCCCCCGGCGTCCCGTACTCAGGTGCGGTGGACCTCGCGCCCGGTCACCCGGCCCGGGGTGATCTTCAGGACCTGGTCGCGCGGCCCCTCAGCCCAGGGCTGGGGGAGGCGCCCCTGGGGGATGCGCTCCAGTTCGGCGGGGTCGCGCACCCAGCGGCAGCGACCGGAGACCAGCACGCTCCATCCCTCGCGCCGCTCCTCGTCGAAGTGGTCGATCTGGAACGCCGCGTACCCCCGCGCGTGGCGCATGATCGTCCCGGCCAGCGTGGACCGGAGGACGACGGTGTCGTTGACCATCGCGTAGTTGACCGGTAGCACCGTCGGCGCGGCGTCCCCCTCGATGGTGAAGGCGACCCGTCCGAGGTCCCGTGTGGCCAGGAGGTTGAAACAGGTCTGGCGCTCCAGGACCGTGAAGGCCGAGTGCTGGTCGTCGGCCAGGTCGGCCCCGGCCGTCAACTGATCCGTGCCGGAGAGCCGCTCGGTGCCCTCCTCGGCGCTGCGCTGTTCCGGGGGTGAGGCCTGTCCGGCCACCCAGCTCCGTTCCTGAGCGGAAGCGTCCGTACCGCCTGTTCCAGTCATCACGACCCCCGATGTGCGATGCCCTCTGTACCGGCCTCCGCCATCGTCGCCCGTCGTCCCCCTGAGCGGCAGGGGCACGAGCCCCCTGACCGACGGCGAAGGTCCCCACCTGCGGACTACCCCCCAGGACACTCGCCCCAAACAGAAAAGGACGTTCGACTCATATGCCATCAATCTGAACTGTCTAGGCTGGTAGGCGCACCGTGACGTCGCACGCCCGAGGGCACGCGCCCTCGCCCCAGTTCGCCCGTGCTCCGCCACGGGACCGGAACGGTGCGACCACGACCCCGTGCGACCCACGACCCGAGACGGCGAGGCCGTCCCCGGTCACCGCATCCAGTGCTGAGGAGATGTGCCCGATGGCCGGTGACGCAACGATCCGGGTGTTCCTGGTGGACGACCACGAGATCGTCCGACGAGGGGTCGGAGCACTCCTCGACGACGAGGACGGCATCCAGGTGGTCGGCGAGGCCGGAACCGCCGCCCAGGCCCTGGCCCGGATCCCCGCCCTCGAACCCGACGTGGTCGTGCTCGACGTCCGCCTCCCGGACGGCGACGGCGTCACGGTCTGCCGCGACATCCGCTCGACGCTCCCCGACACCCGCATCCTCATGCTCACGTCCTACTCCGACGACGAGGCCCTCTACGGCGCCGTCATGGCGGGGGCCTCCGGCTACATCCTCAAGCAGATCCACGGGACCGACCTGGTCGGCGCCGTCCGCACGGTCGCCGAGGGACGCTCACTCCTCGACCCCGAGTCCACCACCCGCATGCTCGAACGGCTCCGCGCGGAGGCCGTGCGCAAGGACCCGCTGAGCGAACTCACCGAACAGGAACGGCGCGTGCTCGAACTCATCGGGGAGGGGCTGACCAACCGGGAGATCGGCACCAGGATGTACCTGGCCGAGAAGACCGTGAAGAACTACGTCTCCCGGGTGCTGGCCAAGCTCGGCATGGCCCGCCGCACCCAGGCGGCCGCCTACGCCGTGCGGCTGTCGATGAACCAGACCGCCTGAACCCGCCGGAACCGGGGACCGGACGCCCTAGACGGTCCTCTCCTCGGCCCCGTGCCGGGCCGGAACCGACCACTCCACCTGGGTGCCCTGCTCCGGGCCGGAGACCACCGACACCGCCCCGCCCAGCTCCTGCGCGCGCGAGGCGATGTTGCGCAGCCCGCTGCGGTGGCCGCCCTCCCGAATCCCCCGGCCGTCGTCGGACACCCGCAGCACCAGCGCGTCGTCACCGACGGACACCTGGACGTCCACCGAGGCGGCCTCGGAGTGACGGGCGGCGTTGGACAACAACTCCCGCAGCACGGCGACCAGGTGTTCGCCGGTCCGTTCGTCCACCCCGTTGTCCACGGGGCCCTGAGTGAGCAGGCGGGGAGCGAACCCCAGGGACTCCGTAGCCGAGTTGACCACGGCCAGCACCTGGGAACGCAGGGACGCGGAGTCGTCACCGCCGGAGCTCTGGAGAGCGAAGATCGTGGACCTGATCTGCCGGATCGTGTCGTCGAGGTCGTCGACCGCCGCCTGGACGCGACCGGCCGACGTGGAGTCGTCGATCCGCCGCACCGTACCCATCAGGGTGAGAGCGGTCGCGTAGAGGCGTTGGATGACCGTGTCGTGCAGGTCCCGGGCGATCCGGTCCCGGTCCTCCAACACACTCAGCCGCTCGGAGTCCAAGCGGGCCTCGGCCAGCTCCAGTGCGACCGCCGCCTGGTTGGCGAACGACGACAACATGCTCAACCAACTGCTCTGGAAGGGCTCCCGGTCCTGGTCACGGGCCAGTACCAGGACACCCCTGGCACCGTCCGGCGGGCCGAAGGGCAGCACCAGCACCGGACCCATCCCCATCCGGCTCAGGAAACCCACCCCGAGGTGGTCGAACTCGACGACGTCGGTCCGCACCGGCGTCCCGCTCAGGTAGACCCGGCCCAGCAGGGTGTCGGCCTCACGGGTCAGGGTGGCGCCCCGCGCACCGGAGTCCGGGGGCGCGCACGGGTCGTCCGGGCCGTCCCACACCCGCACGGTGAGCGTCTCGGGCTCCTCACCGGGCATGGCGATCACCGCGAGGTCCGCGTGGGCCATCACTCTTGCCCTGCGGGCCACCAGTCGCAGGACCTCCTCCGGGGCGGCGCCGGACAGCAGCCGGGTGGTGATCTGCCCAGAGGCGTCCAGCCAGGTCTCCCGGCTCTGCGTCTGGGCGAAGAGCTGCGCGTTCTCGATCGCCGTGCCCGCAGCCGTTGCCAGCGCGCGCAGCAGCAGCTCGTCGTCGCCGGTGAACTCGGCGCCTCCGAGCTTGTCGGTCATGTACAGGTTGCCGAAGACCTGGTCCCGGATCCGGATCGGTACCCCGAGGAAGGTGTGCATGGGCGGGTGACCGGCGGGAAAACCGCGCGACTCGGGGTGTTCACGCACGTTCCGCAGCCGCAGGGGTCTGGGCTCCTTGATGAGGAGCCCGAGGATGCCCTCGCCCTTGGGCCAGTGCTCGATCTGGTCGATCTCGTCGGGGTCGAGCCCCACGGGGATGAACCGGCTCATGTCCCCTTCCGGGCCGATCACCCCGAGCGCTCCGTACCGGGCCTCCACCAGGCTGGTCGCGGTCTCGGTGATCCGCAGCAGGAGGGGTTCGAGCTCCAGGCCCTCGCCGATGGAGACGACGGCCTCCAGGAGCGTGCGGATGCGTTCCTGCGTCCGGGAGATCTCGGTCATCCGGGACCGGACCTCGTCAAGGAGATCGTCCAGGCGCACCTCCGGAAGCGACAGCCGGTCCTCGCTGAGGTGGCGGTGGGCGTCGCCGTCTGTCGCGCGCATGGGGGACTCTTTCCGGCAGCTGTCCTGGGGCGCCCCCGAGTCTAGGTGTGCGTCCTCGGGGCTCGTCGCTGCGTCCGCGTCAGCTCGGTGTTCCAGGTCACCCGCGCTGACCAGGCGGTTCTCCCAACTGCGACGATCAGGGACACAAGGGCCAAAGGGCCCATCCAGAGATGACCTTGGCCCCTGAGCGCGATCATTCAGTCTCGATGCTCGCTTGTCGTCTCAATAGGTAGGGAGCATCCCTGACGACCCGGGAACCCTCCCCGAGGAGTTCGGCTCCCATCACCTTGAGTGACCGGAACGCGGGAAGCTCCACCGTGAGGTCCGTCAATCCTGCCAAGGGGGTCAGGTCAACAACACCACGACTGTGAATGCGCAGGGTGCCTAGGTGCGGCAGTTGTCGAATCCAAGTGGGTGCCGCAGTGGCAATTTGAATAAAGGATTCTTGGTTCAGGGTGATTTTGTGTACCGAGGGAAGTTCAATGACAGCCTTTGTGAAATCCTGGTCACTGGCGTGGTGGAGTCCAAATTTTATTTCCTTGAGATGGGAAAGTTCCCGAATGACTGACGCGGGTAGATATTGAGGATTGGGGGTGGTGAGATCGAGTCTGGTCAAGGACTCCTTCTGGCTCAGTAGATGTCTCATGTTGATGGGGCCTCGGCAGTCGATCAATGCGATGCTGCGCAGGGAGTTCTTGGCGGTGTCCAGGTACTCCAAACAATCTGGGTCTTGCTGGGATCGGAATGTTAGAGCGAAACTTTTTTCTGCTGTGGGAAGAATGTCGCTCAGTGTGTGATATGGAAGTGAGTTGTTGAACTCAAGGTGCTCCAGATTGTGGAAATATTTCAATATGTGGAGATCGCGTATGGCTTCGGGGCGCTGAAGGGAAAGGTGTCTGATCTTGCATTCTCGAAGGGGTTCGATTCTGGAAATAATGGAGCTATTGAGGTTCGTGAACGACTCCAGCTCTGCAAGTTCGCAAAGCGGGCTTAGGTCGACCTGCCACGGTGCGTCGAAGATCCCGCCTTTGAGGGAAACCCGGGTGAGATTCGACATTGTGGAGAGTGGTGTGATTCCGTAGTCCCCCGTCCCTTCAACCAAAACGACACGTGCCCCAGGAGCGTATCGAGTCAGTAGGCCCAGATCATTGGCTGACACCGGGAAGGCGTAGCGATAGCTAGTGAGTGCGTCGTCCAACACCGCTTCTGCCAATTCGGGCGAAGACCCTCGTTGCCAGGCGTCTCTGATCGCGAAGAACACGGCTTCGCTTCGGAAGGGCAGACACCGCCCGATGATCGGAATCGACTCAGGTCCTCCGATCAGCGAGGCTGCCTCGATGATTTTCGCTGCCTGTCTCGCGTTCTGTGCCGGGGTTCTCGCGAGAAGTTGCAGAGCTGACTCACCGACCAGCCCCAAGGCGTGAACGTGCTCCTTGGTTCTGGGTGGCAGGATGCTCTGGACCCGTTTCTCCACCGCCTCCCGGAGGTGCTCGGCCAGCTGAGGAGAGGTCTCCAGGCAGGCGAAGGCCACCAACAGCAGCCGATCGTGGTGCTTCTTCACCTGGTCAGCCCGCTCCAACAGCCCGGTGACCAGTTCCTCCCTCTGCGTCGGGGTGGCGTGCCCGGCGGCCATCACCACCACCTCGTGCCACTGGTCGTCATGCGCCTTGCTGACCAGTAAGGGGAAGCTGTCCTCCTCCACGATCGCCTTGGCGGCCAGGTACTCCTCGAAGGTGCGGTGGAGGAAGCTCACCCGGTCGACCGTCGGGCTCTGGAGCAGCCCGCTGCGCACGATCAGGTGGGTGAAGACCTCTCCCGGCTCCTCCGTGACCCGGTGCATGCTTCGCAGCACCTTGGTGACCTGGCGTTGCGCGGTGGCGGTCGGTGCGTCCGAACTGCCGTTGATGATCAGCCACTTGGCCAGTTCCTGGAGTAGCAGCACCAGTTCGCTCCGGGACAGCTCCACTCCCTCGATTCCGCGCTGCTGGTCGCGGTCCTTGAGCAGCATCGCCAGCGCGGCCTCGTACACCTCCATCCGGTCCCTGGGCAGCGATGTGTGCCGATCCCGGTACAGGGCGCACAGCAGCGCGCAGAGGAGCGGCGTCGCCGCGATCGCTCGCAGGTGCCGCTGCCCCAACACCTTGCGAGTGAGTTCGTGTTCGTAGGTGTCCAGGCGTTCCAGTTCGGCCTCGTCGGCGATCTCGCTCCGTACCGCCTCGTGCCAGTGGTGAATGAAGGAGCCGACGTGGTCGTCGGTGAGGGGTTGGAGTTCGGCACTGACGAACCCGTCCGCCTCCAGCCATGTCTCCTGTGCGGCCCCGGGCCGGGTGGTGACCACGTACCGGCTTTCGGGGAAGTCGGACATGAGATCCCGCAGCCAGTGCCGGGCCGCCTCCCTCTGGGTCTGAGGGAGTTCGTCCACACCGTCCACCAGCACGATCCCCCTGCCCTCGGCGAGCACCCGGTTCGCCCACCCCACCGGAGCCTGGTCGGCCAGGTGGCGTCCGGTGTGCCGGACGAAGTCAGCGGGCTCGGGCAGCTTCTCGCCCACGTACTGACGGAGCGGAACCATGAAGGGGATCAGCCCGTTCCAGGCGGACATCGCCTCGGGGAAGTCGCCTCGGCAGGCACGCACCCCCACCCAGCGCATCAGGGTGGTCTTGCCGGTTCCGGCCGGTCCGCGCAGGAAGGTGCGCCTGTGCGAGGCCAGAGCCTGTTCCACGCGCAGGTCGCCCGAGAGAGCTGGATCAGCGTGCAGTGTCGGGTCCCACGCCTGTTCCTCCTGGTGCCAGGACACCCGAAGGCTCAGGTACGCCAGGGTCAGCGGGTACCGCTGGGTCCGCGCGTCCGTGCCGAACAGCTCCAGAACATCCCACCGCTCGGCGGCCGTCCTGCGGTAGGCGGTCACGAAGGCAGCCTCGGCGTCCTCCTCCCGGCCCTTCCCCTCCCGGCCCTCCGCCTCCGGGATGCGGTCCAGCAGTTCGTCCAGCTTGCCCAGGACCAGGCTCTTCCGGCGCAGCAGTTCGCTGAACGCCCCGGCCTGGAAGCGCGGCAGGGTCCTCAGGGTGGCCATCACGTAGGCACACGACTCCGGCAGGACCCGGTCGAAGAGGGCGACCGCCTGCCCGCTGAGGTCCCTGGTGGCGCCGGGTGCCCTGGCCCGCACGTACCGCTCCAGGTACAGGGGGTCCAGGTCCTGCTCGAACAGCACGCGGTCGGTCAGTCCGGCCCGCTCGAAGGCGTCCGCGACGGCCAGCACCGCCGCCTCGCGCTCGTTCTCGGCCAGACCCTGGAACTCGTGGTCGAGGTAGCCGACGACCCGGTCGGCGATACTCTCCTCGATCTCCGCGAACTTGCGCTCCAGCTTGCGCTGGTCGCGTCTGCCGGTGACCTTCTCCTGGACCAGGTCCACCACGGTGGTCGCGGCGTTCTCCGCGATCGGGTCGCCGATCCAGATGCCACAGGCGGCCTTGACGACCGAGACGCCCAGCTTGAGCGCGGCTTCGTACACGTGCGTACTCCGGGGGGTCGGAGGGAGAGGGGGGCGAATTCCACACTAGAACGCGAAGGGCCGGTTCGGGCGTTTTCCACAACCCGAACCGGCCCCTGTCCGAAGACGGCCTCCCGTCCCCTGACTCCGGCTGCCCTACAAGCCTTCGGTGGTGAACTCGACCGGCTCCTGGTCGAAGCCGCCGGGTTCTCCCGGGAACAGCACGTATCCCGTGACGCCCTCCGGCATGGACGGTCGCACGGTGCTCAGCAGCAGGTCCGGGTGCCCGTCACCGTCGTAGTCGGCCAGCGCGTGGTGGTGGTAGGAGCCGAGGTCGCCGCGCTCCGGGACCGTCAGGGCGGCCGCCCGCTCACCGGTCAGGCCCTCGGGGCCGCCGAACAGCAGGGTGGCGGTCTCGTGGGAGTGGAACGGTCCGGTCATGGCCACCGCGTCGTCGTACCCGTCGCCGTCGACGTCACCCACCAGGAGGCCGTTGCCGAACCCGTCCCCGTCCTCGGCTTCGCCGGGAACGCCCTCGCTGTCGAGGGTGAGGCGGCTCGGTTCGGCGTCCAGGAAGCCGTCCCCGCCCGCGTAGGCGTCCACGTACCCCGGGTGCAGTTCGTCCTCGTGCCCCGGCTCGTTGTTGGGGATGCCGCTCACCCCGATGAGCAGGTCGGGGTGGGCGTCGCCGTCGAAGTCGCCGTTCGCGTACGCGTGGCTCAGCCCCGTGTCGCCGACGACCTCCTGAGCGGGTCCGTCCGGCCCGGAACGGAGCACCAGGTGGGGTGCGGGGGACTCGTCGCGGTTGCGTACCAGCAGCAGGTCCAGCGCCGCGTCGCCGTCGGCGTCGATCACGTCGAGCTCGGCGTCCGCGGCGTCACTGGGCAGGTTCACCTCGCGGCTCTCGGCGGCGGAGCCGTCCCGCTCGAAGGGACCACGGTGGAAGGTGGTCTCGAACTCGTCCATCGGGGAGCCCTGGAGGTGGTCGAGGACGGTGACGTCGGTGTTTCCGTCCCCGTCGAAGTCGCCGACCACCAGGGACACCGCGTACATGCCTCGCGGATCGTCCATCTTCAGCCAGGGCAGGGGCTGGGCCTCTCCGGAGGGGCCATCGGGTCCGCCCCACACCACGTAGCCGCTTCCGGCGTCCACGAGCAGGTCGGTGTAGCCGTCGCCGTCGAGGTCACCGGTGTCCAGGACGGTGAGGAGCTCGCCGTCGTCGGCCAGCCCCAGCTCCTCGCGGGTCAGGGTGACGGAGCGGTCGGGGGACAGCCCGTCCGGCCCGCCGAGCAGCACGCCCACGTAGGGCTGGCCGGTCTCCGGGTCTCCGGTGCGTCCGCTGATCGGCAGGTCCGTGTAGCCGTCGCCGTTGACGTCGTCGGCGGCCGGGGTGGTGCTGCTACTGCTGGTGTTCTCCGCCTCGTCGAGGTCGGTGCTCGGGGCGCCGCAGGCCGTGGCCAGGAGCACGAGCGCCGCGCTCAGGGGAACGGTGGTTCGGTGAAGGATGGGGGCCTCCCAAGGGGTGAGGAGGACGGCGAGTCCGTCCGGTGGGTGGGCGGCACGGGGCCGCGGGAGTTCACCGGTTCAGGGGCGTGGTCCCGGGCGCTCCGGGTCGCTCGGTACACCCTTCCGTGTACTCCCCGGTGGATAAGTTCGCCGTGAAGGTCCGAGGAACACGAGGTGAGCCGTGCGGGCCGGGCGCCAGGGACAGAAGGAAGGGCCGGTGCGGCCTCTGCCGCACCGGCCCTTCCAGTGTTCCTCGGGAGGGAGCCCCGTCCGTCACCCGGTCACTTGGTCACCTTGGCCGAGATGGTGTCCAGGTCGTCGTGCCGGGTCTCACGGCTGACGATCAGCGCGCCCAGGGTGATGGTGCCGACCACGATCAGGTAGCCGCCGACCCAGGCCAGTCCGAAGGTCCCCGCGAGCCAGGTCGCGATGTAGGGCGCGAACGAGGCGCCCAGCAGGCTGGCCAGGTTGTAGGCGGCCGAGGCGCCCGTGTAGCGCACCTTGGTCGGGAACAGCTCGGGCAGGACCGCCGCCATCGGGCCGAAGGTCAGTCCCATCAGGGACAGGCCGATGATCAGGAAGGCCATCACGCCGACGGTCCCGCCGCTGCCCATGAGCGGGCCCATGGCGAAGCCGAACACGATGATCGCGGAGGTGACCGTGATCAGGACGGGCCTGCGGCCGAACCGGTCCGCGAGCAGCCCGGAGATCGGGGTGAACAGCGCGAAGAACAGGACGCCGATGAGCAGGAAGACCAGGAAGTCGGTGCGCTCGTAGCCCAGGCCGGTCTCCGCGTCGGTGCCGAAGCCCAGGGAGAAGACGGTCATGAGGTAGAAGAGCACGTAGGTCGCCAGCATGATGAGCGTGCCGATGACCACGGCGGGCCAGTTGTGGCGGAAGACCTCGACGATGGGGGTCTTGACCCGTTCACCAGAGGCGATGACCTTGGCGAAGGCGGGCGTCTCGTGCAGGGTGAGCCGCACCCACAGGCCGACGATGATCAGCACGGTGGACAGCAGGAACGGGATGCGCCAGCCGTAGGCCAGGAAGGCCTCGTCGGTCATGGTCTGGCTGAGGATCAGGAAGACGCCGTTGGCGAGGAAGAAACCGATGGGCGCGCCCATCTGCGGGAAGGTCCCGTAGAAGCCGCGCTTGCCGGGGGGAGCGTTCTCGGTGGCCAGCAGTGCCGCACCACCCCACTCGCCGCCCAGGCCCAGACCCTGGCCGAACCGGCACAGCGCCAGCAGCAGCGGGGCCGCGACTCCGATCTGCGCGTAGGTCGGGAGTAGCCCGATCGCGATGGTCGCGACGCCCATGGTCAACAGGGACGCCACCAGGGTCGCCTTGCGGCCGATCCGGTCGCCGAAGTGGCCGAACACCCAGGAGCCGATGGGGCGTGCCACGAAGGCGATGGCGAAGGTCGCCAGCGACTGGAGGCGGGCCGCCATCATGTCGCCCTCGGGGAAGAACAGGTAGGGGAAGACCAGGACCGCTGCGGTCGCGTAGATGTAGAAGTCGTAGAACTCGATGGACGTGCCCACAAGGCTCGCCGTGAGGACCTTCCGCTTCGGGTTGGTCGGTGGCGCGGCCGTCTCGGCTTGTGGCCGTTCCGGCGCCGGGTTGTCTTCGGCGACGTCCTTCATGAGTGAGTTCTTTCCAGGTCAGTGCGGGTTGTTGGAGGGATGCTAGCCGCGGTGGACGCCATATGAAACTTTTGTCTCAACATGTGGACGCTTGGGGTGAGGGTGGGCGTCCTCGTGTGAGAGCGGACGAAACGGGATCAACTGCCATGTGGGTCCTCCCGCCTCCACGGTGATCCCTCTCACCGGGCCCCTGTGTCACGTTTCAGGACACACGTCCCGTCATGTGGTCGCCACCGCTCGAAGTGTCGAGGAGGCCCCATGGCACACCAGATCCGCGTGCCCGGCGCGGACGCGCGCCGGCCGCCAACGGTGCGCCCTCGTGCGAACCGGACCGGGGGAGAGGTCTCAGCGCGCGGAGTAGCGGTCCCGCGAACCGAGCCTCGGAACCCCGCTGACCCGCACGACCCGGGTGCAGTGGTCCCGCAGCCCCTTCACCAGCTCACCGTTGGGCCGGTCGCTGCGCTCGACCCACTCCTGGGCGGCGCTCACGCTCGCGCCGCCGGCCATCTGGCGGCGACGCAGCCGACGCTCACGCACGCGGTCCTCCGCCTCCACGTACCAGAGCTCGGCGAACAGTCCGCGCACCCCGGTCCACGGCTCCTCGTCACTGGCGAGGTAGTTGCCCTCGGTCACGACCAGCCGCGTGCGGGGCCCGATCGCGTGCTGGGCGGCGATGGGCTCGTGCAGCCTGCGGTCGTAGTCGGGGACGTACACCGGGCTGTCGGTCTCGGTCAGGAGGCGGCGCACCATCGCCAGGTAGCCGTGGGCGTCGAAGGTGTCGGGAGCCCCCTTGCGGTCGCGTCGGCCCAACCGGTCCAGCTGCGCGTTGGACAGGTGGAAGCCGTCCATGGGCAGGTATCCGGCGGTGCCCGCGCCCGCCCGCTCGTCGACCGCGTGCACCAGGTAGCGCGCCAGGGTGGACTTGCCAGCGGCAGGGGCGCCGGTCAGGCCGAGAATCACGCGTGCGGGACCCTCGGGCGGGTCCTCGGGCGGGTCCTCGGGTACCAGGGAGAGCGCGTCGGCGACGAGGGATTCGAGCATGGCCTCCAGCCTAGACCCACTCCCCGTAGGAGATTCGGAGTCACGACGGCGAACGTCGCCAATCCCGGGCCCCGAGTCCGTCGCGGACACGGGGCCCAGGGTGGGCGAGGGACCGTCAGGCCGGACCGGGCGTGGTGCGCACCGCTTCGGCCCGGGAGGTCACGGGGCGTGTCCCACGTAGGCGAGCGCCTGGCGGACCAGAACGCCCTGCCCGCCGGGCATGTCCGCCCGCACCTGCGGGCTGGTGGCCTCCTCGGGGGTGAACCACACCAGGTCCAGTGCGTCCTGACGGGGTTGGCAGTCACCGCTCACCGGCACCACGTAGGCCATGGCCACCGCGTGCTGACGGGGGTCGTGGAACGGGGTGACCCCGGGGGTGGGGAAGTACTCGGCGACGGTGAACGGCTGAGGCGAGCTGGGGATACGCGGCAGGGCGACCGGGCCCAGGTCCTTCTCCAGGTGGCGCAGGAGCGCGTCGCGCACCCGCTCGTGGTACAGCACCCGCCCGGAGACCACGGAACGGTTGAAGCTGCCGTCGGGGTCGGCGCGCATCAGCAACCCCACGTGGGTCACCGAGCCCGACTCGTCCACCCGCACGGGCACCGCCTGGACGTAGAGCACGGGCATGCTGGCGCGGACGCTGTCCAGCTCCTCGGAGGAGAACCAGCCGGGCTGGGTGTCAGCGGTTTCGGTCATTGGGGTCGCGGTCGACGGTCTGCCCGGGGCAGCCGCGTGCCGCTCCCTCCCTTCGCTCTCTTCGTGTCCATGAGGGCCGTCGGTGCCCCTCCCGCAGGGGGAACGGTGCCACCGGCCGACACACGGGTGTCCAAGTACCGCTTTTACCGCACGAACGCGCGGAAAGCACGGTGCGGGGGCCGGATCGGGAGTGTCCGAGAGAAAGGAGTGGGGGTCCTGTGGACACGGGGCCCCACGACGACTCGGCCAAACACGGGAGACGGTGACACCCGGGTGACGGTCGGGTCATATCGGCGAGATTCCGGCGGATTTTCTCATGGAAACCCTCCCGGAAGCTCATGGGAGAGGTTACGATCTCGTACGCGGTTGCGTAGTGGAAAGGTTACGTCCGGTGAGAGGTGGCCCGAGTGGCGAAGGATGGCCCGTTCTCGGCCCAGGAACGTTTTCCCTGCACGGGAGTGACGGTGGTGCGCGTCCACGGTGAGGTGGACCTGGCCACCGCCGATCGGCTTCGGGAGCGACTGCTCCAGGCCGCGCAGGCCTCGCGGTGCGACTGCCTGGTCGTGGACATGTCCCGGGTCGGCTTCTTCGACGCCAGCGGAGTGCGCGCCTTGGTCGCCGTCTACCAGGTGCTGACCGGGCAGGGCAGACACGTGGTCCTGGCCGAACCCGCGCCCATCGCCGAGCGGGTGCTGGAGGCGCTCGGGATGCGGCGCCTGTTCGAGGTCTATCCCATGGTGGAGATGGCGCTCACCCACACCAGCGGTCTGCGCGTGGACGGCGAGCCCATCTTCGACAATCCCGTGCCCTGACCCGTCGAACCTCGGGCGCGACCGTGCCCGGAGACGACGCGTGTCCCGGCGCCCCGGGGAAGTGGGGCACCGGGACACGGTTCCGGACGAGCGGTGCGGGGCACGACCGCTAGGGCAGCACGGAGGTCCCGGACTCCGAGGACGCACCGTCGCCGCCAGCTCGCACCAGGAACGGTGCCAGGAGCTCGGGTACGGCCTCGTCCGCCCATCCCAGGCCCTGACCCAGACCCACGTCCAGGGCCGTGTACATCCCCTCGCCGGAGGCCGTGGTGGCCGCCACGTCGGCCAGACCGAGCCGACGCTGGAACGGCGACCGCGTGATCCGCCAACCGATCACCGCCTCCCGCTCCAGAGTCACGGTGTCGCGGGAGGCCATTCCCTTGCGCACCACCAGGTACTTGGGGTGCAGTCCGTGGCCCAGGCCCCGGTAGGAGCCGACCGCGAACCAGAACACCACCACCGCGAACAGCAGCGCCACCGCGAACCAGCCCCAGCCCGGGGTGGCCTCGACGGTCGGAGTGGCCAACGGGAACGGCATGAACTGCTCTTCCGCCGACCGCAGCGCGTCCCACCAGGCCTGGGTGGCCACCTGGTGGAGCCAGGCGAGCCCACCGGCCAGCGCCACCCCCGCGAGCGAGCACACCGCCGCCCGGGTGAACCGGCGGCGCAGGGCCGCCCTCGGGTGGCGGGCCAGCGGCACGTCCAGCGCCGAGGTCGGCTCGTTCATCAGGTCGGCGCCCAGTTCACGGGCCCGCTTCCGGGGCATGGCGGGGGACAGGCGGCTCTTGGCCTCGGCCTTCTCCGCGTCACCGGCGGACAGGCCCGTGGCCACCGCGCGGACGGAGGCCCCGCCGACCGACCTCAGCACGAAGGGTTCGTGGAGCACCACGCCGTTGAGTCGGCGGCCCTCCACCGACAGCGAGACACTGGTCAGCAGACCCCGTCGCAGCCGCACGGTGCCGTCGGGCTCACGGACGAGCCGGTAGTCCCACCAGGTCTCCACGGCGACCAGGAGCAGGACGGCCACTCCCGACACCAGCAGGGCCAGCAGCAGGCCCGGGACGACCAGTAGCAGCTTCCCCATCACGAGGCTGGACATCTCCTCGGCGCTGGGCAGGTTGGCCTGCTCGGAGATCCACCTCCAGCCGTGGCCGCCGCTCTGCGCGTTGATGCCGACCAGGGCGGCGATCACACCGAGACCGATACCGAAGGTCGCCGAGGTGGCGGGCGCGTAGGCGAACCAGCGCGGGTTCAACCGGGCGAGCTCGGTCTCCTCCTCGTCCGGGACCTCCTCCGAGCCGCTCTCGGAGTCCCCGGCGCCCACGGAGCCCGTGACCGGGGCGGCGCGGCGCAGGAGTTCCCGGCGGAGCCGCTCACCCTGTTCCGCGGTCACGTACTCCAGCTTGAGCTGGTCCCCGCCGCCGGAGCCGGCCGACTCACCGGTGCCGACGGTCACCGAGCACAGACCGAAGATCCTCGTGTAGAGGGGGGCTGCCACGTCCACGGTGCGCACGCGTTCGCGGGGGATGGACCGGTAGGCCTTGGCGATCACCCCTGAGCGCATCTCCATGCGCTCGGCGGTGACCTGGTAGCGCACCGCGCGCAGGCGCACCATGTCCAGGTAGGTCATCACGCCGACGAAGGCCAGGGTCGCCGGGAGGGGGGCCAGCGCCCACCAGGCGAGTCCCACGACCACCAGGACGATGGTGCCCACGACGGCCGCCGGGACCAGGAACACGGACGCGACGACCGCGCTGGCCCACACGCTGAGCGGGCTCAGCCCCTCCCATTCGTCCTCGGCGCCCTCCACCGGAGGTGCGGGGTGTTCCGGGTCGGCCGCGCCGCGGACGGGTTCCACGGGCGGGCCCTCCTCGGGGCGGTGGTCGTCGTGGGAGGTCATGTCGCGTCCCCCGGAATCGCCTCGGTGCTGTCGGTGAGCTGGTCGGCCACCTCGGTCGCCAGCTGGTGGTCCAGTCCGCTGATCTCGATCGGCCCGGCGGCCGAGGCGGTCGTCACGGTCACGCTCGACAGTCCGAAGGCTCTCTGGAGCGGTCCCCGTGCGGTGTCCACCGTCTGGATCCGGGACATCGGGGCGACCCGCCACTCCTGCCAGATCCATCCGCTGGAGGTGTAGACGGCGGTGTCGGTGATCTCCCAGCGGTGCACCCGGAACCGCCACTGCGGCATCACGGCGGTGATCAGGAGCCCGATCCCGCCGACGACTCCGGCGGAGACCAGGAACCAGAAGCGCACCGGTTCCCAGATCAGCGCGGGAACGACCGGGATGACGGTGAGGACGACCGTCACCGCGAGGGACCGGGTCGTCCACCACCAGATGGCACGCCGGTCCACACGGTGGTTGGGCGGTCGCAGGCGCAGAGCGTCGGTGCTCATCGCGTCCACGTCTCCTCTCAGGCAGGGCCCCGGGGGGAGGCCGTTCCTTAAAAGTGATATCACAATGCTATGCTCCAGTCATCACGCAGGAACGAGCCCCGAGGGAAGGAAGGCCGACAGATGAGCGAGACGCCGAGTGTCGTCAGGCCAGCGCCGCAGTACAGGGAACGTGAGGCCTTCGGGTCCGGCGGCATCCCCATGTTCGTCGTGTCCCTCGTGCTGTTCCTGGGCGGAGCCGCGATCGCGGCCCTGCCCCTGATCGGCCTGCACTGGTCCATGGTCGTCGTCGGCGTCGTGATCGCCGTCGTGGGCGTCGTGCTGGCCGTCGGGCTGACGATGGTCGCGCCCAACGAGGCCCAGGTCGTCCAGTTCTTCGGCCGCTACGTCGGAACCATCCGCACCGACGGTCTGCGCTGGGTCAACCCGCTCACCGTGCGCAACGCGATCTCCACACGCATCCGCAACCACGAGACCTCCGTCATGAAGGTCAACGACGCCTCCGGCAGCCCCATCGAGATCGCCGCCGTCGTCGTCTGGCAGGTGGAGGACACCGCGCGCGCCTCCTTCGAGGTGGACGACTTCATCCAGTTCGTCTCCACCCAGACCGAGGCCGCCGTCCGTCACATCGCGGGCAAGTACCCCTACGACTCCTACGGCGACGACGCCGTGCCCTCACTGCGTGACAGCGCCGACGCGATCACCGAGCAGCTGTCCAAGGAGGTCGCCGAGCGGGTCGACGCGGCGGGCGTGAAGATCGTGGAGTCCCGGTTCACCCACCTGGCCTACGCCCCGGAGATCGCCCAGGCCATGCTCCAGCGTCAGCAGGCCAGCGCCATGATCGCCGCCCGCGCCGAGATCGTCGAGGGCGCCGTCACCCTGGTCGACCGGGCTCTGGAACGCCTCTCGGACGAGGACGTCGTTGACCTTGACGAGGAGCGCAAGGCGGCCATGGTCAGCAACCTGCTCGTGGTGCTGTGCTCGGACCGCCCCGCCAGCCCCGTCGTCAACACAGGGACTCTCTACCAGTAGATCCGGGTGAGGTGCCGTGCCCGAGCGCAAGAAGGTGCTGCTGCGGCTCGACCCCGCCGTCCACGACGCGCTCGCGCGGTGGGCGGGGAACGAGCTCCGCAGCACCAACGCCCAGATCGAGTTCCTCCTGCGCCGCGCCCTGGACGAGGCGGGCCGCATGCCCAAGGAGGCCAAGGACATCCCCCGCAGGGGGCGTCCTCGCAGGGACACTCCCGAGGACCCGGAGGGACCGCGGGACCGGGGCCGTGGCGGACATGAGTGAGCCGGGTGCCCGACGGGCACCCGGCTCACTCTGCCGAGGGGAGGAGCGGACGTCGTTCCCCGGCTCCGGCGTCTCCCGCTGCGTGCGCCTCCGGCCCGGAAACGGACGGGAACGGCCCCGCCTCCCCGCCCCGTCCCCGGCCTAGCCCAGGGCGGCCGCGGCGGCCCTGCCGGCGGTACGGCCGGAGAAGATGCAGCCGCCCAGGAAGGTGCCCTCCAGGGACCGGTAGCCGTGGACACCGCCACCGCCGAACCCGGCCACCTCACCGGCCGCGTACACCCCCGGCAGCGGCGTGCCGTCGGCCCTCAGCACACGGGCGTCCAGGTCGGTGTGCAGGCCCCCGAGGGTCTTGCGCGTGAGGATGTGCAGGCGCACCGCGATCAGCGGACCGGCCTTGGGGTCGAGGATCTGGTGCGGCCTGGCCACCCGGGCCAGCTTGTCGCCCCGGTAGTTGCGGGCCCCGTGGATCGCCATGACCTGGAGGTCCTTGGTGAAGGTGTTCACCATCTCCCGGTCGCGTGCCACCACCTCGCGCGTCACCGTGTCGGCGTCGAGCACGTCGTCGCCCGCGACCTCCCTCATCTTCCGGATCAGCTCGGGCAGCCGGTCCGCGACCACGAAGTCGGCCCCGTTCTGCTTGAAGGCCTCCACCGGGCCGGGGGCGCCGGGGAGCACCCGCTGGAGGACCAGCCTGACGTCCTTGCCGGTCAGGTCCGGGTTCTGCTCGGAGCCCGAGAGCCCGAACTCCTTCTCGATGATCTTCTGCGACAGCACGAACCACGTGTACTCGTGGCCGCTCCTCATGATGTGGTCCAGCGTGCCCAGAGTGTC
This sequence comes from Nocardiopsis prasina DSM 43845, assembly GCF_000341265.1. Lineage (GTDB taxonomy): Bacteria > Actinomycetota > Actinomycetes > Streptosporangiales > Streptosporangiaceae > Nocardiopsis > Nocardiopsis prasina. The sequence goes on along the minus strand of NZ_ANAE01000092.1, from coordinate 6,707 downwards.
GAACCCCGGGAAGTACGGGGCTGGCAGCCGTTTGCCGGTCGCGTCCAGCCACAGCGACGACGGGCCGGGCAGGATGCGGATGCCGTGCCTGTCCCAGATCGGGGCCCAGTTCTGGATGCCCTCGGTGTAGTGCCACATCCGGTCCCGGTTGATGATCTCGCCGCCGGCCTCCTCGGTGATGCCGAGCATGCGCCCGTCCACGTGGGCCGGTACTCCCGACAGCATGTGCCGGGGCGCGGTGCCCAGGCGCTTCGGCCAGTTCCGGCGGACCAGCTCGTGGTTGGCGCCGATCCCCCCGGCGGTCACGACGACCGCCTGCGCACCGACCTCGAACTCGCTGACGGCGTCCCGGTTGCTGGCCCGGCCCCGTTCGGCGCCGCTGGGGGCCAGCACCGTGCCACGCACCCCGGTGACCGTCCCGTTGGTCACGACCAACTCGTCCACCCGGTGACGGAAGCGCAGCGAGACCAGGCCGCGCTCGACGGCCGCGCGGACCCGGCGCTCGAAGGGCTCGACCACGCCCGGGCCGGTGCCCCACGTGATGTGGAAGCGCGGGACCGAGTTGCCGTGTCCGTCCGCGAGGTAGCCGCCGCGCTCGGCCCAGCCCACCAGGGGGAAGATCCTGAGGCCCTGCTGGCGCAGCCAGGAGTACTTCTCCCCGGCGGCGAAGTCCACGTAGGCCTCGGCCCACTTCCGCGGCCACTCGTCCTCGGGGCGGTCGAAGGCGGCCGTACCCATCCAGTCCTGGAGGGCCAGGTCCCTGGAGTCCCGGATGCCCATGCGCCGCTGTTCGGGGGAGTCGACGAAGAACAGTCCGCCGAATGACCAGAAGGCCTGGCCGCCCAGGGACTGCTCGGGCTCCTGGTCCAGCAGGACCACCCGCTTGCCCGCGTCGGCCAGTTCGGCCGTGGCGGCCAGTCCGGCCAGCCCCGCCCCCACGACGACGACGTCGGCCTGGTCGGCTCCGGTACTCATGCGGTTCTCCTCGGGGGTCGTCCGCGCCTCGGCGGGCGCGGCGTGCTCGGTGGTCCCGACTGTGCACCCGTGTGGTCCGCGCGGCAAGACGGGTGTGTGTCCGCCGCCACATCCTTTGTCAGGGGGTGACAAACCCTGTCCGGCGCGGTCAGGCGCCGAAACGCACCAGGGACCGGCCGCCCCGTCCCCGGCGCATGCGCTCGAAGGCGTCGGGGACGCCCTCCAGCGGGATCTCGTCGGTGACCATGGCCGCCAGTCGGAGGTCGCCGGAGCGGACGGGTTCGGCGAGCAGCGGGATGTCCCGGGCCGGGTCGGAGGATCCGAACACGCAGCCCTGGAGCGTGCGGGCCTGGTGGAACAGCTCCAGGGCGTTGAAGGACACCTCGTCCCGGTGCGACCCCACACCCACGACCGTCACCGTTCCGCCCCGGCGCGCCGAGTTCCACGCGGTGCGCACCACCTCGGCCCGCCCCACCACCTCGAAGGCGTGGTCGACCCCGCGTCCGCCGGTGAGCCCCCGCACGGACCGGTGGGTGTTCGGGTCGGCGACCAGGAAGTCGGTGGCGCCCAGCGAGCGGGCCAGGTCCTCCTTGTCCGGGGACACGTCCACCGCGATCAGCGGGTCGGCCCCGGCGATCCGGGCCGCCTGGAGGAGCGACAGTCCCACACCGCCCAGTCCCAGTACGAGGGCGGACTGGCCCGGCCGCAGCTTCGCGGCGTTGTTCACCGCTCCCCAGCCGGTGAGCACGGCGCAGCCCAGCACCGCCGCGACCGCGGGGTCGACACCGTCCGGCAACGGCACCAGGGCGCGGGCCGGAACGACGGTGGCCTCGGCGAAGGCCCCCGTGTTCAGCCCCGGGTAGACGGGCGTGCCGTCGGTGAGCGCGGCGTAGGGGGAGAGCGTGCCGTCCAGGGCGTGCTCGCACAGGTGGGGTTCGCCCTGTTCGCAGAACCAGCAGGCCCGGCAGGGCGGCGCCCAGTTCAGGATCACCTGTTGGCCCGGCACGACCCCGGTTACGCCGGAGCCGATCGCCTCCACGGTGCCCGCGCCCTCATGGCCGAGCACGGCGGGCCAGGTCTGCGCCAGGGTGCCGTCGGACAGCGAGAGGTCGGAGTGGCACACTCCCGCCGCGACCATCCGGACCCGCACCTGGCCGGGGCCCGGGTCCGGCAGGACGACGTCGCGGATCTCGGGGGGTGCTCCGGTGGCGAGGAAGACGGCTGCCCTGACGGTGGTACTCATGGTGAGCTCTCCAATCGCGGAAGTCCCGCGACCCTAGCAAACCGGCCGGTCGGTCTCCTGCTCGGGTGCCGTCCCCCCAGGGCAGGCCGCGTCCCTTCATCCGGCGTCCGTCCAGATTGTGGAAAGCCTGTGTTGGCGGGGCTTCGGCGCGGGTATCTCACCTCTGTCCGCCGGAGGACGCGGTCCGGTCACTGCCCGGACCGGCGCGCACCATCCGGTCTCCGGTACGCCTCGACGGGGAGGTTCCATGGTTCGACCCCACGGCCCCACGGCCGCGCCCTCACGACGGCACTACCTGATGTGCCGCCCCACCTACTTCGCGGTGGACTACGCCATCAACCCCTGGATGGACCCGGCGGTCGGGGTGGATCGCCCCCGGGCCATCCGCCAGTGGGAGGGGCTGCGGGACCTCTACCGCTCCCTCGGACACCGGGTCAGCGAGATCGCGCCGATCGAGGGGCTGCCCGACATGGTCTTCGCGGCCAACGGCGCGCTGGTCGTGAACGGGCGCGTCTACGGCGCCAGGTTCGCCAGCGCCGAACGCACCCCGGAAGGCCCGGCCTTCCTGGAATGGTTCCGCCAGGAGGGGTACACCGAGACCCTGGAGCCCAAGTACGTCAACGAGGGCGAGGGGGACTTCATCACCCTCGACGACGTCGTCCTGGCCGCCACCGGGTTCCGCACCGAGGCCGCCGCACACCAGGAGGCCGAACGCCTCCTGGGCCGCCCGGTCGTCACCCTGCAACTGGTCGACCCCCGCTTCTACCACCTGGACACCGCGCTGTTCGCCCTGGGGGGCGACCGGATCGCCTACTACCCGGGCGCCTTCTCGCAGGGCAGCCGCAGGGTGCTGCGCTCGCTTTTCCCCGATGCCCTCGTCGCCACGAAGGAGGACGCGTCGGTGCTCGGCCTCAACGCGGTCTGCGACGGCCGGAACGTGGTCATCGCGGCCGAGGCCACCGCGCTCGCCGACCGCCTGCGGGGGATCGGCCTCACGGTCCACCCGGTGGAACTGGACGAGCTGCGCAAGGCTGGCGGCGGGGCCAAGTGCTGCACGCTCGAACTGCGGGACGCGCCCACGGAGTGACACCCGGTTGACCGGCCACGGGCGGACCCCGCGCACCCGCACGGCGTCCGCCCCCGGGGCGCGGTCCGCTGTGGGATGCGCCACGTGCCCGATCCGGCCCCGCGGTGGCCGCACAGGTCACGTACACGCCGGTCCGGCCCTTCGGGAACCCTCCCAGCGCCCCCGCACCCACGACCCGCGGCCGCCGTCACCGGCCCCCTTAGGCTCGGTTCACGTGACGACCAAACAACGCAGACTTCCGCGCGCGGTCAGGGAACAGCAGCTGATCGACGCCGCCGTCTCCGTGTTCTCCCGCGGCGACTACCGCACGGTCAGCGTCGACGAGATCGCGGCGGCCGCCGGGACCTCCAAACCGACCATCTACCACTATCTGGGATCGAAAGAGCGCATCTTCGTCGCCTGCGTGCGCCGGGAGATGGAGCGGTTGATCGAGGCGGTACGAACCGCCGTCCACGACCCCGGCGCCCCCGAGGACGACGATCCGCTGCGCCGGGGGATGCAGGCCTTCTTCACCTTCGTCGTGGACAACCGCCAGAGCTGGACCGTCCTCTACCGGCGCGCCGCCGTCCAGGGCGAACCCTTCGCGGGTGAGACCACCCGGCTGCGCGACCGCGTCACGGCGGAGGTGGCCGAGCTCATCACCTCCTGCACCCGGGACGGCTACGGCAGCCTGGAACCCCGCGACGCCCAGCTGCTGGCGCGCGTGGCGGTGAGCACGGCCGACGCCTTCGCCGACTGGCTGCTGGACCACCCGGACGAGACCCCCGACACCATGGCCGGGCACGTCACCGCGCTCACCTGGTCGCACCTGCGCGAGCGCCAGACGTCCGTCACCTGACGGCGGGGCCGCCACCGGGCGGTGACGACCTAGCCCCGGGGCTTCCGCTGGTGGTTCAGGGCCAGCAGGCTGACCAGGTCGTAGGCCACGTGTGAGGCGGCCGTCGAGGTGATCTGGGCGTGGTCGTAGGCAGGGGCGACCTCGACCACGTCCGCGCCGACCAGGTTGAGGTCGGCCAGCCCGCGCAGGATCTCCAGGAGCTCGCGGCTGGTCAGACCACCGGCCTCGGGGGTGCCGGTGCCGGGGGCGTGCGCCGGGTCGAGGACGTCGATGTCCACGGACACGTACAGCGGCCGGTTCCCGATGCGCTGGCGCAGGGCGTCGGCGACCTCGTCCACGCCCTTGCGCATGACGTCGGCCGAGGTGACGATCCCGAACCCGAAGCGGCGGTCCTCCTCCAGGTCGCGCTTGCCGTACAGCGGGCCCCGCGTCCCCACGTGCGCGATCGCCTCGGTGTCGAGGATCCCCTCCTCCACCGCGCGGCGGAACGGTGTGCCGTGGGTGTAGGGCTCGCCGAAGTAGGTGTCCCAGGTGTCCAGGTGGGCGTCGAAGTGCAACAGGGCGATCGGACCGTGCTTGCGGTACAGCGAACGCAGCAGCGGCAGCGCGATGGTGTGGTCGCCGCCCAGAGTGACCAGCCTGGTCCCCGCCTCGACGAAGGCCGAGGCGCCCTGGTCCAGGGTCTCCACGGCGTCACCGATCGAGAACGGGTTCACGGCGATGTCGCCGCCGTCCACCACCTGGAGGCGCTCGAAGGGCGCCACGTCCAGTCCCGGGTGGTAGGGGCGCAGCAGGCGGCTGGCCTCGCGGATCGCGGACGGGCCGAAGCGGGCCCCGGGCCGGTAGGAGACCCCGGTGTCGAAGGGGACGCCCACGACGGCCACGTCGGCGTGTTCGACCTGGTCGATGCGGGGCAGCCGGGCGAAGGTCGCCGGTCCGGCGAAGCGTGGGACGAGACTGGAGTCGGTGGGGCCGATCGGGCTGCTCATCAGGTCCGTTCCTGTCGAGGGTGCGGTTTCGGCCAGAGTAGGGAGCGGCTAGGCTCCACTCCAGTAGCCGAACCATACGGATCGGATCCGTTCTTTGGATGAACCATCCAAAGCGGGTGCGCGCGGACAGGGGGACGCATGGGGGAAGCAGCGGGTGGGCCCGACAGCCACGACGTGCCCCTGAGCGTGGTCACGGGCCGCCGTGACCTCGCCCTGACCACCGTGGTCCAGGCGGGGGACCCCGGCATCACCTGGGCCGTGGCCAGCGAGATGGTCGAACCCGCCGCCTACCTGCGCGGCGGCGAACTCCTGCTCACCGCGGGGGTCAACCTGCCCGACACCCGCGACGGGGTGCTCGCCTACGTGGGCTCCCTGGTCCGCGCCGGGGTCGGAGCCCTCGGCTTCGGGGTGGCCCCGGTCCACGCGGCCGTTCCCCCGTTCCTGGTCGAGCAGTGCCGCGCCCAGGGGCTGCCGCTGTTGGAGGTACCCGGCCCCACCCCCTTCGCGGCGGTGAGCCGCGCGGTCGGCGAGGAACTGGAGGAACGCCACCTGCGCGACGTACGTCGGCTCGGCGAGGCCCACCAGGCCCTGGCCCGAGCGGTGGCCGCCCCCGCACCCGTGGAGCGGGTCCTCAACGTCCTGGCCCACTCCCTCGGCGGCTGGGCGGCCCTGGAGCCCTCCGACCCGGCCGCTCCCGCGTATCGGACACCCGGTGCTCCCAGCGTCGCGGACCCCGCCCTGCGCCCCCTCCTGGACCGCCTCACCACTCCGGAGGGGCCACGGAGCGCCAAGGCCCCCAGCGGCACCGACGAGGTCTTCCTGCACACCGTCGGTTCCCCGCCCGAGGAGGCTGGGGTGGTCCTGGTGGGCCGCCGCACGCCCCTGGGCATCACCGACCGCGCCGTCCTGCGCACCGCCACCGCCCTGCTCGACCTGCTCTCCCGCACGGCCGACGACACGTCCGCGCTCCCGGGGAGGCTGCTCACCGGCCTCCTCCTGGACGGCGACCTCGACGAGGAGACCCTGCCGCTGCTCACCGAACTCACCGACTCCCGTGGCAGGGGGGACGGGTCCGGGCTCCACCGCGTGCTGCGTGCCCGGGCCCCGGGCACGGGGGATCGCGTCGAGTCGGCTGACCCGCCCCTGGGCACGCGACTGGTGGACCGGGTGCGGGCTGACGGGGACGGCTCCGCCACCGGGGACACTGTGCGTGCCGTGCTCGCGGACCGGGGCGAGGACGCCCACCGCGCGCACCTGGACCTGCTGCGGTCGCACGGGTGGACCGCCGCGCTCAGCCCGCCCGTTCCCCCGGGCGAACTGCCCCGGGCCGACCGCCAGGCGGCCGCCCTGCTGGTCCGCGCACGCGCCCTGGGGACCCCGCTGCTCTGGGACGACGACACCGACCCCTTCGACACGCTCCTGGACCCGGCCGACGCCGACGACCTCAGCCGGGTGCTCCTGGGACCGCTCGCGCGGGAGACCAGGGCGGCCCGCACCCTGCGGGAGACCCTGCGCACCTGGTTGGCCCGCCACGGCAACTGGGACCGCGCCGCCAACGACCTGGGGGTGCACCGC
>NZ_ANAE01000091.1 GCF_000341265.1 Nocardiopsis prasina DSM 43845 | reverse complement strand
GGGTGGCCCCGCCACGGCAACTGGGACCGCGCCGCCAACGACCTGGGGGTGCACCGCAACAGCGTGCGCTACCGGATCGGCGGGATCGAGCGGGACCTGGGCGTGGACCTCACCGACGCCGAACAGCGCATGCGCCTGTGGTTCGCCCTCACCCGCCACACCGAGGGCGATCGCGACCCCGCCGTCCGTAGGCACTGATAGCAGAGGCCTCTCATCCCGTGGGGTGGCTGGCCGCTTCCGGCCACGACCGCTCCCTCTTCGACGGTTCGGCCGACTCGGGGGACGAAGCTCCTCTCCGCAGAGTGACCATGGTGAACAGCGGGGCGCAACTGGCGGCGGACCCCGCAGGAATCGGAAGGTGCTGTCCGAAACACCCTCCGAATAGAACGCGTCTCCCGGTTCCGTTGGCCCTGCCCGACCCGAACCAGGAAACTGGGGATCTCCTTGACGAACCTGAGGACCTGGGGGCCACCATGAACGGCTTTTCGCAGCGGATCGGCTCCCGGGCCGCGGGTGGGTGCGGTTCGGTCGGGCACGGCGCCCCACCCGACGGACGGAGTCGTGTCGCCTGGGGCCTGCTCCGTGGCGGGACCACACTGCGTCGGAGTCCACTGTGAACGGGCGGGGTCAGTCCCTGGGCCGTGGCCAGGGCGTGCGCCTCCCCTCGCTGGACACCGCGCTCCCCTCCGGGGCGAACGCGCGCGAACACGCGGTCCTGCTCCGACGCGCCCACGACGCGCGGCTCACCGGACGGCCCACACCGGCACCGCTGCGCCCCGTGATCGAGGACTCCTGGGGGCGCATGCGCCAGTTCGGCATCGATCCGGACAGCGCGCCGCCGCCCAAGGTGGTCCGGCTGGACGAACTCCAGCGCTTGCGGGACGCCTCACCGATCTCCGAGGTGCTCCCGCTGATCCGCCGCTCCCTGGTGTCGGTGGCCGACGAGGCCGAGCACATCATGCTGGTGACGGACGCCGCCGGACAGGTGCTGTGGAGGGAGGGCTCCCGCCGGATGCGCGCGATCAGCGACAGGGTCGGGCTGGTGGAGGGCTCCTACTGGAACGAGGGGAGCGTGGGCACCAACGCCATCGGCACCGCGCTCGTGGTGGGGCGGCCTCTCCAGGTCTACTCCGCCGAGCACTACGTGCGCAGCCTGCACGCCCTCACCTGTGCCTGCGCCCCCGTACACGACCCCCGGGACGGGCGCCTGCTCGGAGCCATCGACGTGACCGGACCCGTCTCCACCGTCCACCCCTCCACCCTGGCCCTGGTCAGCGCGGTCGCCCAGTTGGCGGAGGCACACCTCCAGGGCCTGCACCACGGCCACCTCGAGCGGCTGCGCTCGGTGGCCGCGCCGCTGCTGGCCGGTCTCACCCGCCCGGCGCTGGTGGTGGACGACACCGGGTGGACGGCGGCCGCCGTCCACATGGAGCCGGTCCGACGGGTGCTGCTCCCCAAGCACTGCGAGACCGGGACCGCCTGGCTTCCGGCGCTGGGGGAGTGCGCCCTGGAGCCCCTGCCCGGGGGCTGGCTGATCCGGCCCAGCCCGGGGGAGCGGACCGTGCCCTCCACCGTCACCCTGGACCTGTCCCGTCCCGCCGCCACCGTGACGGTGGCCGGGGACAGCGGGGAGTGGTCCCAGCGCCTGTCGCCGCGCCACACCGAACTCCTCCTCCTGCTGGCCGTGCACCGTGACGGACGCTCCGGGGTGCAGCTGTCGCACGACGTGTTCGGCTCCGGCCAACACGTGGTGACCGTGCGGGCCGAACTCTCCCGGGTGCGGCGCAACCTGGGCGGGGTGATAGAGAGCCGCCCCTACCGCTTCTCCGACGACGTGCGGGTCCGCGTGCTCACTCCGGAGCCGCCGGTGGACCTGCTGCCCGGATCGTCCGCCCCGGGAGTACGGGAACTACGGGAGCGCGTGCGCAGGGAGGACCTGTTCGATCGCTCTGGGCGATGAGGTCGCAACCTGTTGCAACCGTTGCCGGCGACGCGTGAATCGGGTCAACTGTTACCGCGCGGCCCGCTCACCGGTGGGCGGCCTCCGGGCAAGAGAGGGCACGGCGGGCTGTCCACCGGTGCGGGACGCGTCCGCGTCCTTCGCGCCTTGAGGGGGGTGACGGGGGCTGACAGCGGACGCGCCCACGGGCTGGTGCCCCGTGAGTATCGGGGGAGACTCCGGGGCCACCGCGCACACGACGGTACGGCCCAGGGATGTGTGCATCCCTGGGCCGTGCCTTCACGCGTCATGGGGGCGTGCGAGCTAATCCTCGTCGGCGGGCGGCTCGGCCCCCTCGGGCGGCCCGGAGGCCGCAGCGTCCTTCTCCGGCGGCTGCGCGTTGGCGGGCGAGCACTGGAAGCAGTCCATCGTGAAGACCTCCTCCTCACCGACCAGACCGGTGAAGGCCCCGTGCAGGCTGTCGTCGCCGACCTCTCTTTCGGCGAGCGCCTCGATCAGCAGACGGCCCTGGAAGCGGATCTGTTCCCCGTCCCGGCTCTGACCGGTGCACCGCACCTCCAGGCGGCCCCCGCGCGCCCGCTGCCCCGGCGCGCCCTCGGCGCCCGGGGAGGCGGAGGGCTCCTCCGCGCCGCCCGCCGTGACCGCGTCCTCGGCCAGGTCCTCGGAGGGTTCGGCGGACGGGCCGCCCTCGGGGACGGCGGTGCAGTCCAGGGGCGCGGCCACGGGATGGCCCTTGCGGGCGAAGGCGCGCTCGGCTCCGGGGCGCAGGACCGACACGGACAGGGCGTCGGCTGCTCGCTCCAGCTCCAGCAGGGCGGCGTCGGGGCTCTGCTCCGGTGCCTCGTCGGCGGTGCACGAGGTGAGCGGTGCGCACAGCAGCAGTGCCAGTGAAGCGGTGACGGTGGTCGAGCGGACTCCCATGACTTCCCCCTGGGGTCGTGGCGCCGTGTCCGGCGCACTGGTCCACCGAACCAATGTCGCTGATGTGGAGAAAGTGGCCTATGTCCCACTCGGGTGGCAAGGGTGAAAAGTGCGTCATGTTCGAGTCATCCCTGTGTGAGTCGGAACACGCGAGTGGGTACCGTGCCGGGGAGACCACGCAACCGCCCGGCGGGAGCACGTGCTTGAAAGGGGAGGCCACACCCGGCTCGAACCCGCAGACGCCGCCGCTGGGCTAGACTCGGGACATTTCCCGAACCGTGTTCCACCACGGTTCACTCCAGCCGAACGCCGCACCGTCACGCACCCCACGGCCCCGAGGCCACCGGGGACCAACGGTGAACCAACGGGTCGTCCCCGGCGTCGAACCAGGGATCAACGACGATCCCCGGATCGTCCCGCACCGACGGCCCACAGACCGTCCTTCCTTCGGAGGTGGATCGTGTCCGCTGACCACCGAGAGCAGCAGCCCAGCCAACAGGGTTCGCGTATCGACCCGCACGTCGGCCGCTACGCACACCGAGCACAGGGCATGGTCGCATCGGAGGTCAGGGCACTCTTCGCGGTCGCCTCACGGCCGGAGATCGTCTCCCTCGCGGGCGGTATGCCCAACGTGGCCGCCCTGCCCCTCGAACAGCTCGGCGACCTCGTCAAGGACGTCGTCTCCGAGGAGGGCGCCACCGCGCTCCAGTACGGCTCCGCCCAGGGCGACCCGGTCCTGCGCGAACAGATCTGCGAGTACATGACGCTGGAGGGCGTCCAGGCCAGCCCCGACGACGTCATCGTCACGGTCGGCTCCCAGCAGGCCCTGGACCTGATCACCCGGGTCTTCGTCGACCCCGGCGACGTCGTCCTCACCGAGGCCCCCACCTACGTCACCGCGATCAACACCTTCGCCGCCTTCCAGGCCGACATCCGCCACGTGGGCATGGACGACCAGGGCGTCATTCCCGAGGAGCTGGAGGAGGCGCTGGTCCGCGCCGAGCTGGACGGGCGGCCGGTCAAGTTCTTCTACACGGTCCCCAACTTCCAGAACCCCGCCGGGATCACCATGAGCGCCGAGCGCCGCGCCCGGGTCATGGAGACCTGTGAGCGCCACGACGTGCTCGTGGTCGAGGACAACCCGTACGGCCTGCTCCGCTACGACGGCGAGCCCGAGCCCACCCTGTACTCCCAGGGCAGCGGCAACGTCATCTACCTCGGCTCGTTCTCCAAGACACTCTCCCCGGGCCTGCGCATCGGCTGGGCCCTGGCTCCGGCCGCCGTGCGCGCCAAACTGGTCCTGGCCGCCGAGTCGGCGATGCTCAGCCACTCCACGTTCAACCAGCTCGTGGTGCGCCGCTACCTGAGGACCTTCCCCTGGAAGGAGCAGATCAAGGCGTTCAACTCCATGTACAGCGAGCGCCGTGACGCGATGCTCGGCTCCCTGGAGGCGATGATGCCCGCCGGTTGCACGTGGACCCGCCCCGAAGGCGGGTTCTTCGTGTGGGCCACCCTGCCCGAGGGCATCGACGCCAAGGCCATGCTGCCGCGCGCGGTCAACGAGCGCGTGGCCTACGTGCCCGGCACCGGCTTCTACGCCGACGGACGCGGCCGGGACAGCATGCGCCTGAGCTTCTGCTACCCCACCCCCGAACAGATCCGCGAGGGCGTCCGCCGCCTCGTGACCGCGATCGAGGGTGAGATCGACCTGCGCGACACCTTCGGTCCCGCGATCGCCACGCCCACCGAAGGCAGCCAGGCACCCACCCCTGACCTGCCCTGACATCCTCTCGTAAGGGCACAGCACCATGACAGCACAGAAGGAGGTCCGCGCCGTGGCCGACCTTGACCGGGTCCTCGTCCTCGCCGGAGGCCTGTCCCCCGAACACGAGGTGAGCGTCCACTCCGGCCGCAGCGTCGCCGAGGCCCTGCGCCGACTCGACGTCGAGGTCCAGGTCGCCGACGTCGACTCCGGACTGTTGGACCGGCTCGCCGCCGACCCGCCCCAGGTGGTCTTCCCCGTCCTGCACGGCGCCGCCGGCGAGGACGGCGCGATCCGCGAGGTCCTGGAACTGGTCGGCGTGCCCTACGTGGGCGCCCGGCCCGACGCCTGCCGCCTGGCCTACACCAAGCCCGCGGCCAAGGCCCTGCTCGCCGAGAAGGGCGTGCGGGTGCCGCGCGGCGCGACCCTGCCCAAGTCGGCCTTCCACGACCTGGGCGCCCCGGCGCTACTCGACCGCCNGCCCCGCCCTGCCGCTGTTCGTCAAGCCGGACCGCGGCGGCTCGGCCTTCGGCGCGACCCCCGTCACCTCGGTCAACGAGCTGTCGACCGCCCTGGTGTCCTGCTTCGCCTACAGCGACTCCGCGCTCGTGGAGGAGCAGGTCCAGGGCACCGAGTTGGCCATCGGCGTCCTCGACACCGGTGACGGCCCCGTGGCCCTGCCCCCGGTGGAGATCGTCCCGGACGGCGGGGTCTACGACTACGCCGCGCGCTACACCGCCGGTCGCACCGAGTTCTTCTGCCCGGCGCGGTTGGACGAGGACGTGGTCGCCGCCGCCACCGAGGTGGCGCTGACCGCCCACCGCACCCTGGGGTTGCGCGACTTCTCCCGGACCGACCTCATCGTGGACGCCGACGGTGAGGCCACCTTCCTGGAGACCAACGTCGCCCCCGGACTGACCGAGACCTCCACGTTCCCGATGGCGGCGGCCGCCGCAGGGCTGGACTTCGCGGTGGTGTGCCGCGAGCTCGCCCACCGGGCGCTCCTGCGCGGGTAGCCTCAGCGTACGGATCCACCCCTGGGCCCCGCCGGAGCAGTCCGGCGGGGCCCACGGTCGGTCACCCGGGTCGCATCGGGAGCCGCCGTCCGCGTGGTGGGCGCGGCGGGCCGAGACGGGGCCGACCTGGGGTGCTTGATACATCTGAGACGCCGATGGTGCCGGTGGTTTGGGGTCCTCCGACCGGGCTGGGTCCAACAGAAGAGGAACCCCGGGCGAAAGCGGATCAGTGCAGGCGAAGAGAGAGACGGGTCGTACCGGGCGGAGCCGAGGTGAGGGTACCGCTGTCCCCCACAACGACCTCGGCGCAGGGGTCTTCGGACTCGGCGCCGTGCACTCCGACCAAGAGGACCTTCCACCCCTGATCGGGAACGGTATCGGTTTCCACGGTGATCCTGTCCTTCGAACGCTCGACGTGAAAGATCGCTGCGGCCGAGCCGTCGGCGGCCGGTACGACCACGGGGGAGCCGGCGTGCGGGGCCGTGTCACCGGCGCCGTACACCTGCAGGGTCAGTCCGTCGGTGTAGTCGTAGTCGGGGCGGTGGTCCACCGCCCCGACGGGTAGCACCGCGTGGGGCCGGACGAGCAGGGGCAGGGAGTCGAACCCGTGGACTTCGCGGCGCCACACCGGGCCTCGCACGGTCTCGCCCGTGAGCAGACTGGTCCACACCCCCTCGGGGACGTAGTACTCGACGGAGCCGTCCGGACTCAGGACCGGAGCGACCAGGAGGTCGTCTCCCAGCATGTACTGCGTGTCGAGGTGATGGCAGGTCGGGTCGTCGGGGAACTCCAGAAGCATCGCGCGCATCATGGGTACACCCTGCCGGTGGGCCTGCACCGCGGCTCCGAACAGATAGGGCATGAGACCGCACTTCAGTCGGGTGAACAAGCGGGCGATCTCGGTCGCCTCGTCGTCGAAACTCCACGGCACCCGGTAGGAGCGGCTGCCGTGCAGCCTGCTGTGTGAGGAGAGCAGACCGAACGCGAGCCATCGTTTGAACAGCGCGGAGTCGGGAGTGCCCTCGAAACCGCCGATGTCGTGGCTCCAGAACCCGAACCCCGACAACCCCAGGGAGAGGCCGCCTCGCAGGCTCTCCGCCATGGCCTCGAACGTCGAGGCGCAGTCACCGCCCCAGTGCACCGGGAAGCTCTGGCCGCCCGCTGTCGCGGAGCGCGCGAAGAGGACAGCCTCGCCCTCCCCCCGTTCACGGAGCAGTAGATCGAACACCGTCGCGTTGTAGAGCTGCGCGTAGTAGTTGTGCATGCCCTCCGGGTCGGAGCCGTCCGACCAGACGACATCAGTCGGAACCCGTTCGCCGAAGTCGGTCTTGAAGCAGTCCACACCCATGTCCAGCAGGGGTTTGAGCTTGTCGGCGTACCAGGTGCGGGCGTCCGGGGACGTGAAGTCGACCAGCGCCATCCCCGCCTGCCACTTGTCCCACTGCCACACGGTCCCGTCCGGCCGCAGGACCAGGTGCCCCAGCCGGGAGCCCTCCTCGAACAGCGCCGACCGCTGGGCGATGTAGGGGTTGATCCAGACACACGTGCGCAGCCCGCGAGCCTTGAGCCGGGAGAGCATACCGACGGGGTCGGGGAAGACCTCCGGATCCCATTCGAAGTCGCACCAGTGGAACTCGCGCATCCAGAAACAGTCGAAGTGGAACACGCTGAGCGGGACGTCACGCTCCGCCATGCCGTCGACGAACTGGTTCACCGTGTCCTCGTCGTAGGAGGTGGTGAACGAGGTGGACAACCACAGCCCGAACGACCACGGAGGAGGTAGCGCGGGGCGGCCGGTGAGCGCGGTGTATCTGTCCAGGATCTCTTTGGGGCTCGACCCGTGGACGACGTAGTACGTCAGGGAGTGGTCCTCGATGCTGAACTGCACACGGCCCACTGACTCCGAGCCGACCTCGAACGACACCGGGCCGGAGTGTGCCACGAACACCCCGTAACCCCGGTTGGTCAGGTAGAAGGGCACGTTCTTGTAGGCCTGCTCGCTGCTGGTGCCGCCGTCGGCCTGCCAGATGTCCACGGTCTGGCCGTTGCGCACGAACGGGGTGAAGCGCTCCCCCAGCCCGTAGGTCAGCTCACGGATCCCCAGTGACAGCTGACCGAGCATGTGGTGGGCACCGGCCGCGTCCTCCACGAAGCCGATGCCCTTGGCGTCGACACTGGTCAGCGCTGTCTCTCCCGCGCGGAAGTCCATCCGCCAGGGGCCGTCGGTGCTCACTCGCAGTGTCAGGTCCGCGCTGGTCAACTCGATCGCGGAGCCGTCCCGCGTGACCGTCGGGGCGACATCCGGGGCGGTGTGCACGTCGAACGTCGGCGCACGTCGGACCGAACCGGCCAGGTGCGTGGTTCGGACACCGATCACGCCGGGAGCGGGAGACCAGCAGTCGACCGTGACCAGCGCCGTGTTCAGCGTGTCCCCCCGGTGTCCGATCGGACGTACGGGAGCGTAGAGGGTGAACTGGTCGTCGTGCACCGCGACGTCGCGCGCCTCATGGGCGTAGTACGCGCGGACGCCCTCCCTCATCTGCCAGAAACCATCGGTGAATTTCATGGGTGGTCTACCCCTCTCGTCTTGCTCTCGATTCGCGGGTTCTGAGGAGGGCCGGTCACTTGATGGATCCGCCGGAGATCCCGGCCGCGACGTATTTCTGCGCGACGATCAGGAGTATCGCCGCGGGTATGGAGGAGAGGACGGCCACGGCCATGACCGCGCCCCAGTCGCCGACGTGCGCGCCGATGTACTCGTAGATGCCGAGCGTCACCGGCTTCACCGCGTCAGTGGTGTTCAAGGTCAACGCGAAGAGGAAGTCCGACCACGCGAACAGGAAGGTGAACAGGCCGCCGGTGATCAGTGCGTTGCGGCTCATCGGCAGCACGATCGATACCAGGACGCGCAGCTGCCCGCCGCCGTCGATCCTTCCCGCCTCGAGCACTTCTTCGGGGATGGACACCATGAACGCGCGCAGGAGGATGATGGTGAAGGGGATACCCAGGGACGCGTCCGCCAGGATCAGCCCGAGGTAGGAGTTGACCAGCTCCAGCTCGACATAGGCGTTGTACAGCGCGTTCGCCACGACGATGCCCGGAATCATCTGGGTGATCAGGGTGGCGAACACGACCGTGTCCGCACCCCGCAGCCGGAAGCGCGCCAGGGCGTAGGCGGCCGGAGTGGCCACGGTGAGGCAGACGGCGACCGCGCCGAGCGCCACCAGGATCGAAGTGAGCAGGTTGCCCGCCTGGGACTCCCAGGCTCGCTGGAAGTTACCTGGATCGAAGGTCCGCGGGAACCAGGAGAGGTCGGCCATCCCGGTACCCGGTTGCAGCGCCGTGTTGACCATCCAGTACAGCGGGAAGAGCAGGACCGCCAGGATGAGGACCCCGAAGACCGCGCTCGCGGCGTCCCGGCGGGCCCTGCGTGTCATGCGTGGTCGGCGGGGCCGTGAAGCGGAGTTCGGTGTGGTGCCCCGCCCGGTCGGGCCTGCGGGGTCGCGGGACCCGGGGGCAGCGCTCTGCGGTATGGCGCTCATCGGGCGACACCTCCACGGTTGGCACGCAGGTAGATCGCCGCGAACACCATGCTGATGACGATCAGGACGTTACCGACGACGGCGCCTTGACCGAAGTCGAGCTGAAGGAAGGACAGCTGGTAGGTGAGTGTGCCCAGTGTCTCCGTGGAGTGCGCGGGTCCGCCGTTGGTGAGCGCCAGGACCAGGTCCAGGATTTTCACCGTCGACATGAAGCCCAACACCAGAACCACGGTCACGACGGGCCGCAGCATGGGCAGGGTCACGCTGAAGAAGGTCCGGAACGGGCCCGCCCCGTCCAGTACGGCAGCCTCCCCCAGTTCGGACGGGATCTCCTGAAGGCCGCCGTAGAGGATCACCATGTTGAAGGGGATACCGATCCAGATGTTGACCAGCACAACCGAGAGCAGTGCGTAGTCGGGGCTGCTCAACCACGGAACTGCCGACGACGTGAGGTGTAGAGCCTGGAGCGACTCGTTCAGTACACCGGACTCTTGGTCGAGGATCCGTCGCCAGACGGTGCCGGCCACCACCATGGGGATCAGCCACGGCAGGAGTAGGAGGGACCGCATGAGCCCGGACAGTGGGAACCGGCGGCTGAAGAAGACGGCGAGGGCCATGCCGATACTGAACTGGCCTGCCAGGGATCCGAGCGTGAACAACAGGGTGTGCCACAGGGACGCGGTGAACAGCTCGTTGGCGAAGACGAGTCGCCAGTTCTCCAGACCGTTGAACGGCGACTCTCCCGTGAAGTATGTGGCGAACGAGTAGTCCTGGAAGCTCATCACCACGTTGCGGATCAGCGGATACCCGAAGAACAGCAGCATGTACAGGAGAGCGGGGGTGATGAACAGCCACTTCATGAGGGTCCGGCTCCGCAGCGGCCCCTTGGCCGCGGGCATCGTCATGAGCGGCCCCCCGACGCCGCCTCGACCTGTGCCTGCGCCCTGACCATCGCGTCCCGAGGGGTCGCCGAGCCCGTGAGCGCCGCGTGCAGTGCGGTGCCGATGGCCTGGGAGTGGGTGTTCCACTCGGTGCCGACCTTCTCGGTCCTGCTGCGCGCGCTGGCCACCTGGTCCACAAACGGTGCCAGGGACGGAACCTCTTCGCGGTACTGTTCAGCCGCCTCAGGGGCGACGGGCACATTGCTGCCCTTGGTCGACCAGTCCAGCTGTGCCTCCGGTGTGGTCAGGCACGCCACGAGTTCGGCGGCGACACGTTCGCGTTCGCGGTCACGGTCGTCGCCGTTGACCGGCACGGTGTAGGCCTCTCCGCCGAGGGGTGCCACCGAGGTGTCCCCTTCTTCGGGAACAGGGATCTCCACTACTGCCCATTCGAGATCGGGGTGCTCCCGCAGGACCGGCATCTGCCAGGGGCCGTTCACCATCATTGCCGCGTTGCCCGCGATGAACTGGTCGTTGACGTCGGCCTGGGTCCAGTTGACCACCGACGGGGACACCGATCCGTCGTGGAGCAGTGAGGCGACGTACTCGAGCGCCTCCACCGACTCCGGCGAGTCGAGCTCCCTCTCGTCGCCGCCGTTGGACCACAGCCACGGGAGGAACTGGTAGACACCGTCCTCGGTGGACAGGGCACTGATGCCGAGGCCGTAGCGGCCCCCCTCGGTCAGCTCGGCGGCGGCGACCCGCAGCTCCTCCCAGGTCCGCGGTGGCTCGATGCCCGCCTCCGAGAGGACGGCGGTGTTGTAGAAGAGACCGATGGAGTTCACTGATCGGGCCGCGCCGTAGTAGACGCCCTCGTGGCTGCCGAAGGTGAGTGCGCTCTCGGACAGGTTCTCGGTGGACAGGCCGAGGTCCTCCAACGGGACCAGACCGCCGGCTTCCGCGAACTGCGGTAGGTCCGAACCGTCCAGGGAGATGACATCGGGCAGGGAGTCCGAGGAGGCCATTCTCAGCGCCTTGGGGACGAGCTGGTCGGCGGGCACGCTGAGCTGGTGCACGGAGACGCCGGCCTGGTCACCGCAGGCGTCCATGACCTCCTGGTCCCAGGTGTGGTAGGGCTCGTCGGTGCCCGAGTTCATGATCGTGTAGACGTTCGGGTCGCGCTCGGCGGTGCAGCCGACGCCCACCAGGGTGAGCGCTATGGCGCAGGCGACCGTGGACGCCGCTCGGGGCGGATGGCAGGAGTATGTGTGCATGGGGGCCCTGTTCAGCAGGAAGAGCGGTGCAGGGGTCGCACCGCGGTGAGGTGCGGGCGGTGAGGAGCCGCCACCGTCGGGGGCGCGATCGGTGGAGTAGGTGGTGGGGCAACCACCGGGCCGCCCGGGGGCCCGGGTCAGGCAGGGGGAGCGACCGTCCCTCCGCTGGTGATCTCGGGCGGGATGAGCTCGTGTCGTTGGCTGGAGTCGGTGGGCTCTCCTGACACGGCGGCGACGGCCAACCGTGTCACGGCGGACGACATCCGCTCCACGGGCAGCTCGATCCGTGTCACATCGAGCCCGCCGAGGTCTTCGGGGAAGCTTCCGATAGCCACCAGTGAGACGTCCCCGGGCACGTCGATCCCGCGTTTGGCGAGGTGCCGCAGGATGCCGGGCACGGCCGCCGGGTGTTGGACGGCGAGCGCGGTGGGGGCGTCATCGCCCTCGAACAGCGCGTCCAGCCGCCGGTGCAGCTCGGCGGGGTCCTTCGTCGAGGGGAGGGTGCGTACGGCCACGCCGAGTTCGGTGGCGGCGCGTTCGGCTCCGCGCAGGCCGCGTACTGAATAACTGCGCCCCGAGGCGATGTCCTCCTCGACCGTGGACAGGAAACACAGGTTCCGGTGCCCGGTCTCACGCAGCAGGCGCAGCGACGCGACCGCGGCTTCCTCCCAGTCGAGATCGGCCCAGGGGGCGGAGTCCTCGTCATCAGGACGACCGAGAACGACCACGGGGAACCCCAGCGCGTCCATCGCGCTGATGCGGGGGTCCCGCATCTCGACGCCCATGACCAGCGCGACGTCGGCGAGCCTGCTCCGCGCGGTGCGTTCCAGTCCGAGCGTTCCGGCGTCGTCACCGCGGACGGTCAGGACCAAGAGGTCATAGCCCAGCTCCCCGGCGGCGCGGCTCAGCCCGTACATGAATCGTCCGCCGACCGGCAGATACCCGGGCGAGGCCAGCGGCAGGGCCAGAGCGATCACGTTGGTGCGCGTGCTGCGCAGGGAGCGCGCTCCCGCGTTGGGGTGGTATCCCAGCTCGTCGATGGCCGCCCGCACCGCGATCCGGGTCGGTTCGGAGACCTTCCGAGATCCGCTGAGCACGTAGGAAACCGTGCTCGGTACCACTCCCGCCGCTGCGGCGACGTCCTTGATGGTGACCATGGTCCCTCCCGACTGAATCGAATCGATTCGACGAATGGATGAAAAAGCATCGAATCGATTCGATGAGTGGGATCATGGTAGAAATCACTCGCCCCTGTGACAACCCCCTCATTGCGGTCTCATTCTCGGGCCAGGTGTGACCACGGCGATCGTGCCCGTCGTGCGACACGGAGGGTTCAGGGCCCGTCGGCCGGGCCGGTGAACAAGCGGAAGAGGGAGTCGCCGAACCTTCGGGGCAGGCTGATTCCTGTCTGGGGTTCCGTGGCGCGTGGGGCGGCACTGCCCCGGTCAGGCGGTCGTTGGTGGCCCACGACCGCCTGACCGGGACACGCGTTTCCGATCAGAGACCCGGCCCCGGTGGCCGTGCTCCCAGAGTCAGGGTCCGGGCTTCACCGGTTCCGAGCCCCTAGAGCCTGCTCGATCGCACTCTGAACGCTCGCCTGGAGCAGGTGGACCTTGTAGCCGGTGGCGGGCAGCGGGGAACAGAGATCCGCGACTTCCTCCAGAGCCCGCTCCACCCCCTGGTCCAGGGCCCGACCGGGCACCGCGCCCACCAGGGCCCGCTCCGGCCCGGGCAGCCGCAGCGGGGTGCGGGCCACCCCTCCCACGGCCACCGACGCGCGCGTCACCGGCCCCCGTCCCTCCTCGGCGCACTCCAGCCGGGCCACCACCTCGACCAGCGGCCACTCCGCCCTGGAACGCCCCGCCACCCGCAGGTGGGCCGCGCGCTCACCCGGCACCGGGCGGGGCAGGGCCACCGCGACCAGCAGGTCGCCGGGGGCGAGCACGTGGTCACGCGTGGGGTCGGCGCCGTCGTACAGCTCGGCCAGGCCCCGCTCGACCTCCGCCCCCGACCCTCGCTCCAGCACCACCACGGACGCGTCGTAGGCCAGCAGCGCCACCGCCAGCGACGACGGGTGCGGGGCCGCGCACGGGCCCTGGTCCACCACCACGCCGCGCAGGTGGTCACCGGAACGGGCCGGGCACGAGTCCCCGCCGGTCTGGAAGCAGTCGAAGGCCGGGTTGCGCAGGTAGGGGCAGCGGTTGCGCTGGAGCAGGTTGCCGCCCACCGTCGCCGTGCCCCGGATCTGCGGGGTCGCCAGTGCCCGCGCGGTGGCCGCCAGCCCCGGGTAGGCCCCGGCCAGAAGCGGGTCGGCGCCCAGTTCGGCGACGGTGGTCATCGCACCGATCCGCGCCGAGCCGTCGTCCGCCCAGCGGACTCCGCGCAGTTCGGGCACGTCCAGCAGGTCCACCAGGGGGCCGGGCGCGGTCACCCCGGCCTCCACACAGGTGGCGATGTCGGTGCCCCCGGCGCGCGGGCGCGCGCCGCCCTCGACCAGGTCCCGGGCGGCCCCGGCCACATTCGTGGGGCGGGTGACGGTCGGGATGACGGGCCCTCGCGTGGTGTTCAACGCAGTCCTCCGATCAGTCGGTCCGGGCGCAGCGGAAGGTCGTGCGGGCGCCAGCCGGTGGCGTCGTGCACGGCGTTGCCCAGGGCCGCCGCCACACCCACCACCGAGACCTCACCCAGACCGATCCCACCGCCCACCACGTGTTCGAACCCCTCCTCGTGGAAGTACACCTCGGTCTCCGGCACGTCCCCCATCCCGGGGAGGCGGTAGTCCTCCAGGTCGTCGGAGAGCACCACCCCCGTGGCGGGGTCGTCGCGCCGCTCCTCGTGGAGCGCGTAACCCACGCCCTGGACCACCGCCCCCTCACACTGGTTGCGAGCCAGTCGTTCCTGGTAGACGCGTCCGGCGGCGATCCCCGCCCAACAGCGGGTGGGTCTGACACGACCGAGCCGGGTGTCCACCTCCACCTCCATCACGTGGACGGCGCCGCTCATCCCGCGCCCGACCGCGAGGTCGCCCATGTTCGGGGTCAGCTGACCCCAGCGGTCCCGGCGGCGCTCACCGACCACGCTCACGCCCTCGGCGGCGGCCAGCGCCTCCTTGAGAACGTGCTCGGGTACGGGGCCCGAGGCGGGCACGTCGGGAGAGCGCTCTCGCAGGGCCTCCCGCAGCCGGTCGGCGGCGTCGACGGCGGCCGGACCCATGGAGGTGGTGGTCCGGCTGCCGAAGGAACCGGTGCCGTGCACCGACGAACTCCGACCGATCTCCACCCGGAGGTCCGCGGCGTCCACACCGAGCCGCTCGGAGACCACGCCCCCGAGCACGGCGCGGATCCCGGTGCCGATGTCCTGGGTGGCCGAGCGCACCACCAGGGAACCGCCCTCCACCGCCAGTTCCACTCGGGCGTCGGGGGCGAGCAGGTACGGCCAGCCAGCGGCGGCCATCCCCACCCCGCGCCGGAACCGCCCGGTGCGGGCACCGCGCGGCCGGTCCCGCCACAGCGGGAGGTCGGCGACCCGTTCGTACAGCGCCTGGCGCTTGGGGTTGCCGTCCCAGCGGCGGCGCAGGGCCAGCGGGTCCTCGCCCAGCCGGTGCGCCATGGCGTCCACGGCCTGTTCCAGCGCCCAGGCCATCGGGGGTCCACCCGGCCCCCGCATGGGCGCCGCCGGAGGCCGGTTGGTCACCACGTCGTAGTCACGCACCCGGCGGGGCGAGCGGCCGTACATCAGCGCGGCCAGGATGGCCGCGTTGGAGCCCACCGAGACCCCGCCGTCGCCGTAGGAGTCCACGCTCAGCGCCCGCAGGGAGCCGTCCCCTCCGGCCAGCAGGGCCACCCGGGTCCGGGTCCCGGGCCGGTACCCGGCGTCGGTCAGCTCCTCGGAGCGGTCCAGGCTCACCCGCACCGGGTGGCCGGTCACCCGGGCCAGTTCCACAGCGGCCACCACGTCCGGGGAGAGCGAGTTCTTGGCCCCGAACCCGCCGCCCACGTACTCGGCCACCAGGTGCACCCGCTCCCGGGGCAGTCCCCAGCGGCTGGCCGCCTTGTCGGCGATCTTGCCGACCGACTGGGTGGACACGTGCAGGAACAGGTCACCGTCCACCCACGAGGCCACGCTCACGTGCGGCTCCAGCGGGCTGTGCACCTGGGCGGCAGTGGTGTACTCCTCGGCCACCAGCAGCGGGTCCCGGCGACGTGCGGCGGCTCGAATCCGGGCCACGGCGGTGGGCCCGCGCCAGCTGATCACCCCGGGGCCGCGCAGGTTCCCGTTCCAGGGGGCCGGGGGTGTGGGGGCCTCGCCGTAGGCGGGCGCGGCGTCGCGCTCCTCCTTGGTGCGGTAGAGCACGGGTGCGTCCGGAGCGGTCGCGGTCCGGGGGTCGGTCACCGAGGGCAGGGGATCGAGGTCCACTCGTACCGCCTCGGCGAGTTCCCGCGCGAGCGCCCGGGTCGGAGCGGCGACCGCCGCGATCGCCTGGCCGACGTAGCGCACCACGCGCTCCTCGCCGAGCAGGTCCACCAGGGGCGGAGGGGAGCCGTCGGGGCCGGGGTCGGCGCTCACCTTGGCCACCCGCGCGTGCGGCACCTTGGAGCGCACGATCACGCCCTCCCAGGTGCCGGGCGGGGCGTGGTCCGCGCTGAACCGGGCGCGTCCGGTCACCTTGTCGGGGGCGTCGGAGCGCGGCGGGGCCTGGTCGGGTTCGGTGTCGAACTCCCCGGCGCAGGCGGCGGCCACGGCCGCGAAGATCCCTTCGTAGGCGCCGCACCGGCACAGGTGTCCGGCCAGCGCGTCGGCGACGGCGGCGCGGTCGGGGCGGGTGTCCCCGTGTTCGGCGCGCCAGGTGTCCACGAACACCGAGGCCTCCACGGCGAAACCGGGTGTGCAGTAGCCGCACTGGAGTCCGTCGTGGGCGGCGAGGGCGCGCTGGGCGGGGTGCAGGCCGTCCAGGCCCTCCACGGTGGTGGTGGACCGGCCGGTGAGGTGGTCGGCGGGGAGCAGGCAGGAGGCGGTGGGCGCTCCGTCGACCAGGATCGTGCAGGCCCCGCACACGCCGGAGCCGCAGGCGATCTTGGTGCCGGTCAGGCCGAGTCGGTCGCGCAGGTGGTCGGCGGCGCTGAGGCCGGGGTCGTCGGGGGCGGGGGAGGGTGCCCCGTTGACGCTGGTGTCCATGGGCGGCTTCCCGGGGAGGGGGCAGAAGTTGGCATTGACAACTTAAGGCGGCGAAAAGTCCGGTGTCAAAGGCCCCGGGAGGCGCCACCGTTGTTACCTGCCGGTTTGTGCGGATGTTCCTTGCGTGTTCGATGTGACGCCCGTTACTCTGGCGGAATCTCTATTCCGCCATGAGGAATAGTGTTTCCGAATTCAATGAACCCCCTGTGGAGGGCCCGCATGGCAGCAGCCACGGAAGCCGAAGCCCCCGAACGCCCACGCCCCCGCTTCTACCGGTCCCTGTTCTTCCAGGTGATCGTCGCCGTCGTGGTGGGTGTGCTGATCGGACACCTGTGGCCCTCGTTCGGTGAGAGCCTGCGCCCGCTGGGCGACGGCTTCATCCGACTGATCAAGATGCTCATCGCCCCGCTGATCTTCTGCGTGATCGTCACCGGTATCGCGAAGGTCGGAGACCTGGGCGCCGTGGGCCGGATCGGCATCAAGGCGCTGGTGTACTTCCAGGTCGTGACGGCCTTCGCGCTGCTCTACGGCATGGTCGTGGCCAACCTCCTCAAGCCCGGTGTGGGCTTCGAGGTCAACCCCGCCGACCTCGACACCGGCGCGCTGGAGGAGGTGACCCAGGGCGGCGAGATCCCCGGGTTCGCCCAGTTCCTCCTGGACGTCATCCCCGAGAGCGTCGTCGGCGCCTTCGCCGAGAACTCACTCCTCCAGGTGCTGTTCTTCGCCGTGTTCGTCGCGCTGGCCCTGTCGAAGCTGGGGGAGCGGGGCAAGCCGATCCTCGACCTCATCGACCGCTTCACCGACGTCATCTTCACCTGCATCGGCTGGATCATGCGCGTCGCCCCGCTGGGAGCCCTGGGCGCGATGGCCTTCGTCATCGGCGCCTACGGCCTGTCCTCGCTCAGCAGCTTCGGCATGCTCATCATCGCCTGCTACTCCGCGGCGGCCGTCTTCCTGCTCGCCCTCGCGGTCATCGCCCGCGTGCTGGCGGGGGTCAACCTGTGGAAGTTCCTGCGCTACACCAAGGAGGAGTTCGCCCTGGCCATCGGCGCCGCCTCCTCCGAGGCGGTCATGCCGCGCATCATGCAGAAGCTGACCAACGCGGGCTGCTCCAAGGCGACCACCGGCCTCGTGGTGCCCACCGGGTACTCCTTCAACCTCGACGGCGCCGCCATCTACCTGCCCATCGCCGCGCTCTTCCTCGCCCAGGCCTTCGGCGCGGACCTGAGCATCGCGGACCAGCTGATGATGGTGCTCATCCTCCTGCTGACCTCGAAGGGCATGGCCGGGGTCCCCGGATCGGCCTTCCTCGCCCTGTCGGCGACCGCCACCGCCCTGGGCGCCTTCCCGGCCGCGGGCGTGGCGCTGCTCCTGGGCGCGGACCGCCTGATGGACACCATGCGCGTGTCCATCAACCTGCTCGGCAACTGCGTGGCCACCTTCGTCATCGCCAGGTGGGAGGGGCAGCTCGACATGGAGCGCATGCGCGCCGTCCTCGACGGCAAGGAGCCCCCCGCCCCGGAGGAGGCCGAGACGGAGGACGACCGCGAACGCCACGAGGAGGCGGAGTCCGTCACGGTCTCCGCGCCCGCCCCCGAGGCGCACCGGGACGACACCGGCCCGAAGCCGGAACGGTAGCCCTCCGGGCTCCGGAACGGGGACGGCCGGGCCGCCGTCGGTGGACGGCGGCCCGGCCGCGCACAGGTGGGGCGGGGCCGCCGTGTCGCGGACCCGCCCCTGGTCAAAGACCCAGAGCGTGCATCGCGAAGTGGAAGGCGAACACCGCGCTGAGGATCCACATCAGCCAGCCGACCTCGCCGAACCGGCCCTGCGCCGACTTGATCACGGTGTGGGCGATGATCCCGATCCCGATCCCGCTCGCGATGTCGTAGGCGAACGGCATGATCGCGATGGTCAGGAACGCCGGGACGGCCACCGACACGTCCGTCCACGCGATCTGCCCCACGTGCATCATCATCATGGCGCCGACCAGCACCATCGCCACGGACGCCGCCTCGGCGGGCACCATGCCGAACACCGGGGCGAAGAAGACCGCGCTCAGGAACAGCAGCCCCGTCACCACGCTGGCCAGACCGGTCCGCGCCCCCTCGCTCACGCCCGCCGTGGACTCGACGAACACCAGGGTCGCCGACGAGCTGGTCAGACCACCCGTCACGGCACCGGCGCCGTCGGTGACCAGGATCTGGTTCACCCGGGGCATCTGCCCGTCAGCGTCGGCGATGTTGGCCTTGGTGCCGATCGCCAGGATGGTGCCCAGGGCGTCGAAGAACCCGGCCAGCACCAGTGTGAAGAGGATGACCCCGGCGGTGGCGGGCCCGGCCGTGGTCCACGCGCCGAACATGTCCACCTGGAAGAGCAGGCCGAAGTCGGGCGTGGACACCGGGCTGTCGGGCAGCGCCGGAACGCCGCCGCCCCAGGAGTCGGGGTCCAGCCGCAGCGCGGAGTGCAGCACGACGGCGAGGACGGTCGCGCCGACGATCCCGTAGAAGATCGCCCCGGGCACCTTCCTGGCCAGCAGTACGCTGGCCAGGACGAGTCCGACCACGAACACCATGACGGGCCACCCGTCCAGGTGTCCGCCGCCGCCCGCGGCCCCGATCTGGAGCAGGCTGCCGCCGTCGCTGGCGCTGACGAACCCCGCGTTGGTCAGGCCGATCAGCGACACGAAGAGGCCGATACCGACCCCGATGGCCAGCTTGAGGTTGTGTGGGAGCGCGTTCATCACGGCGGTGCGGACGCCTGTGACGACCATCAGGATGATGGCCACGCCCTGCCACACGACCAGGCCCATCACCTCGGGCCAGGCCATCTGCGGGGCCGCCTGGTAGGCGACGACCGCCATCACGCCCAGGGCGGCCGCGCAGGCGATGGGCGCGCGGCCGACCACACCCATCAGGATGGTGACCAGCCCCGCGGCCAGAGCGGTCATGGTGGTCAGCTGGCCGGCGGACAGGTGGTCGCCGTTCACGTCGGCCACGCCGCTGAGGATGATCGGGTTGAGGACGATGATGTACGCCATCGCCATGAACGTGGTCAGTCCGCCGCGGACCTCCTGCCCGAAGGTGGAGTTCCGCTCGGAGACGAAGAAGAACCGGTCGAGCCAGGATCGATCCGTACCAGCGCGCGGGCCCGGCCGCGCGCCGGTGTCGTGGGATTCGGTCACGTCCCCTCCTGGAGGGATATGAGCACGGTGGGTAGCACCATGGGTGGGGGGTTTGCTACATCGTGTAGTCAACCTTGGGTGGTGTCAGGTCGTTTCCTTCCTGACGACCCGCCCCGGGGCCGAGGGCGTCGGAGATCCGGGGCGGGCGACTGAGGGGGCGGGGCGACGGGGTCACCCCGCCCGAGGCGGCCGCCGGGCGCGGCGGCCACGGGTCACAGCTCGATGCCGACGATGTCCTCCGGGCGCACCGGCGCGTGCGTCAGCGGACGCCCGGTGGCGGCACGCACGGCGGCCACGATCGCGGGAGTCGACGACAGCGTCGGCGGCTCGCCCGCCCCGCGCAGTCCGTAGGGGGCGTGCGGGTCCGGGTGCTCCAGCACGTCGATGCGCATCGGCGGCATGTCCAGGATGGTCGGGATGAGGTAGTCGGTGAAGGACGGGTTGCGGATCTCGCTGTCCTTGACCTGGATCTCCTCCGTCAGCGCCAACCCCAGCCCCTGGGCGGAGCCGCCCTGGATCTGACCGGCCAGCTGCTGCGGGTGGAGCACCTTGCCCACGTCCTGGACCGCATCCAGGGCCACCACCTTCACCAGGCCCAGATCGACGTCCACGTCCACCACGGCACGGTGCACGCACATTCCGAACTGCGTGTGCGAGGCCCCCTGCCCCAGGGTCGGGTCGAGCACCTCGGTGGGCCGGTGGTGGTGCTCGCGGGTCTCCTCCACGACCGTCCCTCCGCTGGCGGACTCGCCCAGGAGGTCGGCCAGGGACACCAGGACCCCGGCGCTCTCCGAGACGACCTTGCCACCGACCAGCGACAGCTCCGCGTCGGCCGCCTCAGACGGAACGATCCCGCGCTCACGGGCCAGCGCGAACACGGACTCCCGGACCGCCTCGCAGGCCACCTTCACCGCGCCGCCGGTCATGTACGACTGCCGGGAGGCCGAGGACGAACCCGCCGAACCCACCTGGGTGTCGGAGGGGGCGATCGCCACCCTCTCCACCCCCAGCTCGGTCCGGGCGATCTGTCCCTTGATCGTCACCAGCCCCTGGCCGACCTCGGCGGCGGCCGTGTGCACCAGCACCACCGGCTCACCGCCCACGATCTCCATGCGCACCCGCGCCGTGGAGTAGTCGTCGAAGCCCTCCGAGAAGCACAGGTTCTTCAGACCGACCCCGTACCCCACGCCGCGCACCACACCCTCGCCGCGCGTGGTCCCGGCCACGCCGCCCGGAAGGGTGCGCTGGTCGGAGGGGTCCTCCAACGCGGTCCGCTCCACCGGCATCGGCAGGTCGCGGGCGCGCTCCAGCATCTCCACCATGGGCAGTGGCATGTCGATCTCCTGGCCGGTGATGATCCGGGAGCCCTGCGCCATCGCGTTCTTGACCCGCAGCGCCACCGGGTGCATGCCCAGCTCCGACGCGAGCTTGTCCATCTGCGACTCGTAGCCGAAGCAGGCCTGCACCGCGCCGAACCCGCGCATGGCACCGCACGGCGGGTTGGTGGTGTACACGCCGTAGGCGTCCACCATCACGTGCGGGACCTCGTAGGGGCCGATGCCCAGCGAGGAGGCCACACCCACCACCGCGGGGGTCGCCGACGCGTACGCGCCGCCGTCCACGATGATCTCCAGAGTGGCGTACACGAGCGTCCCGTCGGCCCTGGCCCCGTGCTCGAAGCGCATCTTGGCCGGGTGCCGGTGGACGTGGCCGTAGAAGGACTCCTCGCGGTTGTACACGAACTTCACGGGCTTGCCGGTGCGCAGCGCCAGCATGGCCGCGTGGATCTGCATGGACAGGTCCTCGCGGGCACCGAAGGCGCCGCCCACGCCGGCCAGTGTGAGCCGTACCTTGTCCTGGGGCAGACCCAGGGCCGGAGCGATCTGCTTCTGGTCCACGTGCAGCCACTGCGTGGCCACGTACAGGTCCACGCCGCCGTCCTCGGCGGGCACCGCCATGCCGGACTCCGGGCCGAGGAAGGCCTGGTCCTGCATGCCCACCTCGTACTCGGTCTCCACGACCGCGTCGGCTTCGGCGCGCAGGCGCTCCAGGACCCGGAGCCGCTCCTCCTCCGACTCCGCGGCCGCGGCGAAGTCGCCGCTGCGGATGGGCTGGTGGCGCACCCGGTTGCCGCTCTGGCGGTACTCCTCGTGGACCGGGAGGGTGCCCTCCTCGTGCACGAGCGGGTACTCGGGGTCGTGGGCGGCCCGCACCGAGTCGCTCACCGGGGGCAGCACCTCGTAGTCCACCCGGACGCGCTCCATGGCCCGGCGCGCCGTCTCGGGGTGGTCGGCGGCCACCACGGCCACCGCCTCGCCCTTGTAGCGCACCTTGTCGAAGGCGAGCACCGGCTGGTCCTGGTACTCCAGGCCGTAGCGCTTGGCGCCGGGCACGTCCTCGTGGGTGAGCACCGCCTCCACACCCGGCAGCCGCAGGGCCTCGGTGACGTCGATGCCCAGGATGCGGGCGTGCGGGTGCGGGCTGCGCAGGGTCGCGCCCCACAGCATGCCCTCCATCCACAGGTCCGAGGAGTAGGCGAACTCTCCGGTGACCTTCAGCGTGCCGTCGGGTCGGCGGGGGCTGGCGCCCAGGCCGTCCTTCGTGGTGCTGGACAGGTCCGTGGTCACGGTCTTGGTCGTCGCCTTCATCAGCGGTTCGCCTCCTGCATGAGGGATCGGTGCGCCGCACGACCCCGCGCGGCGGCGGTCTCGGCGGACAGGGTGCGCAGCTCACCGCGGTCGACGACGGTGTCCCCGCCGACCAGGAGCCGTTCCAGGGGAGGGACGGGGCCGAAGGTCAGCGCCACCACCGGGTCGTCGATCACGTCGTGGCCGAACCCGTCCACCCGCCACAGGGCGACGTCGGCCTGCTTGCCGACAGTCAGCGAGCCCAGCTCCGCGTCACGGCCCAGCACCCGGGCGCCGCCCAGGGTGGCCAGCTCCAGGGACTGGCGCGCCGTCAGCGCCTGGGGCCCCTTGCGGGCACGGGCCATCAGCAGGGCCTGGTGCATCTCACCGGCCAGCCCCGTCAGCTCGCTGGACGCCGGGCCGTCCACGCCCAGGCCCACCTTCGCCCCGGCCTCCAGCAACTCCGGAACCCGGCAGATACCGGCGCCCAGACGGGCGTTGGAGGTCGGGCAGTGCGCGACACCGGTCCCGGTGGCCGCGATCCGGCCGATCGCCGCGTCCGACAGGTGCACGGCGTGCGCGAACCACACGTCCTCGCCCAGCCAGCCGAGCTTCTCGGCGTACTCCACGGGGGTGCACCCGAACTCGGCCAGGCACTGCTCCTCCTCGTCGAGGGTCTCGGCGAGATGGGTGTGCAGGCGCACGCCCCGGTCCCGGGCCAGCTCGGCGGCGCCGGTCATCAGCTCCCGGGAGACCGAGAACGGGGAACACGGCGCCACCGCGATCCGCGTCATGGACGAGGCGGAGACGTCGTGGTGGGCGTCGATCGCCGCGGCCGTACCGGCCAGGGCTCCCTCCAGGGTCTCCACCACGCTGTCCGGGGGCAGGCCGCCCTGGCTGTGCCCCCGGTCCATCGAACCGCGCGCCAGGTCCAGGCGCACGCCCACCTCACGGGCGGCCTCCACCTCGGCGGCGACGATGTCACCGCGCCCCGCCGGGTAGATGTAGTGGTGGTCGGAGGCGGTGGTGCACCCCGACAGCGCCAGGTGGGCCAGACCGGCGGAGGTCGTCCCCGAGACCACGTCGGCGTCCAGCCGGTGCCAGATCTCGTAGGAGCCCACCAGCCACTCGAAGAGTGTGCCGTCCGCGAACAGGCCCTGGGTGGCCCACTGGTACAGGTGGTTGTGGGTGTTGACCAGACCCGGCGTGGCCATGCAGCCGCGCCCGTCGATCCGCTCGACCTCCCCCTCCACCCGGGGGGCCGGTCCCGCGCCCACAGCGGTGATCACTCCGTCCCGGGACACCACGTGCCCGTCGGCGTACTCGGCGCCGTCCACGGTGACGACGTGGGCGCCCTCGATGACCACGGTCCGGCTCATGAGCCGCTCCCCGCTTCCTCGGCACGACGCCCGGCCGCGAGGTGCACGGCGTCGATGATCTTCTCGTACCCGGTGCAGCGGCACAGGTTGCCCGCCAGCGCCTCGCGGATCTCGGCGTCCCCGGGAGCGCCCACCGTGCGCTCCAGCAGGTCGTCGGTCTGCACCAGCAGACCCGGCGTGCAGAAACCGCACTGGACGGCGCCCGCCTCCACGAACGCCTCCTGGACCACGCCCAGGGTCCGGTCGCCGCCCTTGCCCGTCCCCTCGGCCAGACCCTCGACGGTGCGCACCTCGCGCCCCTCGGCCTGCCCGGCGGCGATCATGCACGAACACGCGGTCACACCGTCGAAGTAGACGGTGCACGAGCCACACTCGCCCTGTTCGCAGGCGTTCTTGCTGCCCGGCAGACCCAGGCGCTCACGCAGCACGTACAGCAGGCTCTCGCCCGGCCACACGTTGTCGGCGGTGACGTCCTCACCGTTGACGTTCAGATTCACGCGCATCGCGCGGACCCCTTCCGGTAGTCGGTGACGGACCAGCTCAGCGCGCGGCGCGCCATGACGGAGAGGGCGTGCCTGCGGTACTCGGCGGTGCCCCGCTGGTCGTCGATGGGACGGGAGGCCGAGGCCACGAGCTCACCGAAGCGGCGCACCACGGCCTCCGAGAGGGGACGGCCGTCCTCCCAGTCGAACTCACCCTCCAGGAACTCCTCGGCCGCCTCCGAACGCAGCGGCGTCGGTCCGGCCGAGCCGATCCCCGTGCCCACGGCCCGCCGCTCGGAGTCCAGCGCCAGGCTGAAGGAGGTCACCGCGATCACCATGGCGTTGCGGGTACCGATCTTGGCGAACTGCTGCGGTCCGGCGGCCTCGGGCAGCAGGACCGCGGTGATCAGCTCGTCCGGACGCAGTGCGGTCGTGCGGAACGACAGGTAGAAGTCGCGGGCCCGGACCCGGCGCGTGCCCCGCACCGAGGCGAGCTCGATCTCGGCGTCGGTGGCCAGCAGAGGCGGGTGCGCCTCCCCGGCGGGGGAGGCCCCGCCCAGGTTGCCGCCGACCGTGCCCCGGTTGCGGATCTGGGGGGAGGCCACCGACCGCGAGGCCTTGGCCAGCGCGGGCGCCCGGCCCGACAGGTGCTCGATGATCCGGGTGTAGGGAACCCCGGCGCCAAGGCGCGTGCGGTCGCCGTCCACCCCCCACTCGGTCAGCTCGGGGACCCGGGTCAGGTCGATCAGCGCCGAGGGGCGGCGCTTGTCGAAGTTCAGCTCCACCATCACGTCGGTGCCGCCCATGATGGGCACGCCGTCGGGGTGGGCGCTCCTGGCCTCTAGGGCCTCCACCAGCGTGGATGGCCTCAGGAATTCCATGCTCGTCCTCGTCCTGCGCAGTGCGGTCCGGTCGCGTCGATTCTGTCGCGACCTCTCCTTGGTGGGCGATGCTGTGAAGTAGAACACCCTGCTCGGGCGCCCGACCAGCCGTCGATGACATGAAGTGTCCGCGGAACGAACGGGCGGAGTTGGGCGTTTCCTACAAGCAGTGTCGGAGTCACGCCCCGGAACCGCCGGTGATGTCGTCGAACGCCCTGGTTCGGGGGCACACTGTCCTGATACGAAGCCACCATCCGGGGAAGCCGCCCCACCCGACCGACAGAGGGAAGCCCATGCAGATCAGTGAGCTGCTCGCCGTCAGGCGACTGCACCTGCGGTTCCTGGCGGGTGCCGAGCACGCCCACCGCGACATCCGCTGGGCCTACACCACTGACCTGCTCGAACCCGCCCGCTACCTGCGCGGCGGGGAACTCGTCCTCACCGGCATGATGTGGCGGACCCGCCCCGAGGACTCCGAGACCTTCGTGGCCTCTGTGGTCGGCGCCGGGGCCCTGGCCGTCGGGGCGGGCACCGCCCTGGGCGAGGTTCCCGACGACCTGGTCGCCGCCTGCGCGGCCCACGACGTCCCCCTCGTGGAGATCCCCCCGGAGACCTCCTTCGGCGTGGTCACCGAGGAGGTGCTGCGCTCCCTCACCCAGCGCCGCTTCACGACGATCGCGGAGACCCGGGACCGCCAGCGCCGCCTGATGGCCGAGGTCGCCTCGGGCGCCGACTTCCCCGACGCCTTCGCGTCCGCCGCCCGACAGGCCGGGGTCACCGCCTGGGTGGTCTCCGCGAGCGGTCGCCAGGTCGCCTCCTCCGGTGGGGCCCTGACATCCGAGGAACGCGAGGACCTCGCCGCCAAGGCCCTGACCTGGTCGTCCTTCCCGCACACCACCCGGGGCTCCGCGGGCGGGCAGGGCCGGGCCCTGACGGTCGTCCCCATCCGGACCAAGGAGTCGCACCCGCTCTCCAACTGGCTGCTCGTGTGTACCGGCGACCACGAGTCCTGGAGCGAGGAGGAACACGAGGCGGTCGCCGAACTCGTCTCCGTCAGCGTCCTGGCCCGCAGCCGCGACGAGGAGCGCTCCCTGACGACCGCGCGGCACCTCGAGGGGCTGCCACGGCTCCTCGCGGCCCAGCGCTTCGACGAGGTCACCGCCCTGATGCGCGGCACCGGTGAGGAGAGGGCCCCCGAGCCCGAGGACCGCGTGCACGTCGTGGCCAGTGCCATGATGCTCCCCGAACCGCGCGTGCCCGACCTGGCGCGCCGCGTGGTCGCCGAACTCGTGGCCGACCACCCCGGCGCCGTGGTCACCGGGGACAACGACGCGCTCGCCGTGATCCCCGTGGAGGGCCCTGAGGAGCAGGCCCGTGCCAGGGCCGAGGCCATCCGCGCCGAACTGGTCCACCGGGCCCGCGTCCTGGACGGAGGGCTGCTGGACTACCGGCTGGCCGTGGGGCTGAGCTCGGCCTCCCGAGGCGTGGCCGAGCTGCGCGGCGCCGCCGTGGAGGCCCGCCACGCCCGCCGCCTGGCGGAGCTGCGGGGCGGGCGTTCCCGCGTGATCGCCGGGGCCGAGATCGACTCACACGAACTCCTGCTGGCCTCGGTGCCCGAGGAGGTGCAGACCTCCTACCGCGAGCGCCTTCTGGGTCCGCTGCTGGAGTACGACCGCGACCACAGGTCCGAGCTCGTGGACACCCTGGAACAGTTCCTGGCCCACTCGGGTTCCTGGCAGCGCTGCGCCGCCTTCATGCACGTCCACGTCAACACCCTGCGCTACCGGATCGGCCGGGTCGAGGAGCTCACCGGCCGCGACCTCAGCAGTCTGGAGCACCGGGTCGACCTGTTCCTGGCACTCAAACTGCGGGACTGAGGCCCCCGATACGGGCCTGCGTCGTCGGTGGTGAACGTTAGAGTCCGGAGCGTGAGCACCGACCTTCTCGGGCAGTCCGAGACCACCGACGCCGACCTGTCCGAACTCGACCTGCGCGACGCCCTGTCCAAGGACCCGGGCGCCCCGCGCGTCCTGACCCGCTGCGACCTCAGCGGGGCCGACCTGCGCGACGCCGACCTGGTGGACGCGCGGTTCGTCGACTGCCGCCTGGACGGGGCCCGCCTGGACCGTGCGGTCCTGGAGGGGGCGGTGTTCACCGGGGGAGGGGCCCCGGGCGCCTCCTTCGCGAACACCGAGTGCACGGACACCCGCTTCGAGCGCACGGACCTGGCCAACACCCGCTGGCAGGGCGCGCTGCTCACCGACACCGTCTTCACCGGGTGCAGGCTGACCGGTGCGGGGCTCAACTCGCTCCGGGGGATCGGTTACTCCTTCGCCCAGTGCAACCTGATGCTGGCCCGGTGCAAGGGGTTGGTCCTGCGCGGCCAGACCCTGGAGGGGCTGCGCCTGGACGAGGCGGACCTGGCCTCGGCCGACCTGCGCGAGACGGTGTGGGTGGAGTCGCGGCTGCGCGGGGCCAACCTGGTCAACGCCCGGTTCACCGGTGCGGACCTGCGCGGGGTGGACCTGGGGGAGCTGGAGCTCCAGCAGGCCGGATTCCTGCGGGGCGCCACCATCGGTCCCGCCCAGGCCGGGATGATCCTGGGCTCGCTGGGCATCACCGTCACCGACTAGGCACAGGGCGGGCCGCGCCCCGCACAGCAGTGGCTGTGCGGGGCGCGGCGGTGTGAATCTACTACGTAAAGGTGCGGCGTCGTCTCACCGCTCCCACACCCCGGAGTCCACCGCGTCCCTCACGAACTCCTCGAAGGACCGCGGCTTGCGTCCCAGCGCCTCACCGACACCGGGCGAGACGTAGGTGTCCTTGCCCAGGGGGATGGGGGAGAGGGCCGAGGCCAGGTCGCGGGCCTCCTCCTCCGACCACCCCCGAGCCACGTGTTCGGACACGAACTCCTCGACCGTCACGGGCGTGTGGGTGACCTCGCGGCCCAGGCCGTGCGAGATCTCCCGGGCCACCTCGGTCAGGTCGAGCGCCCGTGACCCGGAGAGCTCGTAGGTGCGCCCGTGGTGCCCCTCCTCGGTGAGCGCCGCCACCGCCACGGCGGCGATGTCCTCGGCGTCGATCCAGGTGGCCGCCCCGTCCCCGGTGGGCAGGCGCATCCGGCCCGACCGCACCTCCTGGCCCAGGAACCCCTCGCTGAGGTTCTGGGAGAACCACCCGGGCCGCAGGATCGTCCACTCCAGACCGCTCCCGCGCACCGCCTCCTCGCCGACCAGGTGGGTGGGGACGAAGTTCGCGTCGGACTCGAAAGCCTCAGGGAAGTAGTCGCGGTTGTCGACCCCCCGCCCGGACAGCAGCACGATCCTCTCCAGACCGTGCGCCACCGCGCGCTCCACGAAGGGCGGGGTGAGCGGTTGGGGGTCGAACTGCACCACGTACACCGCCCGGGTCCCGGTCAGGACGCGGTCCCAGGTGGAGGGGTCCCGCCAGTCGAAGGTCCACGGGGAGGAGCGCGAGGCCGACCGCACCTCCAGACCACGCTCCCGCAGACGCCGCGCCACCCGGGAACCGGTCATCCCGGTCGCCCCGAGCACCAGCACCGGTTCCCCCGTCCCCTGGACGGAGCGCGTCACGAGACCCCCCAGCCCTCGTGGAAGGTGCGGGCCACGTAGTCCGAGAAGCCGCGCGGTTCACGCCCCAGAGCCTCCCGAACGCCGGAGACGTACGTGGATTCCAGGCCGCGCCGGATCGCCGAGAGCGCCACGGTCATCTCCTCGACCCCCGCCTCGGACCAGCCCTGCGCCACGAGGCCGCGCGAGTACTCCTCCTCGGACACCGGCTCGTAGCGGATCGTGCGGCCCAGCGCCCCGGAGATCTCGGCCGCGGCCTCCGACAGGTTCAGCGCCGCGGGGCCGCCCAGTTCGTAGGTACGTCCGTGGTGGCCCGGCTCGGTGAGGGCCGCCACCGCGACGGCACCGATGTCCTCGGTGTCGATCCAGGTGGTCGCCCCGTCAGCGGTGGGCAGCCGCAGCACCCCGGAGCGCACCCCGTCCGACAGCAGCCCCTCGCTGAAGTTCTGGGAGAACCAGTTCGGACGCAGGATCGTCCACTCCAGGCCGCTGGCCCGCACCGCCCGCTCCGCCACCAGGTGCGCGGGGGACTCGTCCCCGCTCTCGGGGTACGCGGGGCCGTCGACGCCGCGCGCCGACAGTTGGACGATCCGCTCCACCCCGAGTGCCACGGCTCGCCCCACGAACTCCGGGATCCGCGGGTCCTCGTCGTTCTGCACCAGGTACACGGCCCCTGCGCCGTCCAGGACCCGGTCCCAGGTGGTCGGGTCGTTCCAGTCGAACCGCCACTCGGAGGAACGGGAGGCCGCCCGCACCGCCACGCCCCGTTCCCTCAGCTGGGCCAGGACCCGGCTGCCGGTCATCCCCGTCGCTCCGGTCACCAGGACCGGACGTGTCGTCCGTTGTGTCGTGTGCTCTGTCATGACCATGATTCAACCCCGACAGTCTGAGACGATCCATGGCCCAGAAGCTCAATCGGATATCCCATCGTCTACGCTGGCGGCATGGATGCACTTTCGGACCTTCTGGACGGGGTCCGCGCCCGAGGGGCGCTCTTCAGCAGGTCGGTCATGAACCCGCCCTGGGCCGTGCGGTTCGCCCACAGCTCACCGCTCACACTGGTCACCATGGTGCGCGGACGGGCCTGGATCGTCCCGGAGGACGGCGAGCCTCTCGCGCTGGCCGCCGGGGACACCGCCATCCTGCGCGCTCCCGGTCCGCACACCGTCGCCCACCCCGCCACAGCACCGGTGACCTGTACGGTCCTGGACCGCGACACCTGCCTGGGGCCGGACGGCGCCGCCCTGCCCGAGGAGGCCAGCCAGGGGCTGCGTACCTACGGCGAGTCCCCGGACTCCTCGGACCTCCTGCTCAGCGGCTACTACGAGGTCGCCGGTGACCTCAGTCAGCGTCTGGTCTCCGCGCTGCCGCCCGTCCTGGTCGTCCCGGGCGACGAGTGCCACGACTGGCTCCGCGACCTGATCACCGCCGAGATCGACTGCCCGGCCCCCGGCCAGCAACTGGTCCTGGACCGCCTGCTGGACCTGGCCCTGATCACCATGCTGCGCGCCTGGTTCGACCGCCCCGGGGCCCGTCCACCCGCCTGGTACACCGCGATGGACGACCCGGTGGTGGGCCAGGCGCTGCGCCTGATGCACAACCGCCCGGACGGCCCCTGGACCGTGGCCCTGCTGGCCGAACACTGCGGGGTCTCCCGTGCCACCCTGGCCCGCGACTTCCGCGCGCTGGTGGGGGTCCCGCCCATGACCTACCTGGCCGACTGGCGGGTGGGGCGGGCCGCCGACCTGCTCCGTGAGTCCGACACCACCGTGGAGGCGATCGCGCGCAGGGTCGGCTACTCCAACGCCTTCGCCCTGAGCGCGGCCTTCAAGCGGCTGCGCGGCACCACGCCCACCGAACACCGCCGGGCCGCGTCGGGCGCGCAGCGGCCTGCGCCGAGGGGTAAGGAGGACCTGGTGGGCGCCGCCCCCGTCCCGGGCGGCTGAGGCGGTCGACGATCACCACGATCCGAACACCGTCTCGCGGTTCACCGAGGGCGTCGAGGCCCTCTGCCCGGTGGCCCAGGGGGTCGAGTTCGCCAGCAGGCGCGAACTCGGTCGGGACCAGGTCCTTTACGCCCTTGGAGGGGCTGTGGCCCCGGCAGCGCGGTTCCCGAGGCAGTTCCCGAGTGGGACCGGACGTCCGGGGCAGCCGCGACCCCTGCCAGGTCAGGTGTCCAGGGCCCGCGCCACCGCGGCCTGGAACCCGGACATCTCCGCCGCGCCGCCCTCGATCTCCCAGAGGCTGTCCTCCAGGACCCGCACCAGCGTCCAGGCGCGGGCCCGCTCGCGGTCCAGCCCCGCCACCTCGGTCAGCAGGTCGAAGCGGCGCCGGGTCTCCCGGACCGCGTCGCCGGTGGCCTCTGCCTCCTCCCACCGGTTGCGCAGCGCGGGCAGCAGCTCGAATCCCGCGTCGCCCACCAGCGGTTTGGGGTCGATGGCCAGCCACGGCCTCCGATCCGAACCGGGCAGCGGTGCCAGCACGTTCCCGTAGTGCAGGTCCCAGTGGAGCAGCCGGTCGCCGGGCTCGGTGGCCAGTTCTCGGGCGAGCCCCGCCCACCGTCCCAGGCGCGCACGGGTCCGGGCCTGCACCCGCTCGGAGCCGACCACGGCTTCGGCGTTGCGCGCCATGCGCAGCGCCATGGTCCCCAGGTCGCGCATCCCGGGCGGCCCGGGTCGGGCGCCGAGTCGGCCCAGCAGGGAGCCGATCACCTCCAGCGCCTCGTTCAGGGGTACGTAGTCCAGCCGCCGTGCGGGGTCCAGGGCCTCCAGCAGCATCGCCCCCGTGCCGGGGTCGTGGTCCAACAGCCGCACCGCGCCGTCACCGTTCCAGGCGCGCAGTGCCACGGGTTCACCCTCGGTCTCCTCGTCCACCGGCTGCACCTTGAGCACGGCCGGGGAACCGTCCGCCCGCTCCACCGGGACGACGAGCGCCACGGCGCCGTGCATGGGAGCCCCCGTGGGCCGTAGGCCCCACCGGTCGCACTGGCGGGCGGCCAACCGGGGCAGGTCCCGGGCCCAAGCGGGGCCGAAGAACCGGTCGAGCGTCGCGGCGAGCGCTGGCGGAACGGGGATCGGGGGAGTGGTCTCGTCCATGGTTTCCTTGGTCCTTCGTCGTCGGGTCGTGACGAAGGAGTGTCGGCGGGGCACGTGCCTAACGCGTACCGAACACCGTTACCTTCCCGGGACCCGTCCATGGGCCCGTCGGCCCCGGCGGAGGGCCTCGACCATACCGGCCAGCGCGGGTTTGGGAGCGTGGTCGTCGTCGAAGGGAAGCGCGGCCGTGTACCCCGGGAACCACTCGGGGATCCACGAGTGCGCGTCGCTCACCCCCCACACGGTCACGCCCACGCACCGTGACACCGCCAGGCAGGACTCCAGGACGTGCCGGTACTCGTCGGCCTGGGCCGAGAGGTGCTCGTCGCTGGCCGGTTCGGGGATGCGCACGTCCAGTTCGCTGATCTTCACGTCCAGGCCCAGGTCGGCGAAGCGCCGCATGTTCTCGGCCAGGTCCTCGGGCACGTTCCCGTGCACGAAGTGGCCCTGGAACCCGATCCCGTGCAGCGGCACGCCCTGGTCCAGCAGGTCCGAGGCGAGCTCGTACAGGGCGTCGGCCTTCGCGCCGCTGCCCTCCACTCCGAACTCGTTGATGTAGAGCTTCGCCCCAGGGTCGGCGTCGTGCGCAGCCCGCAGCGCCTCGGCGACGTAGTCCTCGCCCAGGGTCTGGTACCAGAGGTTCTCGCGCAGCCGTGGGGAACCGTCCTCGAAGGGTTCGTTGACCACGTCCCATGAGGCGACCCGCCCCTGGTAGCGGCCCATCACCGCGCCGAAGTGCTCTCGCATCACCTCGCGCAGCTCGTCGGGGTCGAAGGACCCCTGCGCCAGCCAGGCCGGCAGCTGGTTGTGCCACAGCAGCGTGTGCCCGCGCACCGACAGCCCGTGGTCCTCGGCGAAGCCCACCACCGCGTCCGGTCCGCTCCAGTCGAAGGAGCCGCGCTCGGGTTGGACGTACTGCCACTTCATGGTGTTCTCCGCCGTCACCGAGGTGTAGTGGTCGGTCACCACGTCCCGGTACTCGGTTTCGTGGGTCAGCGGGTTCACGGCCACGGCCACACCCAGCTCGATCCCGTGCGACCCCGCCAGGGCCGGGAGTTCACTCGACGGCTCCTGGCCCGGTCCGGGGAGGACCAACGCCAGCACCGCCACCACCAGGAAGACGACCACGCACACCGCTCCCGCCGAAAGCAGGACACCCCTTCCGCGCGTGGCCGAACGCCAGCCGTTCCGGACGGCCCCCCGTACCCCGTCGGCTCCCACCCTCTACCGGCCCCCGGCGGACACCGGGAACGCGGACAGGGCCCGCACGGTCAGCGTGCCCCGCCGGGTGGGCATCGCGGTGGGCCGCAGCCCGGGGGCCCGCTCCGCCAGCGCGCGCAGCGCGATCTCGCCCTCCAAGCGGGCCAGGGGAGCGCCCAGACAGTAGTGGGCCCCGCCGGAGAAGGACAGGTGCTCACCGGCGTCGGCCCGGGTGATGTCGAACCGGTCGGGGGCGGTGAAGTGCCCCGGGTCCCGGTTGGCCGATCCGATCAGGCACATGACCTGCTGACCGGCCCGTACCGGGACCCCCTGGACCTCGGTGTCCGTCCGGGACCAGCGTCCGGTGAGCTGGACGGGCGAGTCGAAGCGCAGGACCTCCTCGACGGCGCCGGTGGCCAGTCCGGGATCGGCGACCAGCCGCTCCCACTGTTCCCGGTGGCGCAGCAGCGCCATCACCCCGTTCCCGATCAGGTTCACCGTGGTCTCGAACCCGGCCACCAGCAGCAGACGGCACATCGCGCTCAGTTCGGCGGCGGTCAGCTCCCCGTCGTCGGTCTGCGCGACCAGGGTGGAGACCACGTCCTCGCGTGGTTCGGCTCGGCGGTCGGCCATCAGACGCGCGAACAACTGGTCCAATTCTGCCGTCGCGTCCTGGATCTCCCGCAGGTGACGCGCCGAGCTGGCCCCGTCGAGTGCCCCGCCGATCACGTAGCCGATCCGCACGAAGTCGGCGTCGTCGCGCTCGGGGACGCCCAGCAGGCGGCTGATCACCTTGATGGGCAGGGGCTGGGCGAAGTCGCGCATGAGGTCGAACCCGTCGCGGGCCAGGACCCCGTCGAGGAGGTCGGCGGTGATCTTCTCGATCTCGGCGCGGTACTCGGTCATGCGGCGCGGGCTGAACGCCGGGCGGGCGAGCTTGCGCAGCCGGGTGTGGTCCGGCGGGTCCCGTTGGAGGAAGGACAGGTCGACGGCGCGGTACTGCTCGGGGACCTCGACGCCCTCGGGCGGCTCCACGCCGAAGTCGCGCGAGCGCAGGATCTCGTCCACGGCGGCCCGGGTGGTGGCGGCCCTGAACTGGAGCCTGCTGGCAACCACCGGGCCCTCCTCACGCATCCTGCGGTAGGTCGGGTAGGGGTTCTGCCGCCAGGGCCAGTGCAGGAGGCGGCTGGGGTGGTCGCCGCGCTGCGCCGTGAGCCACGACACGCCGTGGGCCAGACGGAGCTGGGCGTCGATACGGAGGGTGTCGAGTGTCCGCATGCTTGATGGCTCCTCTCGGTGACCCTCCGAGCCTAGGCCTCCCGGCCCCCGTACCCGGGGCGAACGCGGGAGTTGGCCGTCTGTGGCCAGGTGGGAACCGCGCCCCGGGGACCGCTCGTTCCTTCCGTTCGCGTCGTTGTCCACGAGAGTTCCCCGGCTTCCTCCTGCGGGTTCGCGCGAACCCCGGGGCACCGGGGCGGATCACACATCGTGACGGTGGTCCGGAGGGGGTGGCCAAGGCCTAGACTGGGGCCCCGTTCGGTAGGAAGACGCCGCAGAGCCGGAGGTTGAGGACGTTGGGGCCGCTAGAGAACTCTGATCCGGAGCGGGTCGGTCGGTACCGGCTGATCGGTCGCCTGGGCGCCGGTGGCATGGGTCAGGTGTTCTTCGGGCGCTCGGCCGGCGGCCGAGCGGTCGCGATCAAGCGCATCCACCCGCACCTGGCCAGCGACCCCTCCTTCCGGCAGAGGTTCGCCCGCGAGGTCACTGCGGCGCGTCAGGTCAGCGGGGCGTTCACCGCCCCGGTCATCGACGCCGGGCCCGACGACGAGGTGCCATGGCTGGTGACCTCCTACGTGCCCTCGCTTCCCCTGGACGAGGCGGTGCAGGCCCACGGCCCGCTGCCCGAGGCGAGCGTGCGGGTCCTGGCGGCGGGCCTGGCCGAGGCGCTGGCGGAGATCCACCGGGTCGGGCTGATCCACCGCGATCTCAAGCCCGGCAACGTGCTCCTGTCGGAGGACGGGCCCCGGGTGATCGACTTCGGTATCGCGCGGGCCACCGACGGCACCGCCGCGACCCAGTCGGTGATCGGCACGCCGGGGTTCATGAGCCCCGAGCAGGTGCAGGGCTCCGAGCTCACCCCCGCCAGCGACCTGTTCGCCTACGGCGCGGTGCTGGCTTTCGCGGCGGCTGGGACCGGGCCGTTCGGTGAGGGCAACATGCCCACGATGGTCATGCGCATCATCAGCCGGGAGCCGGACCTGTCCGCCGTCCCGGAGTCGCTGCGCCACCTGATCGCGGCCTGTCTGTCCAAGGACGTGCGGGGGCGGCCGGGGCCGGGCGAGATCCTCGACTACCTGGGTGACGTGCACGCCGGGTCCTCCTGGCTTCCTCCGGCCGTGATGATGGGCGTGCAGGAGCAGGTGGCCAAGGTCAACAAGGCCCTGGCGACCTCGGCGGGCGATCCCGGCGCGACCGGCGGCCACCAGCGGACCGAGGCCCTCGGCGCGGGCGGGGCCGCCGCGCTGGGCGGCGCGGCCGGAGCGGTGGCCGGAGCCGCCGCGGCGGGCGCCTTCGGGGACGACCAGTCCACGCAGGTGGCGCCG
>NZ_ANAE01000090.1 GCF_000341265.1 Nocardiopsis prasina DSM 43845 | reverse complement strand
GCTCCCCACCAGCCCACGGCGGGCTTCCCGGGGACCCAGGCGCCGGGTCAGCCCGGCCAGGTCCCGCCCACGGCCCAGTTCCAGCAGACGCAGCAGTACCAGCAGACCCAGCAGTACGGTCAGGGTGGCCAGGGCGGGCCGAGCGAGGAGGACCCCTACGCGGACCTCTACGGCGGGCGCCGCGACCAGCGCACCGACCCGCGCCAGCAGCCGGACGGCCAGTACCGCCAGGCCGAGCAACAGCGTCAGCGGCAGATGGAGCAGCAGCGCCAGCGCCAGGAGCAGCAACGTCGCTCCCAGGAACAGCAGGAGGAGCAGCGGCGCCGCCAGGAGGCCGAGCGCGCCCACCGCGACCGGATGCGGGCCGAGCAGGACGCCGCCCGCCGGGCCCAGGCCGAGGCGCGCCGTGCCGACCAGCCGGGGCTGTGGGGCTTCGTGAAGCTGCTGCCGCTGATGATCATCCCGCTGATCCAGATCCCCCTGGGGTACGGGGCGGCGCTGGCGTGGGCGTGGTTCACGGCCGAGGCCGATATGTGGACCGGCTCCGTCTTCTACTTCGAGCCGTGGAGCGTCGACGGGTTCCTCCACGCGATGATGCTGGGTTACTTCCTGCTCAACAACATGGTGTCCCTGGAGTATCTGATCCGCTCGCTGCGGACGTCCTTCGTGGTGGGCGCGGTGTTGGCGCTGGCCGCGATGGCCGCCACGAACTTCCTGTTGTTCAGCTTCGGCTTCTGGGGCTGACCTTCCGAACCGACCCTGGGCGAGGGGGTGGTGGGACCGCGCGGTCCCACCACCCCCTTCCTCGTCTCCGCGGGTCAGAGCAGGTAGAGGAAGACCACCAGGACGAGTCCGGCCACGGCGATCACCCAGGTGTAGGGCAGGGTGGAGAGCATGGACCGCTCGGGCCGCACCCCCGCGTACTGCGAGGCCCACACCGTCTGCGTGCTGGTGGGGTCGGACACCCCCAGCACCTGGCCGTAGGAGGCCATCAGCCCCAGCACGGCGGGAGCGGGGTAGATGTGCCCCGAGACGAGCACCCCGGCCACCCCCGCGCCGAGCCCGAAGATGTTCATCGGACCCCGGTAGAGGCTCAACGGCACCAGGAGCGCGAACACCAGGACGAACAGCCAGGGGCTGCTCGGGCTGATCAGTGTGACCACCGGGCTGAGCGCGGTGACCGCGCCGGGCAGTCCCACGGCGGCGAGCAGCATGCCGATCGCGATGAACAGCACGATGGGCGGGGCCGCCACGTCGAAGGCCCGGTAGAGGGTGCGCAGCGCCGTCGCGGACGCCTCCCGCCACGGGACGGCCGTGAACAGGGCGAAGACCACACCGGCCAGCAGTGACGGGATGATGGGGACCTCGAACCCCAGCGCCAGAACGATCGGGACCAGCGGTGTGACCAGCGCGTACCAGGGGGCGTCACCGCGCCGACGCCGCCGCTCGGCCGCCCGCTCCCGGCGGGTGGCGGGACGGTCGGAGCCGCCGCCGGACGCGGCGGGCACACGCACCGACCACGTGTGCCGTGCGCCCCTGCGCCGCATTTCGACGAGGATGTACGCCAGCCCGCCCACCAGGGCGATCGGGAACAGCCGCAGCTGGAAGTGCTGGACGGTGGAGACGGGTACGCCGATGGCGTCGGACAGGAACTGCCAGTTGATCAGTTCCAGGGGCACACCGGCGGCAATCCCCACCAGCACGGTCCCGGCGGCGACGGTCGGGG
Organism: Nocardiopsis prasina DSM 43845; assembly: GCF_000341265.1. Classification (GTDB taxonomy): domain Bacteria; phylum Actinomycetota; class Actinomycetes; order Streptosporangiales; family Streptosporangiaceae; genus Nocardiopsis; species Nocardiopsis prasina. The sequence continues at coordinate 58,552 of NZ_ANAE01000090.1, read as the reverse complement.
TCACCCCCACGGCGATCATGGCGGGGATGCCGACGACTCCGGCGAGCATCGCGGCCGGTGCGGAGCCGGTGATGCTGCCGCACAGGATCGCGACGAGGAACACCCCGACGGCCACGACCGAGGGGCGTTCACCGCCGAACTCCACGATCTTGCGGACCAGGGTCGAGGCGATGCCGGTCTCGGACATCAGGGTGCCCAGCCAGCTGCCCAGGAGGATGGCGATCATGGTCGCCGACAGGCGCGGTGCCCCCTCCTGGAGGACGGTCCCGACGACGCTGTCCTCCTCTCCGGTGAGCGGGGCTCCGGCGATCAGCGCGATCGCGACGGAGAGCAGAACGAGGGCGAACGCGGTGGGCAGGCGGCGGGTCAGCATGAGGCTGACGCCCACCGCCATGGCGAACAGGATGCCGAAGGCGGTCACGGGTGGTCTCCGGGAGGGGTGCTGGGTCCCGGCCGGTGCGGGCCCCTGTGGACGAGGGAGGCCGCGATGGCGGCCGTGAGCGCGATCGGGCTGCGGCGCAGGGAACAGCGGTGGTGGGCGTAGGCGTGCGCGGCGATCTCGTCGGCGCCGACCACGTGGCCGCGCAGGCGCAGCGGCCCGATCCGCAGCGCGGTGTGGTCGATCCTCCGGCGCAGGGCCCGGCCGCGCTCACCGTGCAGCAGGCGGTGCGCCTCCTCGTGGGCGAGTGCGGCCCGGCGCACGGCCGCGCGCGGGTAGTCCGGGCCCCACCCGGCGGCGCTGGCGACGCGCTGGGCGTAGTCGAGGGCGTCGGTGTAGACCACGACGAGGGACCCCGAGGAACGGTGCAGGTACTCGGCGAGCAGGATCTGGTCGGTGCGGACCCCGCCCCGGGCCTGCTCGGTCACCTCGACGTCCGTCACGTGCCCGGAGGTGTCCGGGACGTCGGCCATCTCGCGGCCGAACTCCAGGGCGTGTCCTGCCCAGGCGAGCAGGTCCGCCCGCTCCCGGCCCTCGTGAGTGGGGGTGAGTGCGAGCAGGTCGGCGGCGAGCTCCTCCTCCGGAGTACGCGCGATGCGCGCGTACCGCTCACGGAGGCTGGGACCGGGGCGCGGGTCCGGGCCGTCGCCGGATCCCGGTACCGGGGCCGTCATCGGCGCCGCTCCATGAGGACCACCACGGGCTCCTCGGGGCCGCGCCGGGCGATCTCGGTCCCCGCCAGGGCCAGTAGGTGGCCGGGGTCCATCACTCCCGACAGGTCGGCGAGCTTGGGGCCGAGCAGGAGCCACACCGCGGGCGGCACGGCGCCGCCGTCACCGTAGACGGTGCGTTCGGCGACCAGGTCCCGCAGCGCCCCCTCGGCCTGCCCTGCGACGAGGGTGTCCACCTCGGCGTCGGCGCTGTGCAGCCGCACGACCCCCTCCGCGTCGACGACGCGCACGTGCGTGCGGGGGCGGGCGAACCGGCCGAGACGGCCGCCCGGGCGGCGGACCAGGCCCAGGATCCGGTACTGGCCGTTGGCGGCGAACTCGGTGAGGTCGCCGGGGCGGGCGTCCAGGCTGGCGGCGGCAGCGGCGCGCGCGGCCGCCTCGTCGGTGGTGGCCGCGCGGTCCTTGGCGCGCAGCGCGGTGGCGCCGGTGGCCACGGCGGTGACCAGGTTGCGCCGGGGGTCGACGGTGACGTCCACCTCCACTGCGGCCGGGTCGGCGCCCTGGTCGAGGACGGCCCGCTCGGCCTCGGTGCGCACGGTGAGGACGTCGGCGTGGGTGGCGTCGGGGATGATGCGCTCCACGGTCTCGCGGACCAGGGCCAGGGCCACGCCCAGGGGGCTGATCACCTCGCTGTGGGCGGCGATGCGCGCGGCCATGCCCGTGCGTTCGCCCAGGTAGGGGGTGACGGTGGCGGCGCCCCCGCCGCCGCCGACCAGTGAGCACACGTCGCGGTCCAGGCGGTAGTCGTCCACGAGGGCGTCCACCACCTCGGTGACGCGTTCGGTGGCGGTGTGCAGCACCCGGCGGGCGGCGGTCACCGCGTCGGTGCCCAGGGCCTGGGCCAGTGGTTCCAGGGCCAGCCTGGCGGTGGCGGCCTCCGAACGGGCGTGGTCGCCCTCGGGGACCAGCCCGGCGGCGTTGGCCGCGCAGGTGACGGTGAGGGCGAAGCGCCGTCCGCCGGCCTCCAGGACGGCGTGGTCGGCCGGGTCGGAGTCGAGCGGACTCACCAGGGCCAGGCGCGCGCCCCGCAGTTCCTCGGGGTCGGCGAAACAGGCGTAGGGGAGCCCGGCGATGTGCGCGCTGCGCGGGCCGACGCCGGTCAGGGAGGCCGCACCGGGCGCCGTGCTGCTGATCCGGACCAGTGACCCGCCTCCGACACCGACGGTGCGCACGTCCAGCGCGGACAGGTAGGTCTCCCTGCCGCCCAGCTGGGTGTGGCGGATCTGCACGCGGCCGCGCCGGACGACGCTGATGTCGGTGGAGGTGCCCCCGGTCTCCAGGAAGACGCCCTCGCTCACCTTCTCTCCCATGAGGGCCCCGGCGACCCCGGCGGCGGGTCCGGACAGGACCGTGAGCAGGGGGCGGTGGCGCATCTCCGGCAGGGACATCACGCCGCCGTCGCAGCGCATCACCATCAGGGGCGCGCGCACCCCCGCCCGCTGGATGCTGCGTTCGACCAGGTCGGCGGTCTGGAGCATGCGGGGCATCACCCCGGCGTTGAGCGCGGCCGTGCGCGCCCGCTTGCCCAGGCCGTAGAGCCGGGTGATCTCGTGGGTGGCGGTGGCGGGCACTCCGCGCGCGCCCGCGGCCTCCAGTACGGACCGCTCGCCGGCGGGGTCGTCCACGCTGAACGGTTGCACCGCCACGACCACCTCCGCGCCCTCGGAGAGGACGGCGTCCACACTGGCCAGGGCGGCCTCGGTGCTCTCGGGGGTGCGCAGGGCGGCGTAGCGGACCGGGAGGGCGCGGCCGGAGTCGAGTCGCAGCTTGCCCAGGGAGCGCAGGCGCCGGTTGGCCAGGGCGTCGAATCCGGTGCCCACCCCCACGATCCCGATGGTGGCGACGTCGCCCTCCAGCAGGGCGTTGGTGGCCTGGGTGGTGCCGTGCGCGAGGAAGCCGACGTCGTCGGCGCTCACACCGATGTCGTCGAGCAGCCGTTCCAGGGCGGTCATGATGCCGTGGGCGACGCCGTCGGCGTGGTCGTGGCTGGTGGGTACTTTGACCTGTCCCAGGAGGGCGTAGGTGGTGGCGCTGACGGCGACGGCGTCGGTGAAGGTTCCGCCGACGTCGATGCCGACGCGTACGGGGTCGCGGGCCGGGGGTGGTGTCGGGTCGCTCATGGGGGGCCTGTCTGTGCGGTGGTGCCTGGGGGGTGCAGCGTGCGCTGACGTCAGTAGCCGCGGACGTCGGGCCAGCTGCGCTCCACGCCGGTACGGTCCAGCAGCGCGGTGAACTCCCGGAGGAGGTCGGTCTTCTCGTGCACGGAGTGCGGCGTGGTGTCGTGGTCCAGGGCGAAGGCGGCCAGCCGCCCGGCGGCTTCGCCGACGTTCCACTCCACGGGGTGCAGACGGAAGCAGCCGTTGGTGATGTGGGTGGTGCCGATGTTCTTGGCGGCGGGCAGGAGGTTGGTCGCGCGTTCGGTCAGGAGCGCTCCCATGGGGATCTCGAAGGGCACGCTGGCGATGTCCACGTAGTTGTCGCCGCCCGTGGACGGGTGCAGGTCGATGCGGTAGCTGCCCACCCCCACCGAGTCGTGGCGCCGCACGATGCCGTGCGGTCCCCGCAGGTCGAGGGAGACGTCCTGCTCGGTGACGGTGGTGACGGCCCTGATCCGACGGGACTCGCGCACGTAGGCGGCCTTGGCCAGCCCGTGCGGTGCGCCGGTGACGTCGGGGCGGGGCCGGAGCCCGGGGAAGCCGGTGCCGCCGTCCGCCCGGGGAGCCTCGGTCTGGAGCCAGTACAGGACCGACAGCGAGAGCTGGCGGGCCTCCTCGTGGGCCCGGCGCACGGTGTCGGCGTCCACCACCCCCTCGATCTCCAGGGCGGGCAGGAGCCAGTAGTCGTTCAGCGGCCAGTTGGCCAGGGTGATGTCGGATGCGAAGGCGCCGGGCGCGTGCAGCCCACGGGCCAGGATCCTGCGGAACCCCCACAGTTCCTTGTCCCCGGCGTCGGCGCTCTGGTCGGCGTCGATCGCGAGCGGGTCCGTCCCGGGGTTGGGCACGAAGGTCCGCGCGACCGGCTCCAGGGTGCGGGGGTCGGGCGCGGAGAAGCCCACCAGCGGCCCGGGCCAGAAGTCCGGCCGGTAGGAACGCCAGAAGTCGTACATGGCCGGGCGCTCGATGGTGTGGTCCTCACCCTCGTGGTGGGACACGGCGAAGCAGTAGGTGATCCCCTGGAGGTTGGCGGGGTCGGCCGTCTCGGGTGCGTGCGGCTCGCCGTGCTCGGACCGGGCCTCGGCCCCGGTGACGTGGGCGATCCCGGCCATCGGCAGCAGGTCGCCGTCCTCGGTGGCGTCCAGGACGTAGGCGGCCTCGACGGTGTGCCGCCCGCCCTCGTGGTCCTCCAGGACCACCGCCCGGACGTGGTCGCCGTCAGCGCTGACCTCCACCGGGCGGTGGCGGAGCAGGACGGTGACGCGCCCCGCCGAGCGGTGGGGGGCCAGCATCTCCTCCAGCACGGCCAGGGCCACGCGGGGCTCGTGGCAGAGCTTGCTCACCCGGCCCGCGCCGGGGTTGAGGTCGCGCTCGGCGGCGGCCTCCGCGCGCAGGGGGTACACGCGACGGTAGTGGTCGCGGATCCCCTCGCGCAGGCGTCGGTAGGAGGCGGTGCATCCGAACCGCTCGATCCACGGGTGCTCGTCCGGGGGTACGGCCTGGGAGGTGAGCTGGCCGCCGATCCAGTCGGTCGGCTCGGTGAGCACCACGCGGCGGCCGGAGTCGGCGGCGGCCAGGGCCGCGGCGACCCCGCCCAGTCCGGCGCCGACCACGAGGATCTCGGTACTGCTGCGGGTCATGTCAGTCCTTTCGGGGGTGGGGCATCGGGGGCCGGGCGAGGGTGGCGCCCTCGACCGGTTCGCAGGGCAGGAGTCGCCGGGTGGGCCCGCAGCGGTCACCCTCGATCAGGCGCAGGAGCAGTCGGACCGCGTCGCGTCCCATCGCGCGCATCGGTACGACGAAGCCGCCGAAGTCCGCCCCTCCTCCCGGGGCCGTGCCCCGGGTTCCGGTGGGCGCGCCGAGCAGGGCCAGGGAGAGGTCCTCGGGGCAGCGCAGTCCCGCGTGGTCGACGGCGGCGCTCAGCCCGTCCAGGGCGGCCCCGGTGTCGGTCTGCTCGACCACCACCGCGGTGACGCCCGCCGCGCGCCAGTCCCGCAGCAGGGCGTCCAGGTCGCTGCCGTCGGTGCGCACCACCAGGTCGGCGGTGTCCAGCCCGGCCTCCCGGGCCCCCTTCAGGACCCCCTCCTCGCGGTCCGCCGACGCCGGGGCCTGGTCGTGTTCGCGCAGGTAGCGCAGGGTGCGGTGGCCCAGGGCGGCGAGCCGGGCCACCACCCCGGCCGAGGCCGACACGTAGTCCGCCCCGACGTAGGGCACGCCGGGTTCGTCGCGGCGGCCGATGTAGACGAAGGGGAATCCGTCCTCGACCAGACGCCGGACGGGTTCCTCGGGCACGTGCCGGCCGAAGAACAGACAGCCGTCGGCCACCCGGACGCGACGGACGGCGGCGGGGTCGTCGGCGCGTTCGGCGGCGCGGGCCGAACCCGTGAACAGGATCAGGTCCTGTCCCTGGGCGGCCGCCTCCTCCTCCACCCCGACCAGGATCGGGTAGTAGGAGTGCGCCACGTCCGTGGGGAAGGTCGAGCTGAAGGTGTACAGGCCGAGCATGGCGTTGGTGGCCGAGGCCAGCCGGGTGGCGACGGGGTCGGGCACGTACCCGAGCTCCTCGGCCGCGTCCAGGACGCTCTGCCGTGTGGGCTTGGCCAGGGCCATGCCGGCGGGTGTGCCGCGCAGGACCAGGGAGACGGTGGCCTGGGAGACACCCGCCAGCCTGGCGATGTCGGACTGGCGGGGTCTGCGCCGTCCGGTCGGCCTGGGATGGTTCACCTGTCACTCCTCCGAGGGGGCGTGCTAATGCGCATTAGTCCATGACTGTGAGCTGGCTCATGCTCGGTGTCAAGGGGAGGAACGCCGATTTCCGGCAGGTGACCGCAGGGTTTCACTAATACGTATTAGGCCCTTGACCGGCGTATCGGCGCTGGTGAACACTCAGGGGTCCTGGAGCGCGTCCCCCGACCCCCGCTCCGGAAGGGACCCGTCATGCCCGACGCCCGCGCGAACCCGGAGAACCAGCCCCCACCACGCCCGTCGTCCTCCAGTGGCCGCGTCGACCGCCGCACGGCGCTGCTCGGGACCGGCGCCGCCGCCCTCCTCGCCACGGGGGCGGTCCCGGCGGCCGCCGCCCACGCCTCGACCACGGCCGCCGACGTCCTGCCCCCGTTCACGTACCTGCGCGAGGCGCTGGACACCTCGTCGCTGGCCTACAACCCGACCGGTGAGCTGATCTTCCCCTGCATCCGGGGGACCGGTGGACGACTGCCCGACGCCCCCGGCCGCTTCCTCCTCTACTACGCCCCGCATGAGGACCCCGGTGGCCTCTGCCTCGCCTACGGCGACGACCTGGAGGGCCCCTTCACCGAACACCCGGGCAACCCGATCGTCTCCAACGTGTGGGAGCCGCACTACAGGGTCAGCCACGTGTCCTCACCGCACGCGCTGTGGAACGCCGAGCACCGGGAGATGTGGCTGTACTTCCACGGGGAGAACCACACCACCCGCCTGGCCCGTTCGAGCGACGGCGTGAACTTCTCCTACGAGGGCGAGGTCCTGACCACGAGCATGGTCCCGGGAACCACCGAGGCCTCCTACGCGCGCGTCTTCGACCACCCCCTGCCCGACCGGGGCGCGCGCTACGTCATGGTGTTCATGCGCAACAGCACCGGGGACAACCGGTCCATCGGCTGGGGGTGGTCGGCGGACGGCATCACGTTCGACTTCGACCCCGAACCGCTGGTCAGCCACGCCGACGTCGGCCTGGCCAATCTGTCCGGCCCGCACCTGGTCATCAGGGGCGGCAGCACCTACGTCGTCTACCACACCGACCGGGGCGACATCCGGATGACGGAGGTGGGCCGGGACTTCGGGACGCGCCGCCACATGGGAGTGGTGCACACCCCGCTGTCCGGTCCGCCGGACTCGGGGCGCTCGGCCGCGCCCTCCTACGCGGTCGACGGCGGCAGGGAGTACATGTTCTACGAGGCGGGGCACCGCCTGGGGGCGACCATCGCCATCGCGCGCTCGGGGTGAGGACCCCGACGTGACGGGGACCGGCCCCGCGCCACGGGGCCGGTCTCCGGCTCGTGTCCCCCAGCTCCCGCGCCCCGGATCAGACCGGGGCGCCGCTGCGCTCCCCGCTGATGTTGCGTACCCGGTGGAAGACCGGACGGGTGGGAGAGAGCGCCGAGCACGTGCTGGGGCACTCCGTGCCCTCCTCGGTCTCCACCTCGACCGAGTACAGGCCGCCGTCGTGGCCCAGGGTGATCCGGGCGCCCGTCTCGGTCTCCTCCTCGGTGAGGTGGGTGAGCGCGTCGACACCCACCGGGAAGCCGAGCCGCGCGCGCAGCGCTGCCTCGGCGGCCTGCGCGGGGGAGGAGTCGGTGCAGCGGCCCCGGTAGTTCTCGGGCAGGACCAGACCGCGCTCGAAGGCGGCGACCGTGTCCTGGGCTCCCTCCGGGGTCAGCCGACCGAAGTAGACGCCCTGGGGCAGGGCCACGAGGTTGGCGGCGAAGCGGTCACCGCCCACGTGGGTGGTCTCCCAGACCTCGGCCTCCCCACCGGCCAGGGCGGCGGCGACCGGGCGGCCCAGCATCGCGCAGCAGGGATCCTTCTTGGCGTGGGTGCAGACCAGGTAGAGGGTGTGGTCCACGGGCTGGCCGAACGCGGGCGGTTCGGGGCGTTCGGCCGCGGTGACGTCGATGTCCAGGAGTTCCGCGAGGTTGTGGAAGTCCACCCTGCGCACCCAGGGGTGCGTGCGGCTGGTGTGAACGAGGTAGGCGCGCAGCGGGCGGCCGTTCCTGGCGCGTTCCCGGGCACCGGGGCGTTTGATGAGCTGGGGGCGGACGTCGCGCCCGGCGATGCGTCGCGACAGCTCCGAGACGACCGCCCTGTCCAGGCCCTCACTGGCGAAGGCCGGATGGCGCCAGGGTCCGTCGTGCTCGATCAGCAGCCATCCGCCGGTACGGCCGGCGGTGCCCGCGATCTGCTCGTCGGTGTAGCGGGCCAGGGCCGAACAGCCTCGTCGGCCGTCCGGGGCGGTGGGTAGCCGCACGGGTCCACGTCCAATCGGGTGGTACTCACTGCTGCGCGCACACGGGGGCTGCGTCGGGGGAGCACCCCGCCGTGTGGCTGTTTGGTTAGGCTACCCTATCCTGTCCTGTGTCCGTGGTCGGGACGGGTGTCGGTGCTCGCGCGTCGGTCGATTCCGTCTCCCGGCCCCCGGTCCCCCCGCTTGGTCCGCGCCCGGCCGCCCCTCTCGGCGGGGCCCGTGGGTTCGCGCGACTGCGGGTTCGACGCTCCGAAGCGGCCCTGACCAGGCCCGGTCGCCCGATCTCGCGGGGTCCGCGTGTCCCCCGCGTGCCCCGGACGCGCCTTGACCCTGTGTCACGGATCACCTAGGTTCGCTTTCAGAACGTGTGTTCGTCAGTCGTACGAGCCTGGCTGGTGCGGCCTCCACCCCTCACGGCCGGAGCCGCGATACGCCCCACCCCCGGACGCGCCTTCGCCCACCCCGGACACGGGCCGGGACGGTCCCGCTCGGCGTGCACCGGCTCCCCGTTCTCGTCCCCGTGCGAACCCGCCATCCGGCACCGTCGTGGTCCTCCGTGCGTGAGGCCGCAGCCCGTTCGCGTGAACGAGGGTGCGCGCCGAACCGCGAAGTCGCCCCAAGGGGAGGAAACCGCGCGGAGCCCGGATCCAGCGCGTCGAACGCGGCACCCACCGGACCACCCACTGCAACCGCCACCCGTAAGGAGACCACCGTGAGCCTGCTCGTCGCCGAGGACCACACGTCCGCCGTCTTCACCGGGGCGTGGACCCCGGCCAAGGGCGGGGACGCCGAGGTCGTCTCACCCTCCACCGGCACCGTCCTGGGCCGCACCGGCATCGCCGGCGCGGAGGACGTCCGGGACGCCGCCGCGCGAGCCGCCCGAGCCCAGGCCGACTGGGCCGCCACCTCCTACGAGCGCCGCGCCGCCGTCCTGCGCCGCGCCGGTGACCTGCTGGAGACCCACGAGGAGGAGATCATCGGCTGGCTGCGCCGCGAGGGCGGGGCCGCCGCCGGGATGGCCGGGTTCCAGGTACACGTCGCCTCGGGTGAGTGCTTCGAGGCGGCCGCCCTGGCCTCCCAGCCGCACGGCGAGATCCTGCGCACCGCCCAACCCCGCCTCAGCTTCTCCCGCCAGGTCCCGGCGGGCGTGGTCGGAGTCATCGCCCCCTTCAACGTCCCGCTCATCCTGGGGATCCGCTCGGTCGCCCCGGCCCTGGCCCTGGGCAACGCCGTCATCCTCAAGCCCGACCCGCGTACCGCGATCTGCGGCGGCGCCGTCCTGGCCGAGGTCTTCCGCCGCGCGGGCGTCCCCGAGGGCGTGTTCCAGGTCCTGCCCGGCGGGGTCGCGGCCGGAGAGGCGCTGGTGGCCGACCCCCACGTGCGCGTCATCTCCTTCACCGGCTCCACCCCGGCCGGACGCCGGGTGGGCGAGGCGGCGGCCCGCCACCTCAAGCGGGCCCACCTGGAACTGGGCGGCAACTCCCCGCTGGTCGTCCTCGACGACGCCGCGGTGGAGCAGGCCGCGTCCATCGGCGCGTGGGGGTCCTTCCTGCACCAGGGGCAGATCTGCATGACCACCGGCCGCCACCTGGTGCACGAGTCGATCGCCGACGCCTACGTGGAACGCCTCGCGGCCAGGGCCGACGCCCTGGTCGTGGGCAGCACCGAGGTGGACGGCGCGGCGTTGGGCCCCGTCATCGACTCCGCCCAGCGCGACAGGATCCACCACCTGGTCACCAGTAGCGTCGAGGCCGGGGCCAGGCTGCGTGCGGGCGGCACCTACGAGGACCTGTACTACCGGCCCACGGTTCTGGACCGGGTGGGGCCGGACACCCCCGCCTACGCGGAGGAGGTGTTCGGCCCGGTCGCGCCGGTGGTGCGCTTCTCCACGGTGGACGAGCTGGTGGAGCTGGCCAACGCCACCGAGTACGGCCTGTCCCTGGGGGTGGTCACCACCAACCCGATGCGCGGCATGGAGATCGCCGACCGCATTCCCAGCGGGATCGTGCACATCAACGACCAGACCGTCGACGACGAGGCGGTGGCGCCTTTCGGCGGGGTGGGGTTCTCCGGCACGGGTGCGCGTTTCGGTGGAACCCGCGCCAACCTGGAGGCCTTCACCGAGACCCAGTGGATCACCATGCGGGCCGACCCCGCCCGCTACCCGTTCTAGGCGGAGATCCCGCCGTCGCTGTTCAGGAGCTGGCCGTTGATCCAGCCTCCCTGGGGTGAACACAGGAAGTCGACCAGGTGCGCGGTGTCGCGCGGGGTGCCCAGGCGCCCCAGCGGGGTGTGCGTGGTGCAGTCGTCGCGCACCTGTTCGGGCATCCACCCGGTGTCCACCGGCCCCGGGTTGATCACGTTCGCGGTCACGCCCAGGTGCGCGAGTTCGCGCGCCGAGGCCAGCACGATCCGGTCCAGCGCGCCCTTGCTCGCCCCGTAGGGGAGGTTGTGCACCACGTGGTCGCTGGTCAGGGCGATGATCCGGCCGCTGCCGTGCTCGTCGCGAAACCGCCGCCCGAACTCGCGCACCAGCAGCCAGGAGGCGCGGGCGTTGACTGCGAAGTGGCGGTCGAAGCTCTCCACTGTGGTGTCCAACAGCCCCGAGTCCACTGACTCGCAGTGGCACATCACCAGCGCGCGCACCGGTCCCAGGCGTCGTTCGACCTTGTCGAGGACGCGCGCGGGCGTCTCGGGGGCGGCGAGGTCGGCCTCGACCGCGACCGTGGCCGCGCCGAGACCGGTCAGTTCGGCGTCGACGGTGTCGGTGGCCCCGCTCTCCACGCCCCACGGCATGCGGTCGTCGTAGGGGGTCCACTGGGTCCTGGCCACGTCCCAGCCGGAGGCCGCCAGGCGCCGGGCTATGGCCGCGCCGATGCCCACGGTGCGGCCCACCCCGGTGACCAGGGCGACGGGACGGACAGTGGGGGAGGCGGTGGCCTCGGCGGGGCTGTGACGAGCGTTCATGGTGACCCATCCTGGCCCCGGAACGTCGCCCCCACAAAGGGTTTTCGGCGTGTTCTCAGGGGCGGCGGCCCGTCATCCCGTGAGATCGGGGATGACCCTCGGGCCCACCCGCCGCACGTAGTCGCGGAACGACGCCACCGCCGGGGGTTCGTACCCTCCGCCGGATCCCTCCTCGGGCCAGACCACCCCCACCGGCCGTTCGGCCTGCCCGTCCCGGATCGCGAGCTCCACGGTCCCGCCCAACGCGCCCTTCGGCCGCGCGGGCAGCACGGACACCCCCAGCCCCGCGGCCACCAGCCCCCTGGCCGTCGCGATGTCGTCGGCCTCGAAGGCCACCCTGGGCGTGAACCCCGCACGGTCACCGAGCCGGTCCGTCAGATGCCGCACACCGCGCCCCGGCTTGAGCAGGATGAACTCGTCGCGCACGTCGGCCAGCGACACGGCCCCGGCACCCGCCAACGGATGGTGTTCGGGCACCACCAACCGCAGGTACTGCGTGTGCAGCACCGCCGAGGCCAGCCCCGGACCCGACGGCAGCGGTGAGGTCAGTGCCAGGTCCGCGCCGCCGGAGGCCACCCGGCGCAACGACTCCGCCCACGCCTCCTGGGTCAGGGTGAACCGCACGCCCGGATGCTCGGCGCGAAACCCCCGCAACAACACCGGCACCACCTCCACCCCCAACGTGGGCAGGAAGGTCAGTGCCACCCGACCCTCCTCGGCACCCGTGAGTTCGGCCACTCCCTGACGCAGGTCGTCCAGTGCTCGCTCCACGTGCGGCAACAGCAACCGACCGGCGCGCGTCAACCGGACGCCTCGCCCCGTGCGCTCCACCAGGGCGATCCCCAGCTCCTCCTGCAAGCGGGACAAGGCCCTGCTCAGCGTGGGCTGGGGCATGTTCAGCGCCTCGGCCGCGTGGGTGATGTGCTCGGTCCGGGCGACCGCCGCGACCATCCGCAACCGGGGTGCCAGAGTCCGGGTCAGCGCGTCCACATCCGGGTCATCCATACACATCAGTATGCAACAACGTGAAAGCATGCATTGGACGTATGAAACCGGCCTTCCTAGCGTTGAAGCATGACCGTGACCAGTTCCCCCATGAACCTCGACCCGCGCCCCCGCGCGGGCACGGCCGCCTACCGGCGCACGGTCATCGCCCTCGTGGCGGCCGCCGTGGCGACCTTCGCCCAACTGTGGTCGGTCCAACCGATCCTGCCCGCCATCGCCGACGGCTTCGGCACCTCCGCCGGGCAGACCGCCCTCGCCGTATCGCTGTCCACCGGAGGCCTGGCCGGGTTCACCCTGATCTGGAGCGGCATCGCCGACCGCGTCGGCCGCGCCCGCGTCATCGTGCTCTCCCTGCTGTTGGCCACCCTCCTGGGCGCCGTCGTGCCCTTCTCCACCGACATCTGGATGCTGCTGCTCCTGCGCACCCTCCAGGGCGCCGCTCTCGGCGGGGTCTCCGCGGCAGCCGTGGCCTACCTCGCCGAGGAGATCCACCCGCGCGACGCACCCAGGGCCACCGGTCTGTACATCGCCGGGAACCCTCTCGGCGGCATGGGCGGCCGACTGCTCGCCGGGTTCGCCGCCGATCACGGCGGCTGGCAGTGGGGGATCGCCGCCAACACCCTCCTCGGCCTGGTCGCCCTCCTGGTGTTCGTCCTGGTCCTGCCGCGCCGACAGTCCGGTCCGCGCCCCCGACCCACAGGCGCCGGAGACCGGTGGGGGGGACGCCTCAAGGCGGCCCTGACCACACGGGGGCTGATCCCCATGTACGCCCAGGCGCTCCTGCTCATGGGCGCGTTCATGGCCGTGTACAACGTCCTCGGCTTCCGCCTCACCGACCAGCCGTTCGGCCTGTCCCAGGCGGTCGCGTCCCTGCTCTTCCTGTCCTACACGGCCGGGATGCTCGGCTCGGGCATGGCGGGCTCCGCCACCCAGCGCTGGGGCAGGTACGGGGTCCTCACCACGGCCACCCTGATGCTCCTGCTCGGCCTGGGCGGGCTGTTCACCACCTCGGTGCTCCTGCTGCTGGTGGCCCTGCTCGTGCTGACCTTCGCGTTCTTCTGCGCCCACGCGACCGCCTCGGCCTGGGTGGGCTCCCATGCGGTCGCCGGTCGCGCGCAGGCGGCGGCCGTCTACACCCTCGCCTACTACCTGGGCGCGAGCCTCTTCGGCTGGCTCGGCGGCGTGGTCTACGACGCGGTCGGCTGGAACGGCACCGTGACCCTGGCCCTGACCCTCACCGCCCTCGCGGGCCTGATCGCCCTGCGTCTGCGCCGCCTGCCCGCCCCGGACCCCGTCTGAGGGCCCCGGACGGCCCGAACGCCCCCGGTCGGTCAGCCCGGGAGGGGCGCGGCTCCCCGCGAACCCCCGCCCAGACCCTGGCGGTCCGGGGTCAGGGCGAACTCCACCAGGTGCCCGGGCAGGTGGTGTTCGCACACCCGGCGCAGCTCCTCCCGGTAGCGCCCCAACGCGGGCCGGTGCTCCTGCGCCACCTCCGCCTCGAGGTCCCGCAGTGCCGCCGCCAGACGCCGGGTCACCTGGGTGTGGCCCTCGCTCTGCAACACCAGTTCGGCGAAGGCCAGGTCCACGAACCCCTCCCAGGAGGGCATCGGCACCCGCACCCGGGGGACACCCCGGCGGTCACACACCGTCCACGCGGGCACCGACACCTCGGAGAACGCAGCCACCAGCGGCTGGACGCGATCAACGCACTGCACGACGGTGGTCGGATCGTTCTCGCCGAACCCCTGGGCCCGCACGCCGATGTCGACGATCTGGCGCAGCCCGAAGGCCGGGTCCTGGTAGGTCGAACGCTCCCGTCCGGTGTGCAGCGTGCGCGCGGCTCGCTCGGGGGCCCGCACCCGGCGGGAGGAGTGCACGACCAGGACCTCCCCGTACCCGGGCACGTAGTCGCCGACGGAGGGGACCACCCGCACGAAGGCGTCGTTGCGCCTGGCCCACCTGGCCAGCGCGCGTTCGTCCACCCAGGTCAGCACCCCCGCCTCCGCATGGGAACGCACCCGGGTGACGAGCGCGCCGGAGGGTCCGCCCTCCACACCCGACGGCGTGCGGGCCAGCAGACGGATCTGCTCCAGCGACCCACGAGCGATGAGGTCCATCACGTAGGTGACCCGCATCAGGTTGACCGTGCTGCCCACGAAGAACAGGAAGCTCACCAGGCACAGAACCAGGAGCAGCACCGCCAGGAACGTCGACAGCAGCGGAACGAAGGGGTGCTCCTCGTCGGAGTACAGCCCGCTCAGATACAGGACCCCCACCGTGTACACGAACGTGCCGAGGAAGACCGTCAGCGTGATCTTGGTGGTCCAGCTGCGCGTGAACAGGTAGATGATGCGCGGGGAGAGCTTGGTGGTGGCCATCTGGATCGCCACCAGCGTGACGCTGAAGACCACACCCATGACCGTGAGCGTCGCGGGACCGATCGTCTGGATGACCGTGCGGCCGCTCTCCACGAGATCGGCGAGGTCCCGGCGCGCCCGCTCCGGATCCCCTCCGTCGAACTCCACCAGGACCGCGCCCACGAGGGCGTCCACTGTGACGATGAGCGGTACCAACAGGGCGAAGAGCACCATGCCCGACACCGGTACCAGGACGAACGACTCACGGACGCGTTCGCCGATCGCCCAACCGGCCAGTCTGCGTGTTCGAGCCATGCTCCGAACCTAGTCATCCGGACGGTGGTCGGGCGTGCGCCGACACGGGTTTCCTCAGCTCAGCGGGCGCACCGTGAGGCACTGCTCGGCCGTCCCGACCTCGCCGAGCCGGTCGTGCAACACCGTGCTGGTCAGCCCCAGACCCGTGGGCCCGAACACCACCCGGGTGTCCAGTCCCACCCAGGGGCCCTCCGGTCGGCGGTGCAGGTGCACGGTGAGATCCACGTTCGGGAACATCCACTCCGTCGGCGCCTGCCGCACGGCGACGCCGTTGGCGGTGTCCACCAGAGCGACGTAGGAGGCCACCGGACCGGCCTGGTCGCCCTGGACCAGCTCGACGTCGGTCGTGAGCCAGGCCGTGCCGCGGCCGCGCCCGGGTTCGCCGACCGGCCGTACGTCGAGCGAGGCGATGTAGCCGCCCGGCCAGAGCGAGCTCATCCGGCGCTGCTTGAGTCCCTCCGGGTCCGGCAGCGGCCCGGCGGCGCCGCCCGCGACCCCACTGGTGTCTCCGGGGGCCAGGAGCCAGGCGCGGGCCCGCACCACCATGCGGTCCTCGGCGAAGACGCGGGCCTCCACCAGCTCGATGGTGCGCCCGGGGCGGAGGGTCTCCACCTCGGCTCGGCACTCGACCATCGGGAGCCTGCCCAGGATGTCGAAGGAGATCCGCGAGAGCAGCAGCCCCCTCCCCGCGGAGTGAGACTCGATCACGTGGGCGATCAGCCCGCCCAGGGGGCTGAAGTGCTGTTCGGTCGTGTTCCAGGCGCCACTGACGTGTTCGGTGGGCAGGTATCGGTCGGCGCCCACCCGGACGAAGTACGCGTTCTGGCCCAAGGTGCTCTCCTGTACGACGGGTTCGTGCCTCCAGCATCATCCACCACCGCTCGAACCGCCCCGTCACCGGAGACCGCTCAATGGGGCCACTGGTGCCCCTGAGAAAAGTGGTGCTTATAACCTTTTTGGTAGGAAAAGTGGTTTTCGTGGTACGTTCCCGCTGGTCATGAGTTCCAGCGACAAGCCCCGGCTGGCTGGACGGCAACCCTCCGCTGCGGTGGGGTGCCCCGGGTGAGGACACGGTCCTCGGAGCACCGGCGCTCCGACGGCAAGCGCAGGAGTCCCTCCTCCACTCGCCCCGCCGTGTACCTCGATCCCGAAACGGTGAAAGGAAGAACGATGCGAGTACCCCGAGGACTGGGTCTCCCTCTCCACGCCGCGGGCGGCGCCCTGCTGCTCATCGGCGCCACCGCCTGCGGCGGGATCGACACCTCGGCCCAGGACGGCTCCGGAGGCGGCGAGATCACCGTCACCGCGTTCGCCGGCCCCTGGGGCGAACTCTTCACCTCCTCCTTCGTCGAACCCTTCGAGGAGGAGACCGGGATCAAGGTCAACGTCGTCACCGGTGCCGACGGCGAGTGGGTCACCCAGATGCGTGCCGCCGGGGGCGAGAACCCCCCCTTCGACCTGGTCGCGCTCACCTCGGAGACCTTCCACCAGGCCGTCACCAACGACCTCGTCCAGCCTCTGGACCCCGACGCCCTGGCCCACTGGTCCGAACTCGACCCGGTGCTGGTGGAGCAGTCCACCGTGGACGGTACCTCCTACGGGGCTCCCCTCACCACCGGCTCGGCCGGGCTGGTCTACCGCACCGACCTCGTCGAGGACCCCCCGCAGGACTGGGAGGACATCTTCGACGAGCAGTACTGCGGCCACGTGGCCCTGCCCCCGCTCACCTACAACATCGGCCTCCAGTTCTTCTCCGGCCTGGTGGCCGCCGAGGGCGGCGACCTGTCCGACCCCGCGGCCGTCGACCGCGCCTTCGAGCGCCTGGAGGAGCTCCAGGACTGCGTGTCCGCCTACCCCTCCGACGCGGGCAACGTCGGCACCGTGCTGCAGAACGGCGACGCCTGGATCGTGCCGTTCTGGGACGGGCGCGCGACCGCCATGGAGCAGGAGGGGCAGCCGATCGGCTTCACCTACCCCGAGTCCGGTGCCGTGGGTGCCCTGACCTCCTACTACGTGGCCGAGGGCACCCAGAACCGCGAGAACGTCTACGCGTTCCTGGACTACCTGACCTCCGCCGAACACCAGAAGCCGTTCGCCGAGGGCACCTTCTACGGCGGCGGCAACACCGGCATCGACCACTCCGCCGAGTTCGACGAGCGCATCAGCTACGGCACCGACGTCTACGAGGGCTTCACCTGGGTGGACTACGGAGCCGCCACACCCAACCTCAACGACTGGCAGCAGCGATGGAACGAGATCTTCCAGTGACCGACGCCCACGCCGAACACATCGTCGTCGAGTCGCTCACCACGGCCTACGGCGGGACACGGATCCTGGACATCGACCGGTTGGCGTTCCACCGGGGCCGGTTCCTGTCCATCCTCGGGCCCAGCGGCTGCGGCAAGACCACCCTGCTGCACGCCCTCGCCGGGTTCGTCGAGCCCGACGGCGGCTCCATCACGATCGACGGCCGCGACGTCACCGCGGTGCCCCCGCACCGCCGCGGCCTGGGTATGGTCTTCCAGAACTACGCCCTCTTCCCGCACATGTCGGTGGCCGACAACGTCGCCTACGGCCTCCGGGCGCGCCGCACGCCGCGTCCGGAGCGGGACCGGCGCGTGTCGGAGGCACTGGACCTGGTGGGTCTGGCCGCCTTCGCGCGGCGCCGTCCCCGGCAGCTGTCCGGCGGCCAACAGCAGCGGGTGGCCGTGGCCCGTGCCCTGGCCACCCGGCCCGACGTCCTGCTCCTGGACGAGCCGCTGTCCAACCTCGACGCGCAGCTGCGCCGCGAGATGCGCGTCGACCTGCGGGCCCTCCAACAGCGGCTCGGCATCACCATGGTGTTCGTGACCCACGACCAGGAGGAGGCCATGTCGCTGTCGGACCACATCGTGGTCCTCAACGGCGGACGCGTCGAGCAGGAGGGCACCCCGCAGGAGGTCTACTCGGCCCCGGTGAGCCGCTTCGTGGCCGAGTTCGTGGGCGCCGCGAACATCATCGAGGGCGTCGGCGGGACCGAGGGCGTCCACGTCGACGGGGCGCTGGTCCGCACCGGCCTGGCGGAGCCGCCCACCGGCGAGGTGTCCCTGGCCCTTCGGCCGGAGCGCGTCCGCGTCTCCGCGGGAGAGCGACCCCTGGGGGCCGCCGGACACGGCGGCGCCTACGGAGAGGTGGTCCACCGGGCCTTCCTCGGCGACGGCTGGGAGACGCGGGTGCGCGTGGGGGAGTCCCTGTCCCTGGGAGCCCGCACCGACACCGAGCCCCCCGCCCTGGGGGCGCGCGTGACCGCGCACTGGGACGCCGAGAGCGTGATCCGGCTCCGCGACACGGGCGGCGCCTGATGAGGGCGACCCGGGAACGCCTGTCCGGCGTGGGGTTCGTACTGCCCGTGGCGGTGTTCCTGCTCCTGGTGTTCCTGGTCCCCCTGGTACGGGTGCTGTCGCTGAGCCTGCATCCGGTCGACGGGAGCGGCAACCCGCTCCCCGAGTTCTCGCTCGTCCAGTACGAGCGGGTGTTCACCGAGGCCTTCTTCTCCCAGGCGCTCGTGCGCAGCCTCCAGACCTCGTTCCTGGTCACCGCGCTGTGCCTGGTGCTCGGTTACCCGGTCGCCTACGCCCTGTCCCGGACCCGCACGGGGTTGACGCGCACCCTGATGTTCGTCATCGTCCTCTCTCCGCTGCTCACCAGTGTCGTGGTGCGCAGCTACGGCTGGGTGGTGCTGCTGTCGGCCAACGGCGCGGTCAACCGCCTCCTCGTGGGAACGGGGATCACCGACCAGCCGCTGCCCCTGCTCACCAGTTACACGGCGGTCGTGGTCTCGGTGACCCACGTGCTGCTGCCCTTCGCGATCATTCCGCTCACCACCGCCCTGGGCGGTATCGACCCCCACCTGCGGCGTGCCTCGCAGAGCCTGGGAGCGGGCGCCGCCCGAACCTTCGCGCGGGTCACCCTGCCGCTGAGCCTGCCCGGCGTGGCCGCCGCGTGCATGGTGGTCTTCCCGCTGGCCATGGGCATCTACATCACCCCGCTCCTGGTGGGCGGCGCCAACCAGCCGCTGGCCGGACTACGCGTGTACAGCCAGATCACCAGCGTCTACGACTATCCCGTCGCGGCCGCGCTCAGCCTGACCCTGTTGGCGCTGACCCTGGTGTGCGTCGCCGCCATGGGCGCCGGATTCCGCTTCTGGGAGAGGAGGCACGATGGTTGAGTCCACCGCCGCGCCCCGCGCGCGCCGACGCGGCTCCCCGGCCCGGCTCGCGGGGCGGATCGCGCTCGGCCTGCCCGTCGGACTGATCCTGTTCTTCCTGGCGGCGCCGCTGATCGTGCTGGCCGTCAGCTCGCTCAACCCGACCGCCTCGCTCCAGTTCCCGCCGCAGGGCGTGTCCCTGCGCTGGTACGCCTCCGTGCTGTCCTCCCCGGACTGGGCGGTTTCGTTCCGCCTCAGCGGACTGCTGGTGCTCATGGTCGTGGCGACCACCACGGTGCTGGGCACGCTGGCCGCCTACGGACTCGCCCGCGGGACCTTCCCCGGCCGGCGGCTCGTGGAGGCCACCGCGCTCGCGCCCCTGATGGTCCCGGAGATCATCATCGCCCTGGGACTCCTCTACTACTTCCAGGGGCTGGGCCTGCTCAACAGCGTTCCGGGGCTGTGGCTGGCGCACTCCCTGGTGGCGCTCCCCTTCACCGTCCGCACCATCATGATCAGCGCCGCACGCCTGGACCCCGCCCTGGAACGCGCCGCCGCCACCCTGGGGGCCGGACCTGTCCGCGTGTTCCTCACCGTGACGCTGCCGCTCCTGCGCCCCGGCATCCTCGCCGGCGCGGTGTTCGCCGCCGTCACCTCGCTCGGGGAGGTCGCGGTGTCGGTCCTGATCTCGGGGGCCAACACCACCACCGTCCCTGTGCGCGTCTTCTCGGCGGTGAAGTTCGAACTCGACCCCTCGGTCGCCGCGGTCTCCACGCTGCTCATGCTCGCGAGCGTCGCGGTGATGGTGGTCGTCGACCGGATGACCCGACTCACGGAGGCAGTGTGAACGACGACGCGGAGACCGGAACCCGGACCGGTGCGGGGACCGACCCGCCCCGGGGGCCCCGGGGCGGCATCGACGTGGGCGGCACCTTCACCGACGTCGTGCTGACCCTCCCCGGCGGAGGAACCGCCCACCACAAGGAGCCGAGCACGCCCGCGGACCCCGCCCTCGCGGTGGCCCGCGGACTCAGCGCGGCCACCGCGGCCGCGGGGCTGGCCCCCGCCGACGTCGTGGACATCGCGCACGGGACCACCATCGGCCTCAACGCCATCATCCAGCGGCGCGGGGCCCGGATCGCGCTCATCGTCTCCCGGGGCCACCGCGACATCCTGGAGATCGGCCGCAGCCGGATGCCGTCCTCCTTCGACCTGCACGCCGCCAAGGAGGAACCACTCGTCCCGCGCGAACGCGTCATCGAGGTGGACGCCCGACTGGACGCGAACGGGCGCGTCCTGCGTGACCCCGACGACGCCGACCTCGTCCGCGCCGCCGAGGAACTCTCCGCCACCGGAGCCGACGCCGCCGCGGTGGTCGTGCTCCACGGACACACCGCGCCCGACTACGAGGCCGACCTCACCGCGCGCCTGGCCGCCCTGGTCCCCGACGTGCCCCTGGTCTCCTCCGCCGCCGTCTGGCCCGAGGTCCGCGAGTACGAACGCACACTCGTGGCCTGCATGAACGCCTACATCCAGCCCCTGATGAGCGGATACTTCGACCGGCTGGAGGAACTCCTCACCGGCTTGGACGTGCGCGCCCCGATCTTCATCACGGCCTCCAACGGCGGCTCGCTCAGCCTGGCCTCGGCCAGGGCACGGCCCATCGAGACCGTGCTGTCCGGGCCCGCGGCGGGGGTGACCGCCGCGGCCCGCCTGGCCCAGGCGGCCGGGACCACCGACGTCGTGACGTTCGACATGGGCGGAACCAGCAGCGACATCGCGGTCACCGTCGGGGGCGCGCCCGAGTTCGCCGTCAACACCACCATCGGGGGCATGCCCCTCATCCTGCCGGTGGTGGCGGTCGGGGCGATCGGCGCGGGCGGCGGCTCGGTGGTGCGGGTCGACGACTTCGGCCTGCTCAAGACCGGACCGGACAGCGCCGGAGCCGACCCCGGCCCCATCGCCTACGGGCGCGGCGGCCAGCGGCCCACCATCACCGACTGCTACCTGGTCACCGGAGTCATCGACCCCGAGGAGTTCCTGGGCGGGCGCATGTCGCTGGACCGGGACGCCGCCGAGGGCGCCCTGGCCGACCTCGCCCGCGCGCTCGACGGCGAGGGGAACCAGACGGCCCGCGCCATCGCGGACGGTGCCCTGCGCATCGCCACCGCCGGGATGGCCGTGGAACTGCACAAGACCCTGGCCCGCCGGGGACTGGACCCCGCGGACTTCACGCTCGTGCCCTACGGCGGCGCCGGACCCACGCACGCGGCCCTCCTCGCGGAGGAGGTCGGCATCACCGACATCCTCGTGCCCGCCTCGGCCGCCACCCTGTGCGCCCTCGGCGCGGTCGGCGCGGACCTGCGCCGCGACTTCGCCCGGAGCCTGCGCCGCCCCCTCGACGCGGAGTCCGCCGCCGCGGTCCGCTCGGTGCTCGACGACCTCGCCGAGCGGGCCCGGTCCTGGCTCGCCGACCAGGGCGGCCACGAGGCCGGACCGGTCCGGCTGGAGGCCTCCGCCGACCTCAGCTACCTGGGACAGGCCCACGAGCTGCGCGTCGCCCTGGGCGAGGCGGACGACCCCTCCGAGCTGGACGCCGCCGCCCTGGCCGAGGCCCTGCACACCGAGCACGAGCGCCTCTACGGGTTCCGCGACACCGGCGCCGCGATCCGCGTGGGCACCGTCCGCCTCGCGGTCGTCGCCCCCCGCCCCGACCCCGGAGCCGACCGGGCCGCGCCCGCGACCGGTGAGGTCGAACCACGCGCCCAGCGCACGGTCACCGTGCACGGCCGCGACGTGCGGGCCGCCGTCCACGACCGCGCCGCGCTCGGCTCCGGCCACCGCCTGACCGGACCGGCCGTCATCGTCCAGGACGACAGCACCGTCCTCGTCCCACCCGGATGGTCGGCCCAGGTCGAGCCGTCCGGTCACCTGCGCCTGAGGAGCCGATCATGAAACTCCCGCCGATCACCCTGGAGATCATCGGCAACAAGCTCACGGCCCTCGCCGAGGAGATGTGCCTGACGCTCCAGCGCACCAGCCGTTCGCTGTACGTCAAGGAGACCGCCGACTTCTGCTGCGCGTTGGCCGGCCCCGACGGCCGCTTCTCCGCCTACCCGCGCGGTATCGGCGTCTCGGGCTTCGTCGGGCTGGACCTGACCGCCGCCATCGAGGCGGTCGGTCCGCTGGAGGACGGCGACGTCATCGTCACCAACGACCCCTACAGGTCCGGCGGCCTGGCCACGCACCTCACCGACATCCAGCTCATCCGCCCCTACTTCCACGACGGCGCGGTCATCGGCTACGGATGGGCGTTCATCCACTGCTCCGACATCGGCGGCCGGGTGCCCAGCAGCCTGTCGCCCACCAACCAGGAGATCTACCAGGAGGGACTCCAGATCCCCCCGGTCAAACTGGTCCGCGCCGGGGAGCCCGCCCGTGACGTGGCCGCCCTCCTGGCCGCCAACAGCCGGTCCCCGGAGGCCAACGAGGGCGACCTCCAGGCCATGCTGGCCGCCCTGCGCACCGGCGGCGAGCGCCTGGCGGCGGTCGTGGCCACACACGGGTCCGCCGACGTCCTGGCCGCCCACGGCGACCTCGTCGAGTACACCGCCCGGCGGGCGCGCGCGGCGCTGTCCCGGCTGCGCGAGGGCACCTACCGCTTCACCGACTACCTCGACGACGACGCGCGCACCCCGGTCCCGGTACGGGTGAGCGTCACGGTGACGGTCTCCGCCGACAGCCTGCACCTGGACTTCACCGGATCCGACCCCCAGGTCGAGGCGGCCTTCAACATCGCCAGCCACGGCACCGCGCACGCGTGGATCACCACCCGGGTCCTGGCGCTGATCTGCACCCTGGACCCGAGCGCCCCGCTCAACGCCGGACTCATCGCCCCGGTCGGGGTCACCGCGCCCGAGGGCTCGGTCGTCAACGCCCGCCACCCGGCCGCAGTGGGCATCCGCCACGCCACCGCCTCCCGGGTCAACGACGCGCTCGGCGGGGCGCTGGCCCTGGCCGCGCCCGACGTCATGCCCGCGGCCAGCAGCGGCCTGGTCGTCCCGGTCGTGGTCGCCGAGCGGCACGCGGGCGGTCAGAACGTCCAGGTCCTCGAACCCATGGTGGGGGGCACCGGCGCCCGGGCGGGCTCCGACGGCGTGGACGGGCGCGACAGCGGTATCTCCAACCTGTCCAACAACCCCGTGGAGACCGTCGAGACCGAGATCGGCGTGGAGATCCTCCGCTACGGCCTGCGCCCCGACTCCGGCGGCGCGGGGCGCTGGCGCGGCGGCAGCGGGCTGGAGCTGTCCTTCCGCGTCACCCGCGACGACTCGCGACTGCTGGCCCGCGGACTGGAACGGCTCCGCTTCCGCCCCTGGGGGCGCGAGGGCGGCGGAGCCGGAGCGCCCGCCGAACTCGTCGTCGCCTCCGCCGAGGGCGTGGAGCGACGGGTGGGCAAGATCGACGTCCTGGCCCTGCGCCAGGGTGACACGGTGACGCTGCGCACCTCGGGTGCGGGAGGCTACGGCGACCCGTTCGAGCGACCCGAGTCCGAGGTCCTGCGCGACGTCGTGAGCGGAGTGGTCAGCCCCGGTGCCGCGGCCCGCGACTACGGAGTCGCCGTGACCGGCCAGGGCGCCAGAGCCGCCGTGGACCACGAGGGCACCGCCGAGCTGAGGGCCGCGGGGACCCCCGCGAGCGGCGCCCACGTCCTGGGCCCCGAACGGGACCGGTGGGACGGCCTCTACGACGAGACCACCGCCGACCGCCTGATCGCGGCCCTGTTCCGCCTGCCCGCACCCGCCCGGCACGGGCGCCGAGTACGCGTGCTCGGCGAGGCCCTGGACCTGCTGCCGGACGGCTTCCCCTCGGTCCCGGCCACGGACCGCGAGCTGGAGGGCGCCCGCGCGGGGCTGCTGGAGGCGGTGGCGGCCCTGGAGGACGAGGCGGCCCGCAGCGAGGGAGAGCTGCCGTGACGGGGGTGGACCGGGCGCGCGCCCGCGCCGTGCTCTCCCGCTACGGCTCGGGCGCACCCGGAACCGACCCCGCGGCGCTGGCGGACCTGTACCGGGACCTGCACGCCCACCCCGAACCGGGTTTCGGTGAGGAGCGGACCGCCGCCGTGGGCGCCGCCGCCCTGGCGGACGCGGGCTACCGGGTCACCACCGGCGTGGGCGGCACGGGCGTGGTGGGCGTGCTCCGCTCGGGCCCCGGCCCCACGGTGCTCATCCGCGCCGACATGGACGCCCTGCCGGTCCGTGAGCTGACCGGTCTGCCCTACGCCTCGCGTGCGGGCGCCCCCGGCGATCCCCGCACCCCCCTCATGCACGCCTGCGGGCACGACATGCACGTCACCTGCCTGGTCGGGGCGGCCTCCGTCCTGGCGGCCGCGCGGGAGGACTGGAGCGGGACGGTCATGGCCGTGCTCCAGCCTTCGGAGGAGAACGGGGCCGGGGCCCGGGCGATGCTCGACGACGGCCTCTACCGCCGCTTCGGCACCCCGTCCGCCGTGTTCGCCCAGCACGTGTTCCCCCTCCCGGCCGGGGTCCTCGCCCTGCGCCCCGGCCTGGTGCTGGGCGCCACCGAGAACCTGGAGGTGACGCTGACCGGCCGGGGCGGCCACGGCTCGCAGCCGCACCGCACCGTCGACCCCGTCGTGATGGCGGCGGCCTCGGTGATGCGCCTCCAGGGGGTGGTGGCGCGGGAGCTGGACCCGGAGGAACAGGCGGTGCTGACCGTGGCGCGCCTGCGGGCCGGGCACGCCGAGAACGTCATCCCCGACGAAGCGGTGCTCACCCTCAACGCGCGCGCCTTCGACCCCGATGTGCTGGCCCGTGTGGTGGCCGCCGCGCGCCGCGTCCTGGACGGCGAGGCGGCCGTCTCCGGTGCGCCGGTGCCGCCGACCTACCGGCGCCTGGGCGCCTTCCCGGTCACCGTCAACGACCCCGCCTCCAGCGCCGCTCTGGAGGAGGTCTTCGGTGAGGTCCTGGGCGCCGACCGGGTGGTCCCCCTGGACCGCATGATCGGCAGCGAGGACGTGGGGCACTTCGGGGCTGACGCGGGTGCGCCGTCGGTGTTCTGGGGTCTGGGCGCGCTCGCCCCGGGCACGGCGCCCGCCCCCGAGAGCGCCGAGGCGGGCAACCACTCTCCCTACTTCGCCCCGGCGGTGGAGCCGACCCTGTCCACGGGGGTGCGGGCGATGACGCTCGCGGCGCTCAGCGGGCTGGGTTCCTCGGGAGCGTGAGGTCGGGCCGTCGGCCGGGGCGAACCGGACCGACGGCCCCCGCGTGTCAGCCCCGCGCCGCCACCGCGTCGCCCGTGCCGAGGGAGGCGCGGGCGGCCAGGATCCCGGCGGCGGCCACGTCCGCCCCGGCGAGGAGCGGCGAGGGCACACCGGGTGTGGCCCCGATGGCCGACCCCGGCTGCACCGCGCCGGCCGGGATGCCGAGCACCGTGACGTTCTCGTCCGCCGCCCCGTCGTCGCCGACCAGGTGGAACCCTTCCCGGGTCACGTCCAGTGTGCCGCTGGAGACCGCGGGGCCGGCCGAGGCGGGCCACCGGTGCAGGCGCGCTCTCCCCGAACCCAGCAGGGTCCGCAGCAGCGGATCGTCGGTGTCGGTGACCACCCCCTTGGACATGCGCGTCTCCACGAAGGCCCGCGCCCACACGGGTGCGCGCCGCACCGACGTGGACCGGCCGACGAACAGCCCGTTCTCGAACTCCACCGAGGACCCCTCGCCCAGGAGTTCCACCACGCCGGCGTCGATGAGCGCCAGCACCTGGGCGGCCCGGTGCGGAGGCGGACCCGACGCCAGGGCCAGGCCCAGCGGAGTGAACCAGCCAGCGACGTCGCGCGCCACACTCGCGCCGTCCAGCGCGCCGAGCCCCACCAGGCGCTGTACCGGGCCGCGCAGCGCCGCCATCGCCCGGTTCACGGCGTTGCGCGGACTCCTCTCGGGGGCGTCGATGGTCTCCAGTTCCTCCTCCGCGAAGCGCGCGACCTCCGCACGCCACTCCTCCTCCGACAACGGCGCCCCTCCGGTCGGCGGCGAGGGCCGGTCCAGCCGTCCCGTCCGCAGTCGCAGCCGTGGGTCGGACACCGCCTCTGCCACCACCGTGTCCACGCCGTCGGCGTCGGCCTCCTCCAGCGCGGACAGCAGCTCACCGTGCCCGAGGCCTTCGCGGACGGCCTCCGGCCGGTGTTCCAACAGCACTGACAGGTGGGCCCAGGCGAACTCGCGGGCCAGCTGCGGCCACACCGCCGTCCGGAAGTCCTGCGAGGACCCGGTGGCCACCCGGGCGAACCACTCCCGCGTCGCCAGGACCGGCTCGTAGCGGGGTGGGAAGCCCTTCGCGTAGGCGGCCTTGGCACGGTAGGGGAGCCCGCGGCGCGACCCCGCGACCAGAAGCGGTTCGTCCCCGCCGGGCAGGTAGCGCAGCCGGGACGGACGCGCGGGGTCCCCGGCCGGGACGAAGCGTCCGCCCCGACCCTGTGTCAGCAGCGCCACCACGTCGAAGAAGTTCGCGCCCAGCCCCGCGACCAGCACGGTCTCACCGCCCGGCACACGGTCCCAGGCACGTTCGGCGGGCATGCCCGGCTCCACGTACACCAGTCCGTGCCGCTCCGCTGACGCCGCCAGGGACCGGACCCGGGGCGAACGACGCGTCTGCACCATGCCCTGGGCCAGGACCACCGAGGGCGCCGCCAGCCTGCGACCGTCCTCCAGCACCACGGTGCGCCAACCGCTCCCGGCGGACTCCAGGTCCACGGCCGTGCCGAGGACGGGGGTCACCTCGACCCGGCCGGTCGCCACCGCGTCCGCCAGCTGCTCGTCGTAGTAGACGCCCTGGAGACGCCGGGAGGGAAAGGTCCAGGGACGCAGCTCCGCGATCTCCCGCGCCGCCCACTCCGGGCGGTCGGCCGGGACGCGGCCGTCCGAGGCCCAGCGCACCAGGTCGGGGCCGGGCACGACCGGCCCGTCCATACGGGTGCTCTCGTCGGCGTGGATCGTGGTGTGCGCGCTGTAGGTGTTGTTGAGCAGCAGGGGCGACTGGTCGGTGCGCCAGGTGGCGCCCGCACCGACCTCCACCCGGTCGACCACCGCCACGCGCACGGGCCGCTCGCGTCCATCCAGCCGTGCGGCGAGCCGCACCACCACCGCGACGGCTCGGGGGCCGCCGCCCACCACGACCGCGTCGAAGCGCTCCTGCGCACCGTGCCCGGCGCTCCGGGCGAGGTCGTCGCGCGCCGGTGCGCCGGTGTCCTGTGTACCGCTCATGGCCCGTCCGTTCCGTTCGCTCCGACAGGGGTGGGCTCCAGCACGGACGGCCGCACCTCCACCACCCCACCCTCACCGCTGTTCACCCGCACGTCCAACCCGTACACCGAGCTCAGCACCTGCGGGTCGTAGGCCCGCGAGGGGGGACCGTCGGCGACGATCCGGCCGCCGTGCAGCAGGACCGCCTGATCGCAGAAGTGCGCCGCGTGGTTGAGGTCGTGGATCGCGATCAGCGCCGTCACCCCCTGGGTCCGTGTCACCGCCCGCACGATCTGGAGCGTCTCGATCTGGTAGCGCAGGTCCAGGGCCGACGTCGGTTCGTCCAACAGCAGCACCTTCGGCTCCTGGGCCAGCGCCCGGGCGATCAGCACCCGCTGTGCCTGACCTCCGGACAGCTGCGACAACTGGCGGTCGCGCAGGTCGGTCAACCCGAGCTGGTCGATGGCGCGGTCCACGACCTCCCGGTCCAGCCGTGAGGGCCGCAGGCCGATGTGGGGGGTGCGGCCCAACAGGACGGCGTCGCGCACCGACTGGTCGAACGGCGCCTCCCCGGACTGGGGAACGTAGGCCACCACCCGCGCGTGCTCCCGGCGCGGCGCCGCCAGCAGGTCGCGGCCGCCGAACGAGACGCTGCCCGACTCGGGCCTGAGCACCCGGGCGACGATCTTGGCCAGGGTGGACTTGCCCGACCCGTTCGGGCCGAGCAGGGCACAGAACCGTCCCTCCTCCACACTCAGGCTCACGTCCTCCAGCACGCGGTGGCGCCGGTAGGCGAAGCGGACGGAGTCCAGGTCGAGGCTCATCGGGCCGCCTTCCGGGTGAGGATGAGGTTGATGAACACGGGCGCGCCGATGAAGGCCACCACGATGCCCACCGGGATCACCGACGGCGCCAGGACCGTGCGGCCGACGGTGTCGGCGACCAGGAGCAGGAGACCGCCGGTGAGGAAGGAGAAGGGCAGCAGGTAGCGGTGGTCGGCGCCGATGACCAGCCGCGCGATGTGCGGTCCGACCAGCCCGACGAACCCGATGACCCCGCAGAAGGACACCACCACCGACGCCAGCACCACCGACACGATGATGAGCCCGACCCGCAGCGCGGTCACGTTCACGCCGAGGCTGCGGGCGGCGTCGTCCCCGGCGAAGGCGACGGCGTTCAGGTCCTTGGCGAAGTACCAGAGCAGGGGCAGGGCCAGGAGCGCGGTCGCGCCGACCAGGCGCACGTCGCTCCAGGAGGCGTCGTTGACCGAACCGAACGTCCACCGCACGATCGCCTGGAGGGTGTTCTCGTCCGCCACGAACTGCAACGCCGAGGTCATGGCCTCGAACAACTGAGTGAGGGCGATCCCCAACAGCAGCAGCGTGGCCGTGGACATGGCCTTGGCCGAGGCCAGCCCCAGCACCAGGGCCGAGACCGCCAGGGCCGTGACCAGTGCGCTCGCGATGACCAGCCATGACGCCGACCCCGCGGAACCCCCGGTGAGCAGGATGGCCAGCGACGCGCCGAAGGCGGCGGCGGGGGAGACCCCCAGCGTGAACGGGCTGACCAGCGGGTTGCGCAGCAACCCCTGCATCACCACCCCCGCCACCGACAGGGCGGCGCCCGCCGCGAACGCCAGCAGGGCCCGGGGCAGCCGCAGGTTGGTGATGATCGCGTACGTCTGGGCGAACTCGTCGGCCAGGACCCCGCCGAACACCGACAGGCGAACCGCGTGCCAGACGTCGGACAGTCCGGCGCCCGCGGTGCCCACGGTCACACACCAGGCGACGGCCAGGACGGACACGAAGGCCCCGGCCCCGAGCACGACCCGCCGGACGGAGCCCCGGTCGCGCAGGCGCGGCCGCGGGGCCGCCTCCCGTTCCCGCGGGGGCACGGGAGCGGTGGTCGTGGGAGCGTCCGTCATGAGGAGACCTTCTGGACGTAGGCGTTCGCGCCCTCGAAGTCCGTGCCCTGGAAGTCCTCGACCCAGCGGGCGAGGTACTCGTCGGGGTCGACGTCTTCGAACTCCTCCGGGTGCAGCCAGGTGGCCAGGTACAGCGCGCCCAGGGCCTTGGAGAGCCCGCTCGTGGCCCAGCCGTTGCTCACGTAGACCTCGCCCTCGGAGACCGCCGTGACGTCCTCCCAGCCGGGACGACCCTCCAGGTCGTCACGCAGGGTGTCGAACCGCTCCTGGCCGGTGGGCGCCGCGCTCGGCCCGAACTCGTGGACGATCACCTCGGGGTCGCGTTCGACGACCGAGGCCGGGTCGACGGTGGTCTCGGCCTGCTGGTCGCCACCGGCCCCGACGTCGCCGAAGACGTTCTCGCCCCCGGCAGCCGTGATGATCTGGTCGAAACCGGATCCTGGCAGCCCGGTCAGGTAGGGCTCCTCGGTCTCCCAGTACACGCGGACCGCGTCGGTCCCCTCGACCCGGTCCGAGACCAGGTCGAAGATCTCGTCGTAGAACCCGGAGACCGCCTCGGCCCCCTCGGGCTCGGCGAAGACCTGGCCGAGCAGGTCGACCGTCTCGTGGAACACGTCGAAGTCCCAGGCGGTGGCGACCACGACCGGGACACCGAAGGGCTCCAGCTGCTCCGCGGCCTCCTGCCAGGCGCCGTTGCGCGGCACGATGAACACGTCCGGTTCCAGGGCGACCACGGACTCGTAGTTGATCTCCTGGAGGTCCTCGCTGACGATCTCGTCCTCGCCGATTCCCAGGTAGGGCAGCCGGTTGGCGGAGACCCGGTCGTAGCCCACGACCCGGTCGCCCGCGCCGATGGCCTGCGCGAACTCGTTGCCGTAGCTGTTGAGGACCACGGCCCGCTCCACGGGTCCTGCCAACTCGACGGTGCGGTCGGCGTCGTCCACCACGGTGATGGTCGCACCCCCGCCGTTCGCGGTGTCACCGCTCTCGGACACCACCTCACCGCACGCGGTGAGACCGATGACGAGAGCGGTCAGTGCGCCGAGTGTGGCCGCGCGGGCAGGGCGGCCGGGAAGTGCTGTCATGGCTTTCGTTCCTTGGGTGGGATGAGGGCACGTGTGCGGTGCCCCGGGGAGGGTTCGGGTGTCGGGGGCGGAGGGGCCGGTGTTCATGGCGCGACGTCGGCCGTCCCGGGCCAGTAGGGGTCACCCAGGGTGAGCATCAGCCGGTTGGCCCAGGAGAAGAAGGACGTCGCGAACACCAGGTCGGTGAGTTCGAGGTCGGACAGGCCCAGGCCACGCAACCGCTCGACCTGGGCGGCCGTGGCCGACGACGGGGTCGTCGCCAGGGCGGCGGCGAACTCCGTGACCGCGGCCCAGCGCGGCTCCTGTCCGTGCGCGAGCGGGGCCGTGCCGGTGGGGCGCCAGTCGGCGTCGCGCTCCAGGACGGCGTCGAGCAGGCGCTGGACGTCGTCCGGTCGGTCGGCCATCTGAGCGGCCTTGCGCGCGTGCACCGACGCGCAGTACACGCAGTCGTTCACCTTGCTGGTGGCGGTGGCCGCCAGTTCCCGCTCGGCACGGGGGAGTCCCTCCCGGCTCGTGAAGACCGCCGCGTCCAGAGCCGTGCGGGCGGCCAGGACACCGGGGACGCGGGAGAGCAGGCGGAAGTACTCGCCGTTGGTCTTGCCCCGGAACGAGGCGGCCTGTTCCTCGGTGAGATCGTCGGTGCGGACCGGAGGCGGCCAGGAGGTCCAGGACAGCAGCTCCCGGGTGTACTCCACGGGTCGCTCGCCGCCGTTGGCGGCCCTACGCGAGGCGTTCTTGACCCTCCCGCGCCCCGGGGCGGTCCGGGCGGGCGGGGCCACGTGTTCCTGGCCTTGCCCCTCCAGCAACCGCAGACCGTGCACCACGCGGGCTTGGAAGGAGGTGAACGCCGCGATCTGCGAGACCACGACCACGGCGTCGGTGTCCCAGCCCGCGTCGGTCAGCCCCTCCACGTCCTCGCGCACGGCCAGGGCGGGGGAGACGCTCAGCAGGTCCACGTGTCGGGCGGCCGCGCGCAGGGCGGGGTCCTCGGGCAGGTCGTCCGTGAACAGGGCCGGATCGGCGCCCAGCTCCGTGTGGTGGTCCACGAGTTCGCGGGAGCCATGCCAGCGGGCGGCGAGGGCGGCGAGCCCGTGTCGGACGGCGGTCGCGACCGGTCCAGGGCCGCCGAACAGCGCGTCCTCGGCGGCCTGGGCCCGCTCGTTGATCTCGTGTTTGGTGGTGCGCGCCCGCTCGGTGACCTCTGTCAGGGCCGCCAGTCGGCCGACGGTGTCTCCGCCGCGGAGGGGCGCCGCCCCGGGGTTGGTGCTCACAGTCTCGCCTCGTCGCTCGTGTCGGGGCTGCGGGGCGGCGAAGGCGTCAGGGGGTAGGGGGTGTCGCACGCTTGCCGCGTCACGCAGCCGGGTCGTCGTCTCCGGGGCACCCCACCGTGCAGGAGGGTTGCCGTCCAGCGAGCCGGAACTTCGCGCTGGAACTCTTGACCTGAAAAGCAACTTAGTCGATAGGAAATGTTTGCTACAAGGGATCGGGGGAGTGAGGAAGGCTACAGGGCTCCGCCCCAGGCAAGGTCGTGATGGGATGGGTCCGCTGTACGCCGACGACACCGGGGGAGAACCGTGCGCTGGACCGTCCACTCCGAGAGGCCGCTGTACACCGATCCGTGGATGGACGTCCGGATCGCGGACGTGGAGATCACCGGCGGGCGGCACCTGGAGCACCGGCTGATCCGGACCTCGCCCGGGGCGGGCGCGGTCGTCATGGACGAGGAGGACCGGGTGCTCCTGGAGTGGCGCCACCGGTTCATCCCCGACACGTGGGCCTACGAGATCCCCATGGGCGGCGTCGAGGCCGGTGAGAGCCCGGTGGACGCGGCGGCGCGCGAGGTGCTGGAGGAGACGGGTTGGCGGCCGGGACCGTTGTGTCCACTGGTGTACGTCCAGCCCACCCCGGGGATCTCGGACTCCGCCCACCACGTCTTCTTCGCGGACACCGCCGAATACGTGGGCGATCCCGCGGAGGACTGGGAGTCGGAGCGCGTCGAGTGGGTGCCGCTCGCCGACGTGCCCGGACTCGTGGCGGGGAGGCGACTGGTGGCGGGGACCTCGATGACGGCCCTGCTGTACCTGTACGGGGTGGGGCGCCCGACCCCGTGAACCCGCGGGGTCGGGCGGTGGCCCGTCGGGCGAAGGTGAGAACTTGGGCAACCGCCTGCGAGGTCAGGATTCGAATGGCTACTGTGGCCCCACTCGTCCCTGCGATCGTGAGGTGGCCCGTTGGTTCACGAGTCGTTGTTCGGTCTCCCCGAACTCTCCCCGGTGCCGGTGGTGATGAGCCTGGACGCCCAGCGGTACGAGCGGATGTGGAGTGTCGACGGGACCCACGAGTTCCGGCGCCGCTTCCTCACCGGGGTGCCTGCCCAGTGGTTCGTGTACCTCACCCGTCCCGAGGGGCGGCTGTGCGCGGTGATCGACCTGGGGGCGGCGATCGTGGACACCCCGCGCGAGATCGCGCGGATCGCCGAGCGCGTGAGTCCGGGTGAGGGAGCCCTCGTGGAGGAGTACCTGGCCGGGGACGGAGAGGTGGGGTACGCGATGCCCGTCCGGCGGGTGCGGGAGTTCTCCGGTTTCACCGACACGGAGCTCGGCCGGATGCTCGACGGCTTCCAGCCGCCGGAGGGCCACGTCCTGGTCGACGACCATCCCGGCTGGCGGGCGGTCTGCGACAAGCTGCTCTCCGGAGCCGTGCTCCGCGAGACCACGATCAGTCCCGTGTACTGACGGCGCCTCCGGTGGCGGCACGCCGCCGGTGTGGGTAGGTCCTCCCGTGAGACGAGGAGGATCTATGACCGCATGCGATCACGACTGGACCTCGGGTCCCAACGGCGGAACGGAGCAGTGCTCGAACTGCGGGGCCATTCGGTCCCGGAACTACTGAGTTCCCGCCGCCCGAACGGCCACCCGGTCGCAGTCCGCGCAGTCGGTCCGGCAGGGGGCGCCGAAGTTGTTCATGCTCATGGACTTGCAGCGGACGCACACCAGACGCCTGCCACCCGGTGGGTCGTGACGCCACTCGTGATGGCCGCGGCGGCAGATCCCCGAGGGGAGGATGCGGGTGGGGTCACTCGTGCTCATGAGGACACCGTAACCGTGGAGTACGCGGACGGGGAAGGGCGGCTCCGGAACGTCACCGAATGCGCCGCATCCGACGGTTGGGGAGAAGTGCCCGACCGCCACGGGCGCGTTCGGTCGCCTGAGCGCGGAAGGTTCCCCGTCCCGTGATGGAGGGGGAAGCCGTGGGGGAAGGGATGGGGGAGACAGCGGACCACAAGTAGTTTAAGATTCAACTTGTTGTACTGAGTGGCCAGCCGGACGAGAAAGGGTGAAGGACATGGACGTGCGTCCCTCGGGGATTCACCACGTGACAGCGATCGCGAGCGACCCACAGGCCAACGCCGACTTCTACCTGAACGCGCTGGGCATGCGCATGGTCAAGCGGACGGTCAACTTCGACGCCCCGGAGACCTACCACTTCTACTACGGGGACCGCGCGGGCAATCCCGGCACCATCATGACCTTCTTCCCCTGGCCCGACGCGCCCAAGGGAAGGATCGGCGCGGGTCAGGCCACCACCACGACCTTCTCCGTCCCCGAGGGCTCCCTGGGCTGGTGGGCCGAGCACCTCGCCGCGCTGAACGTGCCGGCCTCCCGCCCGACCGAACGCGGCGAGGAGGACGTCCTCACCCTGCGGGACCCGGACGGACTCGTCATCGAGCTGGCCGCCAGCGCCGACCACCACGACACCGACCCCTGGGACGGGGGAGCGGTCCCCGTCGACCACGCCATCCGGGGCATCCGCGCCGTCACCCTCACCGAACACGACGCGGACGGCACCGCGCTGATGCTCGGCGACCAGCTCGGCTTCCACCTGCACAGCGAGAACGGCAACCGGATGCGGTTCCGGACCAACGACACCGGCGACGGGGTCGGCACCATCGTCGACGTCGTCGCCGACCCCG
This sequence comes from Nocardiopsis prasina DSM 43845, assembly GCF_000341265.1. GTDB lineage: Bacteria > Actinomycetota > Actinomycetes > Streptosporangiales > Streptosporangiaceae > Nocardiopsis > Nocardiopsis prasina. The sequence continues at coordinate 24,157 of NZ_ANAE01000090.1, read as the reverse complement.
GGGCCGAGCGGGGCGTGGTCGCCGCCGGAACCGTCCACCACGTCGCCTACCGCGCCCCGGGCACACCCGTGCAGGAGTCCTGGCGCCAGCGCTTGGAGGACGACGGGGTGGGGGTCACCGAGATCCGCGACCGCACGTACTTCACCTCGATCTACTTCCGCGAGCCCGGCGGCGTGCTGCTGGAGATCGCCACCGACGGCCCCGGGTTCGATTACGACGAACCGCTGCTCGAACTGGGCCGCTCGCTGAAGCTGCCTCCGTGGCTGGAGCCCAGCCACGAGCAGATCGCCGCCCGCCTGCCGCGTGTGGAGGTCGACCAGTGATCCCGCCCGCCACCTCGGTCGAGGACTTCGTCCACGTCTACGAACCGGCCACCGCGCCGGACGCGCCGACCCTGCTGCTCCTGCACGGGACCGGCGCGGACGAATACGACCTGCTGCCCCTGGGGCGGGCCCTGGCACCGGGCGCCGCGCTGCTGTCCCCGCGCGGCAGGGTCGACGAGAACGGCATGAACCGCTGGTTCCGCCGTCTGCGGGAAGGGGTCTTCGACGTCGACGACCTCATCGGGCGCACCGCCGAGCTGGCCGGTTTCGTCGGAGCGGCCACCGCCGCCTACGACCTCGACCCCGGGCGGATCGTGGTGAGCGGGTTCTCGAACGGGGCCAACACGGGTGCCGGGCTGCTCCTGCTCCACCCGGGACTGGTCGCGGGCGCGGCGCTGTTCGCGGGCGGCGCCCCGCTCCAGGGACGCGAACCCGCGCCGGTGGATCTGTCGGGGACACGGGTGTTCCTCGGTAACGGCGTGGCCGACCCCATCACGACCATTGACCAGTCCCGTCTGCTCGCCTCCCAGCTGGGGGAGCGGGGGGCGAGGGTCCTGGTCCGGGAGCACGCCGGGGGACACCAGCTGACGCCGGAGGTGCTGGCCGAGGCCCGGGACTGGTTCGCCCGCGAGGAGTTCTGAGCTCGACTCGCCGGGGACCGGCTCGGGGCCGGTCCCCGGGGTTCCCGACCAGCCGCGGTGGCGCCCCTGCACCCGGGCGTCACCGCTTCTCTTCGGCCCTTGGTGAATCCACGTCGTAAAGCTGGCTGTTCGGCGGGGTACGCACGCCTCCAAAGCAACCCGGCGGCAACGGACCCCATCACCCCAACCGGCAGTAAGGGGATCACTGCTCCGGTCCCGTGACAAAGCGGTACGCGTCAGTGGCTACATTGGCTCGCGCCCCGTTCCCCGTCATGGAAGACAGCCGATGATCCTCTCTTCTCACACCGCACGGCTCCGGTGATGGACCCCGAAATCCTCGGACTGCTGATGCTCGCCGCCGTCGCCGCGGGCTGGATCGACGCCGTCGTCGGGGGAGGGGGCCTGCTCCTGCTCCCGGCCCTCATGGTCGCCGCTCCCAACGCGCCCCTGGCCACACTGCTGGGCACCAACAAGCTCGGCGCCGTCTTCGGTACCACCTCCGCCGCCATCGCCTACGCCCGCAAGGTGAGAATCGACCGCCGTGTCGTGGTCCCCACGGCCGGGCTGGCCCTACTCGGTTCCGGGCTGGGCGCCGCCCTGGCCACGGCGCTCACCGCCGACGTGCTCAAACCGATCATCATGGTCGTCCTGGCCGGGGTCGCTCTCCTGGTGGTGTTCCGACCCGCCATGGGCACCTCACCCGACCCGGCCCTGCGCACCCGCAACCGGATCCTGGCGGCCCTGGCCCTGGCCGGGATCGGCGTGAGTTTCTACGACGGCATCATCGGCCCCGGCACGGGCGTGTTCCTGATCATCGCCTTCACCGCGGTGCTGGGCATGGACTTCCTCCAGGCCTCCGCCTCAGCCAAGATCGTCAACGTGTGCACCAACCTCGGCGCCCTGGTGGTCTTCGGGCTCGGCGGCCACGTGGACTGGCTGCTGGGCCTGGGGCTGGCGGTCTGCACGATCCTGGGAGCCCAGGTCGGCGCCCGCATGGCCCTCCAGCGGGGATCGGGGTTCGTCCGCGGGGTCCTGCTCGTGGTGGTGCTCGCCCTGCTCGCCCGCATGGGCTGGGACGTCTTCGCCTGAGCGCGGGGTCCCGGCTGCCAACCACCGAGGCAACCGGGCCCCGGCCGCGCGCCCCTACACCGCCGGGTCCGCCCCGCCCGTCAGGGCCGCGGTGACGTCCTCGATGATCCGGTGGGCTCCGTGGTAGTTGGCCGACCCCCAGAAGTCGTAGTCCACCCGGTACAGCCGCTCGTCCTCGACCGCGCCCAGGTTGGCCCACAGTCCGCTGGAGAAGGTGGTGGGTGCGTCCGGGTATCCGGAACCGGCCAGGACGAACACCGCGTCACCGTCGGCCTGGTCGAGGTTCTCGTAACTGTGCGGGACGAAGTCGGTGTCGCCCTCGCCCTCCAGTTGGGAGTCGGGGCGGGCGAAGCCCAGGTCCGCCACGATCTGGCCCGGGAACGACTCCGGTGTCTCCAAACGGATCTCGGTGTCGCTCTGAAGACGTACCAGGGACAGCTCGGTCCCGGCCGGGTCCACCCCGGCCCCGGCCAGGTCGGCCCGGGCCCGTTCGATCGCGGCGTCATAGGCGGCCACCGCCTCCCCGGCCGCGTCCTCCGCGTCCAGGATCCGGGCGACCTCCTCCAGGTGACCGCGCCAGGAACCGGTCCCCTCCCACTCCACAAGGACCGTGGGCGCGATCGACTCCAGGTTGTCCAGCATCTGGGCCTGGGTGCCGTTCGGCGTGCTCACCCCGATGATGAGGTCGGGCGCGGCGTTGGCCAGCTCCTCGATGTTGACGTCGTCCTCCACGGGCGAGCTGGTCACCAGGGTCAGTTCGGCGCCGTCCGCGTCTTCGGGTAGGAAGGGAGCCAGACCCTGGTCGGCCTCACCGGGGGTGCCCATGGTGCCGACCGCGTCGTGACCCAACAGGGTCAGGGCAGCCAGGGTGGGGCGCCACAGTACGGCGATCCGCTCGGGGGAGTCGGGGATCTCCACGCTCCCGTTGGCGCCCTCGACGGTCCGGGTGCCGCCGGACCCACCGTCGGCACTTTCGTCGGAACCCCCGCCTCCGGAGCCGCAGGCGGTCAACGTCAGGGCCCCGGCCAGGGCGAGCACGCTCAGAGAGCGCGACGGGCGTGTGAGTTCGGGCATCTGAGGGGACCCTTCCGTGCGAACAGGATGTAGGTAAGGCTAACCTGTCCGGGTGGGTTTTGGCTGATTCCGACCAGGACCTCCGCGACGCTCCGCCGGTCCCACCACGGGCGAGCCTCTCCACAACACACCCAGCACACCCAGTAAGACGAACGGGGAACCCGTGGCCCTGCGCGCGCCCGCGCCATCGCGCCCCACCCTCACCAGACGCGTCATCCGCCCCATCGGCCTCATCATCGCCCTGGGCGTTCTCGCTGTCTGCGCGCTCCTCAGCATCACCGTCGGGGCCAAACCCATCCCCGGCGCCGACGTGTGGGCCGCCCTGACCGACTACGACGGCTCCTACGACCACGACGTCATCCGCACCCTGCGCGTCCCCCGCACCGTCATCGGGATCTTCGTCGGCGCCGCGCTCGGGCTGGCCGGTGCCCTCATGCAGGCCCTGACCCGCAACCCCCTGGCCGAACCCGGCATCCTCGGAATCAACTCCGGTGCCGCGGCGGCCGTGGTCGTGGCCGCCTTCGTCTTCGGCGCCAGCGGCTCCTCCCTGGTCTGGCCCGCCTTCCTGGGTGCGGCCATCGCCGCGATCGCCGTCTACGCCCTGGGCTCACGCGGCCGTGCCAGTGCCACCCCCGTGCGCCTGGCGCTGGCCGGAACGGCGCTGGCCGCCGTCCTCCAGGGGATCATCTACGGCGTCATCGTCCTCAACGACTTCGTCTTCGACCGCATCCGGTTCTGGCAGGTCGGCTCGCTGACCGGACGCGACCTCGACCTCTTCCTCCAGGTCGCCCCCTTCCTCGTCGTCGGCATCCTGGTGACCCTGGCCCTGGGCCCCTCCCTGAACGCCATGGCCCTGGGCGACGACCTCGCGGCCACCCTGGGCGCCAAGATCCCCCTGATCCGAGCCGGAACGGCCGTGGGCGTCATCCTGCTGTGCGGAGCCGCCACCGCCGCGGCCGGACCCATCTGGTTCGTGGGCCTGATCATCCCCCACGCCGCCCGCGTGATCACCGGCCCCGACCAGCGCTGGCTCCTGCCCTACGCGGCCGTCCTGGGCGCCATCCTGCTCACCGCCGCCGACACCGTCGGACGTGTCATCCTGCCCAGCTCCGAACTGGAGGTCGGCATCATCACCGCACTCGTCGGGGCGCCCCTGTTCATCGCCCTGGTCCGCAGCAGAAAGATGGCCCAGCTGTGAGCGACACCCTGACACACCCAGCCCGCACCGGCGCGCCCGAGCGCCTCACCCCGCGCGGCACCCGCGCCTGGCGCTCCCGAGGGGGCCGGGTGTCCTTCCTGCTGCGCCCGCGCACCCTCGTGATCAGCCTGATCCTGGTCGCCGTCACCCTGGCGACCCTGATCGTGTCGGTGGCGGTCGGCGACTACGAGATCCCGCTCTCGGCGGTGCCCGCCGCCCTCATGGGGTACGGGGAACGGCTCGACGTGTTCTTCGTGCAGGGGGTGCGCCTGCCCCGGGCGCTGACGGCCATCGGTGTGGGAGCCGCCCTGGGCATCGCCGGGGCCGTCTTCCAGAGCCTGTCGCGCAACGTCCTGGGCAGCCCCGACATCATCGGGTTCACCTCCGGTGCCGCCACCGGCGCCGTGGCCGCCATCCTCATCCTGGGCGCCGGACGGGTGGTGGTCTCCCTGGGGGCCATCGCCGGTGGTCTGATCACCGCCGGTGTCGTGTACCTGCTGGCCATGAAGAACGGTGTCCAGGGCTACCGGCTGGTCCTGGTCGGCATCGGCATCAGCGCCATGCTGGCCTCGGTGCGCGACTACCTCATGACCCGCGCCGAACTCACCGACGCCCTGGGCGCGCAGATCTGGATGATCGGCAGCCTCAACGGCCGGGGGTGGAGCGAGACCGCCGCCGTGTGGATCGGCCTGGTGGTGCTGGCCCCGGTGATCTTCGCCGTCGGGCAGCGCCTGCGCTTCCTGGAGCTGGGCGAGGACACCGCCCGGGGTCTGGGCGTGAACGCGCAGTCCACGCAGATCATCGCTCTGGCGGCCGCCAGTGCTCTGACCGGTGCGGCCATCGCCGTGGCCGGACCGATCGGCTTCGTGGCCCTGGCCGCGCCCCAGCTGGCGCGGCGCCTGACCCGCACCGGCGGTACCACCCTGGTCGGGGCCGCGCTCATGGGCGCCACGCTGCTGGTCCTGGCCGACCTCGTCGCCATGCGCCTGCTGGCCCCCACCCAGTTGCCCGTGGGTGTCGTCACCGCCGTCATCGGCGGCAGCTACCTCATCTGGCTGCTGTACACCGAATGGCGCGGCGGCCGGGCCTGACCGTCCGCGCCCCGCACCCTGATCCGAGCAGCCACCGCCGAGCCCCACCCGAAAGAGAACGATGACCGACGACGCCAGCAACCGCCTCTCGGGCCAGGACCTCACCCTGTCCTACGACCAGCGCGTCATCTCCCGCGACCTGGCCGTGCGCATCCCCGACAACTCCTTCACGGTCATCGTCGGGCCCAACGCGTGCGGCAAGTCGACGCTGTTGCGCGCGCTGTCGCGCACGCTCAAGCCGGCCCAGGGCAACGTGCTCCTGGACGGGCAGGTCATCAGCTCCTACCCGGCCAAGGAGGTGGCCCGCCGACTGGGCCTGCTGCCGCAGTCCTCCATCGCCCCGGACGGCATCGGTGTGGCCGACCTGGTGGCCCGGGGCCGCTTCCCGCACCAGAGCTTCCTGCGCCAGTGGTCCTCCCAGGACGAGGCCGTGGTCGCCGAGGCGATGGCGGCCACCGGGATCAGCGCGCTGGCCGACCGGTCCGTGGACGAGCTGNGGCGCCCAGCCCCAGCGGGTGTGGCTGGCCATGGTCCTGGCCCAGCAGACCCCGCTGCTGCTGCTGGACGAGCCCACCACGTACCTGGACATCGCGCACCAGATGGACATGCTCGACCTGTGCGCCGACCTGCACGCCGAGCAGGGGCACACCCTGGTCGCGGTGCTGCACGACCTCAACCACGCGTGCCGCTACGCCACCCACCTGATCGTGATGAAGGACGGTGAGATCGTGGCCGAGGGCGAACCCGCCACGGTGGTCACCGCCGACCTCGTGGAGAAGGTGTTCGGACTGCCGGTGCGGATCATCCCCGACCCCGAGACCCACACGCCGATGATCGTCCCGGTCGACCGCAGGGGCAAGGGCCGCGAGGGCCGCTGAGGGGTGCGTCCGGTCCGGTCGGACCGGACGCCGTCCCCCGCTCAGCGCGCCAGGAGACCGCGCAGGTGCGCCACCACCCCGGCCGGGTCCTGCTCGGCCATGAAGTGTCCGCTGCTCACCGTTGCGTGCTGTAGGTCGCTGGCCCACGCACCCCACAGCGCGGCGGCGTCGTACCCCAGGGCCGCGCCCCAGTCCTGCTGGAGCACCGTCACCGGCATCCGAAGACGCCGCTCCGCGGCCCGGTCGGCCGCGTCGTGCTCGACGTCGATCCCGGCCGAGGCACGGTAGTCGGCCACGATCGAGTCCACCGCCCCGGCACTGGCGTCCAGGTAGGCCCGGCGCACCTCGCCCGGGATCGCGCCGGGTTCGGTGGCCCAGGCGTCCAGGAAGTACCCGAAGAACTCCTCCGCGCTGGCGGAGATCATCCGCTCGGGCAGACCCGGGGGCTGGGCCATCAGGTACAGGTGGAAACCGACCGCGCCGCGCACCCCGCTCAGCGCCTCCCACATGTCCAGGGTCGGCAGCACGTCGAGGCTGGCCAGGTGCGTGACCACGTCGGGGTGGTCCAGGCCGGTGCGCACGGCCACCAACGCCCCGCGGTCGTGACCGGCCAGCGCGAACCTCTCGTGGCCCAGGGCCCGGGCCAGCTCCACCACGTCCGCGCCCATGGTCCGCTTGGAGTAGACCTCGGGTCCGGTCGCCTCGGGCTTGTCGCTGTCCCCGTAACCGCGCAGGTCAGGGCAGATCACCGTGTGGTCGGCCGCCAGGTCGGCGGCGACGTGCCGCCACATCAGGTGGGTCTGCGGAAACCCGTGCAGGAGCACCAGGGGCGGCCCCGACCCTCCGACCGCCACGTTCAGCGACACCTCGGGCGCCACTCGCACCCTCTCGTACTCGAATCCTTCGATGACCGGAGCCATACGTCCGCCTCTCACTCGTTCCTTCCGGGGGTGAACCCAGCCTGTCTCCCCCCGATGAGCAACCGATGAGCGACCGCGCGGGCTGGCGCACGGGTGGGCTCGGCCGTGGGACCACCCCCCGGGCCGTCCCGTGCCGCTCACGCGCGCCAGCGCCCGGCGGTCGGCACCCATCGGCCGTCGACCGTCACGATCGACACCTCCGTGCCCGGTCGAGCACGCCACGGGCCCCGCGCAACAGCGGCGGACCGGTCCGCGTCATCGCTGACCAGGCGGTACCTTGACCACGACGCACACGACCAACACGGGGGAGGGGTGCCGGTGCGGGTCGGCTTCGGGGTGCTCGGTCCCGTCACTGCCTGGGACGGGACCGGGGAGGAACTCGCGCTGCGCGGGCCGCGCCACCGCGCGGTCCTGGCACGGCTGATCCTCGCCCGCCGCCGCGTCGTGCCCGTCGACCTCCTCGTCGACGACCTGTGGGAGGGAGGCCCGCCCCCCGGGGCCACCAGCGCCGTGCGCACCTTCGTCGCCGCGCTCCGCCGTGCACTGGAACCCGACCGACCACCGCGCACCCCCGCCACCCTGCTCACCACTCGGGGCCCCGGCTACGCCCTCGACGCCGCCCCCGACACCGTCGACGCCTGGTTGTTCGAACAACGCCTCCAGCACGCCGGCGCCCTGCCTCCCCACCAGGCCCTGCCCCGACTCCAACAGGCCCTGGACCCCTGGCGCGGCCCCGCCTACGCCGACTTCCCCGAAGCCCCCTGGGCCCGCACCGAACGCGGCCGCCTGGCCGAACTGCGCCTGGGCGCCCTCGAACACCTCGCCCGCACCCGACTTGACTTGGGACTGGCCGCCCAGGCCGTCCCCGACCTGGACGCCCACGTGGCCGAACACCCCTGGCGCGAGGACGCCTGGCGGCTGCTGGCCCTGGCCCTGTACCGCACCGGACGCCAGGGGGACGCCCTGGGCGTGCTCCGCCGGGCCCGCTCCCTGCTCGTGGAGCAGTTGGGCGTGGACCCCGGCCCCGCACTACGCCGTCTGGAACAGGACATCCTGCGCCAGGCCGCCCACCTGGACTCCGACCCCTCGGGCGAGCCGCGTCCGCGCGGGACCGCCGCCTCCCCACAGCCCGGCCCGCCTTCCCACGGCCCCGGCTCGTCACGGCCCGCGGACGAGGGGCACGACCTCGGCGACCAGTTGTGGAACCGGGCGGCCGACGCCTACCGGCGCACCGTCACCCCGGGAGCGCGGGTCCGGCTCGAGTCCACCGTCAGCCTGTTGCGGGACCTCGCCGTCACCGGCCCCGAGGGGCTGCGTACCGCCCGCGCACAGCGCCTGGCCGCCGTCACCGCCGCCGAGGAACTCGGCGACCCCCTCCTGACCGCGCGGGTGATCGGGGCCTACGACGTCCCCGCCAACTGGACACGTGTGGACGATCCCGAACGCTCCGCCCGGGTGGTCGCCGCCGCCGAACGCACCCTGGCCGCCCTGCCCGACACCGGGCACGAGGGGGCCCGCGCCCGGCTGTCGGCCACCGTCGCCTTGGAGTCGCGCGGCACCCGTGGAGCACGGGGACCCGAGGCGGCCGCCGAGGCGGAGCGGCTCGCCAGGGACCTGGGCGACCCCACGCTGCTGGCCTTCGCGCTGAACGCCCGGTACATGCAGGCCTTCCACCGGGCCGGGCTGGCGCCCGAGCGCGACGCCCTGGGCTCCGAGCTCATCGCCCTGGCCACTCGGCACGACCTCGTCACCTTCCGGATCCTGGGCCACCTGATCCGGGTGCAGTCCCTGTCCGCGCTGGCTGACTGGTCGGGCGCCGACCACCACGACCGGGCCGCGCGGGAACTGGGGGAGCGCCACGAACGCCCGCTGACCGTGGTCTTCTCCCGCTGGTACCGGGCCCTGCGCGCCGCCGCTGATCCCCTGGGCACGTCAGAGAGCGCTCTCAGCGCCCTGGGCGACGCCTCCGCCGGGCTGAGGGGCGCGGGCATGCCCGGCCTCGAACACGGGCTGGAGCCCCTGGCTCTGCTGTGCCTGCGTCTGAGGCGCGGACTGCCCGCTCCCGCGGACGCCGACGCCGACTACGGCCCCCACGAACCCTGGGCCCGCCCTCACGTGCTGCTCGCCCGACACCGGACCGTCGAGGCCGCAAGCGCGCTGTCGCGGCTGCCGGAGCCACCGCGCGACCTGTTGCTGGAGGCCCGCTGGGCGCTGGCCGCCCGTGCCGCCGAGGCCGTGGGGGACCGCGCGGTGATGCGCCGGGCCCTGACCGAGCTCAGCCCGGCCGTCGGCGAGGAGGCCGGCGCGCAGACCGGGATGCTCACCCTGGGCCCGGTCGCGGACCACCTCGACTCCCTCCGGCGGGCTCTGCGCACCTGAACGGAACCTTCGGTACATTTGGGACTTCTTGGCTCCAGGGCCGGGGCTGGACCCTGAAAGTCTCAACCCTAAGGTGGAAGGTTGAACTTGAGGGAGAGCGTGGCTGGACGCCCCGGGCAGGGGCCGAAGCCCCCGCCACCCGGCTAGGCGCCCGACAACTCCAGACGCAACACCAACGACACCAGCTCCACCACGACCTCCTTGACGGACTCCCGCTCACGGGCGTCACACAACAACACCGGGACCCCCTCGGCCACGTCCAACGCCACCCGCACGTCCTCCGCACGATGCGTGCGCTGACCGTCGAAACAGTTCACCGCCACCACGAACGGCACCCCACGCGACTCGAAGAAGTCGATCGCGTCGAAGGAGTCCGCCAACCGGCGCGTGTCAGCCAGCACCACCGCGCCCAACGCCCCCTGCGCCAACTCCTCCCACATGAACGAGAACCGCCGCTGACCCGGTGTCCCGAACAGGTACACCACCGTCGACTCGTCCAACGTGATCCGACCGAAGTCCAACGCCACCGTCGTCGTGGTCTTGCCCTCCACCCCGTCCAGATCGTCCACACCCACGCTCTCGGAGGTCATCACCTCCTCGGTGTGCAACGACTCCACCTCACTCAACGCCGAGACCAGCGTCGTCTTGCCCGCCCCGAAACCACCCGCGACCACGATCTTCAACGTGTCCGGAACGGGACCACCCTGGGCCACAGAGCCCTCCATCAACACCTCACAACTCCCGGATGCGTTCCAGGACGGAACGCAACGTCCGCGCGTCCGGCCTCTCCCTCTCCCAGTCCGAGGTGTGCACCACCACCAGACCCTGATCCAGGAGATCGGCCAACAGGACCCGCAACACCCCCAACGCGAACCCCGAACGCGAAGCCACCTCCGCCACCGACACCGGGCGCGCACACACCGACAGGATCAGCTCCAACTCCGGGTCCACCTCCCGCCGATCCACCGACGGAACCGCCACCACCTGCGAAGTCATCGAGAAATCCGACCGCGAGGGACGCGTACGGCCCCCCGTCAACGAGTACGGGCGAATCAGACTCGATTCCCCCGACCACCCCTCCTCCGCAGGCACCGACCTCACCCCGCACCTCCCCGCCTCCGGGGCAGCGCCGACAGGTACGGACCCACCTGCCGCACCAGACGGTTCACCTCGAAGGCCGCCTGCCCCATGTCACACGAGGCCTCCGCCACCAACGCCAACTGCGCCCCCTGCCCAGCGGGCAGCACGAAGAAGAACACGTTGTCCATCTCCACCACGCACTGGCGCACCTCGGCCGCGCCCACCTGCGCACGAGCACCCCGCGCCAGACTCGCGAACCCCGACGCGATCGCCGCCAGCCGCTCACCCTCCTCGCGCTCCACGCCCGCCGAACACGACAGCAGCAACCCGTCCGCCGACAGCAACAGCGCCTGACGCGCCCCCGCCACCCTCTCCACCAGGTCACCCATCAACCAGTCCAGCCTCTGACCCGCGGACGCCCCGTCCACACCGCTCCGACCCTCAGCCGTGGTCCCAGCCGACACCGACATCACCCTTCCGCACTCTCACCGTGGTGCGCCCCCTGCTGTGGCGCACCCTCCGCCGCCTCCTCGCCGGTGGACGCCGCGCGTCCGCGCTCCGTTCCGGCCTGGAAGGCGCTCATCATGGACCTGATCTCCGACAGCGAACGCTGCCCGCCGGTGACCTGGACGGGCCCCGAACCGGACCCGTCGTCACCGGCCTCCGCCACCCCCGGGGCCGGGGGCGGGGTCGAGCGTCGACGCTGACGCACGGGCAACCCCATGTAGGTGTCCTCCGGGGCGGGGGAGGGGACGGGCCCGCCCGGCCCCTCCTCCCCGGGAACGGCCACGGACCGGGCACCCTCGGCGTCCGAACCCCCCTCGTCCGTGCCGCGATCCTCCGGGCGGACCCGGCGGGCCAGGGGCGGCGTACCGACGTTGGGGGCCACGGAGACGGCTCCAGCCGTGGGGGAGTGGCCCGCGGTCTCCTCGCCCGCGCCGCTGTGCCCGCCACGGTGATCGCCCCCCTCTCCAGCGACCTGCGGGCCCACCGACGCGACCCGCCGCATCGGCCCGGTCTGGTGGTCGCGCTCCACCAGCACCCGACCGGGAAGACGCACCAGCGCCTTCGTCCCCTGGTACGGGGAGGCCCGCAACTCGACCACGAACCCGTGCCGCGCCGCGATGGTGGCCACCACGAACAACCCCAGCTGCGAGTCCTCCCGCATCCGCGCCAGATCGAACCGGGGCGGCTCGGCCAGCAGCGCGTTCGAGGACTCCAGCTGGCCGACGGTCATACCCAGCCCCCGGTCCTCGACCTCCACCAGGAAGTCGCCGTCCTCCAGCGCCCGACCTCCCACGGACACCTCCGTTCCCGGGGGCGAGAACGACGCCGCGTTCTCCAGCAGCTCCGCGACCAGCCGTACCAGATCCGACCCCGCCTCCCCGGGCAGCGCCACCCGGGGAAGCGCCAGCACCCGCACCCGGGCGTAGTCCTCGATCTCGCTGGCCGCCGCTCGCACCGCCTCGTGCAACCCCACCGACGCCCCACCGGGACGTGAGGGACGGTCACCGCTGAGCAGCATCAGGTTCTCGGCGTTGCGCCGCATCTGCGTGCTGAAATGGTCGATCCGAAACAGCGACTCCAGCACCTTGGGATCGGTCTCGGTCCGCTCCAACCGGTCCAGCAGCGACAACTGCCGGTGCACCAGCGACTGCGTGCGCCGCGTGATGTTCCGGAACACGTTGCGCACCCCCGCCCGCACCTGGGCCTCCTCCACGGCCGCCACCACCGCCGCCCGCTGGGCGTCGTCGAACGCCTCCGCCACCTGCCCGAGCTCGTCACGCCGCCCGCCCGCCAACCGGGGCGCCTCGGCGTCCACGTCCACGCTCTCGCCCGCCCGCAGCCGAGCGGTCACCTGCGGGAGCCGGAACCGGGCGTGGTGCAGGGTGTGCGTACGCAGGTCCTGGAGACGGCGCCCGAGCCGCTGGGAGCCGGTCACCGCCACCACGACCGAGGCCAGGGCCACCGCCAGGGCGAGCACACTCACCAGCAGCACGCTCAGGAGCAGATCACGGGAGTGCGCGTGTCCGGCCTCCACGATCTGGTTCATCCGCGCGTGCTCGATGGCGCGCAGGCGCTCGTCGAGGGCTCCGGTGGCCTCGCTCCAGCTGCGGGAGTCGACCGGGACGCGGGTGTCGGGTCCGCCGGGGTTGCCGATGACGATGTCCTGGAGGTTGTACACCGAACGCTTCTGGGCGGAGCCGTTGAGTTCCTTGTAGTCCTGGCTGCGATGGCTGCCGGTGGCGGACTCCACCTGTGTCCAGGTGTGGCGCTGGGCGCCCGCGGCGGACGCGAACCGTGTGTGGGCCTGGGCCGTGAAGGAGTTGGTGGCCATGGAGTGCGCCAGGACGGCGTCCTGCTGGCTGAGGTACTCGCGGGAGCGCAACAGGGAGGTGAGCGAGCGCAGGTGGGGGGAGAGGGCGACGTCGGCGCGGTCGACCTGCGCGTCCCAGATCTCCAATCCGGACTCGATCATGCGGTTGTAGGGCTGGGCGGCCACTTCCAGGGCGTCGATCCCGGTGTCGAGGGTGTCGACCACCTCGGTGCGGTGGCGCTCCAACAGGTTGAGCTGGCTCTGGAGGGTGAGGACCTCGGCGGGCAGGTCGCCGCGGCCGAACCGGCCCAGCGTCCGGTCGAGGGCGAGAGCGCTCTCGTCGGTGGCGTCCCGGGCGGCTTCGAGCTGGTCGAGGGCGCTGCCCGTGGGCCGGTGGGCCACGCCCATGGTGGCGCGCCGTTCCCGCTGGAGGTGGGTGACCACGTCCACGACGGGCTGCCCGACCTCGTCGATGAAGGCCGTGGTGGCGTTCAGGTCGCGGATGTCGGTGGCCAGGACGGTGCTGAAGACCGCCCACAGGGCCAGCAGGGCGGTGCTGGGGAGGAGCACCAGGCTGACCATGCGGGCGCGAAGCGAGGAGCGCTTCTCGTTGGGCATGGGCTCGCTTCCGGGGGGAGTGGCGCGCGTGGCTGGTGGGGGCAGCCGGTGGGGGGAGGGGTGGAGTTTCCCAGAGCTAACCGCCCCGAGGGGGGATTTGCAAGGTTTCGTGGGTGGCCGGATGCGGATGTGACGGTAAGGATCCAGGTCATCTCGTGGGGTGCTGGGGGATGTGATGATCCGTGCCTTGTAAATCTACGTCGTAAAGGTGCCGTGCCCTTTCAGGGAAAGAACAACCCAAGAACACATAAGGAGCGGCTCACGCCGCACCGAACAACCAAGGGCTTCGCCCTGTGCCCCGTGTGGGGGAGGGATGTCCCCTGTGCGGTGGTGGTCCCACTTGAGGACGGGGGAGCGCGTACGTCCGGTTCCGGCCAATCACGGATTGGCCCCGAAACCGGCACCCTGCGTCACCAGTCCCGGGAACGCGTGCACCGCGACTGGGAGCGCGCTACCGAACGGGCGCGGGCCGACGTCGATCCGCGACGCTGCGCACGAACGCCTCCACCGCGCCGATGGGCCGTGGCCCGCCGCACTGCCGGAGGGGCGGGGCCGCCTCCCCCTTCACCCTGCGGCCTGGCCGTGGCTGCGCTGGAGCAGGGCATCACCGGCCTGGGCTCCGAGTACGTTCAGGAGAGCCAGCGCGTCCGCATCGGGAGATTCCGGCGGCGCGCTGTACAGCACGAGGTGCTGGTCGCGGTCCGCGGTGACATGATCGACATGTGGGAGGCGGCGAGCCCCGGCATCATCGAGCGGGCGACAGCGTCGATCCCGCTCGGCCGGATGGCGGAGCCCCACGAGGTCGCCGAAGTGGCCGTGTGGCTCCTCAGCGGTCGCGCGTCGATGGTGACCGGCGCGATCGTGCCGGTGGACGGCGGTGCGGGCGCCTGAGGGAGGAACCCCAGGCCCGCCGTGGCGGCTTCGCGCCGTATTCTCTCGTGGGCCGGAGCTTCCTGAAGGCCCACTGGGCGGCGCGGCAGCCGGGGCGAGGAGGTTCGCTCCAGGGTTGAGCGGTTGACCCTCACACGCTCACCGGTCGGTGGTGGGCGTGTGAGCAGCGCCCGTGGTGGGGCTGGGAGTGCAGGGGGCGGTGCGGTCCTTGCCACTCGACCGGTCCTTGCCTCGTAGGCGCACGCTGCCCTTGCGGGGCGAGGGTCGGGTGTCGGGGGCTCGCCACCCGGGGGAAGGGCTGGCCGGGGGTGAAGTGGGTCGGTGCGCTCCTCGTCCGTGCGCAGTGATCGACGACGGTGGGCGTGGAGCGTCGTGCGGGCCCAGTGTGGTCAGGGGCTCTCTGGGCCGTTCTGGGCGGCGAACGTTTGTTGAGGGTGGGGTCGGTGTGGGTAAGGGGCTGGCACGGACCGTGTGGTGAGTGTGTTGGGGGAGCGATGGCTGTTCTGAGTGAGGAAGAGATCCGGGACGGGTTGGGCCGACTGGTCGGTTGGGAGTGGGACACCGAGGGGGCGGCGATCCGTCGTTCCGTGCGGTTGGTGGGTTTCCTGGAGGCGGTGTCGCTGG
Source organism: Nocardiopsis prasina DSM 43845 (assembly GCF_000341265.1). GTDB lineage: Bacteria > Actinomycetota > Actinomycetes > Streptosporangiales > Streptosporangiaceae > Nocardiopsis > Nocardiopsis prasina. Next base: position 9,034 of record NZ_ANAE01000090.1, on the reverse strand, counting down.
TGAACGAGGTGGCGCAGGCCGCTGAGCAGGCAGGGCACCATCCGGACATCGACATCCGCTACGACACGGTCTCGTTGGCGTTGAGTACGCACGACGAGGGTGGGGTGACGGAGAAGGACATGGCGTTGGCGGCCCGGGTAAACGAGTTGGTGGAGGGGACCGCGCGGGTGGCGGAGTGACTTCCCGTCCGTGCGGGTGAGCGCGACGCCGGCCCGGGGGCTGCCTCAAGGGGCGGCTGCCTGGGCCGTTGTGTGTCCCGGGGTGGGCCGATCCGTTCGTCGGGCCGCTGACGGACCCACGTGGGGTGGTGGCGGGGGCACGCTCGCGGGGAGCGTGGGCGGGATCGGGGGCCAGGAGCGTGGGGACGGCTCCGTGCCCGTCTCGCCCGTCTCCTCGCAGCGGAGGGATCAGCGGCCGCGTGGTGGTGCGATCGGCTGCGCTGGTGGGGGTTCCCGGACGAAGATGTGCCACTCGTGCTGGGCCGCGGCGAGGGGGACGCGCGGTGGCGCGTCCGGTGCGCTCGCTCACTGTGGGTGTTCCCGTGGCGTCGCGGTGGGGGACCTCTGCCGTGCTGACCCTGGTAGGGCGCGGGCGGAGGTCGTGGCGGTGCCGTGGTGGTCAGCGTAGGCGGGCGCGGCGCATCTTTCCGGAGACGGTGCGGGGGAGTTCGTCGGTGAAGTCCACGGTGTGGGGTGCTGCGTGGGGGGCGAAGCGGGCGCGGACCCATTCGCGGAGTTCTTCGGCGAGTTCGGGGGTTGCGGTGTGTCCGGGTGCGAGGACGATGCGGGCGCCGACGAGGTGTCCGGCGAGGTCGTCGGGGATGGCGTAGACGCCGCTCTCCTCGACGGCGGGGTGGGTGTTGAGGACGGCTTCGACCTCGGTGGGGCCGATGCGGTAGCTGCGGGTGATGATGGCGCCGTTGTCGCGGGTGGAGAAGTGGAGGTTGCCTTGGCGGTCCATGATGCCGGTGTCGCCGGTGAGGTGGTAGGTGCGTTCGGGTGAGAAGCGGATGTCGATGGTGTTCTCGTAGCCGAGGTAGCCGTCGAACCAGTCGAGGGGGCTCTGGGCGCGGTCGATGGCGATGCGGCCGTAGGCGCCCAGGGGGGCGGGTTCGTCGGTGAGGGCTTCGAGGACCTGGATGTTCCAACCGGGGAGTGCGGGGCCGATGGCTCCTGGGGGTGTGGTGGTGGCGGGGTCGGGGAGGTCGCCGTTGGGGAGTCCGGCGCACCAGCCGAGTTCGGTTTGGCCGTAGTGGTCGCGGACGGGGACGCCGAAGAGGTCGGTGGCCCAGTCGATGACGTCGGGGGAGAGGGGTTCTCCGGCGCTGGCCATGCGTTGGACGACGATCTCGGGCGGGAGGGTTTTGGTGGCGGCGCGCAGGGTGCGGTAGGTGGTGGGGTCGGAGGCGAAGTTGGTGACCTGGTAGAGGCCCAGGACGTCGAGGGTGAGTTCGGGGTCGAAGAATCCGGCGCGTAGGGCGAGGGAGTTGTGTCCGGCGAGGAGGGGGGAGATGAGGCCGTGGTAGAGGCCGTAGGCGGAGCCGGGGTCTGCGGTGTTCCAGTAGACGTCGTCTTCGTCCACGCCGAGGCCGAAGTGGTGGTAGGCGTGCATGGCGGACAGGGCGCGGGCGGGGACGCGGACGCCTCGGGGTGGGCCGATGAGGTTGGAGACGTAGACGGTGGCGATGTCGCCGTTGCCGGTGGTGGTGTGGGGGGTGGTGTGTGGGGGGTGTTGGCTGAGGGTGGTGAGGGTGTGGTCGCCGTCGCGGAGGGGTTGGGGTCCGGTGGTGGCGATGGTCCAGGTGGGGTGGGTGGGTGTGTGGGGGTTGGGGTCGAGTTTGGTGCGGTATTCGTCGGCGCTGATGACGAGGCTGGTGTTGGAGTCGGTGAGGCGTTGGGTGATGGCGGAGGGGGCGAAGGAGGAGAGGAGGGGGACGAGGACGGCGCCGAGGCGCCAGATGGCGAGGGCGGTGACGGTGAGGTCGATGCCTTTGGGGATGAGGGTGGCGATGCGGTCGCCGGGTTGGATGCCGAGGTGGGTGAGGCCGGTGGCGAGGGTTTGTGAGCGTTCGCGGAGTTGGCCGTAGGTGAGTGTGGTGGGTTCGAGGGTGGGGCCGATTTCGGTGGTGGCGATGGTGTCGGGGTCGTGGCGGTCGCAGAGGAGGTGGGCCACCGACGTGGTGGGGGTGTCGTAGGTGGCGATCCAGTCGCGCAGGAGTTGCGCTGGGTCGGACATCGGTGGTGTTCCTCGTTTTCGGTGGGTGTGGTGTTGCTTGGTGGGTTACTACAACACTATGCGCACCTGGTGTGGTGTTGTGGGTCTGGTCTCATCGGTGGGTGGGGCGGGGGTGGTTTTGCGGTGTTTGGGGTTGGTGTGCTTCTTCCCTTGGGGTGGGTGGGGGCGACAGGATGTGTCGCATGGACAGTGCGCGTGTGGTGGATCGGTTCGGGCTTGACGCGGGTGTGCGGGAGTGGTTGGAGGCCTGCGAGGGGTTGCCGGAGCCGGGGGTGGGGTTGAGGGTGCCCTCGGGGGCGGAGGCCGCCGAGGTGTTGGACATGTTCGTTCTGGCCGGGGACGACCGTGCGGAGCTGGAGGCGCTGTGGCCGGGGGCGCCGGGCGTGGACGGCGGGTGGCCCGAGGAGCTGTGGCACCTGGTGGGGTGCATGTACCGGCGGTTGTGGGCGGACGCGGATCTGCCGGTGGGGGTGTGGCGTCCCTGGCCGACGCTGGTGGAGGCTGAGGACGCCCGGGTGCGGGTGGCGTCGTTGTGGGCGTTCGTGGCGATGGTGCCCGAGCAGCTTCGGCGGCATGCGCTGCGCGGCATCGACCGGTCGGTGACGGTGGCGTCCCTGGCGGACGTGGGTGTGCAGGTGCGGCGGTCGCGTTGGTTGTTCGGTCGGTTGAGTGTGGAGACGGCGGCGTGGGTGGCGGCGCAGTTCCGTGGCCGGTTGTTCTGGGTGGGGGGTCTTCAGCTGGAGCCGGCGCTGTTGGGGGATCAGGGGCCGGTGCGCTGGTATTCGGAGGAGGAGGCCGCGGCGATGGGTGCGGGGTTGGCTCCGGGTGATCCGGTGCTGCGGTTGCACATCCCTTCGGGGGGGTTGGATCCGGACGCGGTGAGTGAGGCGTTGGCGTTGGCGGGTCCCTTCGCGCGGGAGCAGTTGGGGGTGGACGCCCGGGTGGCCACGTGCACGTCGTGGCTGTTGGATCCGTGGTGGGAGCGGGCGTTGGGGGAGGGGTCCAACATCGTGCGGTTCCAGCGCAGGTTCACGTTGGTGGGCGAGGGGGCGCCCGGGGAGGGTGACGTGTTCCGGTTCGTGTTCGGGATGCCTCGGGTGGAGGTGGAGCGTGCGCCGCGTCGGACCCGGTTGGAGCGTGCGGCGTTGGAGCGGTTGGAGTCGGGTGCGGGGTTGAGGGTGTGTACGGGGTGGTTGCGGCTGCCGTGAGCCGCGGCGGGTGCGGGGGTCCACCTTGGGGTGGGCCCCCGTTTGTGTGGGGTGGATGCCTGTCCGGTCTGTTCCCGGGGTCGGGCGGGGTGGGTTCTCGGTGCCGTCACGGTGGGCCCGCAGGCCTGACCTGGGTGGGGTGAAAACAGGTGGGTGTTCGGTGGTGCGGGGGGCATGATCGGGCCCATGAGCGTGTGCGGGTGTGGTGGGGGATGTGACCCGGGTGCGGGTCGGCGGGCGGCGCTCCGGGCATTGGCGTGGGTGCGGGAGCGGTCCTGGGGCGGGGGGTTCGCCGAGGGGTGGTCGGTGACGTTGAACTTCCATCCGGACCGGTTGGTGGGCGGGTCCACGGTGTTGGAGCGGATGGCGGTGGAGGGGGTGTACCGGTCGCAGTTCGTGACGGGGATCGGGAACGGGGGGCTGACGGCGTTCGAGGGCGGGGATCGTTGGCGGTGGGAGAGCCGGATGTTCGGTGGGGCCTACGACCGGGCGCCGGTGTGTGCGCGGCCGGTGTACGGGGCGTTGGACCGGTCCGGGAGCGGGGTGGGTGCGGCGCCGCGGTTCGGGTCGTGTTTCTTCCGGTTGGGGGCGCCGGTGGCGGGGCGGACGACGTTCTGTTATCCGGACAGCACCTTCGAGCCCTCGGCGTTCGGGGTGGGGGAGCGGATGGGGTTGGTGGACCTGGCGTGTGCGGCCCGGGGTGGTGGTCGGGACGTGTTGGACGAGTACGTGGAGGCGCAGGTGCACTGTCCGGTCCGGTGGGGCGCGGACGTGGTCGCGTTGGTGTTGGATCCGAGTTTTCGCGGGACTCGGGTGGAGGAGGCGGCGGGGCGTTTGGGGTGTGCGGTGTCCTGGCACGGCGGGTTCCGGTTGGGGGTGGAGGAGTTGCGTCGGCATCCCGGTTTTCGGGGGCGGGAGGTCGTGGAGGTGGGGGAGATGGTCGCGGTGCGGGGGAGGTTGACGCCGGGCGTGATCGGTGAGGCGGCGCGGTCGGGGCGGTTCGACCCGAGGACGTTGAAGCGGGTGTGGCACTGTCTGGCCCGGTTCGGTGCCCCTGGTGGTGCTGGCGGTGGTTCGGGGTGAGGGTGCGTGCTCAGGCGGGAGGGTTTGCGCCACACGGACACGAGTGAGCGGCTGTGGGCGGTGAAGGGGTTCTCGTGGAGGTCGGCTCAGCGTTCGTGGGGGCAGGCCCGCGAGCTGGGCCGTGAGGTCGAGTTCGCTGGGCCTGAGGTAACGGTGGGTCGGGGGGTGAAGGTGTCGACACCGCTGTGGTCCGGGTCGATGTGGAAGGGGCGTGCCCGCTCGGCCGGGTGGGAGTTGTTGGAGGTCGGGGACCTCGACCTCCAGGGCGAACGTCCGCCGGGGGTGGGCGAGGCGCGGGTGCCATGGGCGCGGTCGGTGAGGGCGTCGACGGCGGGTTGGAGGGCCTGGCAAGAAGTCGGGGGCGGAGGCGGCGTCGTGGCCTCGGGCCCGTCGGTGTTCCCCACGTTATCGACCATGTGTGCCCGGGGAGCCTCGGGGCGCTGGATGTGGCCAGGGGTTTTCGGGGGTGCGGAGCGCGGGAGGCTGGGCTGGGGTCGAGTTCAGTCGGGGTGGGTGTCCCAGGCGGCGCGGGCCCGTTCGAGGTCGATGTCGCGGCCCAGAGCGGGCAGGGCCCGGTAGGTGCTCAGGAGCGCGGCGGTGACCAGCAGTGCCCACAGGGCCAGGGCGCCGCACCACGCGGGCAGCGGAGACAGCAGTGGGGCGGTGCAGGCCAGGAAGGTCAGGGCCGTGGGGGAGACCCAGTCTCGGCCGGTGGGGAAACCCTGGCGCGCCCGGGTGGTGGAGACCATGACGGGGAGCATGGCGATGGTGCCGATGATGAGGCCCGGGGTGGCGGCCAGGGGTGCGATCAGAGCCAGGGCCCACCAGGGCAGCCAGGGGCTCAGGGCCCACAGGGTGGTGGTCGTGGCGGCCAGGGCGACGGCGAGGCCCAACACGACCAGGGGGAGTGGTAGACCTCGGGGGTGTGGGGCGGGCTGACCGGGGCCTTGGGGCTCGGACGCGTCGTGGGTCAGTGACTGGGCCGCGGTCAGGGTGCGGCGCAGCGACAGTGCGGACAGGTACTGGTTCCTGTGGGGGTGGTCGCCGTGGGCGTTCGAGCTGTCGTCCATGACCTGCCGTTGCTCGTGGTGGGGGTGTGACGTTCAGGGTGCGAGGCCGCGCGGCCGTTGGCGGTGGGGACCGCGGGGCGTGTGTTCGAGTGTAGGAGCGTCGGCCGGTCCTGCTGGGCGCACGGGCGTGAGGTGGGGGAAGGGGTGCGAACCCGGCGACGGGGGTGCGCATCGGACCCAGGGACCCCACTCGTGAGGAGCACCGACGTTGAGTACCGACCCCGATCCCGCTGCGGAGAACCCGAGGAACCACCTGGGCGTGGGCCTGGACTCGCAGGAGCGTCCCGGGTGGGCTGCCGCGGCGGAGGGGGCGCTGGTTCGCGACACCGCACCGTCGGGGACGGGGGCGGTGTGGATTCTGGTGCTGGTGCCGCTGTGGTCGTTGTTGATCCCGGTCGCGGTGGTGCTGGGCCTGCTGGGCCTGACCCATGAGGACGGTGTGAGCGCCCTGGTCGGGTTGGTTGGCATCTCGGTGACTGTGGGGTCCCTGTGCGGGTTTCGCGCGTGGATGCGGCGGCAGGGGGCGGCGCGTTCGTGGGAGCTGCCGTTGGTGGTGCTGACGGCCGTGGTGGTCGGTGTGCTGGTGGGGATCCTGCGGCTGGAGTGGGGGGTGGCGGAGCAGCTCACCCCGGTGGCGTCGGTGTTCTGGTGTCTGGTCCTGGCGTATTCGGGTGCGGCTGTGGTGTGGGCGATGCGCCCCGGAGTGAGGCGGGTGGTGGTCGCTGTTGGTGTGGTGGTGGCGTTGTGTGCCGTGGTGACGGGGGTGGCCTGGTGGCAGGAGCGCGTGGAGGACGTGCGGGAGAACCAGGAACTGGGGCGGGAGGTGGCCGCTGTGGAGTCTCCGATCGCGGCCTTGGAGGCTCCGGGGTGGGAGCCGGTGGCGGTCCATGTGCAGGACGACCAGGTTCCGGTGAAGATCACCTACGAGCCTTCGCGCGGGGTGGTGCGGGAGGAGGGGTTCCATCTGGAGGTGAGCACGGTCGTGGAGGACGCGGGGGAGCCGGGGGAGTCCGGGCTTCCCTTCTGGGTCAGGTGTTCGGAGGGTGAGGAGGATGGGTGCGAGCGGCACGGATCGGTGATGGTGTTCGACGGCTCCGATGAGTCCATCCCCTCGATGAACGCGTTGGTGGAGATCGAGGACGGTGTCCTGGCGTACCTGACGGCGCGTGTACCCCAGTCGAAGGACGGGGCTCCGGAGATGGAGATGCCCGATCTGGACATGGTGGAGTTGGCCGCACAGGTGCGGGGGCTGGAAGGCGAGGAAGCGCAGGGCGTGGTGGAGGAGGTGCTGTGAGCGGTGCTGGGCCGGGCGGGGCCGCATCAGGGCCGCTGCATGAGGGCCCTGGGGGCTCGCGGGTGAAGGTCCGCACGGCCAAGCGGTCGGGGGGCAGGTCCGCGGGTTGTGGTGGGTGCGGCTCGGACGGTGCCCTGCCGGGGAGGGCGGGACCGGAGTTCGGGCGGCTCGACGGGGCTGGGGGACCGCGGTGGGTGGTCGGGGTCCGGGACTCGAACCCTTCTGATGCGTGAAGTAGCCGAGCGGGGTGCTCGACCCGAGACGGGAACAGCGGAAGGGGAGGCCACGGTGACAGGTGCCGGATGCGTCGTGGCGTGGGGCGGGCGGGTGCGTTCAGTGGTCGCGTGAGCACGATTCGTGTGCGCGAGCGGCCCCTTGAGGGGCTGTCGAGATGCGAGTGGCCGAACGGGGTCGGGGCGTGAATCGGGTCGTCGGGGGCGTGGGCGGGCAAGGCAGGGGCGGTTCGGCGGATTTTCCCGTTTCTTGGGCGCCCAGGGCGTGTTGGTGGTTGCGGGGAGCCCTTAACCAGCTCTACTTGACATAATGTGCATTATCGGCGATACGGGAATGCCTGTGGGGAAGGGGTTCTCGTGCCGTGGGCTGTCTCTGGGGCCCTGGGGCGCAGTACCGGGCCACGGTGGGTGCCGAGGATCGCTCTCGAGGTCGGTGTGGGCGAACCTGAGGATTGGCACTGGGGCGCTGGGATCGCGAAGAGTTCAGGAACGGGCCCAGGACGCCGAACACCGAGCGGGCTTGCGCATCGCGTTGGGCGGGACGCGTTGTCCACAGGTGGCTCGGTGGGCACTGGCGGACCTGGGCGTTCTCGGGTTAGCGTCGATTCGGGGGTGCTGTGGGCGCTCGCTGGCGGAACCTGACGCCCCCGAATTCGAGCTTGCGCCACACAGGCCCGCACAGACAACTCCCAGGGCAGTTGCCTGTGGACAACCACGCCGCGCGGACTCGCCCCACCACACTGCCCCCTGGCGGGTCGCCGTTGGATCCGCTTTAGCGTCCGCGCGTTCCCCGGCTTCACGTGCCGGTTCCTCACGCCCTCAGTTCGGCCCAAGTTCGGCCCACTCGCCTACCTCTGGTGCTCTGGCCTGGGGTTTGTCTGTGCAGGGCAGTCTCGTCAGGGCCTGGCGTTGGTCCGCGTGTGCGTGCACGTTGGTTGACCACTGGTTTCTCGCCAACAGGTGGAAGGCGGGCCGGAGCCCCTTCTGGCTGCCGACCTCTCGATGTTTCATGCATAAACGGTGTTATGCATCCTTTTGGGGTTGTTTGACGACACATGACCGAGATGACTTGCATTGAGTCTCGTGTCGGGTTTTTCGTTCGCGCTCTCCACTCCTCGGCCTCTGGCCTCGGCGACTCCCGCCCATCGAACACCTGTTCCCTTTCCTGGTGGCTGGTGGCGAGATGAACACCTGTACGAATGGAAGTGCCACTCCCCTGGTCGAGCGAGGGACGACGTTGGGCGTGGTTCCCATGGGACCTCGAGAGAAGCACCCACTCCCCTGGCCGGAGGTCGCAGCCCCACGGGAATCTCCCCACTCCTGCGGCGACCCTGACCGAGACGACCAGCAGGCCGCCGACGGTCATCAGGCCCGACGTCCAGAGCGGGAGGGGAAGGCCGAACACGGCGACCATGGCGAGCGAGAACCAGGAGCCCGCCGTCACCGCTCCCCCGGTGTCGTGCTCATGCCCCCCAGGTCGGCGCCACGTCGGACCGGCTGGACGTGCGTAGACACCCGACGAAAGGGGCGTCCTCCCCCACCGCCGAGTACCAGTCCGCGTCGGCCGCCACCGGCCCGGTACGGCCGGACCGCTCCCGGTCGCGTCCCCACTCCCCCCGTCCACCGGGACAGCGAAGCGTCGTCGATCTCGCGTGCGGGTGCGCTCCGTGCATGTCGTGGAGGTCCGCCGTGGCGGTGTCGAACAGGGGGCGTGCCCGCGCAGATGTGGATGCCCCGGTCCAGGACGCGGTGGGGTCGGGTGCCCATCTCGGTGGACAGGGTGTTCGAGGTGAGTGGGGTCGGTGGGGTTGGTGCGGCGGGTTCGGGGTGGGTCTGGGGGCGCGGACAGGGCCGGGATCGGGAATGCTGGGGGCATGAGTGGTGATGCGGTGTCGGTGGAGCGGGCGATCG
>NZ_ANAE01000089.1 GCF_000341265.1 Nocardiopsis prasina DSM 43845 | reverse complement strand
CGCCCCGCCAAGCCGTCGCCGCACACGGTGGCGGCCTATCGGCGTGACCTGCTGGGGGTCCTGGGGTGTGTGGGGCGGGCGTTGGGGCGTGATGTGTCCGGGGTGGGGTTGGCCGAACTGGAGGCGGGGGTGTTGCGGGAGGCGTTCGCGGATTTCGCTGAGGAGCGGGCGGCGTCGAGTGTGCTGCGGGCGTGGTCGACGTGGAACGGGTTCTTCGCCTTCTGGGTGTCGGAGCGGGTGGTGGCGGGCAATCCGATGTCGGCGGTGCCGCGACCTCGGGTGAAGCCTTCGGGGCCCAAGCCGTTGATGGGTGAGGACACCCCGGAGCGGCTGTTGGAGGCGTTGGCGCGGGGTGCGCGGCGTGCGCGTGATCCGTGGCCGGAGCGCGATCTGGCGGTGTTGGCGTTGGCGTTGCTGACGGGGATGCGCTCGGCGGAGATGTTGTCGTTGCGGGTGGAGTCGTTGGGTGGGCGGCCCGGTGAGCGGCGGATTCGGGTGGTGGGCAAGGGGGGTGGTGAGCGTGTGCTGCCCATCGAGGTGCCGTTGGAGGCGTTGTTGGAGGCCTACCTGGAGACGCGTCGGGTGCGGTTCGCCGCTCCGGTGCGGGGGGCTGATCCGTTGTTGGTGGACAACCGGGGTGAGGGGTTGCGTCGGGGTGGGTTGCAGTACCTGGTGAAGCAGTGTTACCGGCATGCGGGGGTGAATGATCGGGTGGCTCGGGGGACGTTGGTGCACGCGTTGCGGCACACGTTCGCGACCCGGTTGGCGGAGGACGGTGCCTCGGTCACCGAGATCATGCACCTGTTGGGGCATTCGTCGGTGACGTCGTCGCAGGCCTACATCGAGGTGACGGCGCGGGCGCAGCGTGAGGCGGCGGGGTCGAACCGGACGTATGGGGTGTTGCGTCGGTTGGCTCGGGAGGAGGTGGGCGATGCGGGGTGAGGGGTTCGGTGGGGCCGTTGTGGGGGTGGGGGGTGGCTACGCTGTGGGGCGTGAACCAGTCGAGTTTTGTTGTGTCCAGCGTCAACGTCAACGGGTTGCGGGCGGCCGCGAAGAAGGATCCGGGGTTCGGGTCGTGGTTGTCGGCTTCTGAGGCGGACGTGGTGTGTTTGCAGGAGACCCGCGCGGAGGCCGATCAGCTTCCGCGGGAGGTCGTGGCTCCGCAGGGGTGGCACGTGGTGTTGTGCCCGGCTCAGGCCAAGGGGCGTGCGGGGGTGGCGCTCTACTCTCGCGCGGAGCCCGATGAGGTGCGGGTCGGGTTCGGGGTGGAGGAGTTCGCGGAGTCGGGCCGGTATGTGGAGGCGGACTTCGGTGCGGTGAGCGTGGCCAGCCTGTACCTGCCCTCGGGTGAGGTGGACACGCCGCGCCAGGAGGAGAAGGAGCGCTTCATGGAGGCGTTCCTTCCGTACCTGGTGGAGCGGCGTGCGCGGGTGGAGGAGCAGGGTCGCGGGTTGGTGGTGTGCGGTGACTGGAACATCGCGCACACCGAGGCGGACCTGAAGAACTGGCGGGGGAACCGGAAGAACTCGGGGTTCCTGCCGGAGGAGCGTGCGTGGTTGTCGCGGGTGTTCGATGAGGCGGGGTACGTGGACGTGGTGCGTGCCCTGTATCCGGACCAGGAGGGTCCGTACTCGTGGTGGTCCTATCGTGGCCGTGCCTTCGACAACGACACGGGGTGGCGGATCGACTACCAGGTGGCGACTCCGGGTTTGGCCGCTCGGGCACTGTCGGGGCGGGTGGAGCGTTATCCCAGCCGTGAGGAGCGGTGGTCGGACCATGCTCCGGTGACGGTGTCCTACGGGGCCGGGAAGTAGGTGCGGTGATGGGTGTTCCGATCGTGTTGGCGCACGGTTTGCGTTCGTCGTCGAGTATGTGGCGGCCGCAGGTGGAGTTCCTGGAGGCGCAGGGGCGCACGGTGGTGGCTCCTGACCTGCCGGCTCACGGGTCTCGTCGGGGTGAGGACTTCTCGGTGGGGCGTGCGGTGGACACGTTGTTGGAGGCCATCGACTCGGTGGGTGGTCGGGCCCTGCTGGTGGGGTTGAGCATGGGTGGGTTGGTGTCGATCGCTGCGGCGGGGGCGGCGCCGGGTCGGGTGGCCGGTCTGGTGGCTGCCAGTTGTACGGCGCAGCCGGATCAGTCGTTGGCGCAGGTGTACCGGATTCCGGCGGTGTTGATGGAGCGGTTGCCGGACAAGGGTGCGGCGGTCAATGAGCGGTTCCATCGGTTGACGTTGCGTGATGGTGCGGCTGACGCTGTGGTGGACGGTGGTCTGGCTGTGGAGGCGGCGACGGCGGTGATCGACGAGTTGGCGACGATCGACGCGTTGTCGGCGCTGTCGGCGTACGGGGGTCCGGTGTGGTTGGTGAACGGGGCGCGGGACCATTTCCGCATTCACGAGAAGGCGTTCTTCGACGCGTGCGTGGAGGGGCGTTTGGTGAATGTTCCGCGTGCGGGGCACATGGTGAGTCTGGATCAGCCGGTGATCTTCTCGCGGATGGTGTCGGACGCCGCTGATGTGGTGGGGGTGCGTGAGGCGCGTGCCGGGTTGGATTCGGGTGCGCGTGAGGGTGTGGTCGATCCCCCGCCGTCGGAGTTGGAGGCGGACGGGGTCTGAGGGCCGTGTGTGAGAAGGGGGGCGGTGGGCCGTGGTGGCCCGCCGCCCCCCTTCGTGGTGGGTGGGGTGGTGTTCAGCTGTGGGTGGGGTCATGTGTGGGGTCGTCGTTGTGGGCGCGGGGGCGGGGCGGGCTGGGGATGGCCTGGCCGGGGCGGGGGCGTTCGGGCAGGTGGAAGAAGATCATGGGGTTGTGGGCGGAGTCGCGGACGGGGGTGTCGAGGCCGAGTTCGGTCTTGAGGTCGGTGAGGGCCTGGTGGTGGTGGGGTGCGCGGGCGGCGGAGGCGGTGAAGTAGTTGGTGGTGTTGTTGGCGAGCCATTTGAGGACGACGGCGCCTTCGGTGAAGGGCAGGGCGTAGCGCTGGTGGAAGACGTCGTGGACGCTGACGGGGATGTGGGCGGGCAGGGTGGGCAGGAGGTGGTGGATGTACCAGCGGGCGAACCAGCCGTTGTGGGCGGCGTCGATGAAGAGGTAGTCGGTGCTGGAGGGGATGTGGGTGATCTTGGCGCGGACGTCGCCTTTGGTGAAGGTCCAGCGGTCGTCGGCGAGGGTGTGCGGTACGTGGGTGGTGGCGTGGTCGACGATGTCGAAGGAGTGGAGGTGGCCGGTGCCGTTGTCGCGGAGGGCGGAGAGGATCCAGGAGGTGGACCAGCCGTAGTAGGTGCCGATCTCGACGACGTTGGCGGGGCGGTGGTGGCGTAGGAGGAGGTAGGTGATCTCGGCTTCGAGGTCGTCGAGTTGGGGGGTCATGGCGGGGTCGGCGTCGGCGTAGTGCTGGCGTTGTTGGTCGCGGACGCGGGCGAGGTCGTCGCGGTGGGTGGTGTAGAGGGTGGTGATGAGGTCGAGGTCGATGGTTGGCGTGTTGGGCATGGGTGTGCTCCCCGGGGTGGTGTGGGTCGTGTTGGGCCACCTGTGATTGCCGAAAGTAACAGTGTTGTTGCTCGCTGTTAGTGGTTTCGTGGGTGTGTCGTGGGTTTCGAGGGGTGGGCGCCCGGGGTGGATGGGGTGGGTGTCGTGGGCAGCGGTGCGGGTCCGGGTGGGGTCTCGTGTGCCGCGTTCGGTGAGGGTGTTGGGATGCGTGGGTTTTACGGTCTGGATTCCCGGGTGGAGGTGGTGGTGTCTCGATGTTGGTGAGTCCTTGGTGATGAGTGGGTGTCTGTCGCCTGGGTCGCGAGTGTGGGGTGGGGGTGCGGGGGTGCGGGGCAGGGCACACGTGGGGTGGTCTGCCTCACATTCGTTGGTTGATGGGTTGTTTCGCGGGGTCAGTGGGGAGGGTGATGAACCTTGCGTCCTAGGGTGGGTCCGTGACAGGCAGTGAGAATTCGCCCCCAGAGGCGACACAAACAGACGACGGGTCGGGGCTGGCGCACTCGCTACGCCGCCGACACATGGCACTGATCGCGATCGGCGGATCGGTGGGGGCCGGGCTGTTCATCGGCTCCGGCGCGGTGATCCAGACCGCGGGGCCCGCGGCGGTGGTGTCCTACGCGTTGGCCGGGGCGCTGGTGTTCCTGACCCTGCGTGCGCTGGGCGAGATGGTCGTGTCGGTGCCGGCCGGGGGTTCGTTCTCCGACTACGCCCGGCTGGCCTTCGGTCCCCGGGCCGGGTTCACCATCGGCTGGTTGTACTGGTGGATGTACGCGGTGCTGGTGGCCGCGGAGTCGGTGGCCGGGGCCGCGATCCTGAGCCAGTGGGTGCAGGGTGTGCCGCCCTGGGCGCTGGCCCTGGTCGTGCTGCTCACGATGACGGTGGCCAACCTGATCTCGGTGCGGGTCTTCGCCGAGACCGAGTCGCTGTTTTCTCTCGTCAAGGTCGCCACGATCGTGGCGTTCCTGCTGGTGGGCGGGTTGTACGCGCTGGGGTTGTGGACCGGCGCGCAGGGGGCGACGGTCTCCCACCTGTGGGACCTGGGCGGGTTCGCGCCCAACGGCTGGGTGGCGGTGCTGGGCGCGACGGTGGTGGTGCTGTTCGCCTTCGGTGGTGTGGAGATCATCACGATCGCCGCCGGTGAGAGCGCCGAGCCGGAGCGGGGGGTGGCGTCGGCCATCACCAACGTGCTGTGGCGCATCGGCCTGTTCTACGTGGCCTCCATTCTGGTGGTGGTGATGGTCGTGCCGTGGAACTCCACCGACCTGGACCGCAGCCCCTTCGTGGTGGTCATGGAGATCGTGGGCATTCCGGGCGCGGCGCTGATCATGGAGATCGTGGTGCTGATCGCGGTGCTGAGCGTGCTCAACGCCGCCATGTACACGTCCTCGAGGATGCTGTTCATGCTGACCCGCCAGGGTGACGCTCCCCGGGTGCTCAGGGGCACCAACCGCCGTGGGGTGCCGGTGCGGGCGATCCTGTTGGGCACGGTGGTGGGGTATGCGGCCGTGGTCGCCGACTACCTGTTCCCGGGGCAGGTGTTCGCGTTCCTGGTGGCCTCCATCGGCGCGATCCTGCTGGTGTTGTTCCTGACGATCTGCGCCTCGCAGCTGATGGTGGGTGCGCGGGTGCGGCGCAACGCGCCCGAGCGGCTCACGTTGCGGATGTGGGGTTTTCCCTACCTGACGTGGGTGACCCTGCTGGGGTTGGTGGCGATCTTCCTGGCGATGGCGACCCTGCCCGAGCACCGTCAGGCGCTGTGGGCGACGGTCGCGGCCGTGGTGGTGGCAGTGCTGGCCTACGAGGCGCGTCGTCTGTTGGGCGCCGCCCCGCCCAGTCGGCGGGTGCTCGGTGTGGAGGGGCGGGCCACGCCCGAGGAGCTGGACCGGGTGGCCGGGACGGGCTCGGTGTCGGCCGCCGTCGGCGGAGCGGAGGGCTCCGAGGGTGAGGACCACTCCCCCGGCCGGTGAGCGGGGCCCGTCCCCGCACCGGGCTCCGAGTGAGGGTTCGCGTGGCGTCGTCTCCCTGGTGGAGGCGGCGCCGCGCCGCGTTCGCGGGGGGTATGTGAGCGGTGCGAAGGCGGTTGTGGTGGCGGGTGAACGGGACGGTGACCCCCGGGTGGCCGGAACGCACCTCTTGGTGGTTATGGTGCTGAACTCCGTTTTTGTCGCTATGGTGCTGCGCAACCCCTGAGAGGAGCACCCCCGTGCGACATTTCGTCGGTTTCCTGTCCGGCCTGATCCTGGGTCCGGTCCTACTTCTGGTGACTGGTTGGGCGTTCGCTCACCTGCGGGGCCTGAACGCCGTGCAGTCCGACGTCCTCCAGGGCACCGGCCCCGTGGCCGTGGCCGGACTGGTGGGCGTGGGCCTGTTAGTCTCCTTGGTCGCGGTCCCGCCGCGCCTGACCCCGATGCTGCCCTTCGCCGCCGCCCTGGTCGTGGGTGGGGCGACCGCCGCAGCCCTGCTGCGCATGCACCTGCTCGAACGGCTGCCGGTCCTGCCCGGTGTGGAGGGCGCCCTGACGCTGCTGCCCCTGGGCGTGTTCGTGCCCCTGGCCCTGGTGTTGGCCGCTCCGGTGTTCGTGGGCGCCCGCTGGGTCCGCGAGGACGAGGACGGCCCCTCCCGGGAGGAGTACTTCGACGGCCTCTACGAGGACGGGGACGACGACCGGCCCCGTTCCACCTCGACCCGAGCCGAGCCGCCCGTCCCGGAGCACCACCAGCCCCGGCACCGTCTGGAGGACGCCTGAGGGCTGAGGCAGCCCAGAACACGAGGGGCCCGGGAGAACGCTCTCCCGGGCCCCGTTTTCGTTGACATAGGGGTACGCGGCCTTCGCCGGGCCGGTCAGCGCCAGGCCGGGCCCCAGCCCGAGCTCTGGGAGACCCCGCGCGGCATGCGGGGCAGCCCGGTCGGCGTGCTCGTGGAGGGCGCACCCGGCGCGGGGGTCCCCTCCCCTGGCCCGGTCGGTGCCGGGGCGGTGGGGGCGGGTTTCTCGGAAGACCGGGCCGTACCCTCCCCCGCGGAGCCGGTGGAGGTGTGCGTGGTGGCGGGCGTGCCGTGACCGTCCTGGCGGCTGCTCGGGTCCGGGGCGCCGCTCCCCCGCTGTTCGGTGGCCGGTGGGAGCTCTTGGTCGGCCGGGGGCGGCTCCCAGGGAGCGCTCTGCGGGGCGGATTCGTCGGGGAGGGCGTCGGCGGGCCCGGTGCTCCGGAGAGTGCCCTCGGAGCCGCTCCCGTGCCCGGTGGCGGGCAGGCCGGTGGGGTCGTCCCCGGCGACGGTCCCGGTCAGCCCGGGGATCCCCTCCGGGGCGGCCGGGGTGAGCGCGGCGTCGGGGCTGTGCCTGTCGGGGGTGGTTCCTGTGGGCTGGTCCCGGTCCTCGGGTTCGATCCGGGGGACGAACCCGCGCACGCGCTGGGCCTCGGCCGCGGGGGTGTGCAGCACGACGGGTTCGGGCAGGGGGGTGTGGTCCTGGGCGTCGGGGTCGGGGATGGCGGGTTCGGCCGGGGCCACCCGGTTCCACCACAGGGCGGCTTCCTCGGTGTCGAGTTCGGAGTCCACCTGCAACCAGCCGCGTACGTGCGGCAGGCGTCGTCCGGCGTTCCAGGAGCGGGGGTAGGGCTGTTCGTCCAGGACCAGGACGTGTTCGCCGTCGATGGTGGGGATTTCGGCGGGGACGCCCTCGTTCCAGACCCAGGCGCCGTCGTGGGCGACCAGGTTCCACCAGCCCCACACGGTCTGGGCGGCGGGGTCGACGGGGCCGTCGCGGAAGGAGGCGGTCCAGCGCGGGTCCGGGGGGTCGCCGGGCAGGCCCTGGCCGTGGGGGCCGATGAGGGCGTCGGCGAGCAGGGTGTGGAGTTGGAAGTTGTCGCTGATGCCGTCGAAGAGGACGCGGAAGGCGCGGCCGGAGGTGCGGTCCATGACCAGGGCGGAGGAGGCCTCGGCCATGCGCAGCAGGGCGCGGACCTCGTCGAACTCGGTGAGTTGGTCGCTGAGCTGGTTGGCGATGGCCACGAGTTCGGCGTGCAGGGAGGGGTCGCGCCTGGTGTGGGCGCGGACGCCGGGTTCGCCCAGCATGGTGCGGGCGGCCAGGCCGTGGCGGCGGATGGTCCACCAGCACATGGTGGCGGCGGGGGCGTCGGGTCCCAGTTCGGCGGCCACGCGGGCCTCGGCGTCGGCGGTGACGGCGTCGGGGTCGGGTGGGGGTCCGCCTCCGGTGCGTTCCCAGGCGCGGACGAAGACGATGGCGCCCTTGCCCATGGTGCGTAGGCGGTGCAGGGTCTCGATGCCGGCGGGGCCGGGGTCGGTGCCCATCTCGACCAGGGCTCCGGCGACCACGGACAGGTCGGCGATGATGCCGGGGGCGGCGTGGTCTCCGGAGAGCAGGGGGGTGAGGGCCTCCAGGGCCAGTTCCCGTTCGGAGGCGGGGATCTGGGAGGCGAGGAGGTAGACCTTGTGGACGGCGGGTGGGAACTGTTGGGGGTCGGTGGCGACGGAGGCGTCGATCAGTTCTTGGAATGCCGCGCGAAACTCGTCGACCATGGGTCCGTCCCCTTTCTCACGCAACCAACCTAATGTCTCATCAGGGAAGGATCGCACTTTAATGGGCTGTATCGGGCGTTGCTGGTGGGTTTGTTGGTGATTCGAGATGAGTGAGTGTTCGTTGAGTGGCAGCTCACACGGCCTGTGCGGGGTCACAGGCCCAGTCGTGTGACCGCGTTGTCCTCCAGCGGGTTGGCGGTACGAATGTAGTCGTGGACGGTCTGGGCGTTGGTCCAGCGGCCCTGGCGCATGATCTCGCGGTCGTTGGCCCCGCCCAGGGCGGCCTGGGTGGCGAACCCGGCGCGCAGGGAGTGCCCGCCGAAGTCGTCGGGGTCCAGCCCGGCCCGTTCGGCGTAGCGTTTGACCAGGTTGCCCACGGCCTTGGGGGTCATCGCCTTCTCTGCCGGGCGGCCGTGTCGGTCCACGGCCGGCAGGAGCGGCCGGCCGGTGCCGTCGGCCAGTTCCAGGCGGGTCAGGTCCTGACAGGAGTGGGCGGGTGCGGCCTCGGGGGGCCGGGGGCGTCGCAGCCAGGCGCGCACGGCCTCGTTGCCGCCGTCGCGGTGCACCACCACCAGCGCCGACCAGTCGGCCACGGCGCACACCGGGCAGGTCAGGCGGTGGCGTCCCCGGGGCAGTGCCACGCGCTGGTGGGACCTGCCCTCCTGGTCGGTCTTGGTCGCCCACAGCGACGCCACCAGGGTGGGTGCTCCGGAGGCGGCGTCGGTGCGCAGTTCCAGGTCGTCGAAGCTCAGCTTGGCCAGCTCCGAGCGGCGCAGCGCCCCGGCGAAGCCGGTCAGCAGCAGCACCGCGTCGCGCCTGCGGGCCACGCCCCCGGGGTGGCCCTCGGGCGGGCGCACCGCCAGCATCGACTCCAGGGTGCTCAGCACCACGGGGGCCTTGCGGCGCGGGCGGGCCCTGCGGGTGCGGCGGATGCCGCGCAGGGTCATGCGCACCACCTCGGCGCGGGTGGGTGAGTCCAGGCCGTGGGCGCCGTGGACGGCGGCGATGGCGGCCGAGCGGCGCTCCAGGGTGGCTGGGGAGAACGCCCAGGTGGCGCCGTCCTCGCCGCGCTGTTCGGCGCAGGCGGCCAGGTAGACGGCCACGTCCACGGGGTCGGCGGGTAGGGAGGTGCGCTGTTCGGCCAGGCACCAGGCGCCGAAGGAGGTCCAGTCGGCGCGGTAGGCGCGCAGGGTCGCCGGGGACTGGGCGTTGGTCAGGTACCGGCCCAGGGTGTGGGCCTGTTCGGCGTCGAAGCGCTCACGGACCCGTTCCAGGGCGCGGGTGTCCACCAGGACGCCGGGGTCCAGGTGTTCCAGGCGGGCCCGCACAGTGGTGGGCAGGGCGATCTCGGCCCGGGGCTCGGGTGTCAGGGAGGGGTCGGTGGTGTCCACGGGTTCCATTGTGGCCCGGGTGGGGGCCCGGGAGTGGCAGGCGGGCGGGCGAGTGGGCGGTGGGGGCCGGGGGTCAGCCGAACAGGTGGGTGGTCAGCGCTCCCCACAGTTCGACCGGTGAGACGGTCAACAGCAGCAGGCCCACCGACAGGGCCAGCGCGACGGCGAAGGAGATCGCCGCCATCCTGCGCCGCAGGATGGCGGCGGTGACGGCCCCCACGGCAGGGACGACCCAGGCCATGATCAGGAACCAGATCAGGGCGGTGCCGATGGCGCGCACCGCCTGGGCCTCCTGCTCGGCCAGCAGCCCCGGGTCGGGTACGGCGCCGGGGTCGATGGGGTCGGCGGTCATGTCGAAGGCGTTGAGCCCGGCCAGGAGCAGGGCGAGCAGGGCCAGCGGACTGCCCAGCGCCCACAGTGACCACAGCAGGACCCACAGGGCGGTCACCCGGCGGTCGGGTGGGTCGGCGACGGTGACCGGGGTCCGGCTCACGGGGCGTCTGTCCGGGATCTGCCCGGGTTCGACACGGCCCTGCTCGGTGGCCGGGGTGGGCTCGGACGGCCCCTGGAGGGGCTTGCGGCGGTTGCGTTTCTTGGGTGACACTCCCGGGAGCCTACCCGGCCAGACCGGCCAGGTGGATGACCACCACGAACACCACGGGCCAGACCAGCAGCGCCAGGGACCACAGGGCGGCCCTGCGGTCGCCCGCCACGGTGGCCACGGCCGCGGCCAGGAAGGGCAGGCCCACGGCCGCGCCGAAGGCCAGGGTGAACCACTCGGCGGCCGAACCGGCGTGGGAGTCGGCGTCGACGCCCATCAGGTAGCCGAGGGGGCCCAGGGCCAGCGCGAGCAGGGCCAGGACGATGACGACGACACGGATGCCGGTGGGGTGGCGGGTGTTGCGGCCACCGCCGGAGGAGGAGGGACGTTCAGACACGGGGGCCGTGGTGCCTTTCGAGAACGGTGGCGGGCCAGGGCGGCGTGGCCCACCAACGGGTGTGGGGGTGGGCTGGGTCGTGTTCGCCGGTGCGGGCGCGAGACCGGGGTGGCTGTGGCCGTGCCGCGCGACCCGGTGGGCGCGGGCTCGGAGGAGCCTGGCAAAGCATCCGCGGAACACTCCCTCGCGTGCGCACGCCGTGGCCCGCCCACGCGAGGCGCCGGGCGCTCGCGTGTCGGGCGTGGTGTGCTCCCTAAAACGTACTCCACCTGGGGGGTGTCCGAAACCCGGGAGCGTCGGCGTGTGGGGTGGTTCTCATGGTGCGGGGGTCACCGGTGGGGCCAGGGACGGGCGGCGGTGACCAGTCCGGTGAAGGCGGCCAGGAGGCGGAGTTCGTCGATGGTGCGGGGCGCGGTGGTGAGCAGGTCGGGTGAGTGCACGACCAGGGCCAGGACCTGGGCGCGGGACAGGGCGACGTTGAGCCGGTTGCGGTCCAGGACGAAGGAGGGGCCGCGGCTGGTCTCGGCGGCGTCGGAGGTGGTCATGGAGCACAGGACGGCGGCGGCCTCCTGGCCCTGGAACTTGTCGACCGTGCCCACCCGGACCCCTTCGAGGGCGGGGGTGTCCTCCTGGGCGTGGGCCAGGGCCTGGCGCAGGGTACGCACCTGGAGGTTGTAGGGGGCCACGACGAGGATGTCGTGCCCGGTGAGGGGGCGGGGTCCCTGGTCGGGGTCGGTGGTGACGTGTTCGGTGACCAGGTGGCGGGCGGCGGCCACCACCGCCTGGACCTCCTCGGGGCTGTGGGTGGTGCGGCCGGTGTGGTGGACGGGCAGGGTGTACACGCCCGGGTCGAGCTCGCTGGGTGCGGTGGGGGTGCCCAGGGTGCGGTGGGCGGTGGTGGGGTGGGCCTGGAGTCGGCCCTGGTAGGACAGGTCGGAGACGGGCGCGCACACGTGGGGGTGCATGCGGCGGGTCTGGTCCAGGAAGTAGCCCAGGGCGGGGTCGATGATGGCGTCCTCGCCCATGAGGTGTTGCAGGGCGGAGGCGTCGGCGCCCTCGGTGTGCACGCCCTGGACGACCTGGGGCAGTTGTTGGGGGTCGCCGAGCAGGACGAGGTTGTGGGCCGAGGCGGAGACCGCCAGGGTGTCGGCCAGGGCGAACTGTCCGGCCTCGTCGATGATGAGCACGTCCAGGGGGTCGGCGATGGTGTCGGCGCCGGACATGCCCCAGGCGGTGCCGCCGATGAGGACGGGTTGTCCCTGGGCGGCGCGTTTGGTCCGCCAGTTGGCCAGGACCTTCTGGCTGGAGGGCTGTTCCCAGGGGGCGTCGGGGTCCTTCTTGCCGCCGCGCGGGCGTTTGGCGGCCGCGACCTCCAGGCCCTGGTGGGCGGCGGCGCGCAGGGCGGCGGCCATGACGTTCTCCACGGCCTTGTGGCCGGTGGAGCACACGCCGACGCTGCGGCCCTCCTTGATCAGGTGGGTGATGAGCTGGGCGGCCAGGTAGGTCTTGCCGGCGCCGGGCGGGCCCTGGACGGCCAGGTAGGAGTGGTCCAGGCGGTCCACGGCGGTGATGGCGGCGCTGATGAGGTCGCCCTGTTCGGGTGCGGGCAGCGGCCCCGGGGGGTGCAGGCGCGGGGGGAGGCGGCGCAGGACGTCCAGGCCGGGGTGGTGGGGCCACTCGGGCAGGCCCGCGACGGCGGTGTGGGCGACGCTCTCCAGGGCGCCGTCCTTGGGTTTGGGGTCCACCGGGGAGCCGGGCAGGGCCGCCACGGGTGCGCGGGAGACGGTCTCGTCGGGGTGGGCGGTCTCCACCAGGGTCAGAGCGTCGGGTTCGGCGCGGGTGACGGTGGCGGGGTGGGTGGTGGCGGCCTGGCCGGGGGCGCCGGGGTGGAGCAGGTGGACGCTCTCGCCGGTGGTGAAGGGGTTGGGGTGGGCGCGGTCCAGGCGCATGGACACCTCGCGGCGGGCCTTGGTGCGCCTGCCGGTGGGCTCCTCCCACTCCCCCACGTGCACCTGCCAGGGGACGGCGCAGTTGCTGTCGGTCTCCAGGTCCTGCAGGGGTGCGCTCTGGCGTTGGAAGTGTTCACGCCAGGGCGGGGTGTTCTCGCGCTGGTAGTAGCCGACCAGGGCGGCCAGGGAGGCGCGGGGCTGGTCCTGGGGGGTGCGCTCGTCGGGGTCGGAGGGCACGTGTTCGAGGAGGGGTTCAGTGAGGGCGGCGTGGCGGGCGGCCTTCTCGGCGCGTTTGCGGGCGCGTTCGGCCTCCTCCTCGGTGAGTTCGAACTGGATGAGGGGCCGGTCGGTGATGCCCTGTTCGGTGCGGTGGGTCTCCAGCCAGTCGCGCAGACGGGCGGTGGAGTGGCAGTCGTCGCGGTTGTAGGCGGCGATGTCGGCCAGCACGTTCGCGGCGGCGTCGGTGTCACCGGCCTCCTGGGCGGCCAGGTAGGCGGCGTAGGCGTCGATGCTGGAGGCGGCCGTGGTGACTCCGCCGTCGCGTGCGGAGTCCAGGTAGAGGGGTTCGAGGTACTTGATGGAGTAGGAGCGCTGGGACACGCGCAGGCTCTTGCGGACCACGGTGAACAGGTCCACGAGCCGGTTCTCGCGCAGGAGCCGGTTGACCTCCTCCTCGCGGGTGTCGAACTCGGCGCTCAGGTGCTTGAGGCGGTCCACCTCGTAGGAGGCGTAGTGGTAGACGTGCGCGTTCTCGTCGGCGTCCACGCGGGCGGTGGCGAAGTCGACGAAGTCCTCCAGTGCGCGTTTCTCCTGGGTGCGGTCGTGGGCCCAGAAGGCGTGGAAGGTCTCGTGTCCCTGGGCGTCCTCGGTGGTGGCGCCGAACAGGTACTCCAGGCCGCGTTCGCCCTGGCGGGAGTGGTAGGGGTAGCCCTCCATGTCGAAGAAGACGTCGCCGGGGCTGGGGGCGGGCAGGGTGGCCAGGCCCTCGGGTGAGAACACCTCGGCGGTGACGGTGCCCTGGGGGTTGGCGGGGGTGCGGGTGGTGTCCTGGCGGACCTGGAGGGCGGCCTGGGCGCGCAGTTGGTCGAAGGAGCGGCGCGGCAGGGTGGTGGGGCGGGCGTCGTCGGGTGCGCTGGCCAGGGCGTCGATGGTGTCCAGGCCGGCGTCGGTGAGTTTGGTGGCCTGGTCGGTGCGCAGCCCGGCGACCAGGGACAGGTGGCGGGCGGCGGTGCGCCCCTGGGAGCACCAGGTGGCGTAGCCGCATCCGTCGCAGCCGGGGCGGGGCTGGCCCCAGGTGGGGGTGGGCAGGGCCGGTTCGGTGGCCAGGTGTGCCAGGAGTCGGTCGGTGACGGTGGTGAGGATGGGGGTGAACTCGGCGGTGGGCAGGGTGTGGGTGTGCTGGTCGCCGGTGAGCAGGTGCATGTGCTGGGGGGTGTGTCCGTGCAGGACGGACACGGCCTGAGCGTAGGCGGCGAGCTGGACCACGGCGGCGGGGCCGGGGCGGCGGGCGAGTTTGGTGTCCCAGGGTTCGTAGGTGAGGGGGGTGGGGGCGTTGGGGCGTGTGTGGCCGGTGGTGGGGTCCAGGTCGGAGCGGATGAGGAAGTCGGCGCGTCCGTGGAAGGCGACGGTGTCGGTGAGGGGGTGATGGAAGGAGGCCTGGTAGATGACGGGGGCTCCGGCGGCCATGGCCTGGGCGGTGGCGTGGGCGGCCTGGGCCAGGGAGTGGTCGTCGGCGGTGGGGGGTTCCACGCGTACGAGGTCGTCGCCGAACAGGGTGGTGAGGCGTTCGAGTTCGGCCTTCTCGTGCAGGTCGCCGTGGTGGGCGACCAGGGTGTCGACCTCTTCGGGGCGGGGGGCGCCGGGTACGTGGGCGGCGAGCGCGCTCTTGAGGGCGCTGCGGTGGTCGCACTCCAGTGTGTCGACGAGGTCGGTGGGTGAGACGACCCAGCCGGTGGTGGTGCGGAACAACGCCCGACTCCCCTTGGTGTTGTGGTGCCTGCGGTGGTGGGTGGGGGGGATTGTGCCATGCCGGGGCGACGTGCGGGGGCCCGTGTGCGCTGGTGGGCGGCCCGGCGTGGGGGTGGGTGGTGGCCCCGGTGGTGGAGTCTACGCGGGGTCGGGGGCGTGTGGGGGGTGATCGGCGCAGGTCAGCGGGTTGGGGGGTGGAGACGGCGACGCGCCCCGCACCGGTGGAGGGTGCGGGGCGCGTCGGGTGTGCCGTGGTGGGCGTGGCGGTTAGCTCACGACCTCCCAGGCGACGGTGCCCACACCGGAGCCGGTGCCGATGATCTCGTCGAAGGCGGCCGTGGACAGGTCCAGGCAGCGTCCGGCGATGAAGGGGCCGCGGTCGTTGATGCGGACCGTGACCGACTTGCCGTTGTTGGGGTTGGTCACCTTCACCATGGTGTTGAACGGCAGCGTCTTGTGGGCGGCCGTCATGCCGTAGGTGTCGAAGGTCTCGCCGTTGGCGGTGGTGGCGCCGTGGAAGCCGTCTCCGTAGAAGGAGGCCTCGCAGGTGCCGCCCTCTCCGGTGCTCTCTCCGCCGGAACCTCCGGAGTCACCGGAGGGTGCCTCGGGTTCGGTGGTCTCCTCCTCCTCGGGCTCCTCGCGGACGTCGGAGCCCGAGGCGGTCAGGGCCTGGGGTGCCCCGGCCTGGGAGCGGTCCTGGTCGTCCTCGGGCTGCGCGGTGTCCTGTTCGGGCTCCTCCACGACCAGCGTCTGGGGCTGGGCCTTGGGGATTCCGGCGGCGTTGGTGGCGGTGCCCGGGTCGGCTCCGGAGATGAGGACGGCCGCCGCGGCGGTTCCGCCCACGACCAGGGTCAGGCCGGCGGCCGAGGCCACGACCAGTGCGCGCTTGCGGCGTGAGCGTGAGCGCGCGGCGGCCTGGCGGGGTCCGACGACGGGTGCGGCCTCGGTGGCCGCGTCATGGTCGTCGGCGGGCGGGATCTGGGGCTCGTTTGTGCCCACAACACAGTCCTTCGAACGGGAACAGGGGCGTGGCGGTGACCTCCCGGCACGGCGGCCGTGGGAGGCGCGGTGCGCCAGGTGGTGCGGGCCCCGGAAGCGGGTGGAGCCGAGCACGGGAGACAGCGGGGACCGCCGGTGGCTTGGCACGGGGTCCGGGCGCAGAGCCTAGGGGTAACGCGAGGGTAACGGTACCGGAAAGTGCCGGTTTGTGGAACTTATCACCCACTGATATGGGACGTCCTCAGTTCGGGTCGACGCGGGGGCAACCCCAGCGGAAAGAGGCTGGTCAGCGGGTTGGGTAGGTCCAGGCCGCTGAGCTCGGCCACCGCCTGCGACAGGGTGGGGTTGTCCAGATGTCCGCCCACGGCGGGGATCAGGGCGGCCATGGCCTCCAGGGGTGGGGCTCCCAGGGTGGCGGCCGCGTAGCGGGCGGCCACCGCCGGGGTGCGCGAGGCCCCCGCCCAGCAGTGCAGCAGTACCCGTTTGCCCTCGGCGCGCAGGGCGGCCACGGCGGAGGCGGCCTCGTCCAGGGTGAAGTGCAGGTTCGGATTGCGGCCCGGGGTGTCGTGCAGCCACACCCGCACCCAGTCCGGGCCGGCCAGGTGGGGGGCGTCCTCGGGGTGGGTGCGGCACAGCGAGACGGCCGCGTCCACCTCTTTGGGGCGGGAACGCAGGAAGTCCAGGTTGCCGAGGAGCACCTGGGGATCCAGGGGGTGGGGCACGACGAAGGGCGGCAGCCGCTGCTCGGCCCGTTCACGGATGGGCAGCTGGGGCCAGCGGTCGGGATGGGAACCGTTGAGGGCCACCAGGGCGGCGACGGTCAGCGCGTGGGGGTCGGTGTGCTCGCTGAGCCTGCGCACGGCCTGAAGGGGCAGGGCCGAGGCCCCCCACCGCGCCCCGGCCAGCGCGCCGGTGTACATCGCGGCCAGGTCGCCGTGGGAGTGGTAGGCCGCCCACACCGTGTCCACCAGGTGGGCGCAGGCGAACGTGCCCCGGGAGGGACCGTCCACGGGCTGGGGGGTACGGGTCAGGGCCCGCCAGGAGGCGCCCAGGGGGTCGTCGTTGGTGGTGTGCTCCAGCACGGGTTCGTCGGTGGGCGCGGCGCCGGTGAGCACCAGGGAGCGCAGCGCCCGTGCCCACACGGCCTGCTCCGGGGCGGCGCCTGGAGGGGCGGAGCCGTGGCGCAGGGTGGCGCGGACCAGGTGGGCCAGTGGCTCGGCTCCGGTTCCCTCCGTCGAGCCCGGGATGGCGGGGGTGGTCGCGGCGGCGGCGAAGCTCTGGGCCGGGGGTGCGGGGGTGCCGACCAGGGCCGCCGCGGCGACGGCGCCCAGGAGGGAGCCGACGGCGCGGTCGTGGGAGGGTTCCTCGACGGGGCGAGTGCGGATGGGTGTTGGGGACACGGTTTTCCTGTCCGGTGCGGGGTCGGGCGGCGAGCCCGGCCCGGGTGGGGTCGGGGTCCACCCGTGGTCTTCCCTGGAGAGGTCGCCCCGGCACCCGCCTTGCCGGTTGTGGCCATGCCGGAACCCCGACCCGGGTGGGGCGTGGACAGGTGGCGCCGGGGTGGTCAGGATGGAAGGTGCTATGCACACCATCGACGTCGCGCGCCCGGTGCGCGCTCTGGCCTCCCTGTCCGCGCTCGCCGTGGGTGACGCCTTCGGCTCCCAGTTCTTCGTTCCCGACAACCGTTCCCGCCTGGTCGACCGGGAGCTGCCTCCCGGTCCCTGGCAGTGGACCGACGACACCGAGATGGCGGCGTCGGTCTACGCCGAGGTGCGGCGCGGCGTCGGGGTGGACGCCGACCGGTTGGCGTCCTCCTTCGCCCACCACCACGACTTCGACCGGGGGTACGGTCCGGCCACGGGTCGGATGCTGCGGCTGGTCCGGGAGGGCGGTGACTGGCGGTCGCTGGCCTCGGAGTTGTTCGAGGGGGCGGGGTCCTTCGGTAACGGGGCGGCGATGCGGGTGGCGCCGCTGGGCGCCTGGTACGCCGAGGATCTGGACGAGGTGGCCGCCCAGGCCGAGGTGAGCGCGCGTGTGACCCACACCCACCCCGAGGCGGTGGACGGGGCCGTGGCGGTGGCGTTGGCGGCGGCCCTGGTGGCGCGGCACGAGCTGTTGGGCGCGGGCCCGTTCCTGGACCGGGTGGTGGAGCGCCTGCCCCAGGGGCGGGTGCGTGAGGCGGTGCGGGACGCCCGTGCGCTGTTGATCACCACCGATTCGATCGGTGTGGCCCGTGAGCTGGGCAACGGGTCCCGGGTCAGTGCCCTGGACACGGTGCCGTTCGCGTTGTGGGTGACGGCCCGGTACAGGTCGGGGTTGGCGTCGGCGCTGTGGGCGGCGGTGGCGCCGGGCGGGGACATGGACACCACGTGCGCGATCGTGGCGGGTGTGCTCGGGGCGGGGCTGCCCGCCGGTGCGCTGCCGCGTGAGTGGGTGGAGCGCACCGAGCCCCTGCCCGCGTGGGCGTTGGGCTGAGCGTCAGGGGCGCTGTCGGGGCGGGTACAGGAGGCGTTCGCGGTGGCGTTGGCGGCGCACGGCGGTGACGACGATCAGTGCCAGTCCCGCTGAGACGCCCAGCGCGGGCAGGAGCAGTAGCGATCCCAGGGCTCCGAAGTGGCCGGTCACGAGGGTGCCGGTGGCCTGGGCGTCGGGGGCGATCCCGAAGCGGACGTCGTCGGTGCCCTGGTAGGTGAGGGTGTACTCCCCCGGTTGGGTCAGGGTGGCCGTGCCGATCATCGCCCAGGACCGGTTCTCCTCCTCCACCTGGTGGTTGAAGGTGGGGTAGGCGAAGACGGGGTGGCCTCCGTCCGGGTCGGTCAGGGTGCAGGCGGTGTGGTCCACGCCCCGGGGTGAGCCGTACAGGAGCCATCCCTGATCGCCCTGGGTGCTTTGGACGGTGAAGGTGGCGCTCTGGGAGCCCTGGTGCTCGCGGCGAACTCGGGCAGGGCCACGGCCCGCACGAACAGGAGGGTGACCAGGACGGCGCCCGCGACCACGGACAGTGCGAGGAGTGTGCCGCCCACCCAGAACCAGGCACGGGAGGGGCGCAGCTCCCGTGGGTCCACGTGGGTTCGGCGCCGGCGGGGGCCGGGGTTCGGTGCGGCCATGCGGTGAGTGTCCCACGCCTGACCTGGGGTCCCCATGCCCTTGGTGCGGTTTTGGGCGTGGCCTGTCTGATCCGTGGCCTCAGACGTCGGGGGCGGGGGCGTCCTCGCCGAGTGTGGCGTCGATGGTGGCGTGCGGCAAGGCGTGGGCCGAGGTGGGCGCGGTGGTGGCGACGCGGTCGCGCTCGTGTTGGAGGGGCCGCGTGTCCGACCGGGGTGGCCACGGCGTGGGGCCCGGCGCTTGTGATGCCGACGGGTGGCCAGGGGGCGGGCGATGACTCCCCAAGGCTTTGAGGGTTGGCGGCCAGGGGGTGGCCTCTTTGGTGCGACTTCGCTAGGGAAAGTCTCAAAAAGGACTTAAATGACACACTTGAAGGTGGGTGGCGCGGGGCCGCCCTGACTCTGTGAGGGGGCGTGATGGACCAGGACGAGGTCATCCGGTTCGTGGACGGACTGGGCGAGGTCGACGTGATGACCGCGAGCCGGGAGAGCGGGGCGCCCGAGATCGCCTGGGGCGACTCCTTCTTCCTGTACGACCCGGACGGCCGGGCGCGCGAACGCGACGGCTTCACGCCGTTCGCGACCGTGGTGACCAGGGACTATCCGGGCTTCGATGCCGACTCCGACCTGGACCGGCCCGGGGTGTTCCGGGTCAACGCCGCGGTGGGGCGTGCGCTGTTCGAGGAGGTGGTGGGCCACGCCCCCGCCGCGCACGCCGAACATCGGGGCGGGATCGACTTCACCGAGCTGGACCGGCTGCTCCCCCATCCGGTCTACGCCGCCCAGGGGTGGGTTTCGGTGCTCAACCCGGGTCCGCGTACCGGGGAACGCATCCGTGAACTGCTGGTGCTGGCCAGGGACCGGGCCGCCGCCCGGTACCGTCCCAGAGGCTGAGGGGTCAGCCGTTCTCACGGTCGTGGCGCTCCCGTGCCGCGCGCACGTCATCGCGGTGGTCGTTGGCCCAGCGGTCCAGGGCGGTGAGGGGCTCCAGCAGGGTGTGTCCGAGCCGGGTCAGCGTGTAGTCCACGCGCGGCGGGACGCTGGCGTGCGCGGTGCGCTCCACCAGGCCGTCACGGACCAGGGCGCGCAGGGTCAGGGTCAGCATGCGCTGGCTGATCCCGTCGATGGCGCGGTGCAGTTCGCTGTAGCGGTGCGTGCGCTGGCCGAGCATGACGATGACGAGCACGCTCCACTTGTCACCGACCCGGTCCAGGACCTCGCGGACGGGGCAGTCCTCGGGGCCCTTGGTGAGGTCGCGTTTGGTCAGGGGAACACCGGTGTTCGTCGCGGACATGAAAGTTCCTTCTTGAGGTCGGCCTGTCCTACCTGCATACTCACTGATCAGTAGGTTACGCACAAGAAGTATGTGAGGGGTGGTGGGTGTGAGCGACACGCGGACGCGGAGCACGCCCGAGCCGGTGCCGGAGCAGGATGAGGGCCACACGCCCCTGCCCGTGGTCGGCGGACTGGTGACGTTGGGGTCCGAGGACGCGCCCGCGTGCTCGGACGGAAGCTGCTTGTGAGGGGAACGTCCGTGCAGATCGAAGTGTGGTCCGACATCGTGTGCCCGTGGTGCTACATCGGCAAGCGGCGCCTGGAGCGGGCCCTGGAGGGGTTCGAGCACGCCGACGAGGTCGAGGTCGTCTGGCGCAGCTTCCAGCTCGACCCCGGCTTCCCCCGTGGGGTGAGCGAGCCGGTCCTGGACTCCCTTGCGGCGAAGACGAACTCCACCCCCGACCAGGTCCGTGCGATGACGGCGCAGGTCAGGGAGATCGCCGCGCAGGAGGGGCTGCACTACGAGTTCGACAGTGCGGTCATGGTCAACACCTTCGACGCCCACCGGCTCACCCACCTGGCCAGGGAACGGGGCCTGGGCGGCCAGGCCCACGAGCGACTGATGCGGGCCCAGCTCGTGGAGGCCCGTGACCTGGGCGAGGTGCGGACCCTGGTGGAGCTGGCCGTGGAGATCGGCCTGGACGCCGGTGAGGCCCGCACCGTGCTGACCGGAGACGCCTACACCGCCGAGGTCGAGGACGACATCCGTACCGCGCGTGCCCTGGGCGCCACCGGTGTGCCGTTCTTCGTGATGGACCGTGCCTTCGGTGTCTCGGGCGCGCAGCCGCTGGAGGTGTTCACCTCGGCACTGGAGAAGGCCTACGCCCAAGGGGCCTGACTCCGCGGCCGAATCCCCTGTCGGTGCAGGTCGTCTCACCCCTGCCGAGGGCACGGGAGGAGGGCGGAGGTGAGGGTTCACCCGAAGGATCCGGTGGTCGTGGCGGTGGCGACCGTCCCCCCGTGCGGTGGGGGTGCCGGTGGCCCGTACGCACTGCGGCCCCGCTCCCCCGGTGAGGAGGGCGGGGCCGCGGCGCGGTGCGTGGACGGGCTACTGGATCGGGACTCCGGGGATCTCGCCGAAGGCGCCCGCGTACAGGGTCATCTCCGCCACGTCCGGGCTCGGGGCGGGGAAGACCGCCAGGGCCATGTACTCCTCGCCCGGGGACAGGGTGAGGATCTCGTCGGCGAAGTCCTCGTACTCGCCCTCCCCCGTGCGGATGCGGATCACGTAACGGATCACGCCGGTGTCGGGTTCCTCCAGGCGGAAACCGCCCATGGTGCCCTCGGTGTACTGCTGGGGACTGCCGGGCAGGAACGCCTCGTCGCCCTCCAGGTCGGCCTCCAGGTCCGACAGGGTGGAGTTCTGGAAGCCCACCATCTGGAACAGGTAGGCGCCGTCGCGCACCATCGGGTAGACGTTCAGGTCCAGGTCCTCGTGGGCGACCGTGGTGAAGGGGTCCAGTTCCTCGAAGTAGGGCGCCGGAGGACCGACGTGGCGCTTGGCCGCCTCCAGGCCGCCGCCCTCCTCGGTGCCGTTGTCGGCCATGGGGACCTCGTAGGAGAACTCGACGCGGCGGTTGCGGGCGCGGGCCTCCTCGTCGTCGTCCCCGCCCTCCTGAGCGAGCAGTTCGCCACTGCCCCGACCCTCGGTGGTCAGCGTGAAGTCCGACCCCAGTTCCTCCTCCAGCAGAGCGCGCACGGCCTCGGCGCGCTCCTCGGACAGGGTCTGGTTGTAGTCGTCCGATCCCTTGCCGTCGGTGTGGCCGACGACGGTGACCTCCACGTCCTCGCCGAGGTTCTCGCGCAGGGACTGGGCGGCCTCCCTGATGGTGTCCACGGCCTCGTCGGTGGGGTCGGACTCGTCGAACGCGAACATGTTGTCCGCGTGCAGGGCGATGGTCTCCTCGTCGCCGGCGCGGGTGGTGGAGGCGGTGGAGCTGTCCACGAAGCTCTCCATGGACTGGACGAACTCGGCGGTGTCCAGTCCGGGCTCCGGCGCGGTCTCGGGGTAGACGATCTCGTCCTCGGGCAGGTCCCCGTTGATCACCCAGGTCTCGGGGTCGATGTAGTCGTGCACGTCGGGTTCGGGGAGCTGGGTGAACTCGTCGACGTAGCTGACGGGGACGCCGGGCACGTGCCCGGCGGTCATTCCGGTCAGGGTCAGGAACTCCACGTCCTCGCTGGGGGCGGGGAAGTACCGGCGGATGGGCGCGGCCAGGTGTTCGTGGATGGGGACGAGGTCGCTGCCCTCGATGAAGTAGCTGCCGTAGGGTTCGCCGTGCTCCTCGTCGGTGACGGGGAGCAGGACCTCGCCGGAGACCGGGTCGACCAGGCGGACGGGGGCGCCCGCGTAGGAGATCTCCTCGCCGGTGATGGTCTCCAGGATGGTGCGGCTGAAGTCGATCATCAGGTATTCGCCGTCGTGCTCCAGGGCCTCGACGGTGATCTCCACGGCGACGTCGTTGCCGCCCTCGACGAACATGCGGCCCTGGCGCACGAAGGGGAGTTCGACGTCCTCGGCGGTCACCTGCTCGGCGGCCTCCTCGGAGGCGGCGGTCTCCCCCTCGCCTCCCTCGCCGGTGAGGTCGCGGACCAGGCCGCAGGAGCTGAGGGCCAGGCTCAGGGCGATGACCACACCGGTCACGCCTAGGGCTCGTTGGGACATGGTCGGGGGACTCCCTCGTGGTGGTGCCGTGCTCCGGCCGGGGTGCCGGGATGATTGGTCAGCCGGTCAGACGCGCGGCGGGGCCGTCTGGTTGCGGGAGCTCGTTCACGGGTGTGCGCGGAAGCGGGGAGCGGGGCCCTGCCTCCGTGGCCCCGAACGCCCAGGAGTGCTTGGATGGGGGCGTCACGTGACCCGTGGGCGGCACGGACGAGGAAGGGCGGGCACGTTCCCATGTCGGAGATGGTGTTCGGGGCGGTGCCGGTGCTGGCCGCCGTGCTGACCGGCCTGTTCGCGGGTCTGTTCCTGTCCTTCTCGATGGCGGTCATGCCGGGGCTGGCCCGCGCTGGCGACCGCGCGATGATCGAGTCGATGCAGGGCATCAACACGGCCATCCTGAACCCGCTGTTCGCGGTGGTCTTCGTGGGGGCGCCGGTGGCGGCGCTGGGGTCGACGGCGCTGTACGCCTCCTCCGGTTCCCTGAGGCCCCTGGTCTGGTCGGGGGCCGGTCTGGCCCTGCTCCTGGCGGCGGTGGTGGTCACCTTCGCCGTGAACGTGCCCCGCAACAACTCCTTGGACCAGGCCGGTACGGCCGAGCGCCTGCGCGACCCGGCGGCGGTGCGGGCCGCCTTCGAGCCGGGGTGGGTGCGGTGGAACAACGTGCGTTCCCTGGCCTCGGTGGCGGCGCTGGTCTGCTCGGTCATGGCCCTTCTTCCCGCCTGAACCGTCTCCGCGGCCCTTCGGCCAGTGCGTTGCGGGCCGTGGCGACCCCTGGTGTGAAACGGTGACGGGGTGAGTCCGCACATTGAGACCTTCGACCCCGCCGCGACCCCGACGGCCGACCTCGCCGCCTGGAGTTCGGTGTACACCGACGGGCAGTCCGCGCTGTCGGGCAGCGCGGCACCGGCGGAGGAACTGGCCACCCGTCTGCGCGCCGGGCGCGCGGGCCGGGCCTGGCGTTGGGCGGCCCGGATCACCCCGGGGCACCCCATCCACGGTGTGGCCGAGCTGCGCCACCAGCACCACGACGCGCGCATCGGGTTCCTGCGCCTGTTCGTCGCCGACCACGTGCGGCGCCGGGGCACCGGCCGCCGGCTGCGTGAGGCCGTGGTGGAGGAGGCCCGCGCCCAGGGGATGGACCGCCTCCAGAGCACCGTGCTGGCCGGGGAACCCGGCGAGTCCTTCGCGCGCGCGAGCCCCTACCTGCGCACCCTGCTGCGGTTGGAGCTCCAGAAGCAGTACCTGGACGAACCCACGCTGCGCCGCTGCTGGAGCCTGGCCGCCACGCCCGCGCGCGGGTACCGGCTCACCCACTGGGAGGGTCCGGCGCCCGACCACATGGCCGCCTCCTTCGGGCGGGTCATGGCCCACCTGCTGGACGCTCCCGGGGCCGCACTCCAGGGGGAGGCGCACGCCTGGGACGTGCCCAGGGTCCGCGAGTGGGAGCGTCAGATGACCTTGGACGGTTCGCGGCTGGTGGTGGGCGCGGCCCTGGACCGTATGTCGGACCAGGTGGTCGCGGCCACGGTGAGCACGGTGACGCGGGGTGTGGTGGCCGAGCAGCACGACACGGCGGTGCTGCCCACGCACCGGCGCAGGGGGCTGGCCAGCCGGGTCAAGGCGACCCAGGCGCTGCGGGTGCACGACCTGTTCCCGCACGTGGAGGCGGTGGCGGTGACCATCAACCAGGAGAACCGGGCGATGCTCGCGGTCAACCGCTCCCTGGGTTACCAGAGGGTCAGTGAGCGGCTGCTGGTGGAGGAGGGGCTGGACCCGCACTGACGGCCCGCGGGGTCAGCCCAAAGGGTCACTGACGTGCTTGCGGGCGCTGTCGTAGATGACCTGGCTGCGGAAGGAGGCCACCTCGCGGCGTTCGGTGAGCCGATCGATGAGGAAGCTGTGCAGGGCGTCCAGGTCGGGCACGGACACGTGCACCAGAAAGTCCTGCTCCCCCGCCACCACGTACACCGCGAGGACCTCGGACAGGGCGAACATCGCCGTCTTGAAGCCCTCGATCGCCCGACGGCTGGGCGGGCGCAGCTCCACGGACACGAACGCCTCCACCCTGCGGTTGAGCGCCGCCGGGTCGATGTCCGCGTGGTAGCCGCGGATCACCCCGCGCTGGTGGAGCAGCCGCACGCGTTCCAGGCAGGTGGAGGGCGCCACCCCGAGCTTGTGAGCCAGGGCCCGGTTGGTCTGCCGAGCGTCCTGTTGGAGTTCCCGCACGATCGCCGAATCAAGTTCGTCCATGCGGGGAAGTCTAGGCCCGCCGCCGAATAGTGTTCGGGAATCGCCCCCGGGCACTGTTTCCATGGCTAGTTTCAGCGTTGTCGACACGACAGATGAACGGGGAGCAGTACATGAGCATGTCCACCAAGCTGGTCGTCGTCCTGCGCTCGGACCTGGAGTTCGCGGTGGCCGCCAACGCCAGCGCGGTGCTCGGGCTGGCGTTGGGAGCACGGTTGGAGAACTCGCTGGGGGCCGACGGCAAGGACGCGGGCGGCCACGCGCACGCCGGGATCAATCCGCACCCGGTACCGACCCTGGCCGCCTCCGACCAGGAGTTGCGCCGCATCAAGGCGCTGGCGGACGAGCGGGACCTGACAGTGGTGGGCTTCAACGAGGTGGCCCGGCGCTCCCGCACCTACGAGGACTACCTGGAGCGGCTCGCGGGGACCGAACCGGCGGACATGGAGTACGTGGGGTTGGCGGTGTTCGGACCCAGGAAGGACGTCAACAAGCTGACCGGGGGGCTGCCCCTGGCCGGCTGAACGGGCAGCGCCCCCGCCACGGAGTCCCGTGACGGGGGCGCTGCGCGTGGATCACACGCCGAAGGCGTCCGGGTACCGGATGGG
>NZ_ANAE01000088.1:13673-128628 GCF_000341265.1 Nocardiopsis prasina DSM 43845 | reverse complement strand
CCCGGCCCCCCCCCCCGCCACGGAGTCCCGTGACGGGGGCGCTGCGCGTGGATCACACGCCGAAGGCGTCCGGGTACCGGATGGTGCCGCGCGGGGTCGCACGCGAGGGATCCAGCGACAGAGCCATCATGGCCTCGTCGGGAACCTCGAACGGAGCGCGCACGCCGAACCCGGAGGCCGGGGTGAAACCGAACCTCGGGTAGAAGTCGGCGTGACCCAGGACCAGGACGAGGTTCTCGCCCAGGGCGCGGGCCGCCTCCAGACCGGCGCGGATGGCGGCCGAACCGGCGCCGGTGCCCTGGAACTCGGGCAGCACCGAGCACGGAGCCAGCGCCAGGGCCGGGTGGCCGTCGACGTGGCAGCGGGTGAACAGGGCGTACCCGACCAGGGTGCCGTCTTCTGCCTCGGTGACGAAGGACAGGCCGTCGATCCACGCGGAGGTGTCCGCGCGCAGGGCGTCGACCAGGTCGGCTTCGGCCGGTCTCTCGAACGCGGCGCTGTTGATCGCGTGGATCGCGGTGACGTCGGCGCTGGTCTCGGGTCGGGTGGACCAGGCGCGGGTGGGGTGGGACAACGTTGAGGACCTTTGTTTTCGGGGGTCCCGTCGTGTGG
Organism: Nocardiopsis prasina DSM 43845; assembly: GCF_000341265.1. Lineage (GTDB taxonomy): Bacteria > Actinomycetota > Actinomycetes > Streptosporangiales > Streptosporangiaceae > Nocardiopsis > Nocardiopsis prasina. Next base: position 128,016 of record NZ_ANAE01000088.1, on the reverse strand, counting down.
TCAGGCCGGGACCCGCTGGTTGGAGGTGCTGGGGGCGTCGCTCGCGGCGGCGCTGGTCGTGACAGTCATCAGTTCACCTCTGTGGGTCCGGGCGGCCGACTCTCGGCGTCGCGGGGTCCAACGCTAGCAGGGGGGGCGGGTGTTCCCCGTGATGAGAGCGTTCGGGTGCGAAGCGGGCGGTGGACCGGGGGTCTTGGAAGGCCTCCGAGCGTCCTGCGTGGAACCGTTCCGATGGCTAGGGTGTCTAACCCACAGGGCTTCGCGGCGTTCGGCGGGCCCGGTGACCCAGGCGGTGCGACGGTAGGGAGAGCCGGAACGGTGGAGCTGTTCGAGGAAGGCGCCAAGGTCCTGACCCAGGAGATGGTCAAGGGCGGATGGACGGTGGTCCAGGGCTGGATCACCCGGGTGTTCAAGGGCGACGAGGCCAAGCGGCGCAGGGCCCTGGACGAGGTGGCGGAGACCCGCCGTGAACTGGACGCCGGTGGCGGGGAGACGGTGTCGGCGGAGGAGGTCGAGCAGACCTGGCGGACCCAGCTGCGCCGGCTGCTGCGTGAGGACCCCGCAGCCGCCGCCGAACTGCGCGAACTCCTGGACGAGGTGGCTCCGTCCGCAGCCGGAGGCGTCACCAACATCGCCCGCGACGTGCACGGCGGGGTGCTCATCCAGGCGGGCACCATCCACGGAGGCGTGCACCGCAACGAGACCCGCTACGACGGCGACCACGTCGACATGAGCGGCAACCGGGCTGGCCGCGACGTGATCGGTACACAGAACAACCACGGCGACCGACGGGGCGAGAGCCGGGGGCACGGGGACGCGTGACTCGGGCGAACGAACGAGGCGCTGGCCGTGCTGGACACGGCTGTCGAGTTCCACTGCCAGGAGCGGGACCCTCACCAGGAGGGGCTCACCCGCTACGAACTCGGGCTGACCTGGGTGGCGGCGGGCGATCCGCTGAAGGCGATCCCGCACCTGGAACGCGCGGTCAAGCTTCTCGGGGAGAACAACGACCCCTTCCGAAGGGGCCGGGCCGCCGGAGCGCTGGCCGGGGCCCGGAGCTCCCCCACCCCTGGGGGAGGCTCGGCGGGGTCCCCCACTCCCTGAGCGTGGCGATGGTCAGCTGCCGCCCGCGGGTGTGCGAGGCGCCAGGGCACCGAACACGGTTTCGGACACGCACCGCCGCGCGCCCCGGACCGGGGTCAGTCGGCCCACTGCCCGTCACGTCGCAGCGGTGGGCCCAGCAACCGGTGGAGATCGGCCTCCGACTCAGTCAGCAGCTCCTGGCCGAAGACGCACAGCGTTCCCTCACCGTGCTCCCAGGGATGGCCGAAGGTCCCCAGGCGCAGGTCCCTGGCGAGGTTGATGTGGTAGTCGCCGTCGGGAACCGTGTGCGCCGGGTGACGCGGCTGCTCCTCGCCCCCGACCCGGCGCGGGTCGTACCGGCGTCCGACGTGCTGCCAGTCCAGGGAGTAGAGGTGTTCGCCCTCCGGGACGCTGGCGGCGAGGGCGCGCCGCATGACCCGGTTCAGCTCGGCGAGGCGTTCGGGATCTCCGGCGACGGCGCGGACCGACCAGGTCACCGAGGGGGTGGGCTCGACGATGCCGGGGAAGACCGTGGCGCTGGGGGCGAAGAAGAAGCGGTTGGTGAACCGGTCCCAGAGGTCGTCGTGTTCGGGGTCGTCGTTGAGCTCGGTGACCGGTCGGGTCGCGGCGGGGGTCCCGTCCGGGGTCCAGGTGTGGGTACGCACGGTGGTGACCTGGTGAAACCCCGATGCCAGGAGTAGTTCGAGCAGGTCGGGCTGGGCCGCGGGGTCGACCTCGGCGGACATGAGGCGGGACTCGGCCTGGGTCCACACCCACCACAGGGGCAGGACGCGGCCGGAGCTGGCGTGGCGGGCCCACTCCCCGAGGAACTCGGGTCGGGGCGCGGTCATGCCCTCAAGGACGACGAAGGGGGTTCCGGTGCGCAGGGTGGCCCAGCTGGCGGCGCGCACGTGGGCCCCGTTGACCAGGGTGAGAGTCCGGTTCTCGAAGGCGGAGCCGTCCGCCTCGTGTTCGGCCAGGGGGCGCCGGTGCGGTCCGGAGCCGGCGGCCAGGCGACGCACGGCCCGGGCGGACACCCGGTCGTTCTCGCGGAGCCTTTCGTCCGGCGGGGGCTGGGTGGTGGGGAGGTCGTCGAGTTCGGCGACCAGGACGGAGCGCTCGGGGCCCGGTGTGAACCCGGCCGCGTCGAGCGCTTCGGCCAGTGCGGGTGGGTCGTGGGCGTGGGTCAGCCATTGCGCGGGTTCGGAGTGCGCGTCGAACCGGTCCCTCTGGCGGGCGACGAGGGCGGGGAGGTCGGTGCGGGTCGGCAGCGGTCCGTGGTCGACGACGCCGTGGGTGCCGTAGTGGGTGCGGACGAGGCGGGCGCCGTCCAGGTGCGGGTCCCGCAGGTGCACCGCCCCGGTCTGGGACGGGGAGGGGAGGTGGCCGCGCAGGTGGGTGTCGTAGGCATGGCGAAGCTCGTGCAAGGTGACAGCCAGGAGGGGTGAGGGGGCGGGAGGGCGGCCCATTCTGCCAGTGCCGGGGCCGGGGTCCTCCACCCGAAGGGGACTGCCGGGAGCCGGAAGCCGGGGTGGCGGTGTCCGATTGTCGGGGGTGGTCCGTAACCTCGCGGTCACACCCACCGAAGCTCTCTGGATCTCGTGACGGGAGACGCCCTCGAGGAGGGACGCCCCGCGTGCCCGTGCCTTCCCCGCGGCCTCCGCTGGTCGGGCCCCAGCGAGGCACGGCCATGGCTGCGGCCTCCTGAGGGCACCAGCTCAGCCGATGCTGGCGGTGCGGCCCACGATGTGCTCCGCTCCCGTGTGTGGTGGCGGGTAACGTTTGTTCGCGGTGACAACGTGGGGCCCGACGTGGCGTTCAGGGGCAGGCGGATCGCGGGTCCTGTCGCGAGTGGCCTCGCCCACAGAACCGAATCCTGTTCGGTCCAGGTGTGGCCAGGGGTTCTACCGCTCGGTAACATTGCATCATGAGCCTTGACCACCCCGCCGAGGGCTACGAGTACGACCAGGACACCCGGGTCGACAAGCGTGCCGACGGCGAGTTCACAGCCACCCTCACCGACGGCTGGACCACCTTCACCTCGCACCCCAACGGCGGATACGTCCTGGGGACGGCCCTCAACGCCCTGAGCCAGACCCTCACCCAGCCCGACCCCCTCGTGGTCTCCGCCTTCTACCTGCGTCCCGCCGCCCCGGGCCAGGCCGTTCTGCGCACCGAGACCATCCGTGAGGGGCGCCGCACGGCCACCGGCGCCGTCGTCGCCGAACAGGGCGGCAAGGAGATCCTGCGCGCTACCGCCACCTACGGCGACCTCACCGCGGAGGGTCGTGAGCTGCACCTGGACGGGCCGCCGGAGCTGCCCGCCCCCGAGGACTGCTACGTGCCCCCGGAGTTCGCGGGCAGGCCGGAGGGCATCACGATCGCCCACCGCATCGACTACCGCTACCCGGAGCGTCCGGGGTGGCTGGACGGGAAGAAGGACGGCCAGCCCCGGACCGACTTCTGGATGCGTTTCGCCGACGGCCGCGATGCCGACGCGCACTCGCTGCCCGCCATGGTCGACTTCGCCGTTCCCGCCGTGCTGGACATCGGCGAGTTCAGCACGATCACCGTGGAGCTGACCGCCCACGTGCGCGCCCGGCCCGCTCCGGGATGGCTGGCCTGCCGGGTCTCCACCAAGCACGTCTCCAACGGCCTCCACGAGGAGGACATGGAGATCTGGGACAGTGAGGGCACCCTGGTGGCCCAGGCGCGCCAGCTCGCCATGCTCCTGTGAGTTCCCGCCCCGCGACCTCCCCTTCGTCGCGGGGCTTTTCGCAGCGGGAAGCGCCTCCTGAGCAGCCCAGGCCACGGCCGCTTCCACAAGACGCGGTGCTGGAGGGGTCCCCGCGGGACGGTGTGGAGAAGGATTGTGTGTTTCTTCGTTCGAGGCGGATCGCGGTCGAACACGAATCCGGGAGGAGCGCGGTGGCCACTCGGTGCCGTGGATGGTGGTAATGGATAACCCGGTCACCACCTGTGCGACGGCGCTTTCCCTTCCTCTCTTCGTGTTCGCCTCCGGGTGCGCACTCTCCGGGGATGGTGGGCTGTCGGCCGTCGACCATCGTGTCCACGATGGCGCGGCCCCGTCACACCCGATACCGGCTGAGGTGTCGCAGGTGGCCTGGCAGTGGAGTACGGGGGATTGGGAGACCAGCCTCATCGATGTGCTGCCCGGTGTGTCCGGGCCCGTGATGGTGACGGGCGATGGCGCCGTCGGCCTGGACGGGGCCTCGGGTGAGGAGTTGTGGAGTTACCGGCTCGAAAACGGGGGTCTCCACCGCGCTCGGACGACACCTGATGGGCAGGAGGTCCTGCTGACCCTGCCGGACACCGCGGTACTGCTCGACGCGGGCACCGGGCGACTGATCGCGGAGCACGAGGGTGACCCGGGCACGTACCTCGCCCGCGCCTCCGCGCTCACCTCGCACGTCGCGGTCACGGACCCCGCGCAGGAGGGCGGTTCGGTGGAGGCCTTCTCCCTGCTCGGAGGCGAGCGGGTCTGGGCCTATGAGCCGCCCGCGCCCGAGGGCAGCGCCGGTGTCACGGTCGAGAACGTGCTCACTGCCGGGGAAACCGTGGTGGTCATCGCGGCCCACAACGACGGCAGCTTCGAAGACGACTCCGTCGACCTGCACGAGCAGGGAATGCTCGCGGTCGGCCTCGAGGGGGAGACCGGTGAGGTCCTCTGGGAAGTGGACCAGGAGTTCGCCGATGACAGCCGAAGCGTCGCCAAGCACGAACTCTCCCCCGGAGCCGAAGCGCTCTTCCTGGAGGTCGGGACCGGAAACCAACGGCACGAGTTCCTGATCGACCCGCAGACGGGCGAGGAGATCAAGGGCGCGGCCTACCAGGACCGGGATCGACACCCCGTCGGGTTGCTCGATGACGGCTACGTCGAGACCGCCGTCGACTATGACGAAGGCACGGTCGAGTACTGGCGCATGTCCTTCGAGGGTGAGGAAATGGCCCGCCTGGAGACTTCCCAGCGCCCGGCCGAGGGTGACATCGACCGCGGGCTGCTTCTCGGGGAGGGTGTGCTTCGGCCGGACTACCTGACCGACCCCGGCCTGGACCGGGGATCAATGAACGTCGAGTTCGCGCGCTGGGACTCCCAGGACGAACCCGCTGTTCTGAACGCGGACATGACCGAGAACGAGGAGTGGTGGACCAGGTCCGAGGGCGGCGCGATGACTCTTCCCGACGCTCCTCGTCTGGTCGCGGTACCCGGAGCCGTGGTGGTGACGGAGGAGACCCCGGGCCCGTGGACCGTGGTCGGCCTCACCTGACGACTCGTACCTGTCGGACACATGGACGCGGTCCGCGAACCGCAGGCGCCTTCCCGTCGCATCGCCCACGCCGAAGCGGGCCCGGGACCCGCTCGACGAAGGCTCTCCCTGTCACCCGCCACCGCACGGGTCGAGCAGGAACAGCGCTTGCCCGCTACGGCTCCCTACGCCTCCTCGGTACGACGGGTGAGGCGCTCCTGGCGCTGCCGGGCGGCCTGGGCGGTGCCCAGCCCCAGACCGAAGGCGATCTCCTGCCAGGTCATGCCCCGCCCCTTGGACATGGTGAGCAGCCCCGACTCCAGCTGGTCGAACTCGGCCCGGGCCCACGGCACCAGGGTCAACGCAGCGGTCAGGTCGTCCTGATCCACGGCAGGGGCGCCCTCATCAGGGAGGGCGCTGCCGGAGGCCAGGTCACTGACGCGGCGGATGGCCTCGTGCGGGGACATCGGCATGCGCGTCCGGTCCCAGCGGAGGCGATCCTCACCGGTGGCGTGGCGTTCGGTGATGCGGAAGAGGGCCTCGTGAACGCGCTTGCGTCGGGCCTGTTCGGGGTCGGGTCGGGTGAAGGTGTCCTGTGGGTTCTCCATGCCATCACTATGCGTTGACAACTAAAGGTTGTCAACATAATGTTCAAAACAGATTGTTCATCGCCTGGTCAGCCGAGGACGCCGGTTCCGCGGCCGCGAGTCCGAAGCGCGCGGACCGCACGCCGCTTCCACACGATCCCCTGTCGGGGGGAGAACAGGTAGGCCAGGGTGAACGCGATCGCCTGGGCCAGCACGATGCAGCCGCCGGTGGACACGTTCAGGTGGAAGCTGGTGAACACGCCCACCACGGCGGCGGCCACAGCCACGGCCGCCGAGATCAGCAGCATCCGCTCGAATCGGTCGGTGAGCAGGTAGGCCGTGGCACCGGGGATGATCACCATGGCCACGACCAGGATGATCCCCACCGCCTGGAGCGCCACTACCACCGTCACCGACAGCAGACCCAGCAGCAGGGTCTCCAGCAGGCGCGGGTTGACGCCGATGGCGTGGGCGTGCACCGGGTCGAAGGCGTACATGGTCAGGTCGCGGTGCTTGTACCAGACCACGACCAGCACCACGGCGGCCAGGACCAGCACCTGGAGGATGTCGGAGTCGGAGACCCCGAGCACGTTGCCGAACAGGATGTGGCTGAGGTCGGTCTGGCTGGGTACCCGCGAGATCATCACCAGGCCCAGGGCGAACATGGCGGTGAAGACCACGCCGATCACGGCGTCCTCCTTCACCCGTGAGGTGCGGTTGACCACCCCGATCAGCGCCACCGAACCGCCGCCGAACACCAGGGCGCCCAGCGCGAAGGGCATGCCGAACATGTAGGAGAGCACCACTCCGGGCAGGACCGCGTGCGAGACCGCGTCGCCCATCAGCGACCAGCCCACCAGTGTCATCCAGCAGGAGAGCACCGCGCAGACCACGCCCGCCACGACACTCACCAGCAGCGCCCGCTGCACGAACTCGAACCGCATCGGCACCGTGAACCACTCCACGAGCGCGATCAGGACGTCCATGAACGTCGCTCCTCACTGGGGTGGATGCCGAACGCCTCGAGGAGCACGTCCGGTCGCAGGACCTTCTCGGGTGGACCGTGCGCGATCACGCGCTGTTGGAGCAGGACCGCCTCGTCGCACAGGGCCGGAACCTGGGCCAGGTCGTGGGTGGACACCAGCAGGGTGTGCCCGGTCTGACGCAGTTGTAGGAGCAGGTCGGTGATGGTGGCCTCGGAGCGTTTGTCCACGCCCGCGAAGGGTTCGTCCAGGAGCAGCACGTCGGCGTCCTGGGCGATGGCGCGTGCGACGAAGGCGCGTTTGCGCTGGCCTCCGGAGAGCGCGCCGATCTGACGGTCGGCCAGGTTTGTGAGGTCGGTGCGGGCCAGCGCGTGGTCCACGGCCTCGCGGTCGGCGGCCCGGGGGCGGCGTCTGCGGCCCATGTGTCCGTAGCGGCCCATCATGACCACGTCCCGAACCCGAACGGGGAAGGCCCAGTCCACCTGCTCGGACTGGGGGACGTAGCCGACCAGGCCCTTGCGGCGGGCGGCGGCGTTGCCCATGCCCAGGAGACGGACCCGCCCGTGGTCAACGGGGACCAGGCCGAGCACGGCCTTGAACAGGGTGGACTTGCCGGAGCCGTTCATGCCGAGCAGTCCGCACACCCGACCGGACTCCACGGACAGGTGGACGTCGTCCAGGGCGAGGACGTCGCCGTAGCGCACGGTGGCTCCGGTCACCTCGATGGCGGCGGTCACCGGTTCTCCTCCCTCATGGCGGTCTCCTTCCTCACACGCCGGCCAGGCCGGCGACGATGGCCTCCGCGTCGTGGCGGAGCAGGTCGAGGTAGGTGGGCACGGGGCCGTCGGACTCGGAGAGCGAGTCGACGTAGAGGGTCTGACCCATGGCGGCGCCGGTTTCGCGGATCACCGAGCGTTGGGCGCTGTCGTTGACCGTGCTCTCACAGAACACGGTGGGTACGTCGTTGTCGCGGACGAACTCGGAGACGGCGGCGATCTGTTGGGGGGTGCCCTCGCGTTCGGCGTTGACCGGCCACAGGTACTGCTCGGCGAGTCCGGCGTCGCGGGCGAGGTAGGAGAAGGCTCCCTCGCAGGTGACCAGAGCTCGGGAGGACTCGGGGACCTCGGCGAGTTCGGTCTCCAGGTAGGTGCCGACCTCGGCGATCTCCTCCTTGTAGGACTCGGCCGCCTCAGCGTAGACCGCCTCTCCCCCGGGGTCGAGTTCAGTGAGGGCGTCACGGATGTTGTCGACGTAGACCAGGGCGTTGTCGGGGGACATCCAGGCGTGCGGGTTGGGTTCGCCCTCGTAGCCCCCCGAGGAGACGGGGATGGTCTCGATGCCCTCGCTCAGTACGGCGGTGGGGGCGTCCACGCGTTCGGTGAACTGCTGGAACCAGGCCTCCAGGCCCAGGCCGTTCTCCAGGATGAGGTCGGCGTCCTGGCCGCGCACGAGGTCGTCGGGGGTGGGTTCGTAGCCGTGGATCTCCGCGCCGGGGCGGGTGAGGGAGGCGACCTGGACGCGGTCGGAGGCGACGTTCTCGGCCATGTCGGCGATGACGGTGAAGGTGGTCAGGACGACGAGGCGGTCGTCGTCGCGGTCGGTTCCGGCGGTGGTGGAACAGGCGCTGAGAGCCAGGGCCAGTGTGACCCCGGGGATCACGGTGGACCAGGTGTTTGAAGAGAACCCATCTCTAAAGTTCGGCACGCCTAACTTTTACCACAAGCGGGTCAAACTGCGCATCGGGGAGCTTGCCGTAAATCGTCGAAGTCGTCAGTCGTCCCCGGTGCGACGGGTGGGATGGGGGCTGATCGAGCCCGGTCCACGAACGAGCCGGAGTGAGGTGTCCGTGGGGCCGCTCGGTTCGACGCGGTGTTCCCGCGCCTCGGGCGTGAGGTTCCGGCGCCCCGAGGTGGGGGGCTCAACGCTTTCGAGGGGCGCAGGGTCGGGGGCGGCCCCGCACGCGGAGGGCAGAGGAACACCAGCCGGTGGTGGTTCGCCGCTCACCGGATCAGCAGCCACCCGCGCCGGAGGCCTGGCGGCCGGACCGGGTGGGCGGGATCGGCTTGGGTGAGGAGGGACGGATGGTTCCCGGTTCGTCGAGCCCGCGTCATCGCTCCGCGGCTCGTCCGCCCTCAATCGGCGGAAGGCCCCTGGCGCTCGCGGATCCCGTCGAGGAGGAAGGCGGTGCGGCGGTCGTACGCGTCGCGGGGCGGGCGGGCGCCGTGTTTGAGTGCGAGCGCGGTGTCGACGATGAGGGCGTGGAGGTCATCCGTCGTGAACTCCGGCCTCAGGATTCCGGCGGCGTGACCTGCGGAGACGAGTTCGCCGTAGATCTCGTCCGCGGCCCGGCAGATGTCCATGAGCTGCTGGGAGTGGGGGTACTCCTGTAGGAGGACGTCATTGGCGGTGGGCTGGCGGTACTGGAGGTCGCGGATCGCGGTGACGTAGTAAGTGATCCGCTCCCCCGCGCCGTCGAGTGCCCGAGCGTGGTCGATGACGGCGTGGAGCTCGTGCGCGACGACCTCTTCGATGACGGCTTCGATGAGTCCGATCCGGCCGCCGAACCGGTTGAAGATCGTCGCCTTGCTCACCCCCGCCGCCCTGGCCACTTCTTCCAGCGGCACCGTCAGGCCCCGACCCTGGAACGCACCGATCGCGGCGCGGCGGATCTGCTCGGCGTTGCGCTGGGCATCGGCGCGCAGTCGGGGTTTCCCGGGTGTCGCACCGCTCATGGTTCCCACCTCTCGCCGCTGCTCCGACCATAACTTGACTCCATGGGTCAGGTTATCTAGCGTCGTTGTCAAAGCGAAACTGACCCCACTGGTCAACTTATGTGAACGGTGCCTCCGGACCACATCCAGTGCGGGCACACAGGGAAAGGTCACCAGCATGATCGTCGTCACCGGCGCCACCGGCACCCTCAACGGGGCCACCGTCGAACACCTCCTCAAGCGCCTGCCAGCCGACCGGGTCGGTGTCAGCGCGCGCGACGTCTCCAGGGCCCAGCACTTCGCGGACCGCGGCGTGCGCGTGCGTCAGGGCTCCTACGAGGACCCGGCCGCCCTGCGGGACTCCTTCGCCGGTGCCGACCAGGTGCTCCTGGTGTCCGGGAACGACCCGACGGCCGACATGGTGGGTCTGCACCGCAACGCGATCGGGGCCGCCGTCGCGGCCGGTGCCCGGAGGATCCTGTACACCAGCCAGCAGGGCGCCGCGACCGACGGCCCCTACCCTCCGGCGGCCGTTCACGCCGCCACCGAGGCGATCCTCGCCGATTCCGGGGTCGCATGGACCTCCCTGCGGTACGGCTTCTTCGCCCACAGCTTCGCCTCCATGCTCGGGCCGTGGCGGGAGACCGGGGTGATCGCGGCTCCGGCGGACGGACCCGTCCCGTGGACCTCCCCGGCCGACCTGGCCGAGGCCACGGCGGTCGTTCTCTCCGGTGAGCGCTCCTTCGACGGGGCCGTCACGCTGATCGCCGGAGAGGCCGTCACTCTCGAGGACTTCGCGGCGATCGCCTCCGAACTCAGCAGCCGTTCCGTCGAACGCGTCGTCGTGGACGACGAACAGTGGGTCGCCGACCAGACGGCGAACGGTGTTCCGGAGCAGGCGGCCCGCTTCATGCTCACCATGTTCCGCGCGACCCGCGAGGGGTACTTCGCGCAACAGGACCCGCTGCTGGCCGAACTCCTCGGCCGTGAACCCCGGGGCGTGGCCGACCGACTCGCCGAGCAGATCGGAGCGTGAGGGGATCGGAGTACGGGCGAGGGAGGATCACCAGCGGACCACCGCCCCGACTCGGGGGCACTGACGGGGCGCCGCGATCCGAACCGGTGGCCCCGCCCGTGACCGGGGCGCGTCCACCGGCCTGGCCCACAACGGCCGCAACCCCGACACCGGCCGAGCCTGAACGGCCCCAGCCCCATGAGGAGACCTCTTGAGCTTCGACACACCCAACGGCACCCGTGGCGTCCAGATGCCGCCCGCTGAACAGATGCGGCAGATGAACGCTGGCGTGATCGCCGACATCCGTGCTGGTGGCAGCGGTCCGGAGGGGATGAACGCCCTCGTGCTGACCACGATCGGCCGCAGGTCCGGGGAGGAACGCCACACGCCGGTCGCCTACTTCCCGCTGGGCGACGGCTCCTACGTCGTCGTCGCCTCCGCGGCCGGGTCCGCCAAGCAGCCGCTGTGGTACCGCAATCTGGCCGCCGCCCCCGATCGGGTGCGGGTGGTGGTCGCCGGGAACGAGTTCCCCGTCACGGCCGAGGAGCTGACCGGGGAAGAACGCGACCGCACCTGGAATCAGATCACCGCGGTCTCCCCGGCGTTCGCCCAGTACGAGCAGGACACCGACCGCACGATCCCCGTCATTCGACTCCGTCCCGTAGCCAGGACACAGGGTTGAGGGGCGAGGCGCGGTAGTCAGGAACTGGCGTCCCGTTCCACGCCGGCGTTCTCAGGCCGACCCGCGGCTGGCAGGGGTCCGCTCCGCGCCGAGTGGACCCCTGCCGCGCACACCCCCGCGCCAGGAGCAGGTCGCGTCCGCTTCCCGGGGACAGCACGCGACCGAACGCGGGGTTCCTGCCCGTGGGTCTTCTTCAGGGTGACGGCGGCGAGTCCCGTTACAGCTATTGCAGTCATGACTGCAATAGCTGTAATCTGCCCGCATGAGCGAACCCACCGAGGACGAACTGGCCTTCGTCGACGACGTCGCCGTGTTCTTCGAACGCGAGGGCCTGCCGCTGATCTCCGGCCGGGTCATCGGCTGGCTGCTGATCAGCGACCCACCCGAGCAGAGCGCCGCAGGCCTGGCCGAGGTGCTCCAGGTCAGCCGCAGCTCCATCAGCAGCGCGACCCGCATGCTCACCCCCAGCGGCCTGGTCGAGGGGGTGCGCAAGCGCGGCGAGCGCCAGGAGTACTTCCGGATCGCCGCCGACGGCTGGAGCCGCATGCTGGAGCGCCGTTACGCCCTGGCCACCAGCTTCCGCCAGGTCACCGAACGCGGGCTCAGGGCCCTGGAGGACGCCCCGCCCGAGCGCCGCGAACGCCTGGCCAACGTCCACGAGCTCTACGGGTTCCTGGAGACCGAACTCCCCGCCATGCTCCAACGCTGGCGCGACCGACGTGAGGACCTCGCATGAGCGGTCCCGGCTTCCACCGAGAACAGGTGACCCTCCCCGAGGGGCGCCTGAGCGTCATCGTCGAGGGGCCCCAGGACGCCCCGCCGGTGCTGCTGCTGAGCGGCGCGGGAGTGGACAGCGCCACCATGAGCTGGCGCCACCTCATCCCCGACCTCGCCCGGGACCACCGGGTCCTCGCCCCGGACTGGCCCAAACAGGGGCTGAGCACCCCCTGGAACGGCTTCGCCGACCACGCCGCCCTCCAGCGCTGCGTGATCGCGACCCTGGACCAGCACGGCGTCGACCGGGCCGCGGTCGTCGGGCTGTCCCAGGGCGGTGCGATGACCCTGGCCACCGCCATCGACCACCCCGACCGTGTGGAGCGCCTCGTGGCCATCGCACCCGGGGGTACCCTGTCCTTCCCGCCGGGCTACCACCAGCTCCTGTGGCTCGTCTCCCGGAGCCGCCTGCTCAACACCACCCTGCCCGGGATGATGGTCGGCAACAGGAAGAGGACCGAGGCCTTCGTCCGCACGGGACTGTTCGGCGGACCCGCCCCCGACCACGACCGGGTCGTCGACGAGGTCATGGCCGAGATGGACGCCCACGGCGCGGGCTCCTCCGACTGGCAGAACGCCTCCATCGGCCCCTGGCGGATGAACGTGGACCTGCGTCCTCGCCTGGGCGAGATCCGCTGTCCGGCCCTGTTCATCCAGGGTGACAAGGACGTGGGCGTCAAGCCCGCCACCACCGTCGCCGCAGCCAAGGCGGTGCCCGGAGCCAGGCTGGAACTCCTCGCCGGCCAGGGGCACTGGGTCAACCGCCAGTCGCCCCAAACGGTGAACCGCCTGGTCAAGGACTTCCTGGCCGAAGCTGACACCTGAGCCGTCGGTCGATGTGCACCCCGGGGCCCGATTCTTTCTAGAATGGGCGCCTTGACGTGTGAACTCCCGCCCCGCCCCCGCGGCCGTCACGTCGCCCGTACCTTCGGCCCCGTCCCACAGGAGTCCCAGGTGGTCCTTCCCCACCGCACACTGCGTGAGCGCTACGAACTGCACTCCGAGGTCGGGCGAGGAGGAATGGGCCGGGTCTGGCGGGCGCACGACACCGGGCTCAACCGCACCGTGGCGGTCAAGGAGATCCTGCTGGGGCCGGGCCTGGACGAGGAGGAACGCGCCCGGGTGGCCGCCCGGGCGCGCAGGGAGGCCCAGGCCACCGCGATGGGCCAGCACCCCAACATCGTGACCGTGTACGACATCGTCGAGGACGACGGGCGCCCGTGGATCGTCATGGAGCTGCTGGACGGCGACTCCCTGTTGCGCCTGATGCGTGAACGCGGTCCGGTCCCGCCCCAGCGGGCCGCCGCCTGGGGGCTGGGCCTGCTCGACGCGCTGGAGACCGCCCACGGCCAGGGCATCACCCACCGCGACGTCAAACCCGAGAACGTCATGGTCACCGCAGCGGGCCGTGTGGTGCTCACCGACTTCGGGATCGCCACCATCGTGGACACCGCCGCCGTCACCCAGACCTCGGGGGTGATGGGCTCCGCCGCCTACGTGGCCCCCGAACGGCTCAACTCCCGGCCCGCCACCCCCGCCAGCGACCTGTGGTCCCTGGGCGCCACCCTGTACCACGCGGTCACGGGGGTGTCCCCGTTCCTCCGTGAGGGCGTCCCGGCGACCCTGCACGCGGTGCTCAGCGCGGACCCGCCCGAGATCCTGCCCGGTCCGCTGGGCGACGCCGTTCGCGGACTGCTGGTCAAGGACCCCGACCGCCGCCTGGACGCTCGGGGCTGCCGGGAGCTGCTGAGCGCCGCCGCCCGGGGAGAGACCGGGACCTCGGCTCTGACCGTGGCCCACCTCCCCCCGGCCGCGCCGGGCGCGGGTGACGGCTCCGCCCCGCTGGGGACGACCGGCCTTCCGGGCGCGACCGGGGCCGTGGGGGCGACCGTCGCCTTCGGACCCTCGGCCCCCTCCCCGCCCGCCCCCGCCGCTCCCGGCGAGGCCACCGCCACGCGGCGTCCACGGCGCCTGACCTGGCCCGTGGTGGTGCTCACCCTGGGCCTGGCCGCCCTGCTGATCGCCGCCTCCCTGGTCGTCGTCGACCGCTGGGGCGGATCCGGCCAGGACGGTTCGCCAAGCCACGAGGCCGGTGTCCCCACCGACGAGGGGGACCCCACCGCCCCGGTCGCGGAGGAGGACGAGGTCCCCTCCGCGGAGGGGATGACCTGGACCGAGGACCCCGAGGGGTTCGCCCTGCTGGTCCCCGGCGGCTGGGAGCGCCGCACGGACGGCGCCAGCGTCTTCTACGACTCCCCCACCTCCAACGCCTACCTCCAGATCGACCGCACTCCCCACTCGGTCGAGGACGAGTACGAGCACGTGCTGGAGCAGGAGAGCAACTCCGTCGCGGAGAACCGGCTGCCCGGGTACCAGCGGATCAGGGTGGAGGACGTCACATCCGAGACCTCCTTCGTCTCGGCGGCCGACTGGGAGTTCAGCTGGGACCGGGGCGAGGGCGCCTGGCGCCTGCTGGCCCGCAACATCAACGCCACCGAGGGCGAGTTCTACACGCTGGCCTGGTCCTCCGGTGTGGACCTGTGGGCCGAGGACGCGTCGCTACGGGAGCAGGCGATCTCCTCCTTCGATCCGTTCTGACCTCGGTGGTGCGACGGCCCCGGTACGCTCGACCCGTTCCAACGCGAGTACAAGGGAGGTAGCGGGGGTGTCCCACACCTGGACCGCGATCGACTTCGAGACCGCCAACCAGGACCGCGGCAGCGTCTGCGCCGTGGGTCTGGTCCGGGTGAGCGAGGGGCGGGTGGTCGACCGGTTCACCACTCTCATCCGCCCGCCGGAGCCGGTCTCGTTCTTCTCCCGGCACAACACCGCCGTGCACGGCATCACCGCCGCGGACGTCGCCCACGCCCCCACCTGGGAGAGGGTGCGCGACCAGGTGATCGAGTTCGCCAGGGGCGGGGCGCTGGTGGCGCACAACGCCCCCTTCGACATGGGGGCGCTACGCCAGGCCTGCGCCCACACCGGGCTGGGGCTGCCCGCCTTCGACTACGCCTGCACGCTGGCGCTGTCCCGGCGCACCTGGGACCTGCCCGACCACCGCCTGCCCACGGTGTCCGCGCACGTGGGCCACACGATCACCCGGCACCACCGGGCCGACGCCGACGCCGAGGCGGCCGCGCACATCATGATCGCGGCCATGCGACGCCACGGCACCGGCACGCTGCCCGAACTCAGCCGTGTCAGCGGGCTGCGCCTGGGCCGTCTGGAGGCGGTCAGCGCCCCTGCCGTTCCGGCGGCCGCCCCGTTGATCACCACCGTGGTGGAGGCACCCGTCCGCGAGGACCGGTTCGGTCGTTGGCAGCGGGCCGCGCAGTCCCCGCTCCCCCAACCCTCCGTCGACGCCGACCCGGCCGGGCCGCTCTACGGCCGTACGGTGTGCGTCTCCGGTGACCTGCGCGCCATGGACAAGCCCGAGGTGTGGAAGCGCATCGCCGAGGCCGGTGGCCAACCCGCCAAGAACGTCACCAAGAAGACCGACGTCCTGGTGGTGGCAGACAGCGACCACGGAGGCAAGACCTCCAAGCACAAGCAGGCCGAGGCCTACATCGCCAAGGGCCAGAGCATCGACATCATCACCGAACCCGAGCTCATGGGCCGACTCGGCGTCACCTCCCTGTGAACCCTCCGGGCACGGGAACACCGAGCGGGGACGCCCTCACCTCCCTCCCCCGAGGGGAACACCGGACGGAGTGGACACCGGACGTGACCAGGACCGCCGACCCGCTCCAGACCGTCGTGATCACCGGCGCGACAGGGGGCGTGGGCAGCCTCCTGCGTCCGCGTCTGGCCCGTCCGGGGCGACTGCTCCGGCTCGTGGACATCGCCGAACCCCCGTCCGCCGCCGAGGGCGAGGCCGTGGAGACGGTGCGCGCCGACGTCACGGACCTCGACGCGATGACCGCCGCCTTCCGGGGCGCGCACACCGTCATCCACCTGGCCGGTTTCAGCCTGGAGGAGCGCTGGGAGGACATCCTGGAGGTGAACGTCCACGGGACCCGGCAGGTCCTGGAGGCGGCGCGCCGCGCGGGCGGCCCCCGGGTGGTCTTCGCCAGTTCCAACCACGCCGTGGGCTTCCACCCTCGCGGTGACGGTGACCCCGGGGAGTTCGCCTTCCCCCGGCCCGACACCCACTACGGGGTGGGCAAGGTCGCCGGGGAGGCCCTGGCGCGGCTCTACCACGACCGTTACGGGCTGGACACGGTGTGCGTGCGGATCGGGTCGTGCCAGCCGCGCCCCACCGACACCCGCATGCTGGCCACCTGGCTCTCCCCTGACGACTGCGCCCGCCTGATGGAGGCGGTCATCGCCCACCCCGCCCCGGGCTTCCGCCTGGTGTGGGGGGTCTCGGACAACACCCGCCGCTGGTGGTCGCTGGAGGGGGCGCGTGAGCTCGGCTACGAACCCCGGGACGACGCCGAGGCCCACGCGGCCGAGCTCCTGGCGGCCGAGGGAGGCGCGCCCGACCCGACCCGGCCACCCCACGACCGCGTCGGCGGGCCCTTCTGCGACCCCGCCCTGGACACCGACCGCCTGGAGGAGCGCGCCGCCCGACGCGCCCCCCGAAACCGAGGGTGACGACCTGACCGGGACGGCGCCGCCGTCATCTGGGACAATTCCTGTGCGAAACCCCGTGCGCCCCGTTCCACGACGCGCGTCGCACCGGGGGCGTCCCATCGGAAGGAACATCCCGTGACCACCGCAAGCAGCCCCACACCGCCCGCCGAGCTCCTTGAGTCGGCCCGGCGCGACCACGCCGCCCTGGTCGAGCGTGGACTCTCCCTGAACCTGACCCGGGGCAAGCCGTCCGCGCGCCAGTTGGACCTGTCCGCGGATCTGCTCGAACTGCCCCGAGGCCGCCACACCTCCGCCGACGGCACCGACTGCCGCAACTACGCGGGCGCCCCCCAGGGCCTGCTGGAGCTGCGGGAGATCTTCGCGGACCTTCTCCAGGTCCCGGTCGAGCAGCTGATCGCGGCAGGCAACGCCAGCCTCGAGCTCATGCACGACTCCCTGGTCAACGCCTTCCTGGGCACGGTTCCCGGTGGGACCGGACGCTGGGCGGACGCCGAGCGGGTCGCGTTCCTGTGCCCGGTCCCCGGCTACGACCGGCACTTCGCGCTGTGCGAGCGCTTCGGCATCGAGATGATCCCGGTGCCGATGACCGACCAGGGGCCCGACATGGACGTGGTCGAGCGTCTGGTGAGCACCGACGCCGACATCAAGGGCATCTGGTGCGTGCCCAAGTACAGCAACCCCGACGGTGTCTCCTACTCCGACGAGGTCGTGCGGCGCCTGGCCGCGATGCCCACTGCCGCCCCGGACTTCCGGATCTTCTGGGACAACGCCTACGCGGTGCACCACCTGACCGACGAGGAGGTGGAGATCGCCGACCTCCTCGGTGCCTGTGCCGAGAGCGGCAACCCGGACCGCGCCCTGGTCTTCGGGTCCACCTCCAAGGTCACCTTCGCCGGTGCCGGGGTGGCCTTCCTGGGCTCCTCGCCCGCGAACGTGAGCTGGTTCCAGGGGCTCGCCGGTAAGCGCTCCATCGGCCCGGACAAGATCAACCAGCTGCGTCACGCGATGTTCCTGGGCGACGCCGAGGGCGTGCGCGCGCACATGCGCCGCCACCGCGAGCTGCTGGAGCCCAAGTTCGAGACCGTGGAGCGCATCCTCAACAAGAACCTCGGCGGCACCGGTCTGGCGACCTGGTCCACCCCCAAGGGCGGCTACTTCGTGCGCCTGGACGTGCTGGACGGCTGCGCCCGCGAGGTGGTGCGCCGGGCGGCCGAGGCCGGGATCGCGCTCACCCCCGCCGGTGCCACCCACCCCTACGGTGAGGACCCGCAGGACCGGACCATCCGTATCGCGCCCTCCTTCCCGGAGCTGGACGCGTTGGAGGAGGCCATCGAGGGTCTGGCCGTGTGCGTGCGCCTGGTCGGTGCCGAGAAGCTGGTCGCCGAGCAGGGCTGATCCCCCCCGGCCGTCACCGTGACCGCGAGGCGCCCCCGTCCCACCCGGACGGGGGCGCCTCGCGTGGTGGTCAGGGGGTGACGTCGATGTTGGTCAGCCCCCGTGTGGCGTTGCTGACGGTGTTGGAGGCGTGCACCACGTTGGGCTCGCCCGCGCAGTCGGACTGGCTCCACAGGGCGATGGCGAAGCCGCCCACCCCGCCCAGGTCGGAGTGGTTGTCGCGGAAGACGTTGCCGCAGCCTGCGCCGTCGACCTGCTGCGTGCTGGTGTAGCCGTGCGCGAACACCCCGGGCCGGTCGAAGGTCCCGGTGTTGTGCTCGAACACGTAGCCGTTGCCCTTGACGTCCACCCAGCTGTCCGCGAAGTTCTGGCCGGAGATACCCCGTCCGTCGAAGGTGTTCCCGGAGACCAGGCCGTCGCGGGTGCCCTCCTTGATGTCGAGGTGCTCTCCTCGGACGTCGGGGCCGAAGTGGTTGCCGGTGACCTCGGTGCGGTCGCTGCGGTCCACGCCGTCGTCGCCCCCGTAGCAGCCCCAGTTGCTGTGGGCCGATCCCAGGTAGACGCCCTCCCCGAAGCCCGGCTGGACACGGCCGGTGTCGGTGATGCGGGAGTCGCGGACGGAACCGTCCGAGCTGGAGCTGCGGAAGTGCACGCCCTCGTCGTCCGTGCCGCGCACCTCCAGGTCGCTCAGGTGGACGTGGTCGGAGCGGTCGATCACGACCCCCTTCTTGGAGTCGGCGACGGTGAGGCCCCGCACGTTCCAGTGGTCGGCCTCGTAGAGCCACAGGCCGTAGCCGCTGCTGTGGGTGTCGGGAGCGGGGCAGCCGCTGCCCGAGGCGGGTTCGTCGTTGACCAGGACGGCGTCGGAGGGGCCGGTCAGGGTGATGGGGGCGGCGCTGGTCCCGGGAGTGGTGGCGACGAAGGAGCCCACGTACTCGCCGCCGTCCAGGGTGATGGTCTGGCCCGGTCGGGCGTTGTCCAGGGCCTCCTCCAGGGCGGGGGCGTCTGAGACCCGGACGTCGGCTGGGACGGGCTCGGCGTGCGCGGGGAACGGCGAGGCCGCCAGGGCGACCGCTCCTGCGGCGGCCAGACAGAGGGACAGGCGTCGGGTGCGGGGGGTGGGCACGGGGCAGACCTCCGTGTCGGAGTGGGGGACTCACCGTGAGTGAGGGTGTGACCACCGACCCTAGGGCGGGCTGGGCGCGCCATCAAGGGAGTCCCGACACCCCGTCGGACGCTGCCCCGTTCTGTCGGCCTCGTCGAGGACAATGCCGGGTATGAGCGATCAGCGGCATCACACCATCGACTACGTGGAGATCCCGGTCACCGATCTGGCGGAGACCAAGCGGTTCTACACCGAGGCCTTCGGGTGGCAGTTCAACGACTACGGGCCCTCGTACGCGGGGATCCGCTCGGCTGACGGCTCCTCCGAGGTGGGCGGGCTCAACCCGGCCGGTGAGGTTCGTGTCGGCGGCCCACTCGTCCTGCTTTACTCCGAGGACCTGGACCGGACGGTCGCGGCCGTGGAACGCGCGGGCGGTCGTGTCCTCCAGGGCCCCTACGACTTCCCCGGTGGGAGGCGCTTCCACTTCGCCGACCCCAGCGGGAACGAACTGGGGGTGTTCGCGGACTCCTGAACCCGGGCGCGCGAGCGCCCCGCCCCCGCCGTGCGGGAGCGGGGCGCGAGGGCGCTACTGCTTGGGGAAGCGCAGCGTGGCCCCGGCGTCCGCGTCCGGTGTCTCGCGGTCGGTACGGGTGTCCACGCTCTGTTCGGGCACGGGCAGCTCGGTGAACTCGGCGTCGGACATCACCGCCGCGCGCAGCATGAGCGCGCTCGCCGGTGCCTGGAACCCGGCGTTGGGGTCGTCCAGGCCGCGCGGCGAGGTGTCCACCAGGACCGGCGAGTGGTGCGAGCCCCACAGCTGGGGTTCGTTCTCCCTGTCGGCGCCCAGCAGGAGCGTTTCCACCCGGGCCTCCGACAGCATCGGCAGGATGGAGCTGGTGCCCTTGACCGCCTGGTCGTGCGCGAGCTTGCGCTGGTAGTCGGAGTAGACGCGGGTCCGCTCCTCGTGGATGAGCTCGCGCAGGCACTCCTCCGCGTTCTCGTGCAGGCGCTCCTCGGCGTCGGTGCCGCCGCGCCCGCCGGCGACCACCTTGATCGGGATGGTGAGCTGGCGCGGGCCGAGGTTCTCACGCAGGTAGGCGATGGCCTCGTCGTCGCCACCGGCGATGATCACGGCCGCGTCCACCCTGCGCACCGCCTCGCGGACCAGGTCCGCCACCTGGGCCGCGTTGCCCCGCCACCGGTCCTGCGCGGTGCCGGTGTCGGCGCGGCGGCCCCCGGCGTCACCGCGCTGACCGGGGAAGATGCGGCTGGCCCCGTCGATGTTCTGCATGTTCTCACCCTCGTTGGCGGCTTCCATGACCGGGCCGCGCGTGGGGTGGCTGGGGTAGGCGAACACCTTGGCGTTGACCCGGTCCAGGGCCACGAGGACGTAGGGGAGGCGGCGCCCGCGGTCGATCGCCAGTGGGAGGGTGTCCGGGACGGGCAGGAACGAGGCCCGGTCCTGGGAGGGCGGCACGGCGAGGGTGTGCGCCCCCAGGAGCCTGCCCTCGGAGGCGTAGAGCGCCTGTCCGTGGTCACCGAAGGCGCGGGAGTTGCCCTCCCCCACGGCCTCCTCCAGAACGTCGAGGGTGGCCGCGTCGGTGCCGAGCGCCTCCAGTTCCTCGCGCAGGTGGCGCCAGCGCAGTTCGATCTTCTTGTCGGCGTCCGTGGTGTCCCGACTGGTGTCGAGGTGCACCGAGGCCACCGGGCCGTCGCTTTCGTACAGAGGTCGCAGAAAACCAAGGTCCATAGAGTCCGCGGGGCGTGTGTACCCCGCCCCGCCCACCTCCTTCTCGGGGTCGGCCTGCGGGCCATCATGTGGGGCCATGGTGCGGGTTGGAAGGGCGCCGCGTCGATACAGACACGGATGTTGCCCGAAGATTTCCAGGTTTTTCCCGATCATCCCTTTCTGGGGGGTCAGTCTTGCCGGGCGCCGGACCCGGGCTCGCCCCGTGCCTCGGCGTCGGACAGGGCCCGGTCGACCAGCCCCGGGGACAGCACCAGACGGGCGGCCACGGCCAGCGCCAGGCCGATCAACCCCGCCGCGACGAAGGGGGCCGCCAGCGCCCACTCGCGGCCCCACGGCCCCTCCAGCACGGAGACCAGGGCGCCGCCCAGGCCCATCCCCACCGACAGCAGCCCCCAGGAGACGGTGCGGTGCGCGCTGAAGACCCGGGACCGCAGGCGGTCGGGAGTCAGTCTCTGGATGAGGGAGATCAGGGTGATGTTCCACCAGGTGGAGACGAACCCGGTGAGGAAGTAACAGACCACGAAGCCCGGAACGGAGCGCAGGAGCCCGACGGCCAGAGCGGTCGCTCCCAGGACCGTCAGGACCACCACCATGGCGCTGGAGGGGTGGATCCGGCCCGAGAAGGAGGGCACGACGAGCGCGCCCGCGACCGCTCCGAAGGCGGTGACGGTCATCAGCAGACCGTAGCCCTGCGCGCCCACCCCCAGCACCTCCTGGGCGAAGAGCACCAGCACGGCGCCGTTCATCGCCGCCGCCAGGTTGGACGCCCCCGAGACCAGCGCGAGCGGCCGCAGGACCGGGTGCCGCCACAGCCACACCAGCCCCTCGCGCAGCATCGCTCCGATCGAGGGCCGCTGGCGCGCGGACTCCCCCGCTCCCTCGGGCGGGTCCTCCGCCGCCGGGCGGAAGTCGCCGCGCATGCCGGCCAGCACCACGACCGCGAGCAGGACCAGAGCGGCCTGGGCACCGAAGGCCCAAGCGGTGGAAACCGCGAGCAGCGCCCCGGCAAGCGGCGCGCCCAGGAACTTGTTGAGCACGCGTTCCACGACCTGGAGGAGACCGTTGGCGCGCTCCAGTTGCTGTCGCGACACCACCGCGGGCACCATCGACTGCGCGGTGTTGTCGAAGAAGACCTCGCACGCGCCCACCAGCAGCGCGATCAGGATCAGCAGGGGGATCGAACCGGCTCCGAGGACCACCACGGCGGTCAGGAGCACCAGCAGCACCGCCTTGACCGCACCGGCGCGCACCATGAGAGTGCGCCGGTCCGTCCGGTCGCCCACCACTCCGGCGACCAGGGCCAGGAACAGCCAGGGCAGCCGGGTGGCCGCACCCACCAGCGCGATCAGGAGGGCGTCGTCGGTGAGCGTGGTGGCGTACCAGGGCAGCGCCACCACCGCGATCCCGTCGCCCAGGTTTCCCAGCCCCACCGCCCCCAGGAGTTGGTGGAACCGTCCACCCAACGGTGCGCGGCGGCCGCGTTCGTCCGGGGGCGTGTGCGGGACGTTCTGGGACATGTGACCTTCCGAAGGGGGCGGGGCTCGGACTGGCACGGTAGAGCGTGGCAGGCGGTGGTGACAGACGGTTCTCCTGCCAGCAGAGGGCACTTCGGTCGGACCTGACCGGAAGTGACCGGCGACTGTCGGGTCGGGCGGGGACCGCGCCCCTAACGTCGGTGGTGAAAGAGGGAGGCACACGTGCTGGACCGGTTGAACGAGGCGCTCGAACGGGTCGAGAGGGACCCGGGTGAACCCGTGGACGTGGCCGCCATGGCGCGGTCCGCGCTCACCTCGGAGCACCACTTCCGGCGGATGTTCTCGGCGCTGTCCGGGATGCCGCTGTCGGAGTACGTGCGTCGGCGCCGCCTCACCCTGGCCGGGGCGGAGGTGATCGAGGGGCGGGACACCCTGCTCGACATCGCCGTCCGCTACGGCTACGGGTCCGCTGAGGCCTTCGGTCGGGCGTTCCGGGCGATGCACGGGATCAGTCCGGGCGAGGCCCGGCGCACGGGCGCGGCGCTCGACTCCCAGTCAAGGCTGGCCTTCCGCCTCACCATCGAAGGGAACACCACCATGCGCTACCGCATCGTCGACAAGGGCGCCTTCCGCCTGGTCGGCCCCGGAACCCGGGTTCCGCTCGTCCGGGAGGGCGTCAACCAGCCCATGACCGAGTTCGTCCTGGGCCTCGGCGACGAGGTGTACGGGAGGTTGGCGGAGCTGTCCGACCAGGAACCGCGCGGCGCGCTCTCGGTCACCGTCACGCACGACCCCGACCGGCGCGAGGGCAGCGACGTCGACTTCTCCGTGGCCGCCGCGACCTCGGCCTCGGGGACCCCGGAGGGGATGCGGGCCCTGGACGTGCCCGAGGGGACCTGGGTCGTGTTCCCCTTCGAGCGGCTCGGCTTCCCCGAGGCGATCCAGCGCGTCTGGGTGTACGCCGCCAGCGAGTGGTTCCCGTCCAACCCGGCCTACCGCTACCGGCACGGCCCCGAGCTGCTGAGCGTGGAGTACGACGGCGACCTCGCCTCGGGCGAGCTGTGGCTCCCCGTCGAGCGGACGCCCGGCTGAACCACGCGTGCGCACCGTGACCCCACAGCGGGTCACGGTGTGTTCAGCGGTCGCGGGGTCGGGTCCGGGCCTGCTCCAGGAAGCGACGCAGGACCTCGTTGAAACGTCCCGGGCGTTCCAGGTTGGGCAGGTGGCCCGCGCCCTCGATGATCTCCACGACCGAGTCCGCGATGCGGACGTGCATGAGTTCGGCGCCCCCAGGAGGGGTGAAGCCGTCATGCTGGCCCACCACCAGCAGGGTGGGCGCCGAGATGTGCCTGAGCAGCATGGTGTGGTCGGGTCGTTCGGCCCGGCCCAGCTGAGCGGCGGCGGCGCCCTCGGGCGGGGCGGCGTACATCATGGCGCGCACGTGGTCGGCGACGGCGGGCTGGTCCCGCACGTTCTCGGCGGTCATCATGCCGACCAGCATCTCGTCGGTGTAGCCGCGCATGCCCTCCTCCCGCAGGCGGTCGGCCATCGCCCTTCGTCTGGCCCTGCCGGTCTCGGTCTCGGGAAGCGGGTTGGTCGCGGCCAGGGCCAGGGCGTCCACGCGGTCCGGGAAGAGCCGGTACAGCTCGAGGGCGACCTGCCCGCCCATGGACAGGCCGACCACGTTGACCACGTCCAGTTCGAGGTGGTCGAGGAGGGCGGCCAGGTCGCGGGCGAGGGTGTCCAACGAGGTCACTCCGGGTACCACCGTGCTGCGTCCGTAGCCGCGCAGGTCGGGGGCGATGGTGCGGTATCCGCGCCCGGCCAGTGCTCTGACCTGGGGTTCCCACATGGTCCTGTCGAAGGGGTGACCGTGGACGAACAGGACGGGGCATCCTGCGCCGCGGTCGTCGTAACTGACGCTGATCCCGCGCACGGACGCGAGACGCGGGCCTTCGCTGTTCGCGGTGTCCGTCGTCTGGTGTGTCACAACAAACGATGCTATTCACGGACGCAAGGGGATGAACAGGGGCGTGGGGAAAGCGGTCGGGCCGCAGGTGGCGCCTGGTCACCTACGGGCCGGGCGTCGTGACCCACCGTCCTCGGGCACGCGCCACCCACGCCGGGAGGGACGCCGAACCTCCACCCGGATGACACCGCGCCCGCTACTGAGCCCCTGGCGCCGGAATCGCGCCTGTTCATCAGGGGTAGAACGGGTCACGCGCAGGAACTCCGGGAGCGATTCGGCTCGCTCGGGGTTCGGTGCCCGAGCTCGCTGCCCCGTGTTGATGAGGAGGTCCCGACGGTGGACGGAAAGGCCCTGCAGGAGGTGGCGGAAGAGTGTGCCCAGAACCTGCCGGAAACCACGGTGTACTCGTTCGAGCCCGGTTGGGAGGCCTTCAGGGTCCACGGGAGATGGTTCATGTTGATGACCGAGGTCCCGCGGCGTTCCCGCGTGCGCGACGCGCGGGTCGTGTCTGGTCAGCCCGTCGTGATCGTCAAGGCCGATCCGAGCGACGCCACAACGCTCCGTGAGGCGTACGCGGACATCGTCGCCGGCTACCACATGAACAAGCGGCACTGGATAACTCTGGCCCCTGGCGACTCGATCGACACGAAGCTGGTCGAGGAGCTGGTGACCGAGTCCTACCGTCTCGTGCTCGATACGCTGCCACGCTCACGTCAACCCGCTGACCCGGAGACACGCGGCTCCTCAACGCGGGGGTAGGTGCCCGCGCCGTGGTCGGACGGATCCGGGCACCGGGGGTGGCGGCCACCCCGTGGTGCCCGGGGTCTCGTCCCGGACCGGCCTCGGCCGGGGCCAGGACCTGGTGCCGTCGCTTCACGCGCTCAGTAGGGGGAGGCGGCTCTTCGGCCGGGGTCAGCGTACTTCGCGCAGCGCCGGGTGCGGGCCCAGCCTCGGTACGGGCGGCAGGGGGCGATGTTCGGGTGTGGCCTGGAACGCCTGGATCAGGTACGCGGCGAGCCTGCGGGAGGCGGCCACGGCGTCCTCCTCGGAGTCGGCGCTGATGCCGCTGTTGGCCATGATCACCAGGGTGAGGTCGTCGCGGACGAAGTCGGGGCGCAGCTTCCCGGCGGCCTTGGCGCGGTGGGCGAGTTCGGCGAAGGTGTTCTCCGCCCTGATCCGCGCCTCGTCGAAAATCGCCCCGCCGACGAAGGCGGCGCGGCAGACCTCGTTGAACCCCCGGTCGAGGGCCTGCATCGCGCACAGCTCCTCGATGAACCCGCGGAAGCCGCGCCAGGGGTCGGGATCGGCGGCGGCCTCGTCCAGGCCCGCCAGACAGACGTCGAGCTGTCCCCGGAACACCTCGTGGACCAGGCTGTCCTTGTGGGGGAAGTGCCGGTAGAGCGTGGCGATGCCGAGCCCCGCGCGGCGGGCGACCTCGGTCATCGACACCTCGATCCCGCTCTCCAGGAAGGCGGCCCGGGCGGTGTCGAGGATGCGACGGCGGTTGTGCAGCGCGTCCGCGCGCGCGGCTTCCGAGAGGATTCGTTCGGCATGCCTCTCATTTTACCGCTAACCGGAGTTACCCCTCCGTTTCGGTGGTTACGGGCCGCGTCCCCCGTCCAGTGGCCGGCCCCGACCAGATCCTGGTGCGGGTGCACGCCAGCAGCGTGAACGGCGGGGAACTGCTGGTGCGCTCCGGGCGGCTCGCGCTGGTGACCGGGAGGCGCTTCCCCAAGGGGATGGGCATCGACTTCGCCGGGGAGGTCGTGGAGGCGGGCGCGCGGGTGAGGGGGCCCGCCGTGGGAGACCGGGTGTGGGGCGTCCAGGGGCGAGCCGGAGGCAGCGCGACCTCCGAGTACGTGGCCGTGCGTCCCCGACGGGTCTCCCTCAGCCCGGCCGGTCTCGACGCGGTCGAGGCGGTCTCGCTGCTGGCCGGTGGCACCACGGGAATCACCGCGCTGCGGGACATGGCACGGGTCAGGCCGGGTGAACGCGTCCTCGTGCGCGGCGCCAGCGGAGGGGTGGGCAGCGCGGTCGTCCAGCTCGCCAGGGCCATGGGGGCGCACGTGACCGGTCTGGCGGGGGCGCGCAACCTGGACTTCGTCCTTGGCCTGGGAGCCCATGAGGCGTACGACTACGCGTCCACCGGCCCCGCCGAGCTGGCCAGGCTGGAGGGGTTCGACGTGATCATCGACACCGTCGCCTCCGACCTGCCCGAATACCAGCGGCTCCTGACCCGGAGGGGGCGCCTGGTGGCGTTGTCCCTCGGGTCGCTCTCCTCGGCGGTGCGCCTGGCGGGCGCGACACTCCTGCGATCCCGCCGGACCATGTTCTTCAGCGGCAACCCGAAGACGCCGCTCTTCCGGGACCTGGCCGGGTATGTGGAGCGCGGAGAGGTGCGCCCGGTCGTGGACACGGTGCACGAGCTGGCCGACATCGCCGAGGCCCACCGCGCGCTGGAGGCCGGTGGCGTGCGGGGCAAACACGTCGTTCGCCTGACCTGAACCGGGCCCGTCGAGCCCGGCTCGGCGGCTCCTCCGGCACCCGGATCGTGTCGCGGTCCTCAAGCCGAGGGCTGCGGTGCCGCCCACTCCCCCTGCGCCCCGCCAACGCGTCGTGGGGCGTCGCCACCCGGACCCAGGCCTCCGTGGAGCGGTGCGCACCCAGCCCGGCGGCGTCGAACTCGTCGCGCTCGTCGGGGCCGACCACCACCCCCGGTCGGCGCAGAGCCCAGGCGATCGGGGTCCCCTCCCCGGGCGTGGGCTCGCCCACCGGTAGGTGGAGGGGACCCAGGTCCACCACTCCCCGGTCCCACACGAGCGCCCTCTGCGAGCCTGTGCCGCCGAAGGAGTCGGCCTCGACGTAGGGACCGGTCCCCGAGCCGACCACGCGGTGACGCGCTCCACCAGAGGCACGGTGAGGCGGACGAAACCGGAGGGGACCTCGGCCGCCGGGTCGTCCCCGGAGGCCAGCGCCTCGGTGACGGGCCCCAGCACGAGCCCCTCACCCAG
Organism: Nocardiopsis prasina DSM 43845; assembly: GCF_000341265.1. GTDB lineage: Bacteria > Actinomycetota > Actinomycetes > Streptosporangiales > Streptosporangiaceae > Nocardiopsis > Nocardiopsis prasina. Next base: position 100,612 of record NZ_ANAE01000088.1, on the reverse strand, counting down.
AGTGACGGACACAACCGCGGAGAGGCCTGATCCGACCGCCCGAAGGAGCGACGGCGGAGCGATCACGGCTTCGAGAACGTCACCCATGCGGACCTCTTGAGGGGGTGGGGCCAGAACGTAAGCGATCGTAATATCCCAGGGTCGACGAAACACCCAGGCTGCGACCCTCAGTAACCTTGCCGTCACCGAAGCGGAGGTAATGTTCACCGCGTAGGCGTTGGGTCGTACCACTTTCCATGGCCGGATGGACCACGGTTGCTCCCGTCCCGGGCACTCCGGGGCGGTCCGCCGCTCGAACCCAGGAGACCGTACATGCCGGGCACACCCGCATCCCCCGATCAGTCCCCCACGCTGTTCCCGGGGCCCGCAGCCACCCGCCGCCAGGCGTTGGTCGGTGGCGCCGTCACGCTGGGAGCCGCCGCACTGGGCACCTCCCTCGGGGCACCCTCCGCGCTCGCGGCCACCTCGATCCCCCGGAACCCCGCGATCTCCGACCCCTTCACCCTGGGCGTCGCGTCCGGCGACCCCCTCCACAACGGTGTGGTCCTGTGGACCCGGCTCGCTCCGAACCCCCTGGCCGAGGACGGTCTGGGCGGGATGCCCAACCGCGCCGTCGAGGTGGAGTGGCAGGTCTCCCACAGCGAGAACTTCGGCACCCTCGCCGCGTCCGGAAGCGTCGAGACCCGCCCCGAACAGGCCCACTCGATCCACGTGGAGCTGGAGCGCCTGCGCCCCAGGGCCGACTACTTCTACCGCTTCCGGGTCGGAAACGAGATCAGCCCCGTCGGCCGCACCCGCACCGCACCGCTTCCGGGCGCCCGCGTGAACAGGTTCGACTTCGCGTTCGCCAGCTGTCAGAGCTACACCCACGGGCACTACACCGCCCAGGCGCACCTGGCGGAGGAGGACCTGGACCTGGTCGCCTTCCTCGGCGACTACATCTACGAGACCCCCGACCAGGGCAGCATCGGTCGCGGCCACTACCCCGAGGTGGAGATCCGCTCCCTCGCCGAGTACCGGCTGCGGCACGCCCAGTACAAGACCGACCGCGACCTCCAGGCCGCCCACGCGGCCTTCCCGTGGGCGGTGGTCTTCGACGACCACGAACTGGAGAACAACTGGGCCGACGACACCTCCTACGAGGAGGACATCCCCCCGGAGGAGTTCCTGCTCCGGCGCGAGCACGCGCTCAAGGCCTACTACGAGCACATGCCGCTGCGCGCCGCCCAGCGCCCGGCCGGACCCGACCTGCACCTGTACCGCAGGCTGACCTTCGGCAACCTGGTGGACATGCACCTGCTGGACACCCGCCAGTACCGGGACGTGCAGGTGGCGGACTCCGAGCGCGACGACCCCGGGCGCACCCTGCTCGGCGCCGACCAGCGCCGGTGGCTGTCCCGGGGACTGTCGGACTCCAAGGCCAGGTGGAACGTCCTGGCGCAACAGGTGTTCTTCTCCCAGCGCGACTTCGCCGAGGGAGACTCGACCAGTTTCAGTGACGACGCCTGGGACAACTACCGGGTCGAGCGGGACAGTGTCCGGGACGAGATCGCCGGGGTGTCCAACCCGGTCGTGCTCACCGGCGACGTGCACGCCAACTACGTGGTGGACGTCAAGGCCGACTTCGACGATCCGGGATCAAGGACGGTGGCCACCGAACTGGTGGGGACCTCCTTCACGAGCGGTCAGGACGGCGCCGAACAGAACCCGGGCGACGCGGTCCAGCTGGCCGAGAACCCGCACATCAAGTTCATCAACCGCCGCCGCGGCTACGTGCGCAACACCGTCACGCCCACCGAGTGGACCGCCGACTACCGGGTGGTGGACTACGTGAGCAGGCCGGGCGCGCCCATCCGGGACCGGGCCCGGTTCGTCATCGAGGCCGGTCGTCCCGGCGTCCGGTCCCTGGCCTAGGACCAGCCCGCCCGGCATCCCACCCCGGTGTGGTGCCGGGTCGGCTACTCCTCGGGGCTGAGCCAGAGGGCCTCGGCGGCGACGAGCCCCAGGGCCTGCTCGCGCTCCTCCCCGCCCTTCTCCGGGCGGACCGCGATCTGGATGGATCCGGCGAAGGGCAGCCGTTCCACGACCTCCACCCGCATGCCGATACCGATGTCGATGTCGGCGAGGTAGCGCAGGAGTTCGGGGTCGGTGTCGTTGACCCGGACGATCACGCCGGTCGTGCCCGCCTCGGCCTCGGAGAGCAGCACGGACTCGCGCTCGACTATGACGCCCTCACGTGTGGGGATGGGGTCGCCGTGCGGGTCCACCACCGGGTTGCCCAGGTGGGCTGCGATGCGGTCGACGAACTTGTCCGAGACGACGTGTTCGAGGATCTCGGCCTCGTCGTGCACCTCGTCCCAGGAGTAGCCCAGCTCGGCCACCAGGTAGGTCTCCAGCAGCCGGTGGCGGCGCAGGACCGCCAGGGCCGCTTTGGTGCCGGTCTCGGTGAGGCTGACGTTGCCGTACCGCTGGTGCTCCACGAAGCCGAGTTCGTTGAGCTTGCGGAGCATCCCGGACACCGACGAATTGGACACCGACAGCCGCTCGGCCATCCCGGAGATCGTCACCGGTCCGGTTCCGCGCTCCTGGAGGTCATAGATGACCTTCACGTAGTCCTCGGCCGAAGTGGACGGTCGCGCCGGTGTGTTCCCCATGCCCGTAACCGTATCGCGGACCGCTCCCTGACCACGATTTCCGCACTGTTCCTGTGGACGAACCCCCGTCACACTTCCGGTGGGTCGCTCAGGCGTTGCAGCCGGGTGTGCGGGGGACCTTGATGGGCCGCCCCCGGGAGACGATCCGCGTGCCCGCGAGGCCGATCTCGCGGACCTGGGTCGAGCCGCAGACACAGCGCGACCACACGGTCAGCCCCGTGCCGGTCCGATGCTGGGAGAGCACCGCGAAGGGCTGTTCGTCCGGCCATCCGCAGTGTGGGCAGACACTGTTCATCGAGCACCTCTGGTTCGCTGTCGTCTTCCGCGATCCAGCATCACGCCCACGGACCCTCGCGGTCCAGGTTGAGTTTCTGGATGGCACTGTGAAGAATCGGCTACATGATCGATCTTCGTCGGCTGCGCATCCTCAGAGCGGTGGCACACCACGGAACGGTGACCGCCGCCGCCGAGGCGCTGCACTTCACGCCCTCGGCGGCCTCACAGCAGATCCGCCAGCTCGCCAAGGAGTTGGACGTGCCACTGCTGGAACCCCAGGGGCGTGGTGTGCGGCTGACATCGGCCGCGCGAAGTCTGTTGGGGCACGCGGACGCGATCCAGGCCCGCTGGGAGCGGGCGGAGATCGAGATGCGCGGGCTGGAGGCGGAACCGGCCGGGCCGCTCCGGGTGGCGGGTTTCCCCGTCGTGTTGACCCGGCTGCTGGCGCCCATGGCCGCCGCTCTGCGCACAGCGTACCCGCGCCTGGATGTACGGATCCTCGAATCCGAGCCCGGGGACAGCCTCGACCTGCTCTTCCGGGGTGACATCGACCTCTCCATCGTGGAGTCCGCCCCCGGCACGCCCGCGTTGGACGACGCCCGCTTCGACCAGGCGCCCCTGTTCGACGACCCCTTCGACCTCCTGGTCGCCCGTGGGCACCGCCTCGCCGGGCGAGCGAGCGTGCCGTTGATCGAGACCGCCCGTGAGCCGTGGGTGCTGCCGCGCCCGGACACGACCTGTCACGCGCACGCCATGACCGCGTGCGGGGCTGTCGGGTTCACCCCGCAGGGCCGTCACCAGGCGCTGGAGTGGAGTTCCGTGGCGGCGCTGGTCGCCCACGACCTGGGGGTGGCGCTCGTGCCGAGGTCCGCGGACGTGTCCCCCGACCTGCCGGTCACCCGCGTGCGCCTGGAGGGTTCTCCGGTCCCGGCCCGCTCACTGCTGACCTTCACCCGTGCCGGAGCCCGGGGACGTCCCTCGGTCGCCGCCGCCGTCGCCGAACTGGAGCGTCTGGCCCCCGGCATGGTGGCCTGATCCCGTTCGCTCCGAGGTGCCCTCGGGACGGGGCGTCCCCTGGTGGTGGACCATTCGCCGCCCCCTCGCGTCGTCGCGGGGCCCGCTGTTCCTGGTCCTTTCCGACTCCTTCCCCGAGGACCCCGCCTGACCTCGGTGAACTCCCCGTGGTTCCGGGTCTCCCCGGCCAGCCCGATACGTGACCCAAGTGACCACCAAAAAGAACGCTGACGAGCGGCGCGAACGCGGTTTCATCCGTGTTCGCGCCGTTATTGCCCTCGAGGACCATCGATTGGAGGTACCAAGTTCCGAAAACCTGACCCACGGCGAAGAACTCCCCTTGACACTGGGATGCGGCAGTGCGGGAAGGGAGATCATGAGGGACGTTCGGGTTCGGTACGTGTTGGCCTTCGACTCCTCGTGCGACAGGTGCGCGGACATCTCCACCACTGTGGAGTCCGTGTCGGGTGGTCGGCTGGAGACACTTCCGCTCACTCACCCGGAGGTGCGCGAGTGGCGGGTCCGTCAGTGGGGGCCCAACGCCCCCTGGGTCCCCACGCTGGTCCGGCACCGGGGTACCGAGGTCCGCTGCTGGAGCGGGGTCTCCATGGTCCGGCCGCTCCTGCGCGGCCTGGGCACGCAGGCGGCTCTGCGGGTCGTCGAGGCCCTGGGCGAACTCAGCCGGCAACGCCGCCGAGCCCCCTGGGAGCGGTCCCGGGTGTCCTCCCCCGGAACCTCGGTGCGGCCCCGGCTCCAGAGGCTGCGCGCGGGCTGGTTCGTCATCATGACCCTCGCGCTGGCGGGCCGTACTCCCGCGCTGGCCCGTTCCGACCACGGTCTGGCCCGCGAGTGGGTGGAGGCCAACCGCGACCGCCTGCCCAGGGACTACGACGCGTTCACCGCGCACCCCCTGGTCCACCGCCGCCTGGTCTTCGCGGAACTCCCTCCCCGTGCCCGCCGTGACCTGTGGCTGGAGCACCTGAGGCGTTACGAACGCGCTCACCCCCATCTCACCGCGGCGCAGCGCGAGGTGGTGCACCTGGCCCGGCGCACGCTGTCCGACGTTCTGGTGTTCCGCGACGGCCTCGACCCGGTCCGGGAACGCGAGCTACGCGGGCTGGCCGTCTCCGCGTTCGGCACGGAGGAGGCCCACGCGCTGCTGGCGACCCTGGGCCCCGACGAACCCGACCCGCGCGGCGGTGCCACCACGAGGGCGGAGCGCTGCGGAGCCTGGGAGCCCTGCCTGTCGAAGGGATGTACCGAGGTCCCCTTCACCTGTGGCACCGCGTGGATGTACACGCGGGACGGTATGCGCGCCCGCGCCGAACCAGCCGGTTAGCCCCCGAAGGTACGGTGCCTCCGGAAGACGGGGACCTCGGGAACGGGGGGACGAGGAGGATGACTCCAGGACCTGGCGGTAGCGGCGAACCGAAGCTGACAGCATGGGCGCACCAGGAGGCGAGGAACGTCGAAACGACAACCCGCGCCAGGCGCCGGATTCTGTTCCGATGTTGCTCGCCCCCGCGGACCGGTGTGGTCAGGCCGCGCCCGGCACGGCCTCCCGGGCGCCCTTGCCCATGGCCCGTGATTCAGCCGCATTCACCAGGCGGTCCTGCTCACCGCGCAGGGCGGCGCGGTCGGCCGCCGGAACCTCCCGCAGGGCCCTGCGCCGTCCCCGACGGGTAGCCAGCGCGAGCGAGGCCTCGCGCTCCCACCCGTGCTCGGCGCCCGCCTCCTCCAGTGCGCCGCGCAACCGCCGCAGGTGAGCTCGGCGCAGCACGAAGTAGAGAGCCATCGCGAGCACGAAATTCACCAGCGCCTTGACCACGACCGCCGACCCTTGGAGGAAGGGCAGGTTGATGGACGCGTGCATCCCCATGGCGAGCACCACCAGCAGCAGGGCCGCCGCAATGGTGCGGGGCGGCGGCCGCCGCCCCGCGGCCACCATCAGCCCCACCGCGGTGCCCGCGACCGCCGACAGCGCCCAGTGAGTGCCCATCCCCGTGAGCAGCACGCGCATGGCCGAGGACTGCACCACCAGGTTGACCCCGCCCAGACCGCCGCTCGAGGTCACCTCCTGCACGGCCATGAAGAAGTTCTCCGTCACCTGGAACCCCAGCCCCGTGAGCGCCCCGAAGACGAATCCGTCCACCGGCCCCCTGATCGCGTGGGGGAACGCGACGGCGACCAGCACGACCCCGGCGAGCTTGAGCAGCTCCTCGTCGAGGGGTCCCGAGACCGCCGCGCCCCACGTATCCGCCGCCTGCGGACCCATCGTCTTGGCCAGGACCGCGTCCAGCGCCTCGTTGGCGGTCAGGGCCAGCGCGGTCACGGCGAACAGCCCCCAGGCGACCGCCGCGAGCGACGCGGCCGTTCCGGGAGCACGCACGGGCCGGATGCGGCGCAGCAGCCAGTACCCGAACACCAGTGTGAGCGCGCCCAGAAGGAACGCGCTCGCCCACACCGCGGGGAAGGCCACGGCGACGCCGAACACGCGGTACACAAGGGACCCGAGCGCGACCAGGCACACCAGGGCGATCAGCACGCCTGCGGCCTGTTGCGGCTCCAGCCCTCTTCCCGGGCTGCGCGCGGCGGTTCCGACTCCCGGACCGCGCCTGGGGGCCGGGGTCCCGCTGGCGGCGCGGCCGGTGGACCCGGATTCGTGTGGGGCCCTAACCATGTCCGGCCTCCCCGGAGAAAGTGATCATGTGCGCGAGGTCCTCCGGGGAGGGGCCGGGATCGCCGTCCGTGCCCTGCAGGACCATCCGGACCGCGTAGTTGTCACCGGGTGCAGGGAACAGCACGACGGCCCCCGGCCCTTGGGAGCGGCTCACGTCCGCCGCGAGCCCCTCCGTGCCGTCGGCGGAGACGACCGTCGCGGGCGCACCGATCTCGGTGGAGGGAGCCTGCGAGCGCAGGACCCTGCGTGCCCCCTCCCAGCGCCGGTCCGTGCCGGGGGCGGCCTCTGACTCCCCCGGCTGCCCGACATCGAGCACCAGGGAGCCGTGTTCGAGGCGGTAGGACTGCCCGGGGTGCGAGGCGGCCACGTCCATCTCCCAGCCGTCCTCGGGCACCACGAGTGCGGCGCGGGTCGTGCCGTCGCCTCCCAGGGCCAGTTCCTGTCCGGCCGTTACCGGGGTCTTGCCGGGGATCAGCGTGTTGACCAGTGACCACCCGGCCGTCACCAGGACGATCATCGCGACCGCGACTCCGACCGCGATCCATCCCGGTCCGGCCCGCCTTGTGGCCGTCTCCTGTTCCGTCACCGTGGACCTCCTCGTCCGAGCATGTGCTTGCCAGCAGACCCGGCGGCGGAAGGACGGCAAAAATGACACGCGTCACTTTGTGGGGTTTTGAACCGTTCTGAGGGTCGCTTGGTCGGGGCGGGGGTTGAGGAGTATCGGAACAGCATCCGCGCTGGGGAACCCCTGCCGCTCACCGGTCGGTGGTGGGGGCGTCCAGCGCGGCATCTATCGGCCTCGCTGGGCAGGGTGTGGCGACGGAGGGCGTCGGGCGTCCGCACCGTGAAGGAGTGGAGGGCACGGTGGTTCACCTCCGTGCTGGTTGCAGATGTGCGATGGCCTGGTCCGGGATCGGATACGGGCGTTCCCGCGGCAGCAGCGCGGCCGCCGTGTCCAGCTCACCTCGGCTCACCAGGTCGCGCAGCTCGTGGGCCAGGGGTGTGATGTCGGTGATCGACACCGTCCACTCGTCCGCGTAGCGGCGGGACGCCTCGCCGGACAGCCCCAACTGGAGGGAGCGGTACGCGAGCGGGTTCAGACGGAGGTCGCGTTCGGGGTCCCACTGGACACGCGACGGTGCCGCTCGCAGCTCCCGTTTCCAGGCGTCTCGGTCCCGAGTGCAGACCGGGCTTGTAGTGCGACAGGGCGGAGCGGCGCAGGGCCCATTCGAACCCCTCGCGGGTGATCTCCACCGCCAGTACCGTCTCCTGGTTCGCCTTCCGCCCCCACCCGCAGCGGTACATCATCCAGAGGATCGACGGCTTGATCCAGGTCATCCGCTCGCGCTTCCACGACGCCGGGAAGCGGCCCTCACGTGCGGCGGGGACCCCGATCGCGGGGGCGTAGGCCTGGTAGACGGTGACCGTCGTGTCGGTGTACCTGGCCCTGATCTGGAACGGGGGAATGCTCATGGGAGACCACAGTGGCGCTGACCAGCGGGCGCGGCAACCGGATTTCCGCTGGCCAGCGCGGGGCCTCAGCCCATCAGCCTGAGCATCTCCTGGGCCAGCGGGGCTGAGGACGCGGGGTTCTGGCCGGTGACCAGGTTGCGGTCCACCACGACCTTGGGGGCCCAGGGCTCGCCCTCCTGGAAGTCCACCCCGGCCTCCACCAGGCGGTCCTGGAGCAGCCACGCGGCCTGGTCGGCCAGGCCCGCCTGGGTCTCCTCCGTGTTGGTGAACGCGCTCACTCGGTAACCGGCGAACGGGTTCGTGCCGTCCGGTCGCTCGGCCGCCAGCAGGGCGGCGGGGGCGTGGCAGACCACGCCGAGCAGCTTGCCCGTCTCCAGAGCGGTGGTGAGCAGGTCACCGGAGACGGTGTCCACCGCCAGGTCCTCCATGGGGCCGTGCCCTCCGGGCAGGTACACCGCGTCGTAGTCGCCGAGGTCGACCTCCTCCAGGCTGAGCGGCGAGTGGAGTTCGGTGAAGGAGTCCAACAGGGCGCAGACCCGGTCGGCGTTCTCCTGGCCGCCATTTGCGCCCGCCTCCAGGCTGCCCCGGTCAACGGGAGGCACGACCCCGCCGGGGGTCGCGACGACGATCTCGTGTCCGGCGTCCCTGAAAGCCTCGTAGGGAGCGACGGCCTCCTCAGCCCAGAAACCGGTGGGGTGCCGGGTGCCGTCCGCCAGCGTCCAGTGGTCGGCGCCGGTCATCAGGAACAGGATCGTGGACATACTGGATCACTCCGCATGTGGGTTCCGCCTCGATGGTGCCGCTGACACTAGTTGCCCGGGCAGGCATGTTCCAACGGAACACCCTGTGTCCGCCGTCGGGGTTCCTCCGGCTTCTCGCGCCGCTGACCTCAGGAAACAGCCACGGTCGCGCCCCGGAAGGTGCGCCGGTAGGTGAGTGGGGACACCCCGATCGCGGCCCGCAGGTGCTGGCGCAGGGAGGTACCGGTGGCGAACCCGACCCGTCCGGCGATCTCGTCCACCGGAAGCTCCGTGGTCTCCAACAGGTGCCGCGCCCGCAGGACCCGCTGGTGGATCAACCACCGCCCCGGGCTCGTCCCGACCTCCTCGTGGAACCTGCGGATGAAGGTCCTCAGGCTCATGTGTGCGTGTTCGGCCAGGTCAGACAGGGTTATTGGTTGATCAAGGCGGGCGAGGGCCCAACCGCGGGCCGCCGCCGTGCCCTCGCGTCCCGGCTCGGGGACCGGCCGTTCGATGTACTGGGCCTGGCCGCCGTCGCGCCAGGGCGGCACCACACAGGTACGCGCCACCCGGTTCGCGAGTTCGCTGCCATGGTCGGAGCGGACCAGGTGCAGGCACACGTCCACCCCCGAGGCCGCGCCCGCCGAGGTCAGGAGGTCGCCGTCGTCCACGAAGAGCACGTCCGGGTCCAGGAGCACCTTCGGGAACCAGGTGCGGAACGATTCGGTGAGGGCCCAGTGGGTGGTGGCCGGGCGCCCGTCCAGCCAACCGGCGGCGGCCAGCACGAACGCGCCGGTGCAGATCGAGACCACACGCGTGCCCGGGCGGATCGCGTCCAGGGCACCGGCGACCCGCGGGTCCAGCTCGCGGGAGAGCAGCCCGGCGTCGAAGGGCGGGATGACCACGGTGTCCGCGCTGGCCAGGACATCGGGACCGTGCTCGACCGTGACCGCGAAGTCGGCGTTGGTGGGAACCGAGGGTTCGCCGGAAGAACAGGTCAGCACCTCGTACCGGCCGTTCGCGGCCCCGAGGACGCGGCTGGGGATACCCAGCTCGAAAGGGTAGACACCAGGCAGGGCCAGAACAACGACGCGATGCGGAACGCTCATGGCACGATCCTATTCAAAGATGACAATCATGCCATGGTGCGCCGATCCCGAACCCGAGAGGCTGGAGCCATGAACGCAGACCACAGCACCATGCGCGCCATCAGCCAGGACAACCACGGCGGCCCGGAGGTCCTCCAGGAGGTACGGGTCCCCACGCCCAGTCCCGGGCCCGGCGAGATCCTGGTCTCCGTCCGCGCGGCCGGGGTCAACCCGACCGACTGGAAGCACCGCGCCGCGGCGGGCTTCGTGAACCGCCTCCCCCTCGTCCTGGGCTGGGACGTGTCCGGGGTCGTGGAGTCCGTGGGGTACGGGGTGACGATCCACCAGCCGGGCGACGAGGTTCTCGGAATGCTGCCCTACCCGCACGGAGCGGGCTCGCACGCCGAGTTCGTCACCGGCCCCGCGCGGGCCTTCGCCCGTAAACCCGCCGGTGTCGACCACGTCCAGGCCGGGGCGCTGCCGCTGGCCGCGCTCACCGCTCACCAGGCTCTGGTGGACACCGCCGGGCTTCGCTCGGGGCAGCGCGTGCTGGTGCACGCGGCCGCCGGAGGCGTCGGCCACCTCGCCGTGCAGATCGCCAAGGCGCACGGGGCCTATGTCGTGGGCACCGCCAGCACGCCCAAGCACGGATTCCTGCGTGAGCTGGGCGCCGACGAAGTGATCGACTACCGCGAGGTCGACTTCGCCGAGGCCACCAGCGACATCGACGTGGTTCTGGACCCGCTGGCCGGTGACGTGGCGGAGCGCTCCCTGAAGGTGATGCGCTCGGGCGGGACTCTGGTCTCCCTGCTACCCCTGCCTGGGGAGGTGGTGGAGCGGGCCGCCCAACGTGACATTCGAGCGGTGTCGATGCTGGTCGAGGACGACCACGCCGGGATGGAAGCGATCGCCGAACTCGTGGCCGAGGGGGCTCTGAAGGCGCACGTGGAGGCGACGTTCCCGCTGTCCGAGGCCGCGAAGGCCCACTCCCTGGGCGAGACCGGCCGGACCACGGGGAAGATCGTCCTGGTCATGGAGGACAATTAGGGCGGGAGAACTGGAAAGCTGAGTCGGATTTGTCTGTTTCTGGAGAACTTACAAAAACAGACCCTTGCCGCCGGTAAGTTCGCAGGTGAAAAAGGGTGCTCCCCGCGCACGCGGGGATGGTCCCCAGGCGCTGAAAGAGCACTCGGCCTCCGGGAAGTGCTCCCCGCGCACGCGGGGATGGTCCCCGCCCGTACCGGGGGTCACGGACACGGCCGATGTGCTCCCCGCGCATGCGGGGATGGTCCCAACAGCGTGGTCCACAGGGGCGACGGAGACCTGTGCTCCCCGCGCATGCGGGGATGGTCCCGGGAAACACGGTGGGCGCTGCCCACCTACGCCGTGCTCCCCGCGCATGCGGGGATGGTCCAGCTCGCTCACTCCAGATCCACTCCAGATGGAAGTTCCCCACGCACGTGGGATTGGGCCGCATCAGGCCGAGGTGGTCGCCTGCGGCCCAGGGGCTCCTGATCCGGTCACGGGCATGGGGCTCGCCCCCACAAACACCCGGACCAACCCGGGCCTGAGCCCGCTGACGACGAGCCGAAGGAGAACCACGGCGACCACTGAGACTGATCCCTGACGTGCGACGAGGCAAGGCCCCTTGCTCGGGTGGTACGCGTTGCTACCGGCCCCGGGCTGGGACCTCGGCCTTGAGGAGCATCTCCTCGTACTCGTCCTCGGGGTCGGAGTCCAGCACGATCGCCCCGCCAGCGCCCACGGTGACCTCACCGTTGGCGTGCACGGCCGTGCGGATGACGATGCTGAGGTCCGCCTCGCCGGTGTGCGAGACGTAGCCCAGCGCCCCGGAGTACACACCTCTGGCCGAGGACTCCAGCCGGTCGATGAGCTCCATCGTGCGCAGCTTCGGTGCACCGGTCATCGAACCGCCCGGGAAGCAGGCGCGGACCGCCTCCAGCGTCGACACCTCCGGGCGCAGCCGTCCTCGGACGGTCGAGACCAGCTGGTGCACGGTCGCGTACGACTCCGTGTACATGAAGGCGGGCACCTCCACGCTGCCGACCTCGCACACGCGGCCGAGGTCGTTGCGGAGCAGGTCCACGATCATGAGGTTCTCGGCGCGGGTCTTGGCGCCGGTGCGCAGCTCGGAGGCGATGCGGGCGTCCGCCACCGGGTCGGCGTGGCGGGGCGCGGTGCCCTTGATGGGGCGGCTCTCGGCAACACGCTCCGCATCCACGCGCAGGAAGCGCTCGGGTGAGGCGCTGAGCACGGTCACCCCCCGGGCTCGGAGGAAAGCGGCGTAGGGGGCGGGGCTAGCGGCACGCAGGCGGCGGTAGAAGTCCAGGTCGCCACCGTCGCCGAGGTCGGGCAGACGGACCCGGTTGGTCAGGCAGATCTCGTAGCTCTCGCCGTCGGTCAGGTGGCCCAGACACGTCTTGACGTCGTCCACGTAGGCGTCGCGGGACTGTTCCAGGAGCGAGGCCAGGTCGACCGGCGTGAGCGAGGGCGCGGGTTCGGGCAGCGGGGGGAGGTCGCCCAGGGCCGCGAGCGTGTTCCGGACCCACTCGTCCGCGTCTGGCTCATCGTCCGCGCAGACCACATGGGTACGGCCCTCGTGGTGGTCGACGGCGACGAACCGGTCGCAGCGCATCCACACGGCGTCCGGGGTGTCGGCCGTGTGCGCCCGGCCGGCCCCGCAGTCGGCCTTGAGTTCGTAGCCGAAGTAGCCCACGTAGCCGCCGGTGAAGCCGAAGGGCAGTCCGGTCGGGCGGGGTGTGTGGCGGGTGCGGCGTTCCAGTGCCCCGAACACGTCACCGGGTTCCTCGCGGGTCCCGGTGGTGGTGTGCACCCACACGCCCGTGTCGCCGACGTCGTAGGTGAGGACCTCGGAGGCGTCCCCGAGGAAGGAGAAGCGGGCGGGCCCCTCGGGGCGGGAGCTGTCCAGCCAGAAGGCGTGTTCGGAGCCGCCGTACAGGTGGGCGAAGGCGCGCTCGGTGTCCACCGCGTGGGGCAGTGACTCGGAGCGGATCGAGGGGCCGATCTCGGTGTCGTTCCTGGTGGTCGGCCCCTGGGCGCTGTGGCCGGTGGACGCCCCCCGGTGGTCGCGGGCCAGTGCCAGGAAGTTGGCGACCAGGTCGGTTCCGTGCTCGCTGGCGACGGACTCGGGGTGGAACTGCACCCCCCAGCGCGGCAGGTCGCGGTGGCTCAGACCCATCACCACGCCGTCCTCGGCCCAGGCGGTGGCCACGAGGTTCTCGGGCAGGGGCTCGGACACGGCGAGGGAGTGGTAGCGCACGGCGGTGAAGTCTTGCGGCACCCCTGAGAAGAGCCCCGTGCCGTCGTGCCGGACCCGGGTCAGGTGTCCGTGGCGGGGCTGGGGCGCCGCGTTCACCTCGGCTCCGGCCAGGTGAGCGATGGCCTGGTGCCCCAGGCACACCCCGAGGACCGGCAGGTCCGTGTGCGCGAGGAGTTCGGTGACGCGTCCCAGGTCGCGGGCGTTCTGCGGGCGACCGGGGCCCGGGGACACCACGACGGCGTCCACGGTGGCGAGGTCGAGTTCGGACCAACGGGGGTCGTCGTTGGTCAGGACCAGGGGCTCCGTGCCGAGCACCTCGGCGAGGAGCTGGAACAGGTTGTACGTGTAGGAGTCGTGGTTGTCCACGAGGAGAACGCGCATCCCGCCCTTTCTGGGACCGGCCGTTGGATCGCGATGTCCCAGATTACGCCGTTCTGGGTGGTTCAAGGATCGCCAGCCCTGGTGGTGGGACCGGGCAGGCTGTAGACAGGGAGAGCGGCGGGCGCGCCGGTCCGCTCACTGTCGAAGGTAGGGACGCCGTGAACGTCTTCATCGCCGTGGCCGCGATCGTGGTCGTGCTGGGCCTGGCCTTCTTCTTCGTCCTCACCGTCACCGAGGTCGGTCAGCTGCTCACGCGTCGTCGCACCGGACCGTCGATCGCTCCTCCCCCGGCCACGGACGCCGCCACTCAGGAGCTGCGCATGCGCTATGCCCGGGGTGAGATCAGCCGGGAGGAGTACCTCCAGCGCAAGATCGACCTCGAGGAGTTCTGAGCAACCGGAGACGCACGTCACACGCATTGGCTGATTGACACTCCGGCCGGAGTGGGTACAGTTCTCCTCGTCCTGTTGTCTATGATCGAGGTGGACGTTGCGCATCTGAGGTTCGCGATCATCACGCGGTGCGGCGCCGGTTTCCGGCTGTCCGACGCGTGCATGGAACCTCGGTGCAGGAGCCGTCCCTGACTCGACCAGGACTCCCCTCGCCTTCCCTCCCGGCGCAACGCCGTGTGGTGCTCGCACACGAAGCCCTTTCCACACCGCTTCTGACTGCGAGAACACCCATGTCCAAGACCAGCACCACCACGAGTCCCGTTGCCTGCTCCGACCTGGCCTTCCAGTGGAAGGACGGCACCGTCGTGTTCGACGGACTGTCCCTCACCCTCGGCCGGGGCCGCACCGGACTGGTCGGCACCAACGGCGCTGGCAAGTCCACCCTGCTACGGCTCCTGGCCGGTCAGCTGCGCCCCGCGCGGGGGTCGGTGACCGTCGGCGGGAGCCTGGCCTACCTGCCGCAGAACGTCACGCTCGACACCGGCATGCGGGTCGACCAGGCGATGGGCATCGCCGACACACGCGCGGCCCTGCACGCCATCGAGGCCGGAGACGCCTCCGAGCAGCACTTCGAGACAGTCGGCGACGACTGGGACATCGAGGAGCGCACCCTGGCGACCCTGGGTTCGCTCGGGCTGGGCGGGATCGGCCTGGACCGCAGCGTCGGCCAGCTCTCCGGCGGCGAGACCGTCCTGCTGCGCCTGGCCACGGTCCTGTTGGAGCGCCCCGACGTGCTCCTGCTGGACGAACCCACCAACAACCTGGACCTCGTCGCACGCCGCCGGCTCTACGAGACGGTGGAGACCTGGCGGTCGGGTTCCCTGGTGGTGGTCAGCCACGACCTGGAACTCCTGGAACGGGTGGACCGGATCGCGGAACTGCGGACCGGCTCGGTGACCATCTACGGCGGCGGCTGGACCGCCTACCAGGAGGCACTGGCCGTGCAGCAGGAGGCGGCCGAACGGACCCTGCGCGCGGCCGACGCCGACGTGCGCCGGCAGAAACGGGAACTGGAGGAGACCCAGGTCAAACTGGCCCGACGCCAGCGCACCGCCAAGAAGGCGGCCATCGACGGAGGAATCCCGAAGATCGTCCAGGGCGCGCTCAAGCGGGCCGCCCAGGAGTCTGCGGGCAAGCTCCGGGGCACCCACGAGGACCGGCTCGACGAGGCGCGCGAACGCCGCGAGGAGGCGGCCGACGCGGTGCGCGACGACGCGGAGATCCGGGTGGAGCTACCCCGCACCGAGGTTCCCAACGGCCGTGACGTGCTCAGTCTGCGCGGGGTGCGTCCCCGGTTCGGCCGTCTGGTCTCGGGTGACCTGCTGGTACGCGGACCGGAGCGGATCGCCCTGGTGGGACGCAACGGAGCGGGCAAGACGACGCTGCTGCGAGCCGTGGCCGGGCAGGAGAGCCCGGTGGAGGGCGAGGTCGACGTGTCCGTGCCCGTACGGTTCCTGCCACAGCGGCTGGACGTGCTGGACGAGTCCCTGAGCGTCGCGGAGAACGTCTCCGATGCCGCTCCGGGGGTCAGCGCCCAGCACATCCGCGCCCAGCTGGCACGGTTCCTGTTCAAGGGGAACCGGGCCGCGCAGGTCGCGGGGACGCTGTCCGGCGGTGAACGCTTCCGGGCCGCCCTGGCGGCGACCATGCTGGCCTCCCCGGCCCCGCAGCTGTTGATGCTGGACGAGCCCACCAACAACCTGGACCTGTCGAGCGTCCGGCAGTTGACCAGCGCCCTGGAGGCCTACCAGGGGGCGCTGGTGGTCGCCAGCCACGACCTGCGCTTCCTGGAGTCCATCGGGATCACCCGCTGGCTGCTGCTCGACGAGGAGCTTCGGGAGACCACCGCCGAGGAGGTACGCGAGCTGTTCACCGGCGCACCGGGCGAACGGTGACCCCCGCCGCGGCTTCGGTGGCGTGCGCCCCTCAGGGGGCGGACGCGCCGGGGTAGGTGCCGAACGACCAGAGGTTGCCCTCCGGGTCGCGCACCCCGAACTCACGCGAACCGTAGTCGGTGTCCGCGAGGGGGCGGGTGACGTCCGCGCCCCGGGCGGTCACCCGCTCGTACAGGGCGTCCGGGTCGGTGGTGACCACGTAGGTCCCCGCCGTCCCGGGCTGGCGCGACCACTCGCCTCCGGGCTTGTGGGTGCCGAGCATGAGACCGCCGCTGCCTTCGGGCCACAGCAGTTCGGCGTGGGCCACGGTGTCGCCGTCGTCGTGACGCGCCGCGAGCACGAAGCCGAAGGTCTCGACGTAGTAGTCGATCAGTCTGGGTGCGTCCACGGCCTGGAGCGTGCTCCAGACGGTGGGATTCGTGGTGTTCATGGTGTCCATTCTTCGTGTGGGGCGCGGGCCACGTCTTGGATGTTTCGGAACTCCCTGGTCAGCCAGGACCCCGGGGAGAGTCCGGTGAAGCGCACGAACTCCCTGTTCAGGTGCGCCTGGTCGCTGTACCCGGCTTCGAGGGCCACATCGGCGAGCCGGGCCCGGCCGTGCGCGTGAACGTCCTGGGTGATCAGGGTGCGTGCGTACTCGAAGCGCATCAGGGTCGCCACCGTCTTGGGCGACCGCCCGACCTCGCGGTGGAAGAGGGTGCCCAGGTGGCGCGCGCTCACGCCGACCTCGCGAGCGAGCTCGGCCACGGGGAACCGGCCGTGGCTGCGGGCCAGCAGCTCCCAGGCGTGCACGACCTCACTCCTCGGCGCCACCGCGCCCAGGTCGCGGTGGCGCGCCACGAGGTAGTGGCGGACCAGCGCGAACGACGCGTCCCACCCGGGCATCTCGGTCAACCGCTCGTGGACCTCGGTGGCGGCGCGTCCCAGCAGCTCCGAGGCGTCGAACCCGTCGGAGTCGCCCACGGCCAGTTCCGCCCCCGGTACGCCGAAGAGCGCGCGGGAGGCGAGGGGGTGCACCGAGACCTGGACCCCGGACTGTCCCGCCCGCTGGTTCACGTGGGTCGCCCGGGTGTGGAGTCCGCCCAACAGCACCGGGCTGGGGCGGGCGTCGGCCAGTCGGTCCGGGGTGTCGGCGGCCTCGACTCCGTCGTCCAGGCTGAGGATGAGGGTCAGGGTCGCCGACGGCAGACCGAGGTGGACGGAGTCGGGCGCGTCGCGGTTGCGGTAGCCGACCATCGCGGCCACCCCGGGAGCGCTGCCGGGGGCCGCCACTGCGAAGTCCCAGGTGTGGCCCCGTTCCCTGCCGTCCACGCTTCCAGCCTAGCTCCGTTCCGTGCCCCCATCTGCCCCCTGAGGCCGGAGCCGAAGGCCTCCGAAGGGCGAGATAGGGCTCTGACCAGCCTAGCCTCGCATCTCCTCCAGGGTCTTGCCCTTGGTCTCCTGCACGAACTTGAGCACGAAGAAGAAGGACAGCAGGGCGAAGGCCGCGTAGATCGTGTAGGAGCCAGGCAGGCTCCAGTCCCGCAGGCTCGGGAAGCTCACGGTGATCAGCCAGTTGGCCAGCCACTGGGTGGCGGTGGCCACGCCCATGGCGGCGGCGCGGATGCGCAGCGGGAACATCTCTCCCAGCAGCACCCACACGACCGCGCCCCACGACAGGGCGAAGAACAGCACGAACGAACTGGCCGCGACCAACGCCACCACGCCCCACATGAAGGGAAGTGTGACCTCCTCGCCGGAGCCGGTGGCGTGGCTGAACGCGAAGGCGGCCAGACCCAGCGCCACGGTCATGCCCGCCGACCCCGCCAGCAGCAGGGGTTTGCGCCCCACCCGGTCCACCAGCATGATCGCGATCACCGTGCCCACGATGTTCACCAGGGAGGTGAACAGGCTCAGCAGCAGCGAGTCGGTCTCGGCCACGCCCACGGACTGCCACAGGGAGCTGGAGTAGTAGAAGATGACGTTGATGCCCACCAACTGTTGGAAGGCGGAGACCGCCATACCGATCCACACGATGGGCAGCAGGCCGTACTTGCCGGTGAGGTCACGCAGGCTGGGCCGTACCTCCGACCCCAGGGCCTCCTTGATCTCCCCGATCCGCCGGTCGATCCGAGCGGTCCCGCCGCCCTCGACCTCGCCCAGGATGGTCCGGGCCCGGTCCACGCGCCCCACCCGCACCAGGTATCGGGGCGACTCGGGGATGACCAGGCTCAATCCGAGGTAGACCAGTGCGGGCAGCGCCTCCACCGCCAGCATCCACTGCCACGCCTGCACCGGCCCGAGCATGTTGTGCGCGCTGCCGTCCGCCTCCTGGGCGATCGCGTAGTTCACCAGCTGGGAACAGGCGATACCCAGCACGATGGCGAGTTGTTGCAGGGAGGCCAGGCGGCCACGGTAGGCGGCGGGCGAGACCTCAGCGATGTAGGTCGGTGCGATCACCGAGGCCATACCGATCGCCACGCCGCCGATGATCCGCCAGAAGGTCAGGTCCCAGATGGAGAACGGGAGGGCCGAACCGATGGCGCTCACCGCGAAGAGCACACCGGCGATCTGCATGGCCCGGATGCGGCCGAGCCGGTCGGCGAGGTTGCCCGCCGCCGCGGCGCCCACCACACAGCCCAGCAGCGCGGAGGCGACGGTGAACCCGAGGATCCCGGGGCCCACCTCGAACCGCTGCTGGATGGCGTCGACCGCGCCGTTGATCACGGCGCTGTCGTAACCAAACAAGAAGCCACCCATCGCGGCCGCGGCCGCGATCATGGTCACGTGGGCCAGGTTCGCGTCACCGGCCCCCGCCGGAGATGCCCCGGTATTGCTCACATCTGCCTCTTCCCAGTTCACAGGCGCGCATGGGTAGCGCGCCCGTGCTCCACAGTGACAGATCAGCGCCCTCCGGTCCCGGAGCGCAACGCGAACCGGGACCGCACCAGACCGCGGTGGGAGGCACCTCGCCAGCTGCCCCCTCTCCCGGATTTCTCCCACCCGAGACCGAGCCGGAGCAGGCCGACATGAACGTCCGGGGCCGATCCGGCGAGCGAGAGGGGTCCCACGAGCCGACCGGGCGGCTCTCCGACGCGGTGCTGGAGGAGGAAGGGATCAGGCAGCAGTGCGTAGTCCAGCAGCTGGCGGGGCCGCTTCGGTTCTCTCCACCAGCCACGCCCAGGACCGGTGACCCGGCCAGCGGTCGCTCGTCACACGGTGCGCTTCAACTCAGCCGTTTGCCGAATGAAGTGCGCGATGTGTGGGGGAACCGGTGCGGGAAGGCGGTCAGGATCGCAGAACCGCAGGGCCTGCCCCTCCCCCAGCACCAAGTCCCGCTCGGCACCGTCCCAGTCCGCGTGGAACACCCTGTCCTGCCCTCCGGGGTGTTCGTCCACGCTCACTTCGCTGACGACGTCGAGGACGATCCCCGTCTCCTCGGCCACCTCCCGGCGAGCCGCCCGCTCCCATGACTCGCCCGCTTCCCGGTGCCCGCCCGGCAGGCTCCAGTGACCGGGCCAGCAGATGCCCTCGATGTCGTCGCGAAGCTGGAGCAGCACCTGGCCGCGCCCGTTGGTGATCACTACGACGCACCCGGCAGGGTCGGTCTCGGCCACGGGCTTCTCCTCTGGTCGTGAGAGCGGTCCCCCACCGTAACGAGGGACCGCTCCGCTCCGCGCACCGGGGACGGGCCAGGCCCCGTGTTCGGTGGTCTCCCGCACGGCGCCCTCCACCCGGCGGTTCCCAGGCCGCGCGGCCGGACCGACCAGTCGACCATCTCCGCCTCCAGAGGCCGCGCTGTTCGCGGACCTCTAGGTGGTGGGGTGCTGGGTCGGGCGGCCGAGCTGGCGCACCTGCCACCCGGCCGCCTGCCAGACGGGAACGTCGATGGCGTTGCGCACGTCGACCACGATGCGACGAGCGACGACCTCCGCCAGTTCGCGTGGCAGATCCGCGTCCTGGGTGAACTGGGGCCATTCGGTACCGATGACGAGCAGGTCGGCGTCGGTGGCCGCCTCGGCAGCGGTGGCCGCGTAGGAGTACTCCGGGTGCAGACGCCGCGCGGCCGCCACCGACTCGGGGTCGTGGATACGTACCTGCGCGCCGTCCTGGTGCAGCAGCCCGGCCAGCCGCAGCGCCGGGCTGCTGCGGACATCGGAGGTTCCGGCCTTGAAGGAGGCGCCGAGCACCCCGATGCGGGCGCCGTCCACCGGCCCCTGGTTGGCGGCCTCCACCAGCGCCTGCGCGGAGTGCAGCTGCGCGGTGTTGACCTCCTGGACCGCGCCCAGCATCGCGGCGGCCTGGTGGGCGCCGAGTTCGTTGATGCGGTGGGTGAAGGCGGCCACGTCCTTGGGCAGGCAACCGCCACCGAACCCGATGCCGGGACGCATTCCCTTGGGGCCGATCCGCTCGTCCAGGCCGAGCGCGTGGGCGATGGCGTTGACGTCGGCGCCCGTGTGGTCGGCGACCTGGCTCATGGCGTTGATGAAGGAGATCTTCGTGGCCAGGAACGCGTTGGCGGCGGACTTGAGCACCTCGGCGGTGGCCGGGGTGGTGACGATCATGGGTGTGCCGCGGTCCAGGATCGGCGCGTACACCTCGCGCACGGCCAGTTCGGCTTCCTTGGAGGACACTCCGGCCACGATCCGGTCCGGGTAGAGGGAGTCGTGGATGGCGTGGCCCTCACGCAGGAACTCCGGGTTCCACGCCAGGTGGGCTTCGGGCGCGTGTCCGGTGAGGATGCGCTCCAGACGGGCGGCGGTGCCCACGGTCACCGTGGACTTGCCCACGACCGTGGCCGGTCCGGTCAGCAGCTTGGCCAGGGCGCGTACGGCGCCCAGGACCTGGGAGACGTCATAACCCTTGCGGTCCTCTCGCAGGGGGGTGCCCACGCACACGAAGTGCAGGTCGGCGAACTCGGCGGCTTCGGCGAGGCTGGTGGTGAACCGCAGCCGCCCCGAGGCGGTGTGGCGCTCCAGCAGTTCGCCCAAGCGGTCCTCGAAGAAGGCCGACTGGCCGCTGTTGAGTGACTTGACCGCGTCGGCGTTGAGTTCCACACCGACGACGTCATGGCCCAGTTCCGCCATCGCCGCGGCGTGCGGGGCGCCGAGGTGACCACAGCCGATCACGGATACGCGCATGGTCGCTGCTTTCTGAGAGTGGTGTCCAAGCGCGCGCCCGTCGGGCGGGCGCGCCCTGGCGACGCTACCGGGACCAGGTCGTCTGACATCCGGTTTTCGAGCACCGAAACACCGGCCGGTTCACAGCCCGAACCCGTGGGGGTGCCGGGCCGCTCCTCGTGCGGGCCGGGGCCGACCTGGTTTCGGGGCCGTCAATCACGGTGACGCGCGGCCGTTCACCAACGAACGGCGCGGGCCCTGGGGGACCGGCGCCGCACGTGAACCGGGAGGTGTCAGCAGCCGGTGCTGCTGGTGATGGTGGTGTTGCCGTAGTAGCGGATCGACACCCCGTTGAGCACCGCGCGGACCACGGTGCCGTTGACACGCTGTTCGTAGTGCAGGTGCGGGCCGGTCGACCCGCCGGTGCTGCCGACCTTGCCGATGACGGTTCCGGTGCTCACCCTGGTGCCCACCGAGACCGCCTGCGAGTTGAGGTGCGCGTAGAGGGTGGTGACGCCGCTGCCGTGGTCGATGACGATGTACTTGCCGTAGCTGGTGTTGCCCCGGTCGGCGACCGTGGTCACGGTGCCCGCGGCACTGGAGCGCACGTTCTGGTTCAGGGCGTTCGAGCGTTGGAAGTCGACCGCCAGCTGCGGGTTGTGGTTGGTGCGGGTGTTGGCGTTCCAGACCTGACCGCAGTCGAAGGGTGTGCGCAGGTTGACCGCGGCTACCGCCTGTTCGCTCGCCACGGCACTCACCGGCACGAGTACGACGGTCAACAGGGCGGTGGCCAGAAGCATGCTCAGACGCCGGAACAGCGCGCCGGAACGGGGGAACTTCATGGGGGTCCTTTCCTCGCGGGAACGGGGGTGCGAGAACTACGGAGGCTCAATACCCACATGAACGAAGGAAATCACGAAACGGGACTGATCATCTTGAATCTCGTTATTAGCGTGAGCGTGCGGAACGGTACGAATGTCGAACACGCGTACCCGGTTCCTCATGAAACAGGGACTCACCTCGAAGGGTGTCCTTCGGGGGGATGCAGATTTCTTCCGCTGTGGACGGATCACCCGAAAAGCTCTCCCTTCCCTCGGTATGCGGTCATTCGCGAAATTCAGAACAATGATCCCGGACGTCGTCGCGAGAGGAAACACGAACGCGATTCCCTCACGGGCCGAAACCGCCCCTCGAACACGACGCGGGCCCCGGTGTCCCCGGGGCCCGCGTCGTTCGCGAAGGAGCGTCAGGGTGCCGGGGTGGTCTCCACGACCGCGTCCGGGCAGTTCTCCGCGACGGAGTCGAGAGCCGCGCGCTCGGCCTCGTCCACCGTCAGTCCCCAGCGCGTCTTCACCGTGGTCCACTCGGTGACGTAGCGGCAGTGCGCGTCGGCGGCCGGGGGCAGCCACTGGGCCGGGTCCTTGTCGGCCTTGGAACGGTTCGACGCGGCACTGACCGCGACCAGCGCGACGGGCTCGTCCAGGTCGTTGGCGTAGGCCTGACGGCGTTGGGTGCTCCACTGCGACGCGCCCGAGTCCCAGGCCTCCGCCAACGGCACCATGTGGTCGATGTCCAGCCCGCGGGCGTCGGTGAAGGTGCGGTCGTCGTAGTAGGAGTACCACTCGCCTCCGATCAGGCGGCACCGCTCGCCGACCTCGGGCGCGGTGACGGCCTCCTCCAGCAGCACCTCCGCCCGGGTGTTGCAGCCGTTCCTGTCGGCGTCCACCCAGTGGGGGAAGAGGCTTCGGTCGTAACCCTCCCGGGACTCCTCGGCCACGGTGAGGGCTTCGATCGCCTCGCTGAGGGGGGTGGGGGCGGCGTACGCGGGGGCCGGTGCCAGCAGGAAGGCGGCGGCGAGGGGAAGGAGGGCGAGTGCTGCCGAACTTCGGATCATACGAACGTGACCTTTCCATGGGAATTACCGAACGTGATGATCCAGGCCCCGGAGTGTTCGTGGCAAACCGACACCCCGAAAGGATCGGGTGACCGTGAAACACGGTGCAAGCAGCGCAAATGGGAAATTCGTTCGGGAATTGCCGAGCGTCGAACCGGCCCCTTCCCTTACCCTGGGTGGATGATCGTCCGGAACGCCACCGGCCGCGACGGGCCCGCGATCACCGACCTCATGATCCGAGCGGCGCCGCACTTCGACACGAAGGGCTACCCGGAGCAGCTCCTGCCTCCCGGGATGGTGGTCCTCGTCGCGGAGGAGGAGGGTCGGGTGGTCGGCTGGTTGGAGGCCGTGCTCGACTGGGCGTACACGGGGCCCGGTGCGCCTGCTCCCCCGCCCCACGGGTACGTGCTCGCGGTCGTCGTGGACCCCGAGCGACGCAGGCGCGGGATCGGTTGCGCCCTGCTGGAACGGTACGTGCGCCAGGCGCGCGAGGCCGGTACCAGGTGGGTGTTCCTGTTGCCGGAGGGAGGTGAGGGCGTGGAGGGCAGACTCGCGTTCTTCCGCGCCGCCGGGTTCACCCCGCTTCCGGTCACGGACGACCCGCTGCCGCCCATGGGCCGGTGGACGGGGGCGGACGAGACCGCCCACCGGCAGAGTTGAGCCACTGCGGCCGCGCCACGGCGCACAAGACTTCGATCGGTTTCTTGGCGGGTTCCGGCACTGCGCGGACGCGCCCCCACCCCCCAGGATCGTCCCGTGACGACTTTCCACGCTTGCCTCCACGCACTGTCCGAGAAGGCCCTGAGCCGTGAGGCCCCCACCCGCGACGAACTCCTGAAGGTGTTGACCAGCTCCGACGACGACCTGATGGACCTGGTCGCCGCCGCCTCGCGGGTCCGCCGTCGCTACTTCGACCGCCGGGTCAAGCTCAACTACCTCGTCAATATGAAGAGCGGCCTGTGCCCGGAGGACTGCTTCTACTGCTCCCAGCGCCTCGGGTCCCAGGCCGAGATCGTCAAGTACACCTGGCTCAAGCCCGACCAGACCCGCGAGGCCGCCGCGCACGGGGTGAAGGCCGGTGCCAGCCGCGTGTGCCTGGTGGCGAGCGGGCGCGGACCCACGGACCGCGACGTGGACCGCCTCGCCCCCGCCGTGGCCGGGATCAAGGAGGAACACCCGGAGGTGGAGGTGTGCGCCTGCCTCGGCCTGCTCTCCGAGGGTCAGGCCGACAAACTCCGCGAGGCCGGGGTCGACGCCTACAACCACAACCTCAACACGTCGGAGGAGCGTTACTCCGACATCTGCACCACGCACGAGTTCGCCGACAGGGTCGACACGGTCGAACGTGCCAAGCACGCAGGGCTGTCCCCCTGCTCGGGCTTGATCGCGGGCATGCGCGAGACCGACGACGATCTCGTCGACGCCCTGTTCGCCCTGCGTGACCTGGGTCCGTCCTCGGTGCCGGTCAACTTCCTGATGCCGTTCGACGGCACACCCCTGGAGGGCGCCTGGGAACTGACTCCGCAGCGCTGCCTGCGCGTCCTGGCCGCCACCCGGTTCGTCTTCCCCGACGTGGAGGTGCGCCTGGCGGGCGGGCGCGAGATCCATCTGCGCTCCCTCCAGCCCCTGGCCCTGCACATCGCCAACTCGATCTTCCTCGGCGACTACCTCACCAGCGAGGGGCAGGAGGGCCGGGACGACCTGGAGATGATCGCGGACGCGGGATTCGTGGTCCAGGGTGCGGGAGAGCCGACCCTCCCGGGCGAGCGCCACGACCTGCTGAGGACACGCCAGCGGGGGGCGGGAACCGACCTGCCGCCCAACGCCTGACGGGGGGTGGGCGCCGCGCGCTTCGCGGCGCCCCTCACCGAGGCTCTCGCTCCGGGCCTGGAGTCAGGCCACGGAGGGGGTCTGGTTCCGGTCGGGAACGAAAGCGGACAGGTCCACCCCGGGGTCCTCACCCATCGCGAGCCGGGCGGCGACCACCCCCTGGTAGGGACCGAAGGTGAGCCCCTGGGAGCCCAACCCCGTGGCGACCAGCACGCCGGGCAGCCGCTCGATGGGACCGAGCAGCTGCTGGCCGTCGTGGGTACCGGGCCGGAACCCCACACGCGTCTCGACCACGCTGGCCTCGGCCAGCTCCGGGAGCAGCTCCAGCGCGGTGGACAGGTTGTGCGAGAGCCCGGCAGCGGTCACCCTGCGGTCGAACCCCGCCTCGGGCTCGGTCGTGCCGCCGGTGACCACCCGGTTGGGCGCGAAGGCGCTCACGTAGTAGTCGCGTTCCCCGAACCGCACCACCGGCCAGGAGCGGGTGTTCTGCTCCGGGAGCGCGAAGTGGGTCATCTGACCGCGCACCGGGTGCACCCCCAGCTCGACTCCGGCGACCGACAGCAGGCCCGCGGACCACGCCCCGGCCGCCACGATCACGATCGGTGCCTCCAGGTCCTCCTTGCCCACCCGTACGCCGGTGACGCGGTGGCCGTTCCACAGCAGGCTGGAGTCGCCCTTGTAATAGTGCAGTCCGCGCTCCCCCGCGGCGGTGAACAGGGCGGACCGGACTCGGCGCCCGTCGATCCGGGCCATGCCGCCGATGTGCACGCCCGCGTAGGGTTCGGGCAGCAGCGGGAAGTGTCGCCGGGGCTCCCCCTCCGCCAACCGCTCCACCCGGCCCATGGTGGCGAACTCGGGGCGCTCGGAGAGCGTGCGCAGCAGCTCGAAGCCCGCGTCGCCGCCCTCGCGGTCCACCGACATCCCACCGACCACCTCGTACCCCGTGGTCTGTCCGTCCTCGGCCAGCTCCGCCATGAGCCCCGGGTAGTGCTCGGCGGCGCGGGCCTTGAAGTCCCACACCGGTGGCGCGTCCCAGGGGAACGGCCACGGGAACACGACCCCCGTCCCGGCCGCCGTGGCCTGTCCCAGGTGGGAGGCGTCCACCAGAGCCGTGGACACCCCCTTCTTCGTCAGGTGGAAGGCCGCGCTGGCCCCCACGACCCCGCCGCCGACAACGATCACGTCCATACGTCCACCCTGCCGCTACCCGCGCCGACGGACAAGCCGTTCGCTCCGCGTGCCGGTCCGCGAAACGGGGTAGGGAGTCGCGATACGCTGCGGCTTTCCCTGACGGAGCCCGACCCCCTTCCCCTTTCCTTCCCTGGAGGTCGTATGGACGGTTACACCTATTTCGGGGTCGCCCTGATGCGTCGCCCCAGCCCTCGGTTGGCCGACGGCATCGTCACGCACATCGAGCGGGCCTCGGTGGATCCGGTGCTGGCCGCCCGTCAGTTCACCATCTACCAGGAGACGGTGGCCTCGGCCGGTTGGCGGGTGCACGAGGTGGACCCGGCCCCGGAGCACCCGGACTCGGTGTTCGTGGAGGACCCTTTGGTGGTGTGCGAGGATCTGGCGGTCCTGACCCGTTCGGGGGCGGCGGAGCGCCGGGGCGAGGTCGCGGGAGTGGAGGCCACGGTCAGCACCCTGGGGCTGAGGGTGGCGCGGATCGAGGAGCCGGGGACCCTGGACGGCGGCGACGTCCTCCAGGTCGGCGAGACCGTGTACGTGGGAATCGGCGGGAGGACCAACGAGGACGGCGCCGACCAGCTCGAACACCACCTCGCCCCGCTGGGCCGCAAGGTCCGCAGGATCGCCCTGGGGCGGGCCCTGCACCTGAAGTCGGCCGTGACCGCCCTGCCGGACGGCACGTTGGTCGGCCTGCCCGAGCTGGTCGACACCACAGGTCTGCCGCCGATCCGCCAGGCCCCCGAGGAACCGGGCGCGCACGTGCTACCCCTGGGGGGTCGTGACGTGCTGGTCAGTGCCGCCGCGCACGAGACCATCCATCAGCTGACCGCGGATCACTGGCGGGTGCTGCCGGTGGACATCTCCGAGTTCGAGAAGTTGGAGGCCTGCGTGACCTGCCTGAGCGTGCTGATCCCCGACCGCCCCACACCACCGCCCGCCTGACCGGCGCGGGAGTGGCGTCCGTCCCTCACGCACCCCGCCCCGGCAGAGGTCGGGGCGGGCCGCTCGGAAGGAGCCTCGGCGGCCGCCGTGACGGCCGGACCCGGGACCGGCAGGTGGAGGTCAGGAACGGACCTCCACTCCTGGCAGACTCTGGGCATGAAGTCGACATCGGCTCGTCTGCTCCAACTCCTGTCCCTCCTCCAGACCCGCAGGGACTGGCCGGGGGCTGACCTCGCCGATCGCCTCGAGGTCAGCCCGCGTACCGTCCGGCGCGACGTGGACCGGCTTCGCGACCTGGGCTATCCCATCCAGGCGACCATGGGCACCGGCGGTGGGTACCAGTTGGGAGCGGGTGCGGCCCTGCCCCCGCTCCTCCTGGACGACGACGAGGCGGTGGCGGTCGCTGTGGGCCTGCGCACCGCCGCACAGGGCGGGGTCTCGGGGATCGAGGAGACCTCGGTGCGGGCCCTGGCCAAGCTCCTTCAGGTACTTCCCTCCCGGTTGCGCCGCCGTGTGGACGCGCTGGGGACCTTCACCGTCCCGATGCCGGGCGAGGGCCCCACGGTCGACTCCGCGACCCTGACCCTGGTGGCGTCGGCCTGCCGTGACAGCGAACTGCTGCGCTTCGACTACGAACGCCACGACGGGTCGACCGGCCGCCGGGGCGTGGAGCCGCACCGCCTGGTCTCCCATGGGCACCGCTGGTACCTCGTGGCCTGGGACACCGACCGCGATGACTGGCGCACCTTCAGGCTGGACCGCATGCGCCCGCTCACCCCCACCGGCCCGCGGGTGCCGCCGCGTGACCCACCGGAGCGGGGGGTGGCCGCGTACCTGGCCGACCGGATGAACCTGCACATGTGGCCGATCAGGGCGCGCGTGCGCCTGGGGGTGTCCGCCGAGACCGCCCTGGAGGGCCCCGCCGCGCGATACGGAGTCATCGAGGCGGTGGACCAGCACTCCTGCGTGCTGCTGTGCGCGGGCGACGACCTGGTCGGCATGGCGTGCTACCTGGCCATGCTCGACCTCGACATGGAGGTGGAGGAGCCCGCGGAGCTGCGCGCGGAGATGGGCCGTCTGGGAGAGCGGCTCTCACGCAGGGGCGGTTCCTCCCGAAGAACCCCGGGGTCGGACCAGTGCGCATGAGCACGGGTACTCACCGCGGGTGGGTACGGACACTGATGCCCGGCCGGTCCCTCCCGTTCTAGGTTCGCGGTATGACGCACCTCCTCATCGGTCACACCGCGATGGTCATCCACTACCTGTTCTTCGCCTACGTCGTCCTCGGCGGCTTCCTCGCCTGGAAGTGGCCGAGGATGTTCTGGCCGCACCTCGCGGTGGCCGTGTACGCGCTCGGGATCGTCGTCGTGGGGTGGTCGTGCTTCCTGACCGACATCGAGAACTGGTCGCGTCTGCACACCGGCCGCGAGGTGATGGGGAACGGGTTCATCGACTTCCACATCACCGGCGTCCTCTACCCGGTGGAGCACCTGATGACCTCGCGGTTCGTGATCGCGGGGATCAGCGTCTGCGCCTACGCGGGCGCCGCGTGGAACCTGTACCGGCGACCGGCGGTGACCTCCCCCGATCCGGTGTCCGGCTAGTCCCAGGAACCTCCAGTTGGGTCAAGTCCGCACGGGAACGCCACAAAGCCGCTACGTTAAGGAGTCGTTTACTTTCGTAGAGTAATGAAAGTGGGGCTTCCGCGTGCCCGACCAGACCCGACACCCCAGCCTGGAACTGCGCGAACTCAGTGTTCCTCCGACAGTCCGACCGCTCCGACCCGGCTACCGTGTCGCCCGCTGGGACGACCCCACCGCCCTGGCCCCCGAGTGCCGCGAACGCCTCCACCGCGCCCTGCGCGACCTGGCGGCCCGCGCCTTCGGCGCCGACCACTCCGGGTACTGGCACGCCCGGATGGCCTCCGGGTTCTTCGACCAGATCTCCTCGCTCGCGCTGATCCTGGGGCCGGACGGCGTTCCCGTCGGCTGGGGCGGTTACCACCGACGCCGCTTCGCCGCCCGCAACGCCCTGTACCTGGACGCGGCCGGCGTGGTCCCCGCCCACCGGCGCTCCGGTCTCTCCGCCGCCCTGATGATGCACTTCCTGAGCCGCGAGGTCCTGGCACATCCCCTGTCCAGCACCTACGTCGTACTGCGCACACGCCACCCGGCCGTCTACGCGGGGTGGCGCAAGGGGCTGGGCCGGGCGCGGGTCTTCCCGCGCCAGGACCGCCCCGTGCCCGGACTGGTCCGCCGGATCGCCTCCGACGCCGCTGACTGGCTCGGTGACGGCCCCGGCCTGGACCCCGACTCCCTGCTGGTCCGCGACGCCTACCGGATGTTCGACGGAGAGATCTACGGGGTCGCTCCCCGAAGCGGCGACCCTGAACTGGACGCCCGCTTCGCCCGCGAGGTCGGCCCCAAGGACGCGGTCCTGGTCGTGGCCCGCATGGGTTCCCTGCCCCTGGCCAGATTGGTGCTGGGCCGCGCCCTGAGCCCCCGGCCCCGCCCCGCCTCCAGCCGGGGTCGAACCGTGCCGGGGGCCGCGGTCCGCGACGACTTCACCGTGCGCGCCACCCCCACCGGAGCGGGGGCGGGCGGGCTCATACCCGGGGGACGCTTCTGACGTCGGACGGGCCGCTCACCAGCGCGCCCACGTCCCTGATCTGGTCCGTGACCCCGGCCAGCCGCAGGCTCTCCGCCCAGGTCATGTCCGGGCTCTGGCGCTCACCAGCGGCCAGGCACCGCCCGACCTCCCCGATCTCGTACTCGTAGCCGTTGGCCCGGAAGGGCCGGTGGAACCGTTCGGGCGCGCGCCCCTCCCGGTGCAGGACCAGTTCGGTGGCGGCCCAGAAGAGCGGGATCTCGATCCAACCGTCCGTCCCGGCCAGCACCGCGCGGTTGGGCAGGACGTTGCGGGAGGCGCAGGTCAGGGAGGCGCTCACCCCGTTCTCCCCGTGCACCAGCACCGACGTCTGGGTGTCCACCATCCGGTCCGGCGACAGCTGCCGGGTGGCGCCCACGACGGTGAGTTCGCCCAGGTACTGCGCGGCCAGCGCCAGCGGGTACACCCCCAGGTCCATCAGAGCGCCGCCGCCGAGGTCGACGTTGAACAGCCGGTGGTCGGGGTCGTAGGGGACGTTGATCCCGAAGTCAGCGGAGACCGTGCACAGTTCGCCGACCGCCCCGTCCG
This sequence comes from Nocardiopsis prasina DSM 43845, assembly GCF_000341265.1. Classification (GTDB taxonomy): domain Bacteria; phylum Actinomycetota; class Actinomycetes; order Streptosporangiales; family Streptosporangiaceae; genus Nocardiopsis; species Nocardiopsis prasina. The sequence continues at coordinate 70,510 of NZ_ANAE01000088.1, read as the reverse complement.
CGACCAGTTCGCGGGCGAGCCGGGAGGCCGGCAGGAAACGCGTCCACATGGCCTCCATCAGGAAGCGGTCGTTGGCACGGGCCGCCGCCACCATCTGCGACACCTGGAGCGCGTTCATCGCCATGGGCTTCTCCACGAGCACGTGCTTGCCCGCTTCGAGCATCATGAGGGTGTTCGGATGATGCCAGGGGTGCGGCGTGGCCACGTACACCACGTCCACGTCGGGGTCGGCCGCGAGTTCCTCGTATCCGCCGTGGCGGTTCGGGACGTCCCACACCCGACCGAACTCCTCCGCCCGGTCCAGCGTGCGCGAGCCCACCGCCGTGACCCGGGCCGAGGGGACGGCCCGCAGTCCCTCCATGAAGGCGTGCGCGATCCCACCGGTCCCCACCACGCCCCAGCGCGGCCCACCGTTCTGTTGTGTCATGTGGGCATCCTAAAAACACGGTCATGTCCGGGTCGAGGCGGGGAAGGTCCTCGGTTTCCGCCCGGGGGGACCGTACGGTGGCCGAGGAGAGGCCGCGCACGGCCGACACGTGAACGGAGGAGGAATGTCGGAGACACTCGCCCGGAGGTTGGGGGTCGAGCCCGGAGACCGGCTGCTCGTCCTCAACGCCCCCGAACGCTACCTGCGGCTGCTGGAACCCCCGACCGACATCCACATCGACCTCGGTCCGATCGAGGGTGCCGAGTACGACGACCTGCACCTGTTCGCCCTGGACCGGGGCACCGTCGAACGGGAGGGCCCACGCGCCCTGGCGCTCACCGGCCCCACCACCCGCGTGTGGGTGTGCTTCCCCCAGCGGGGCGGCACGATCATCACGGACCTGACAGCGGACAAGGGCTGGGACACCCTCGTGGACGCGGGATGGCGCGGCACCGCCCAGGTGCCGATCGACTCGGACTGGGCGGCGCTGCGCTTCGAACGCCGGGGCGTCTAGCTCTCGACCCGGACGGTACCGCTGGTGGTGTTGACGTCGATCCGACCGTCGCCGCCACCGGTGCCCACACCGAAGTCGCGCTGGCCGGACACCGACTCCCCGGTGACCTCGTACTCCCCGTCCGGGACCGTGGCCACGACCCCGCCGCTGACGGTCTCCACCGACAGAAGGTCGAAGGGGTCGGTGGTCCGCGCCCTGACCGCACCGGAGGTGGTGACGGCCTCCAGGGTGGTGAACCCGCCGCCGAGCTCCAGCGCACCGCTCACCGACTCGGCCCGGATCTCGTCGGCGGTGAAGTCCTCCGCGAGGATCTCGGCCGAGGTGCTGGAGACGTCCAGCAGGGGGCCCTCGCCGGAGGCCGTGATCCGGCCGCTGACGGTGTGGGCCCGCGCCGCGCCCTCGACCCCGTCGAGGACGACGTTGCCGGAGACGCTCTCCACGTCGACCGCGCCGCTGTGCTCCGACACGTCCACGGCGCCGCTGGTGGTCTCCACGCTGAGGTCGCCCTCCAGGTTCTCCACGGAGACCCGGCCGCTGATGGTCTCCAACGTCACATGGGTCCCCGTGGGGACCGTGACCTCGTAGTCGACCGAGCAGGAGTTGAAGAGCGGCAGCCCCGAACAGTCGGTGTCGATCTCCAGCGTGCCCCCCTCGGCCTCGATGTCCTCGTCCGGCTCCGACAGGGGGCTGCCCCGCAGCTTGCGGTCCACGGTGACCTCGTCGCCCGTGCCGCCGCGGAGCAGGACCTCCCCGCCGGTGGAGTTGTCGATCTCCAGCGCGCTCACCCCGCTGAAGGAGTCCGCGCGGTCCGACTGGTTGACGGTCATGTTCCCCAGCACGGAGAGCGCGGTGAGGACGACCAGCGCCAGCACGAGCACCCCGCCCAGGAACATCCACGGTCCCCGGCGGAATCCCCCGCGTTCCTTGCTTGAGGAGGCGTACAGGCCTCGTGCCCTGAAAGTCATGTTCTTCCCTTCCTGGAAGGCTCGGCCCTCCCTCTGGCTTCCCGGTGTCGTGCCGGTGCCGGTCAGTCCCGGTCGGTGCCGCGCAGGTAGCGCAGCACCGCCTGGACCCTGCGGTGGTCGTGGTCGTCCTGGCCGAGGTCGAGCTTGGTGAAGATCGACCTGATGTGCTTCTCCACGGCCCGGTCGGTGATGGTGAGCCGGTCGGCGATCCCGGCGTTGTTCAGACCCTGCGCCATCACCTCGAGGACCTCACCCTCACGCGGTGTGAGGCCTTCCAGGGCCCGGTCCCGGCGCCTGCTCAGCAGCTGTGAGACCACCTCGGGGTCGATCGCCGCGCCGCCCCCGGCCACCCGGCGCAGCACGGCGAGGAACTCCTCGATGTCGGCCACCCGGTCCTTGAGCAGGTAGCCGACCTTCTCGGCGCCGCCGCCGAGCAGGTCGGCGGCGTAGCGGCTGACCACGTGCTGGGACAGCAGCAGCACGGCCACCTCCGGGTGGTCCTGCCGAATACGCACCGCGGCCTGGATGCCCTCCTCCGAGTAGGTGGGCGGCATCCGGATGTCGATCAGGCACAGATCGACGTCCGGATGCTCGAGGACGGCGGCGGTCAACGCGTCGGCGTCGCCCACCTCGGCGAGGATCTCCACCCCGGAGTCCTCAAGCAGCCGGACCATGCCGCTGCGCAGCAGCACGGAGTCCTCGGCGATGATGACGCTCGGCCCCCGCCGTTCGTCGTGTGTGTCGGCCGTGCTCACGGTCACGCCTTCCATGGGATGTTCGCGGTCAGGACGGTGCCCCCGCCGGTCGGGCTGTCGACGGTCAGTATCCCGTCGACCGCGTCCACCCGGTCCCACAGCCCGTACAGACCGGTGCCCGTCTCGGGGTCGGCGCCCCCGACCCCGTCGTCGGTCACGGTGACGCGCAGCAGCTCGCCCCCGCGTCCAAGGGCCGCGATCCGTTCGGTGGTCACGGTGACCTGCTCGGCGTCGGCGTGCTTGGCGATGTTGGTCAGCGCCTCACAGACCACGTAGTAGGCGACCCCCTCGGCCCGGGCCGAGGGGCGTTCGGGCAGGTCCACGTCGAGGCGGACCGGGACCGGGGAGCGACCGGCCGCCACCGGCAGGGCCGCGCCGAGCCCGTGGTCGGTCAGGACCCTGGGGTGCAGGCCGCGCGCGACCTGGCGGAGTTCGGTCATGACCTCCCGGGACTCCTTCTGCGCCTCGGAGATCAGCTCACGGGCGCCGTCGGGGTCGTGGGAGAGCCGGGCGCGCGCCCGGGTGAGGGTCATGGTGAGCGCGAGGAGCCGTTGCTGGGCGCCGTCGTGCAGGTCGCGTTCGATCCTGCGGCGTTCGGCCTCGGCCTCGTCGACCATCCGTAGTCGGCTGTCCTGGACGTGCAGGAGCCTGCGCCGCATCCGGACCTCGGGGGCCTCGAAGAGCAGCAGGCGGTGCAGGAGGACCTCGGTGGAGATCATGTGGGGGGCCAGACGCAGACCGACCACGGCGGCCAGCGGGCCGACGACGACCAGGATCAGCGGGCCGACCAGGTCGCCCGGTGTGCCCAGGGCCAGGATGTAGGCGATTCCCAGGGACGCACCGATGGCGGCGGCCCCGCCGCACACCACGAACACCACGACCAGGCCGGCGGCGAACAGTCCGTGCAGGCCGGCGGCGGTGCTGTAGACCACCATGGTCCACGCGTCGCGGCCGAAGACGAACCGCCACACCCGGGTCCAGGGGTTGTCGTCGGCCAGGGGGTCGGGCGGGTTGGCCTCCACGATCCCGAACACGTTGGCGAGGCGGTCGCGTTGGACCCGGCAGGCGAGTCTGGCGAGCAGGGTGGCGGTGACGGGCAGGGCGACCAGGAACCCCAGGGAGTCGCGGACGATCTGGGAGGCCGGGTAGGTGAACCCGATGTCCGTCCAGGGCAGGAACAGCCCCACACCGATCCAGCTCGCCACCATGACCAGCAGGGAGACGGGGATCAGGTAGAAGAGTGCCAGGGTCAGGGAGGTCATCAGGTGCAGGACCTGGACCAGGAGCAGCCGCCATCCGCTTCCGTGGAGGTCGGAGGCGAAGGGGACACCGGCCAGGGCGGTCAGCCGGGCCCCGACCCTTCCGCCGTCCCGTTCCGCGCTCCGCGCCCGCTGTTCTCGTGTGCCGCTCACAGGACCAATCTAGGGATCGGGGCAGTTGGGCACGAGGTCAGCAGCACGAGGAACGCGGGTGGTGCCAGCACTACCGGCCTGGTCGGGGCGGGTCGGGCGCCGGATGGTGCAGGGTGGGGGTTCGGGTTCGTCGACCGGGGGGTGGCGGTGCTGGAACGGGTGTTGGAGGACGTCGGGGGCGTCAACACGTTCTTCCGGGTGGGGAGCGCTCCGCTCGGTGGGGGCTGGGAGCCGGTCACCGCGTGGGACGGACGCACCGATTCCGGACGGGAGCGGGTGGCCGTCGAGGTCGACCGCGTGCGGGCCCAGCTCGGCGCGGTCTCGGGTGTCGGCGCGGAGGACGTGGAGTGGCGGGTGGGCGCCTCGCTGTTCCACCAGGGGCTGGCCTCACGGTTGCTCTCGCCGGTGCTGGCGGCGGGGCTGTGTCACGGGGTGGGGCTGCGCGCCGACCTGTTCGTCCACGAACCGGGGCGCTCGGGGTCGTTGGAGCTGCGTACGGAACAGACCCGGGCCGTACCGCTGTCGAGGGAACCAGGCGAGGTCGCCGCCTGGGTGGACGAGACCGTGGTGGGAGGTGTGCTGACCCGCGTGGAGGAGGCCCTGACCGGGATCGGCCGGGTCTCCCCCGGTCTGCTGCGCGGCGACACCGGTGCGGCCCTGGCCGGGGCCGCTCGCGCCCTGGGTGGCGCCCGGGTGGAGCAGCGCGCCCACGCGGAGGAGGTGGTCCGAGTCCTCATGGACCGCCCCTCCCTTCGGGGCACGGGTGCCTATGTCGGGGCGGACCGCGCCGGGTCGGCGGTCTTCCGCAGGACCACCTGCTGTCTGTACTACCGGCTGCCCGGGGGCGGTCTGTGCGGGGACTGCGCGCTGCGCCATCCGCCCACCGCCCTTCACGGGTGAGGGGACGCCCGTGCCGTCCCGCCCACGGGGCCGGTCCGGCCCGGCTCAGACGCCGTCCGCCGCCCGGCGGACCGCCTCCAGGTCGATCCGGCGCATCGTGAGCATGGCCTGGGTGGCCCGGTACGCCCGCTCGGGGTCGGGGTCCCACACCAGGGAGTCCAGCTCCTCCGGGAAGACCTGCCAGGAGAGGCCGAAGCGGTCCCGGAGCCAGCCGCACTGGCTCTCCTGGCCGCCGTCGGTGAGGGCGTTCCAGTAGCGGTCGGACTCGGCCTGATCGCGGCAGATGACCTGGAAGGACACCGCCTCGTCGAAGGTGAACCCGCCCCCGCCGTTGAGCGCTGTGAAGGGCGCTCCGTCCAGTTCGAACTCGATGGTCAGCACGGTGCCCTCGGCCCCCGGCATGTCGGGGCCGTAGTACGTGGTCCTGAGCACGCGCGAGTTCTCGAAGACGTGCGTGTAGAACTCCACCGCCTGTTGTGCCTGGTCGTTGAACCACAGACACGGCCTGATCGTGTGGAGGAGTGCCATGGTCTCCCCCTCCCCCGGAGTTTCCCCTCTCCCCTCTGGTACCCGCTTCTCTCGTGCCGCACCACACTCCCCAAACTTCCCTAAAGTCCTGTGATCGCGAGTATGATGAGGGAAGTTTGCGGAAGGAGGAAGCGTCAGTGAGGAGAGCCGTGCCCCAGCAGTACTACTCGGTGGACCAGGTCGCGGACCTTCTGGGTCTGCACGTCAAGACGGTGCGCGCCTACGTCCGTGAAGGGCGCCTGGCGGCCACCCGGATCGGGAAGCAGTACCGCGTCCGCCGCCGTGACCTTGAGGAGTTCACGGGTGGCCCGTTGTCCGAGGAGGGGCCCGAGACCCGGGAGGCTCCGCATGCGGAGGCCTCCACGGTGGTGCAGGTCGACGGGGTCGACCGCGCCATGGCCGATCGCGTCACCACGCTGCTCACGGTCACCGGGCGCCCCGAGGACCGCGGCCGGGCGCACGTCCAGGTGGTCCACGACCCCGAGCGCTCCCGGCTGAAGGTGGTCATGGTGGGCGACCTCGCCTCCACCTCGACCCTGCTGGGCTACATCGACTCCCTCGTGGGTGACCAGCGGTGAGCGCTCCGGACGCAGCAGGGGAGCCGGGCAGGGAAACGGAGCCGATGTCGCAGACCCTCCCGGAGGTCCGCCAGCTGGGCACACGGCCGGTCATGCTCTGCCCGGAGCTGGGACCTCCCCTGCGCGAGGCCGCCGACGTGATCGGGGACGCCTTCCACCACGGCGTCACCTGGGTCGCGGTGCCCGCCGGACGCCTGGACCCGGACTTCTTCCGGCTGAGCACCGGCGTGGCGGGAGAGTTCCTCCAGAAGTTCGCCAACTACCGACTCCGTCTGGCCGTGGTCGGGGACGTCTCCGCGCACGTGGCGGCCAGCGACGCCTTTCGCGATCTCGTCCGCGAGTGTGATCGCGGAACGCAGTGCTGGTTCGTCTCCGACCTGAAGGCCCTGGAGGAGCGGCTGTCCCACTGATCCGGACATTTTTCGTCTCGCCTATTGAGAACTGAGTCTCATAAGGAGAGATGTGGGGGTAGGGTCGGCCGAAGCCCCCGAGACGAAGGCGGAACCCGATGGCCCGGTACACGCACGGACAGCACCCGACCGTCACCACCTCCTACCTGTGGCGGAACGCGGAGAACTCAGCCGCATACGCGCTGCCGGAGATCAGGCCCGGGCACTCCCTCCTGGACGTGGGCTGCGGTCCCGGCAGCATCACCGTCGACCTCGCCCGCAGGGTCGCGCCCGGCCGCGTCACCGCCGTGGACGCCTCCACCGAGGCGGTCGAGCGGGCACGAGCCCACGCCGAGGAGGCGGGCGCGGACAACGTCGACTTCGTGGTCGGCGACGTCCACGGCCTGGACCTGCCCGACGACGCCTTCGACGTCGTCCACGCCCACCAGGTCCTCCAACACGTGGGCGACCCGGTGCGGGCCCTGGCCGAGATGGGCAGGGTCGCCCGACCGGGCGGCGTGGTGGCCGCCTGCGACAGCGACTACTCGGCGATGTTCTGGTACCCGCGCCTGCCCGAGCTGGACGCCTGGATGACGCTCTACCAGCGGGTGGCCCGCGCCAACGGGGGCGAACCCGACGCCGGACGCCACCTGCTGGCCTGGGCGCACGCGGCCGGATTCACCGAGGTCAGCTATGTCGCCGAGGCGTGGAACCACTCAGACCCCGAACGCCGTTCCTGGTGGGGCGACATGTGGTCGCGCCGGATCCTGGAGTCGGCGGTGGGGAGCGACGCCGTCGCGAGGGGGATGGCGAGCCAGGACGACCTGGAGTGGATCTCCCAGGGCTGGCGGCGGTGGAGCGCTCATCCCGACGGTGTGTTCGTCATCCCCCGGGGCGCGATCCTGTGCCGGGTTCCGGACTGAGCCAGTCAGCGGTGGGCCTGCCCTTCCACCAGTCGCCCGGTCCCACTGCGACGAGGCCCTGGAGCGCGCGGCTCTCACTGACGGCCGTGACGGAGCTGATCGGCGGCGCCCCTGTGTCACCGAGATCGTACGGAAGGGACCGGTGACCGTTCAGTACTCAGCGCTCCCCCGCCGGGATCAACCGCCCCGGGTGGCCCGGGCCACCCGGGGGCGACGGCTGGCGACTGCACCTGCGCACCGTCTCTCACCATCGGCCTCACGGAACACGCACCGGCCGAATCCGGCGTGACACTGGCCGCGACGGCGACGGCCGATATATCGTCGGTCCGTTCGGGACCCGGACCTCGACCCATCCGGAGGCACCATGACCGACCTGCCCATCGGATTCTGGCTCAAGCACCTGGACCGGCTCATCGAGAACGACCTCGACCGGACCCTGGCCGAGGNGCCCGCCCCCCCCCCCCCCCCCCGCCAGTGGCAGGTGCTCAACTCCCTGCACGACGACCCCGGCACCGTCCTCCAGCTGGACCAGCGTCTGGCGCCCTTTCTGGAGGAGGACGAGCCCACCGTCGCCCCGGCCGTGGAGGCCCTGCGTGAGCGCGGCTGGGTGAGCGGCCTGGTCTCGCTGGAGCTGACCGCCGACGGCCAGCGGGCCCACGGAGAACTCCTCCAGCGCGTCAAACGCACACGGGAACGACTGTGCGAGGGCGTCGGCGACCAGGAGTACCGGGACACGGTCAACGTCCTCGAGCGGATGTCGGCCAACCTCGAACAACCCTGACGGTCAGTCGAAGAGCAGTTCCCTGGTGAGTTCGACGAAGGCCAGGTCGTCCCGACGGGGCTGTCCCAAGGCGTCGTCTCCGTAGGGGAAGGGTTCGGTCTTGCCGGTGCTCGTGTACCCGCGCCGCTCGTACCAGGCGATCAGCTCGGGGCGCTGCTTGAGGACCTTCATCCGGATCAGGCGGCAGCCCCACTCGCGCGCGGCCGTACGCTCGGCCTCGGCCAGCACGACTCGGCCCAGGCCCGCTCCCTGGAGGTCGGGGCGCACCGAGAACATCCCGAAGTACGCGCCGTTGACACTGCGCTGGAGTTCACAGCAGGTGACGATCTCGCCCTCGGACTCGCCCACGAGCACCAGGGTGTTGGTGCGGCCGAACAGTTCCGCCAGGGCGTCGGCGTTCACCCGCTGCCCGTCGAGGAAGTCAGCCTCGGTGGTCCAGCCCTGCCGCGAGCTGTCGCCCCGGTAGCAGGAGTTGACCAGGTCGACCAGCGCGGGGACGTCCTCGATCCCCGCGGGCCGGAACTCGACCTTGGTCCGTCCGTCCGGCACACCCTCGCCGTGCATGGTGGTCACACTCTCCCCCTCGACATCATTCGGAATCACCCCGAACCGCGCACCCAGTATGTCCAAGCCCGGGGAGTGGCCGGGCCACCCCTGGTCCGGGAGCCGGGCCGAGGCGATCGGGCCGGGGCTACGCCCGGGTGGACTCGACGTGCGCCAGGAAGGACCGCAGCCTCGCCCGCCCGGCCTCGGGGGGAACCTGTGCCGGGTTGACCATCATCTGGAGCGCGAGCCCGTCCACGAAGGTGTGCAGGAACGCGGCCCAGGTCTCCAACCAGGGGTCGGGGTGTTCGCTTTCGGGGTCCTCCAGGGGAGGCAGGCCACCGAGCCCGCCGACCAACCGACGGTAGAGGCCCCTCTGGCGGATCCAGCGCTCCTCCAGGCGGGGGTCGAGGTCGCCGAGGTGCCCGGCGGCCTCCCAGACACGGAACTCGGCGCTGCGAGTGGGGTCCAGGGGGAGCATGTGCTCGGCGAACCCGGCGGCGCGCTCGACCATGGAGTCCTCGGGGGCCATGCTGAGCGACTGCTCCCGCATCCGCCCGACCACGCGTTCCTCGGACAGGTCCATGGCGAAGACCAGCAGTTCCTCGCGGGTCTGGAAGTAGTGGCGCAGTGCCCCGGCGGAGAGCCCCGCCTCGGCGGCGACGGTGCGGATGGACACGGCCTGGGGGCCGGAGTGGGCGATCACCCTCCACAGGGCCTCGGCCAGCTCCCGGCGGCGTTCTTCGTGATCAACGATCTTGGGCACCCTCCTTTTTTAGCACATCTGTGTTATTTTATTTGGCACAGTCGAGTTGAAAAGATGCGGAGAGACGCATGCCTCCCCTGGACGTACTCCTGCCGGTCGCCGGACTGGCGCTCCTGGACACACTGAGCCCCACCACCCTCGGTGTCTCGCTCTTCGTGCTGCTGAGCGGCGCCAGCTCCGTCGCCCGCCCCCTCTTCGTCTACCTCGGCACGGTGGCACTCTTCTACTTCGTCCTCGGGTGCGCGCTCATGCTGGGGCTGGGAGTCGCACTGAGCGAACTGTCCCACCTCGCCGACAGCCCCGTCACGGGCTGGGTCATGGTGGTCCTGGGGGCGGGCCTGTTCGCCTACTCCTGGGTGATGCCCACCAAACGCCGCGCACCCCGCCGCCCGGCCTCGTTCCGGACCACCAGCATGGTCGGCCTGGGCCTGGCCACCGGACTGCTGGAGGCCGGGACCGCGCTGCCCTACCTCGGCGCGATCGGCGTCATGAGCACCGCCGAGTTGGCCCCGCACACCTGGGTCCCCATGCTCGCCGCCTACAACCTGGTGATGGTCCTGCCCCCGGTCCTGCTCTACCTGGGCCACCGCGTGTTCGGCGAGCGCCTGCGCCCCAGACTGGACCGCTGGCGGGAGAAGATCGACTCGGGCTCGCGCGAGGTGCTGTCCTGGGTCATCGGCATCGTGGGGCTCCTCCTGCTCATCAACGGTCTCCAGCAAGTGGGGATCATCGACCTCATCGACTCCCTGGACCTCTGAGGCGGGGGCCGGGGGATTCGACAGGGCTGTAGCCAGCCCCCCGAATCCTGTTGCGGTGTTCCTCGCGCCCGGTCCCGCGAGGGTCGACCGGTTCTGCCGTCAGCGCGGGGTGAGGACGCAGAACTCGTTCCCCTCGGGGTCGGCCAGCACGGTCCACGGCACGTCACCCTGCCCCAGGTCGACGTCGGTGGCGCCCAGGGCCCGCAGCCGCTCCGCCTCCGCCGCCTGGTCATCACCGGGATAGGGCCCCAGGTCGAGGTGGACCCGGTTCTTCACGGTCTTCACCTCGACGGAGCGGACGAACTCCAGGTACGGGCCGACCCTCTCCGAGGAGCGAAGGAGCGCGTGCTCGTCGGTCACCTCGTGCACGGTCCAGTCCGTCGCCTCGCCCCAGAAACGGGCCATGGCCCGCGGGTCGGCGCAGTCGAGCACCACCGCGGCCAGCGGGCCGGTGTCCCGGTAGAGGGCGCGGGGCTCCAGCACGCGGAACTCGTTGCCCTCGGGGTCGCACAGGGCGGCCCCGGGGGCGCCTTCCCGTCCCCGGTCGTCGGGGGTCGCGCCAAGGCCCTCCAGGCGCGCGACCAGCTCAGTCAGGTGGGCCTCGGAGGTGGTGGCGAGGTCCACGCGCACGCGGTTCCGTACCGTCTTGGGTTCGGGCACGCGAAGAACGTCGACGCAGAGCGCGATGGGGTCGGGGTAGGCGAAGCCCTCGGGTTCGAGGTTGGTGACGCCGGGTCCCTCGCTGGAGGTCTCCCAACCGAGTGCCCGTGCCCAGAAACCGCCGACCGCGGCGTCATCCTGGGCGTTCATCGCGATCTGAACAAGTCGAGTGGCCATGCGACCGATCCTAGGCCCACACGTCCCGGGCGGCCCACCCCTTTTTCCCTGGCGGTCCGGGCCGCCCAGCAGGAGGAGCGCCGCGACGTGAGCGCGCTCTGACCGCTCCCCCTGGGGTCAGCGGCCCTTCGCGTACAGCTCCGAGAGCAGAGCCACCGCCGCGTGCGTGGCAGGGTGCGGGTCGTGCCGCCGCCAGACCAGCCGCACGGGGATCAGCGGCGCGTCGCGCAGGGGCCGGAAGACGATCCCGTCGCGCCGGTACTGCGTCGCGGTGCTCTCGGGAGTGATGCCGACCGCACGCCCGGTGGCGATCTCGGCCAACCAGTCGTCGATGTCGCGGGTGGGTTCCATCTCCGGGCGGGCGTCCTCCGGCCACAGGTCCGCGGTGGTGGTCCCGGTGCGGCGGTCGAACAGCAGGACCCGGCCCGCCAGCTCGTCCAGACGCAGGGAACGGCGGCGCGCCCAGGGGTCGTCGGAGGCCATCGCGCAGTGCCGCCGCTCGTGCCCCACCACGGCGCTGTCGAAGCGTTTGCTGTCAAAGGGCGCCCGGACCACCGCCAGGTCGCACAGTCCCTCGGCCAGGCCCCCGGTGGGGGTGTTGGTGCGGATCAGGTGCAGGGCCACGTCCGGGTACAGGTGGGACCAGCGGCGCTGGAACTCGGCCGTGTGGCGACCCACCGCCGACCACGCGTGCCCCACCCTCAGCCGGGTGTGGCCGGTGGTGGCCTCGCTCACGAGGTTGTCGGCCTCGGCCAGCAGGTGACGGGCTCGGGCCAGCACCTGGACCCCCGCGGTGGTGGGCGTGACGTTGCGGCTGGTGCGGTGCAGCAGACGCACGTCGAGGATGCCCTCCAGCGCGGCGAGGGTCCGGGAGACCGCCGCCTGGGACACCCCGAGTTCGAGGGCGGCGTCGCTGAAGCTGCCGGTGTCCACGATGGCGACCAAGCAGCGCAGGTGGCGGAGTTCGAGATCCATGACTCCAGCGTATAGATGCACAGTCGTATGCATTTTGCGTATGTGAAACGCCGGTGGATGCTCGCGGTATGACGACTTCCACCGACACCGGACAGGGCGGGTCCACGGCCGGGGGCAACGGCCCCGAAGCGGGCGGGAGGCGATGGCGGGGCGTCGCCGTGATGCTGACCGGCGGCGCCTCCAACCAGGTCGGCGCGGCCACCGCCGCGCTGGCCTTCCCGGTGATCGGGCCGGTCGGTGTGGTCGCGATCCGCCAGTGGGTGGCGGGCACCGTGCTGATGGTGGTGGGACGGCCCCGGCTGCGCTCGTTCACCTGGCACCAGTGGTGGCCGGTGCTGGCGATGGCGGTGGTGTTCGGGTCCATGAACCTGACCCTGTACCTGGCCGTCGACCGCATCGGTCTGGGGCTCGCCGTCACCCTGGAGTTCCTCGGTCCCCTGGCGGTGGCCCTGGCCGCCTCGCGCCGCTGGACCGACCTGGCCTGCGCGCTGGTGGCGGGCGGCGCGGTCGCGGTCCTCATGCGCCCGCAACCGTCCACCGACTACCTCGGGATCTGCCTGGCCCTGGTCGCGGCGGCCTGTTGGGCGGCGTACATCCTGCTCAACAGGACGGTGGGGCGGCGGCTGCCCGGGATCGAGGGATCGGCCGCCGCCGCGGGGATCTCCGCGCTCGTGTTCGTCCCCGTAGGGATCGTCGTCCTGTACCTGAACCCGCCCACGCTCACCGCCGTGCTGTGCGCGGCGGTGGCGGGGGTCCTCTGCTCGATGGTCCCGTTCCTGGGCGACCTGTACGCGCTGCGGCGGGTCCCGGCCCGGTTCTTCGGCCTGTTCATGAGCGTGCACCCGGTGATGGCGGCCCTCGCGGGCTGGGCGGTGCTGGGACAGGCTCTGGACTGGGTGGAGGGCGCGGCGATCCTGGCGATCGTGGCCGCCAACGCGGTCAGCGCGGGAACGGTCACCCGGGGTGGGGAACCCGCCCCCGAAGGAACTCCAGAACGGATCCGGTCTGGCTCGTAAGGGCGTGGCCGACCCCCGGAAGCACCCGCACGTGCGCGTGTGGAACGCACGCGCGCACCCGCCGGGCGGTCTCCGAGGAGTCGAACATCCGGTCGCGGTCGCCCACGGTGACCTGGAGCGGGAGGTCCAGCGTGCGCAGAGCGTCGTCACTGAGGACCGGCAGGGCCTCGGTGCGCGGGCGGAACCGGGTGAAGACCGCCATGACCTCCTCCAGCACCGCCTCGTTTCCGGAGCGGTCGAGCCCCACCAGGTAGCGGACGGAGCGCTCCCGGGCGCGTGGCCCGAGGAGCATCAGGAGCCCCGCCGCGAGGATGCTCCACCGGCGTTGCGCGCCCAGGCCTCCGGGACATCCCAGGGCGAGGCGGGTGATTCGTCCGGGTCGGCGGACCGCGTAGTCCAGGGCCGTCCATCCCCCCAGGGACATACCGACCATCGCGGTCGTGTGCACGTCGAGCCCGGCCAGGACGTCGTCCAGCCACAGCGCGCTGGCCTCCGTGGCCAGGTCAGGGCGGGAGGGCGCGCTCAGCCCGGGTTCGCCGACCAGGTCCACCGAGTACACGCGGAAGTGCTCGGACCACGCGGGCAGGTCCGCGTACCAGTGGCTGCCGTTGGCCCCGGAACCGTGCAGCAGAACCAGTGGCGGAGCCTGTTCGGGACCGCAGGCGAACACGAAGGTCTCGCCCTCGCGGGTGGGGACGCGCAGCTGCCGGTTCGACACCGGGGCGTCGGCCAGGGCCTGGCTGTACCGCTGTCGGAGCCACTGCCCCTCGGCCTCGGTCCGGTAGATCACACTCATGACATCCTCCCTTTAGTTCCCTAAGCTACCCTAAACGCCCACATGTCAGGGAACAATAAGGAGTGTGAGAGAGATGCGTGTGCAAAGTTGACCTGAACTATTGTTGAGGTTCTACTGTTCAGGGGTAGCCAACGACACGGACCGGTGGATGACCCCATGAGTATGGAAATGGCCGCGTGGAACTCGATCTACCACGCGATGCACGCCCACGAGGATCAACGCCCCTTCTCCCTGCCGGTCCTGCGCAGGATCGCCGCCTTCGCCCGCCCGCACTCGCGCCCCCTAGCCTGGTTCCTCGCGCTCAGCGTCCTCGTGGCCGCTTTGGCGGTGGCGTCCCCGCTCCTGGCCGGTGAGGTCGTCAACGAGATCGTGGACGGATCGCCCCTCAGGCCGGTCCTCCTGCTGGCCGGACTCATCGCCCTGGTCGCGATCGCCGAGGCCGTCCTCGCCCTGATCGTGCGGTGGCTCTCCTCCCGGGTCGGCGAGGGGCTCATCCTGGACCTGCGCACCACCGTCTACGACCACGTCCAGCGCATGCCGGTCGCCTTCTTCACCCGCACCCGCACCGGCGCGCTGGTCAGCAGGCTCAACAACGACGTCATCGGCGCCCAACGCGCCTTCAGCGACGTCCTGTCCGGAGTGATCAGCAACTTCGTCACCCTCGTCCTCGCGCTGGTCGTCATGGTGACCCTGTCCTGGCAGATCACCCTGCTCTCGCTGGTGCTGCTGCCCGTCTTCGTCCTGCCGGCCCGCCGCATGGGCGCCCGCCTGGCCAGGATCGAACGCGAGCGCACCATCCACAACTCCGCCATGAGCACCCAGATGACCGAGCGCTTCTCCGCGCCCGGCGCCACCCTGGTCAAGCTCTTCGGCCGCCCCGGAGACGAGTCCGCCGAGTTCGCCCGCCGAGCCAGCCGGGTCCGCGACATCGGAGTGCGCACCGCCATGGTCCAGGAGGTCTTCTTCACCGCCCTGACACTGGTCTCCGCGCTCGCCCTTGCCCTGGTCTACGGCCTCGGCGGCTTCTACGCGCTGCGCGGCCAGCTCGACGCCGGAACGGTCGTGGCGATGGGCATGCTCCTCACCCGCCTGTACGCCCCGCTGACCGCCCTGGCCAGTGCCCGCGTGGAGATCATGAGCGCCCTGGTCAGCTTCAGCAGGGTGTTCGAGGTGCTCGACCTCGAACCCCTCGTGGACGAGAAGCCGGACGCGCGCCCGGTCCCCGCCGGGCCGGTCTCGCTGGAATTCGACGACGTCACCTTCGGCTACCCCACCGCCGACCGGGTCTCCCTGGCCTCCCTGGAGGAGGTCGCCACCCTGGACACCACCGACAACGGACCGGTCCTGCACGGAGTGTCCTTCCGGGTCGAACCCGGCCAGACGGTGGCCCTGGTCGGCTCCTCCGGGGCGGGCAAGTCCACCATCGCCCAGCTCACCCCGCGCCTGTACGACGTGGACGAGGGCTCAGTCCGTCTGGCCGGGACCGACGTCCGCGACCTCACGTTCGCGTCCGTGCGCGCCACCCTGGGCATGGTCACGCAGGACGGACACCTGTTCCACGAGTCCATCCGCGCCAACCTCACCCTGGGGTCCCCGGAGGCCACCGACGCCCAGGTCTGGGACGCCCTGCGCCGCGCCCGCCTGGACACCCTGGTCGGCAGCTTGCCCGACGGGCTGGACACGGTGGTCGGCGAACGCGGCTACCGCTTCTCCGGCGGGGAACGCCAGCGGCTCACGATCGCCCGCCTCCTGCTGACCGGGCCCGAGGTGGTCATCCTCGACGAGGCCACATCCGCCCTGGACTCCACGTCCGAGGCCGCGGTCCAGGCGGCCCTGGCCGAGGCCCTGGAGGGGCGGACCGCCCTGGTCATCGCCCACCGGCTGTCCACCATCCGCGCCGCCGACGCGATCCTGGTGGTCGAGGCCGGGAGGATCGCGGAACGCGGAACCCACACCGAGCTGCTGGCCCGGGGCGGGCGCTATGCCGAGCTGTACCGGACCCAGTTCTCCCACGGGGACACCGAACCGGCGTCGGCTGTCCAGGCCCCCTAGCGGTGTCGCAGACCCCGTTCCCCGGTGGCGCCACACCGGGGAACGGCCCCTCCGTGGCCGTGGCCCGCACACGAGGCCCCGGCTCCCCATGCCACCTGACCAGCGGGGTCACATGCCGGGAGAGACACACCCGTCAGCTCGTTTCCGACCGGGACGGGTGAGGGGCGGGGACACACCACGTGTCCCCGCCCCTCACCCCAGGGTCAGCCCCGCGTGTCCGGTCCGGGCCCGGTCAGGCGGCGCGGGGCGCGAAGACGCCAGGCCTCGTCCAGCAGCTCGGACAGCTCCGTGGTCTCCACCAGGCCCAGGCGCACCAGCACGCTGGCGTGCCCTTGGTAGTGGTCGGTGGTGAAGAACCGCTCCGGGTCGCCGTCCCTCAGCTCCTGACCGTGCTCGGCGCTGGCCAGCCACAGGACCAGGACGTCGGGCATGTCGTGCAGGCGGGCGAAGATCCTGCCCGAGGCGTAGAAGGCGGGCCTGCCATAGCAGGGGCGTTCGGTCACCTCCGGCAGTGCCAGCGCGATCCGCCGGACGTCGTCCTCGCCGCTCATGCGTGCTCCTCCCTCACGGGGGCGTCAGATCTCCTTGACGACCCGGGCCGGATTCCCGACCGCCACCACGTTGGCGGCCAGGTCCTTGGACACCACCGCCCCCGCGCCCACCACGGTGTTCTCACCGATGGTCACACCCGGGCAGACGATGACCCCGCCACCGAGCCACACGTTGTCGCCGATGGTGATGGGCTCGGCAGCCTCCCACTTGGCTCGGCGCAACTCGGGGTCGAGGGGGTGTGTGGGGGTGAGCAGCTGGACGCCCGGACCGATCAGCACGTCCGCGCCGATGGTGATGGGGGCGACGTCGAGCATGACCGCGTCGAAGTTGACGAACGAGCGAGGCCCGATGGTGATCCGGTACCCCAGGTCCACCCGCAGCGGCGGACGGACCTCGCTCCCCTCACCCAGCTCACCGACGAGGTCGGTCAGGGCCTTGTGCCTGCCCTCCACATCGTCGGCCGCAGTGCTGTTGAACGCTTCGGAGCGCAGCCGGGCCTGGGCCACGTCCGCGTCGATCTCGGGGTCGTCGGCGAGGTAGAGCTCGCCGGCCAGCATGCGTTCCTTCTGAGTGCCCACGGGGGTCCTTCCTTCGGGAGTCCTGGCTCGACCCTAACCCTGGGGTTCCGTCGCGCACCTCGATTCAGAGGATGCGTCGGGCCCCCGGGAAGGACCGCACGGCGGCGGCCACCACCCAGCACAACGGCACGGCCAAGGCGGCCATCCCGGCGAACTTGGCGAGGGCGCTGGCCTCCCACCCGCTCAGCGCCAGCCCGAGCGCGACCAGCACGAGGGCGTGCAGCACGTAGACCGCGAAGGCGTTGTCGGAGAGGAAGCCCAGGAAGCGGTTGCTCCGGTTGCACAGCCTCCGGAAGAGCACCAGCAGCGTCACCACCACGCCCATGGAGAAGAGGGTCTCCGCCAGGAGCTGGACCAGCACCTGCCACCCACCCGGGGTCAGGGAGTCCACACCCAGGACCGCGACGGCCGCCCCCAGGGCGACCAGACCCGCGACCGCCATGGCCGGTCCGCCCCACCCTGCCGAGTTCGGGAGTCGCATCAGCCAGTTGCGCCGGTACGCGAACACACCCACGGTGAACAGGGCCGCGTACTGGGGCAGGTAGCCGGGGCTGGGCAGCCCCACCACCGGCCAGTACGGCGCGGGGAAGGCGAACCGCCACACGAAGGTGACCACCGCCAGCCCCGCCGCGAACAGCACGACCGGGACGAACCAGTGCAGCGGCTCGGAGTCAGCGGGCCGGGACGCATCCCGAGCCGCACCGGCCTCCAGGACGGGGGCGCGGCGCTCACGCAGACCCCGGACCACCACGTAGACCAGGCTCATCACCAACAGGACCTCCACGAACCACAAGGGTCCAGGGTCGATCCCGAACACGTAGAGCATCCAGTACGACAGCTCGGGGTCGGCGGCCAGCATGTCCGCGTGCGCGGGCGCCATGGCCAGGGGGCGCAGCAACAGCAGGAACAGCAGCAGGGGCGCGCCCAGGCGGACCAGGCGTTCACGGACGAAGGAGCGCCGCCCCCGGCGGTCCGCCGCCCCCGGGACGAAGTACCCGGCCAGCAGGAAGAACAGGCCCATGAAGAAGGTCTGGTTGAGGACCACGAACAGGTCCAACAGGCCGCCGGTGGGGTCCTGGGCGGGTTCGGTGTAGAACCACAGCGGGATGTTGCCGTAGGTGATGGCCACGTGGTGCAGGACCACCAGCACCGTCAGGAACACGCGCAGGTTGTCGACGAAGAACAGGCGTGCCGTGGTGGCCGGGGGACGGGTCGTGGTGGTCGTGGATGGTCGCGGTGTCATGGTGCCCTCTGTCCGGGTTGGGTGAGCCCTGGGGCAGTCAGTCGGCTCGGGTGGCGCGGACCAGGAGTTCTCCCAGTTCGTCGGCGTGCGCGAGCAGGTCGTGGTCGGGGTGGACGCGCCAGTACTCGAACATCGCGTCGATGGACGACTGCTGGCTGACCGCCATCACGCGCACGTCGAAGTCGCGGAACTCGCCGCTGTCCTGCCCGTGGCGGTAGAACGCCTCGAGGCCCTGGTACAGCGGCTCGGCCTTGCGCCCCCCGAACCGGGGGCCGCCGTCGGCGTCGCGTGCGTGGATGAAGATCTGGGCGAGCGCGGCCATGCGGTCACGGTGTTCCAGTGCGTACTCGGCCACGCCGCGCACGTGGGCGCGCAGCATCGCCTCGGCGTCGGCCTGTGCCATGACCCGGGCGGCGACCGTCTCGGCGATCTCGGTGTAGACGCCCGTCACCACCTGGTCCATCAGCTCGTCCTTGCCGTCGAAGTGGTAGGAGATCACGCCCTTGCTGATCCCGGCGGTCCTAGCGATCCGAGCGAGGGAGGCGCTGGGGTAGCCCGCCTCGGCGATGGTCGCCACCGCCGCCTCGATGATCTGCGCCCTGCGGGCCTCCTCGATGAAGGACCGCTTCTGGCCGTCTGGATTATTTTCTGACTGCATGGCCAGAATCCTATACGCCGGGCCAGGAAACTATGGGGGATGGCCCTGAACGCCCCCTGAGCCCGGACCCTGAGGGCTCGCGGACACCTCAGTCGTCGACCAGGCAGAACTCGTTTTCCTCGGGGTCGGCCAACACCACCAGGCCGGGGAGACGAGCGAGCACGGAGGCGCCCAGGGAGAACAGTCGTTCGAGCTCGACACCGTCCCCCACCAGGTCCACGTGCATGCGGTTCTCCAGGCACGCGCGCACCGGGCCGCCACGGGATATCGGAGTCGCGCCGTTGTCGCCACCCGCACTGATCGGGCACGGCGGCTACGGCGGGTGCACAATGACCCCATGTCCACATCCGCACGGGGGTCGCTGCCGCTCCTGGTCGCCGCCGTGTCCGCCGGTGGGGCACTGGGCGCACTGACCCGGCACGCCCTGGACGCGCTCTGCCCGCCCGCGGCCTCCGGGGTCTCCTGGACGATCCTGGCGATCAACGTCACCGGCAGCCTGCTGATCGGCCTGCTCATGGAGCTGATCGTGCACCGCTGGCCCGGGAACCGCCTCGTCCGCCCCTTCTGGGGGGTGGGGTTCCTCGGCGGGTACACCACCTTCTCCGCCTACGCCACTGACGTGGTCACCGCCCTGGAGCGGGGCGCACCCCAGGTCGCGCTGACCTACCTCCTCCTCACGGTCGCGGGGGCGCTCACCGCGGCCTGGGCCGCCTCCTCGTTGGCCCACCGGTTCCTCACACACGGAGGAGGGCGCAACCCGTGAGCGAGCTGATGGTCGTTCTGGGCGCGGCCGTGGGAGCTCCTGTCCGCTTCCTCGTGGACCTGGAACTCAAACGCCGGCTCGGCGAGGACTTCCCCTGGGGAACCCTGGTGGTGAACGTGGTGGGCAGCCTGGTCCTCGGGGCGCTGCTGGCCCTCCCCCTGTCCCCCGAGGCGATGTCTCTGCTGGGCGTGGGGGTGTGCGGGGCGCTGACCACCTACTCCACGTTCGCGTACGAGACGGTCCAGCTCTGCCGAACCGGCTCCCGGGGGCGCGCCCTTGTGAACGTGCTGGCCCACCTGGGTCTGGGTGTGGGTGCGGCGTGGGCGGGGCTGACCGTGGCCGGGGCACTGCTGGGCTGAGCCGGTCGCCCCGCTACTGTGGCCGACATGCCCTCGCTGACACCCGTGACCACCTGGTTGGACCGCCTCAACCAGCGGCATCCGTGGAGCCACAACGACCGCCTCGCCCCCTGGGTGGTGCGCAGGGTGGCGGCCAGCGGGGCGCGCGACGTCCTGGACGTGGGATGCGGCACCGGCAACCTGGTGGCACGCCTGCACCGACGCGTCGGCGAGGTCTCGGGACTCGAACCCGATCCGGCCACCGCGGCGCTCGCCCGGGCCCGTTTCGCGGACGCCCCCGGAGTGACCGTCACCCAGGCGGGCTTCGCGGAGCGCGACCCCGACCGCCGCTGGGACGCCGTCACCATGGTGGCCGTCCTGCACCACCTGCCGCTGGAGGCGACCCTGCGCGAGCTACGCGCCACCCTGTCCCCCGGCGGACGGCTGGTGGTCGTGGGCTGCCACCGCGACGCGGGCTGGGCCGACCACCTCACCGCACTGGTCTCCGCCGTGCTCAACCCGCTGGTCGGCCTGATCTGGCACCCGGTCGCCGCCACCGAACCGCCCCCGCACATGAGAGCGCCCACCCTGGAGCCGCGGTGGACCCTGGGCCGGATCCGCGCCGCGGCAGCCGAGGAGCTGCCCGGTGCCCGTGTGCGCCGGCGTCTGTTCTGGCGGCACACCCTCGTGTACGACCACCCCTCCTGACCTTTTTGCCATTCCCGCAACAAGCATTGCCACATTGTTCGCGGTCGGGGCACCTTGGTGACGGAGCGGGCCAACAGGCCCCTGCGAACCACCAAGGAGCACGAGCATGGACGCACAGTTCTGGGACGACAGGTACGGCAGCCAGGAGCAGCTCTTCAGCGGCGACCCCAACGGCGTCCTCGTCACCGAACTCGCCGACCTCCCACCCGGTCAGGCACTCGACGTGGGCTGCGGCGAGGGCGGCGACGCCCTCTGGCTGGCGCACCGGGGCTGGCTGGTCACCGGGGTCGACATCTCCGGTGTCGCCCTCGACCGCGCCGCCGCCGCGAGCGGCGGCGTCTCAGGCCGGGTCTCCTGGAAACGGGGCGACCTGACCACCACGCCTCCCCCGGCGGGTGCCTTCGACCTGGTGACCGTCCACTACTTCCCGCTCCCACGGGAACCCGAGCACACCGCCCTGCGCACCCTGCTCGCGTCCGTGGCCCCCGGCGGCACCCTCCTGTTCGTCGGCCACGACATCACGCCGCTTCCCGAGCGGCTGGCGGACGGCCACGCCCCCGGCGACTACTACCAGCCCGCGGAGGTGGCCGAACTCCTGGGCACCGACTGGACCGTCACCGTCAACGAGACCCGTGCCCGGGTGACCCCGGCGCCCGAGGGGTCGCACCACACCCACGACACCGTCCTGCGTGCCCACCGCACCCACCCCTGAGCCGGGCTGGTGACACGTGCCGACCGGGGGTAGCGTGGGAGACGTCGCGGTCCCGCGCCCAACCTCCGGCCCCGGCGCCCTCGCCGTCAGCACCGCGGGGGCAAAGGGTGCCCCGGAGTCCTCGGGGTGCCGGTCTGACGTACAGCCCTTCCGGCGGGCACCGGGGGCGTGGGCTCCGCCGAGGAGGCGTCATGACCAGTCAGAAGTCCTTCGAGCGGAATGTCCGCGCCCGCATGTCCAGGACCGGCGAGAGCTATACGGCCGCCCGGGCGCACCTGATCTCCGATCCCGCCGACGGCGCCGCGTCGGGGACGGGTGCCGCCACCATCCGCGACCGTGTCTCCGACCCGAAGGTGACCGACGCCACCGGCCGTGACTACGACGCCTGGTTCGCCCTGCTGGACGCCTGGGGCGCCACCTCGCGCACCCACACCGAGATCGCCGCGTGGCTGGTCGAGGAGCAGGGCGTGCCCGACTGGTGGGCACAGACCGTCACCGTCGCCTACGAGCAGGAGCGCGGTCTACGCGTGCCCGGCCAGAAGAAGGACGGCTTCGCCTCCAGCGCCAGCAAGACCGTGAACGTTCCGGTCGAGCGGCTGTTCGACGCCTTCGCCGACCCCGACCTGCGCGCTCGCTGGCTGCCGGTCGAGGCGACCGAACGCACTGCGAAACCCGGCAGGCGCTTCACCGCCGACCTGCCCGAGGGCACCCGCATCGCCGTCACCTTCCAGGCCAAGGGCGATGCCAAGTCCTCGGCGGGGGTCGAGCACACCCGCGTCGCCACCGCCGAGCGCGCCGCCGAGTGGAAGGCCGACTGGCGTACCTGGCTGGCCGACCTCAAGAAGGTCCTGGAGGCCTAGAGCGAGATTTCTGGATCATCCCGCCCACCCGTCACCCGCCACCACCGGCGAAAGCACCCAGAAACACCCCCTATACCCACACGTAGTCGTCGTCGGTGACGGCGGGCAGCGCCGCGTCGGCGACGAGCGCGTGGGGATCGGGCAGGGCCGCCAGAGCGCCGCCGATCAGAGGGAAGATCGGCAGGTCAGCCGCGCCCCGGTAGTCCACCCACTCCACGACACCGATCTCGTGTCCGCCGTCGGGCTGCTCGTCGTACTCCTCAACCGCCAGCACCTCGCGCACCTCTGGTGTCACGTGCAGGCGGTGGATCAGGTGGATCTTTCGGGGCGCTGGCGTGGGGCCGGGTCGGCTGACGCGCTGGTCGACCACCCACAGCAGCTCCGGCGCGGTGGCCTGGTGGGGGCTCAGGTCCAGTTCCTCGGCCAGTTCGCGCCGGAGCGCGACCGTGAGGTCCTCGCCCGGCTCGACATTGCCACCCGGCGGTGTGTAGTGGACCGACCCGGGCCGGTCACGCCTGATCAGGGCCACCTCGTCACCGCAGAACACCAGCACTCCCACACGGATCTTGACTCGGGAGAACGGCACGGTCGCGGCGGTGGAAGAAGTCGTCATGGAGGCCAGTATCGCGTGGGGGCACCGGGTTCGACCGGGCCTTGAGGGAGTGCCGGGCATCGTCGTGTCCTCGCCTGGCGGCTGTCGGACACAAGGCGACCGGACCTCCCAAGGCCGGACCACTCAGCCTGGGACCCCCACCTGGAAGCACCTCTCAGCAGGAGGAACAGTTTCCCGGTGCTCGCGGTGGGTACATGGGGCGGACACGCTCTCATCAATCCCCACAACGGTGACTTAAGGGACTTCTGCACTGGAGTCCGCGTCTGAGCCGACCGTGCGCAACACACCCCCAAGAGGGCGCCGAGACCGCTGGGTGTGCCCAGCAACGCGGAAGGTTGTGGGAAAGGTGGATGAGAACACTCCAAGGACCGAGGGGAACACACGCGAGGACGCCTGGAACCCCTCGAAGGACCTCGCCTCGGAGGGCGTGGGCGCGGAAGCCGTTCCGGAGCCCCGTCGCGAGTCCGGCGGCCGCGTCGAGGGCAACGGTGAACCGGACGTCCTCCTTGAGGTCCCGAACCTGAAGGTCGACGAGATCGAACTCGAGGTCGACAACCTGGTGGCCTCCGTGTCGCTCCAGGCCGAGGTGCTGGACCTGCTCAAGCTGAAGGTGGGAGCGGACGTCGGACTCGGTCGCGTCCACTTGGACATCAAGGGCGTCGAGGCCGAGGCCCTGCTCAAGGTCAGACTCGACAACGTACGGGAGATCATCGGACGGGTCCTCAAGACCATCGACGAGAACCCGCAGGTGTTGGAACACGTGGCCCGGGGTGTGGAATCCAGCCTCGAAGAGGTGGGCAGCGGTGCCGGACAGGCCGTGGGAGCTCTGGGCGAGGGCGCCGGTGAAGCGGTCGAGGACGTCGGCTCTGGCGCTGGCAGTGCGGTGAAGGACGTCGGTTCAGGTGCCGGTGGCGCCGTGAGAGACGTCGGTTCGGGCGCTGGCGGAGCAGTGAAGGACGTCGGTTCGGGTGCCGGGAGCGCGGTGGAGGACGTCGGCTCGGACGCTGGCAGTGCGGTGGGAAACGTCGGTGAGGTCGCCGGAGAGGCTGCCAAGGGCGCCGGTTCGAGTGCTGGGAGCGCGGTCGACGACGTCGGCCAGGTTGCCAGAGAAGCGACAGAGGGCGTCGGAGAGACGACCGAGGGCGTGGCTTCAAGCGCTGGCAGCGCCGTCAAGGATGCCGCCCCGGGCGACGGAGACGCTCCGCAGCACGACGCATCCGACACCGAGGCTCCGGAGGGTGCCGCACCGGCAGACGAGGACGCTCCGCAGGACAACGCATCCGACCCAGAGACTCCGGAGGACGTCGACTCGGACATCGAGGACGAGGCGCCCGACGCCCCCTCGGGAGCCGAGGACGCGGACGACTCCGAGGCCCCGGCTGAGGATGAGGATGAAGGCTCGATCCCCGAGGACGCGGTGCAATCCGTGGAAGCCGCCGCGAAGAGGGCGGAGGACGCCGCGAAGAGCGCCGGGGAGGCCGCGAGGAGCGCCGCGAACGTGTTGCGCAGTGCGGCGAAGTGGGCCGGTAAAACGGTGAAGCGCACCGGCGGCGGGGCAGCCGACCAGTGAATCGGGGTGAGCACCATGGGAACCCGGAAGGAAACCGAGTACGACGTGGAGATCAGCGCGTCCGTGACCGCGGACGAACTGATCTTCCACGAGGCACCTGAGGTCGGATCCCAGCACCGGGGAAGCCCTGAGTCGGAGGGCACCTCCGGCAGCGACCGGTCGGGGCTTCCCAAGCCCGTCGAGACCGGGACCGTCTACGAGGACGTCCGCGTCGACTACCGGCTCGCGAGCCGGGTTCGGCCGACCGAGGACGAACCCGAAGACGACTCCGACGAGGAGTGACCGGGTGCCGCGCATCGGTTCACGGTGTGCGGCCCCGTTTCCGCTCAGGGCGGCGGACCCGCTCTTGCGGAGCGGGTCCGCCGGATTTCAGTCCAGGACCGCGTAGGCCTCCAGCTCGACGAGGACGTCGGGCTCCCAGAGGTAGTCCACGCCGATCAGCGAGACGGGCGGAAGCGGGGTCGGCAGGTTCAGCTCCTCGGTCACGTTCTCGATGCCCTTCATGAAGGCCTCGGCCTTGTTCGGCTTCCAGTCGACGGCGAAGAAGCGCAGGCGTACGACGTCGGAGAAGCTCGCTCCCGCACCGGCAAGGCCACGTGCGACGTGGCGCAGCACCACCTCGACCTGGCCGGTGAGGTCGCCGGGGGCCAGGTGGTTGGCCTCGCCGTCGCGGGCGATCTGGCCGGCGACGTGCACATGGCGGCTGCCGGTGCCGATCGAGACGTGGTGGTAGGGAACGGGCTGGAACAGGCCTTCGGGGCTGAGCAGCTGCACGGTCATGGGAGGTTCCTCCAGTTGGCGTTTTGCAGGTATCCCATGTCTACTAGGTGGCCAAAGGGAACCTCAACGAGACCAGGTATCATGCCGGAAACCACGCCCGCCCAGCCCGTCCCCCAGATCACCGCCGAGCACCGCGAACTGCTCGACCAGATGCTCGACAAGTGGTCGCTCCAGGTACTGGACAGCCTGTGCGAACAGCCCCTGCGCTTCAACGGACTGCGCCGGGCGATCCCCGTCATCACCCAGAAGTCCCTCACGGCGACCCTGCGCCGGCTGGAACGCAACGGAATGGTGGACCGGGTCATCGTGAGCACACGGCCACTCGCCGTGGAGTACCGCATCTCGACACTGGGCAGGACGCTCCAGGACCTGGTCGACGCGCTCCTGCGCTGGACCACCGAGACCATGCCGGACGTCGAGCGCGCCCGGGAGAGGTTCGACGAACTGCCCTGAGGCAGAGCGGGCGGTACATCATGCGCGGCGGACCCACGCGGTCGCGCCGGGTGGCAGAACCCCTCCGCGCGGTGACCACCACCCCGACACCGAGTGTCTCGCACAGCCGGACCGTGTGGCCGCGACGAACCGGGGGAAGAACGGCCGGGTGGCGGTCCAACCGGGGCCTGGGCCTCTCTCCTCAGCGTTCGGGCGGCTGCCGCCCCCTCAGGAGCCGGGCGCCCGTGGTTCTCCGGGCGCGCCGGGATCAGTCCAGGTTGAGCCAGATGGCCACGGCGTCCCGGTCGCCCTGGTTGGAGATGCGGTGCGGGGTGGTGGAGGGGTACGTGATCGAGTCGCCCGGCCGGAGTTCGTAGGTGTCGAACCCGACGTCCACGGTGAGCACGCCACTGACGACGTTGCCGATCTCGTGGCCCCGGTGGCGCACGTACTCCGCGTTCTGGCTGGAGTAGGAACCCGGCGGGTACACGGACTCGAAGTAGTTCATGCCAGGGACCGGGCCCGGGGTCAGGCGGCGGTAGCGCACCCCGTGGCCGAGCTCAAGGGTGGCAGCCTCCTCCCGCCGGGTCACCGCGACGCGGCCCACCGCGGCGTCGCCGGGTTCCCAGCGCGGACCGGGCGCCTCCCCCATGGGGGTGGTGTAGGCGTCGGGCGCGGCCGGCGCGCTCACCTCGGGTCCGAACACCGCGGCCATGGGCACGTTCAGCTCGCCCATGATCTGGTACAGCCGGGTCACCGAGGGGCGCATCTTGCCGCGTTCGATCTGGGAGAGCGCGCTCGCGCTGATCTCCAGTCGTCCGGACAGCTCACGCAGGGACAGGCCGCGCGCGGTGCGTAGTTCGCGGATGCGTTCGCCGATCCTTCGTTCGTCGAACCGTGGGGGCGCGGGGTTCTCGGTGAAGTCAGCCATGGCGTGTTAAGTATAGATGGCGGTCTTGTGAAGTCATTGCTTTAAGAGGTATTGAAGTAATAGCTTCAAATGTGGGCGGGGTCACCCCCGCACGGCTCACGAAGGGACCGCATGCGCCTCCTGATCGTCAACGTCAACACCTCGACGGCCATCACCCGCGCCCTGGCCGAACAGGCCCGCGCCGTCGCCCGTCCCGGCACGGAGGTCGAGGCGCTCACCCCGCGCTTCGGCCCCGAGTCGGTGGAGGGCAACTTCGAGAGCCACCTGGCGGCCGTCGCCGTCATGGACCGCGTCATGACCTACGACCGCCCCTACGACGCCGTCATCCAGGCGGGCTTCGGCGACCACGGCAAGGAGGGCCTCCAGGAACTCTGCCCCGCACCGGTCATCGACATCACCGAGGCCGCCGCCCACACCGCCTGCCTGCTCGGCCACCGCTACTCCGTGGTCACCAGCCTGGACCGCACCGTGCCCATGATCCGCGACCGCCTGACCCTGGCCGGACTCCACACCCGCTGCGCCTCGGTACGGGCCAGCGGCCTGGGCGTGCTCGAACTGGAGAGCGACCCCGCCACCGCGGCGCGCGCCGTCGCCCACCAGGCCCGAGCCGCCGTCGAACAGGACGGCGCCGAGGTGATCATCCTCGGCTGCGGCGGCATGGCCGGAATGGAACTCACCCCCGAGGCCACCGCGGGCGCCCCCGTCGTGGACGGCCTGACCAGCGCCGTCGCCCTGGCCGAGTCCCTGGTGACCCTCGGCCTCACCACCAGCCGGGTGCGCAGCCTCGCCGCGCCCCGCCCCAAGACCGTCACCCACTGGCCGCTGAGCCCCGCGCTCGGAGGGCCCCACCACCCCTGACCCCTCCCGGAGGAACACAGGCTCATGGACGCCTCCACCCCCCGTCAGAGCACCCCCGCCCCGGCCAACAACCACCTGCTCGAAGAGTCGATCCTGCCCACCTGGCTCAACCAGCGCCCCATCTCGCTGCTGGGCTTCGTCTGGATGTGGGTGGCCCTGGCCATCGTCATCGTCACCTTCCAGTACGGCGCCAACGGAGTCGAGGGCGGGCTCTCGCTGCCCGTGGTCATGCTCGTCGTGCTCACCGCCACCATGGCGCTGGCCGTGGTCATGACCCTCACCGCCGACATCGGTACCGAGCACGGCCTGTCCTTCGCCGTGTTCCTACGCGCCCCCTTCGGCACCATCGGCACCCACATCCCCTCGCTCTCGCGCGGGGTGGTGGCCGCCTGCTGGTTCGGTATCCAGACCTACATCGGCGCCCTGGCCATCAACGGCCTCGTGGAGTACTGGACCGGGTTCTCCTCATGGCCGCTCTGGTACGCCCTGTTCCTGGCCGTGCAGATCGCCAACGTCGCCCTCGGCATCAAGGCCGTCGAACGGCTGGCCTCCTTCGCGGCCCCGTGCATCCTGGCCATCTCGATCTGGATGTACTACACGCTGGACGGCGTCGCCGACCTCGAGGGCACCAACATCTGGACCTTCGCCTCCGGCGGCGACCTGTCGCTGGTGGCGTTCTTCCTGATCAACATGGTGGTGTGGGCGCCGCTGGCCGTGGACATCCCGAGCATCACCCGTTTCGTGCGCACCGCCCCCGGAGAGCGCCGCTTCCTGCGCCGCAACCGGGCCGTCCTCACCGCCCACTTCGTTGCCCTGCCGATGATGCAGGCCTGGATCTCCTTCATCGGCGCGGTCTCCTTCATCGTCACCGGCGAGTGGAACCCCGTCGACGTCATCCAGGGCCAGAGCACCGGACTCGTCCTCGGCGTCCTGCTGCTGATGATCGTCCTGGCCCAGTGGTCCACCAACACCGCCGCCAACGTCGTGCCCGCCGCGCTCAACTTCGTCAACGCCGCCGCACCCCACCTGTCCTACCGCTCGGGGGTGGTGCTGGCCGGGGTGGTCGGCACCGCCGTCATGCCCTGGCTGCTGCTGGACAACCTGTTCACCTTCCTGAGCTACTACGGCGGGTTCATCGCGGCCATCGCCGGGATCATGATCTGCGACTACTACGTTCTGCGCCGACGTCGCCTGAACGTGCCCGCCCTGTACGACCCCCACGGCCAGTACCGGTACGCGCGCGGGGTCAACCCGGCCGCTCTCGTCGCCTGGTTCGGCGCCTCGGGCGTGTCCCTGTGGCAGCCCGACTACGCCTACGTCATCGGCTTCCCGGTCGCCTTCGCGCTCTACCTGGTACTCATGCGCGCCTGGATCCTGCGCCGCCACCCTCAGGCCGAGATCGACGACCCGAGCGACGCCTACCTGGCCACCAGTGTGGGCCGCAGCTGGGTCCACGACCCCGCCTCGGGCACCTTCGACCGCCTGACCGTGGACGAGCTCCCCCACGGAAGCCACCGCGCCGACATCTGACCCGCCCACCACTCCCACCCATCCCCTGAGGACCCCCATGAGCGACACCGAGCACCCGCCGTCCACCGAACCGGCGCTCGGCCCTGACGGCGCCGACCTGACCCTCCGGTCCCCCGACCCCTCGCTGCACAACGAGGACCTCGCCCCCGTGCCCCGGAGCAGACGCAGCTGGGGCGCGTTCGAGATCTTCAACGTCTGGACCAACGACATCCAGAGCCTGTTCGGCTACACCCTGGCCGCCACGCTCTTCATCTCCTACGGCCTCAACGGCTGGGCGGTGTTCGCCGGGATCATCCTGGCCGGGCTCATCGTCATGTTCCTGTGCGACCTCGTCGGCCGCCCGAGCGTGCGCTACGGCATCCCCTACGCCGTCATGGCGCGCGCCAGCATGGGCGTGCACGGCACCCAGTTCCCCACGCTCATCCGGGGCATCACCGCCATGTTCTGGTACGGGGCCCAGACCTACTTCGCCTCCACCGCGATGGCCCTGCTGATCACGGCCCTGTTCGGCCCGGGCCCCCAGGGCACCTTCCTGGGCCTGTCCGCCGTGGGGTGGATCTCCTACGTGATCGTGGCCGTGGTCCAGCTGGCGCTGTTCAGCCGGGGCATCAAGTCGATCGGCGTGTTCCTGAACTGGGCCGGACCGGCGGTGTACGCGGTCATGATCGCCATGATGATCGCGCTGTGGGCCATGGCCGGGGGCGACCTCCTCTCCGAGCTGGGCACCGTCTTCGCCGGTGAAGGCGACTATCCGGGCGGCACGGTCGCGGCGTTCTCGGCCGTGGTGGGCACGATGGTCGCCTACTTCGCCGCGGTGGTCGTCAACTACGGAGACTTCGCACGCTTCACCCGCTCGGAGCGCGCCATGCGCCGGGGCAACCTGTGGGGGCTGCCCGTCAGCCTGGCCCTGTTCTCCTTCCTCACCCTGGTCATCACCGCCGGAAGTTCGGTGCTGTACGGGGAGGCGCTCACCAACCCGGCCGACATCGTCGCGCGCGTGGACAACATCTGGCTGACCGTGGTGGCGGCCCTGACCTTCTTCGTCGCCACCGTGGGCATCAACCTGGTCGCCAACTTCATCCCGCCCGCCTACGGCCTGGCCAACCTGGCGCCCTCGGTCATCAGCGCGCGCACCGGTGGGCTCATCACGGCCTCGGTGGGCTTCGTGGTGGGCGCCCTGTGGGTCGCCTACATCGACAACATCGGCATCGCGTCGTTCGTCGACACCCTCGGAGCGGTCCTGGCCCCGCTGTACGGCATCATCGTCGCCGACCACTACCTGCTGCGGCGCCAGCGCGTGCATCTCCAGGCCCTGTACTCGGCGGCGCCCGGTGCGGAGTACTACTTCACGCGGGGTTGGAACCTGCGCGCGCTGTCCGCCTTCTGCCTGGCCTCCGTCTTCTCGGTGACGGCGGTGTGGCTGCCCGCCCTCCAGTCCTGGTCCGGGTTCGTGTGGATCTTCGGGGCGGTGCTGGGCGGCGCCCTGCACTACGTGATCGCCCGCGGTCGCAAGGCCGCCCCGGCGGCCTCCTGATCCTCACGCCGACAGGTCGGCGAACACGGTCGGGCCCGCCGCCCGGAGGTCCTCCGGTGACGGGCCCGACCCGTGACTTCTCCCCCTATCCCTCGCGGTTCAGGTAGGCGCGCAGGTGTCGGGCGGTGAGGGTCTCCCCCTTCTCGACCAGTTCCGCCGGGGTGCCCTCGAAGACCACCCGGCCTCCGTCGTGACCCGCCCCGGGGCCGAGGTCGATCACGTGGTCGGCGTGTGCCATCACGGCCTGGTGGTGCTCGATCACCACCACCGTGTTGCCGTCGTCCACCAGGCGGTCCAGCAGCGCCAGCAGCCGGTCCACGTCGGCCAGGTGCAGTCCGGTGGTGGGCTCGTCCAGCACGTACACCGCGCCCTTCTTCGCCATGGAGATCGCCAGCTTCAGCCGCTGGCGCTCACCGCCGGACAGGGTCGTGAGCGGCTGCCCCAGGCCGAGGTACCCCAGGCCGACGTCGTACATCCGGTCCAGGATGACCCGGGCGTTGCCGGAGGCGAAGAAGTCGCGCGCCTCCACCACGGACATGGCCAGAACCTGGCTGATGTCCTTCCCGCGCAGCTTGTGTTCGAGGACCTCGGCCCTGAACCGGCGCCCTTCGCACTTCTCACAGGTGGTGGCCACCCCGGCCATCATGGCCAGGTCGGTGTAGATCACCCCGGCGCCCTTGCACTCCGGGCAGGCACCCTCGGAGTTCGCACTGAACAGGGACGACTTGACCTTGTTGGCGCGGGCGAACGCGGTGCGGATCGGGTCCAGCAGCCCGGTGTAGGTGGCCGGGTTCGAGCGGCGCGACCCGCGGATCGCGGACTGGTCCACGACCACCACGCCCTCACGGCCGGGCAGGGCCCCGTGGATGAGCGAGCTCTTGCCCGAGCCCGCCACCCCGGTGACCACGGTGAGCACCCCGAGCGGGACGTCCACGGACACGTCCCGGAGGTTGTGGGTGTTGGCCCCCCGGATGGGGATGGTGCCCTTCGGGGTCCGCACCTTCTCCCGAAGCTGGGCGCGGTGGTCCAGGTGGCGTCCGGTGAGGGTCCCGGAGGCCCGCAGCCCGGCCACGTCGCCGCTGTAGGTGACGGTGCCGCCGGTGGGTCCGGCGCCCGGACCCAGGTCCACGACGTGGTCGGCGATGGCGATGGTCTCGGGCTTGTGCTCGACCACCAGCACGGTGTTGCCCTTGTCGCGCAGGCCGAGCAGGAGGGTGTTCATCCGCTCGATGTCGTGCGGGTGGAGGCCCACGGTGGGCTCGTCGAAGACGTAGGTGACGTCGCTGAGGCTGGAGCCGAGGTGGCGGACCATCTTGACCCGCTGGGCCTCGCCACCGGACAGGGTGCCCGACTCCCGGTCCAGGCTCAGGTACCCGAGACCGACCTCCACCAGCGAGTCCAGGGTGTGCCCGAGGGTGTCCGCGAGCGGCTTCACCGAGGGTTCCTCGAGTGCGTGGACGAACTCCGCCAGGTCGCTGATCTGCATGGACGCACACTCGGTGATGGTGCGGCCGTTGACCTTGACCTCACGGGCGGCCGCGTTGAGCCGGGTGCCCTCGCACTCGGGGCAGATCGAGAAGACCACGGCGCGGTCCACGAACGCGCGGACGCTGGTCTGCATCTTCTCGCGTTCCTTGGCCAGGTAGGTGCGCTTGATCTTGGGGACCAGGCCCTCGTAGGTCAGGTTGCTGCTCCCGACCTTCACCTTGGTGACGGGCTGGTGGAGGAGGCTGTGCCACTCCTCGTCGGTGTAGTCACGGAGCTTCCTGTCCGGGTCCAGCAGCCCGGAGGTGGTGAAGATCTGCCAGTACCAGCTGTCCACGGAGAACCCGGGGACGGTGATGGCGCCCTCGTTCAAGGAGAGGTCGCGGTCGTAGAGCTCCTCGACGTCGATCTGGTTGGTGCGGCCCAGCCCCTCGCACTCGGGGCACATACCCTCGGAGTTGTTGAAGCTGAACACGCTGGAGGGTTCCAGGCGCGGACTGCCCACCCGGCTGAAGACGATGCGCAGCATCGCGTGGGCGTCGGTGGCGGTGCCCACCGTGGAGCGCGCGTTGGCCCCCATCCGCTCCTGGTCCACGATGATCGCCGCGCTGAGGTTGCGCAGGGCGTCCACGTCCGGGCGGCCCACGCTCGGCATGAAGGACTGGAGGAAGGCGGTGTAGGTCTCGTTGATCAGCCGCTGGGACTCGGCGGCGATGGTCCCGAAGACGAGCGAGGACTTCCCCGAGCCGGACAGGCCGGTGAAGACGCTCAGTCTCCGTTTGGGGATGTCCACGGAGACGTTGTCGAGGTTGTTCTCCCTGGCCCCTCGGACCTGGATGGTGTCGTGGGTGTCCGCCAGGGTGGTGGGTTCGGAAGACAAGCTGCTCCTCAGGATCCTCAGAAAGCCTTATGCGGTAAACTAACAGCCAGCGAACGTTAGTTTATTCCATAAGGAGATGCAAGTGGTTGTCTACGCCGGGCAGGGTGACCCCCGTCGCTCCATGCAGCTGCTGTGGCGCGACCACGAACCGGCCGAACGCACCGGCCCCGGACCCCGCGCCCAGCTGAGCGTGAACCTGGTGGTGGAGACCGCCATCGAGGTCGCCGACGCCGAGGGCATGCAGGCCCTGTCCATGCGCGCCGTGGGCGAGCGCCTGGGCCGCACCGCCATGTCCCTCTACACCTACGTGGCCAGCAAGAACGAACTCATCGACCTCATGTACGACCACTCCTTCGCGGAGCTGGTCCGTGAGTGGGAGGGCACCACCGGTCCCGCACCCGCGAGCCTGGGAGGGGGTACCGACAGAACGGACTGGCGCGAGGAGGTCCTGGCCTGGTCCGGTCAGCTGTGGCGCTTCTACCTGCGCCACCCCTGGACCCTGGAGATCTCCGCCGCCCGGCCGGTCCTGGGCCCCAACGAGTACCGGCTCTTCGAGTCCCTGGCCACCGTCCTGCACGGCGCCGGACTCCCCGCGAAGGCCGTCGGGGGCGCTTACAACAGCATCGTCAACCTGGTCCGGGGCACGGTCCGCACCGCCGCCGAGGCCCGCCAGGCGGAGGCCATCACCGGGCAGCCCGAGGACCAGTGGTGGTTCGCCCGCTCCGCGCAGCTGGAGGAGATTGTCGAGGACTTCTCCGAGCGCTTTCCCACCCTGACCGTGATGACCGAGCAGGGAGCCTTCGACAACGCCGACCCCAGCGAGCCCTACCTGGAACAGGAGGCGTGGGAGTCCTTCCAGTTCGGCCTGGACGCGCTGCTGGACGGGGTGCAGCGCCGCATCGACGCCACTTCGGGCACGTCCGCGTGAGCACCGCCGCCCCCTTCACTTCCTGGGACCCGCTGCCGCCCGAGGAGGTCGCCGCGCGGTTCTCCCAGGCG
The DNA here is from genome assembly GCF_000341265.1 of Nocardiopsis prasina DSM 43845. Classification (GTDB taxonomy): domain Bacteria; phylum Actinomycetota; class Actinomycetes; order Streptosporangiales; family Streptosporangiaceae; genus Nocardiopsis; species Nocardiopsis prasina. The sequence continues at coordinate 36,571 of NZ_ANAE01000088.1, read as the reverse complement.
AGCGTCCCGTGGTGGATCGCGGGCGGGCACGCCATCGCGCTGGCGGTCGGCCGCCGGTTCCGTGAGCACGCCGACACCGACGTGCTTCTGCTCCGCCGGGACCAGTACACCGTCCAGGAGGTGCTCCCCGACTGGGAGTGGTGGGCGGCCGACCCGCCCGGCACACTCCGCCCCTGGCGGGTGGGCGAGAGCCTGACCGCCGGTGTCCACGACATCTGGTGCCGCCCCGGTCCGGCTGAACCCTGGCGGCTCCAGTTCATGCTGGACGAATCCGAGGGGGACGAGTGGGTCTCCCGCAGGGACGCTCGGATCAGACTCCCCCTCGCCCGGCTGGGACGGCGCACGGCGGAGGGTCTGCCCCACCTGACCCCTGAGGTCCAGCTGCTGTACAAGGCCAAGGGGCTACGACCCAAGGACGAGGAGGACTTCGCGGCGGCGCTGGCCGTACTGGACGCCGACCAGCGGTGGTGGCTGGCGGAGGCGCTCGAACTGGTCCACGGGGCCCACCATCCGTGGCTGCCGCGCCTGGGCTGGGAGAGCCCGTGAGGGGTGGGAAGTCCTAGATCCAGCCGAGCAGGTGGAGCACCAGCAGGGTCAGTCCGGCCGAGAGCAGCAGAGAGGTCACGCAGCCCAGACGGCTGCTGTAGAAGAAGAACACGGACGCCTCCTCGTGGGTTCGCTCGACCACCAGTATCCCGCCCCGTCGAGGGCCCGGACGGGCCCCTCCGCTCACGCGGCCTCCACACCGTCGAACACGGCGGTCAGCCGCCCTGATGCCGTGGCCCGCTCAGGCGGGACGGGCGAAGGTGATGATCTCCATGCTGGCGTCGGTGAGCGGGCTGCGGTCCCAGTAGCCGTACTGCGCGGTCACCTCGAGCCCTGCCTCGGCCAGGAAGCCGTTGAGGCGGTCGGCGTCCAGGAACCGCAGCGTGCTCCGACTGACCAGCGGTTCCGGCCACCCCTCGACCCGGTAGTCGGAGGTGAAGGTGACCAGGTCGCCGTCGACCTCCCGCAGGCGGTGCACGCAGGTGGCCTCCCGACCCTCCGGGCCGCTGACCGTTCGTACCCGTTCGGGGTTCCAGGCCTCCCAACCGCGCACAGCGGGGTTGCGGGTCTCGAACACGAACCGTCCGTCAGTGGTGAGGGCACGCCGGACAGCGGCCAGGTTGGCGCGCAGCTCGTCGTCCGTGGTGAACACCTGGAAGGCGTGCCCGGACATGATGACGAGGTCGAACTCGTCCTCGAACGGGCCACCCGCCTCCCCGTCGTAGGCACCCGAGACCAGGTCGCCCAGGGTCCACTCGATGTCGTCGCGGTCCCGGCGGCCCACGCCCAGCATCGCGTCGGCCGGGTCCAGCCCCACGAGCCGACCGGTGTGTCCGCTCTCGCGCGCCACCCGTTGGAGCTTCCCGGTGCCGCAGCCCACGTCCAGTACGGAGCGGGCACCCATCACGAGGTCAAGGTAGAAGTCGTCCTGCGGGGAGACCCGCCAGTGGCTGAAGTAGTCGTAGAGCTCGGCGAGGTCCGGCGTGGAGAAGTGTCGATCGACCATCCGACCATTGTGGGAGCACGTGCCCATGCGGCCCAGGGGTTTTCCGCCTCCCGCGTGCCCAGGCGAGCGCCACCGCCCGCCGAGTTCGGCCTCGTCCCGGCGAACCACCGGAGACCGCCGCACCAGAGCGCAGTCCTCCCCCGACGTGGAAGGATCGGCCCGTGACCGCATTCCTCTCCGCCGAACAGCTGGCCCGACGAACCGCATCCGCCGTGAGTGCCGCCGTGGGGGCCGGACGCGAACTCGGGCTCACCGTGACCGACCCGCGCGTGCTGCACGACCTGTTCTCCGTGGTCGTCCACCTCGCGCCCTCACCGGTCGTGGCCCGCCTCCCCACGGTCCTGCCGGACTCGGCGCCCCTGGACTCGGTGACCGCTCGGCAGCGCGCGGAACTGGACGTCACCCGGTGGCTGTCCGACCAGGGGACGCCTGTTCTCGCCCCCAGCCCGCTGGTGCCGTGTGAGCCGGTACAGCGTGACGGGTTCTCGATCACGTTCTGGGAGTACGTGGAGGAGAGGCGCGACGGGGAACCCGACTATGTCGCCAACGCCGAGAGCGTCCCCTCGCTGCACGCGGCCATGCGTGACTACCCGGGGAGGCTGGAGTTCCTGGGTGCCGCCGAACCGGCCTCCCTCTCCGCCAGCCTCGAACGTCTGGAGGCCAGCCCCGACCTCATCTCCGCGCGGGACCTGGAGCGGGCACGCCGCGAGTGGGGGTTCCTGGAGCCGATCGCCAGTTCGCGCGAGGAGTTCGAGCGCGCGTTCCCGGGGGTCGATCTCCAGCCGATCCACGGCGACTCCCCGCCCGCCAACATCTTCGCCGCCCTGGACGGGGACCGTTACGCCGACTTCGAACTGGTCTCGCTGGGGCCCGTGGAGTGGGACCTGGCCGCGCTCGGCCCCGAACTGGAGGCCGCCTACGACCGAGGTGCCCGCCGCCACGGCCTGCGCGAGCTCGACGGGGACGTGCTGGCCTTCGTGAACGCGGTTGGGGCCCTGCGGGTCATCGCCGCCCTCGAACTCGTCCCGAAGCTGCCCGTGCTGGCCGAGTTCCTGAACCCGGCCGTCGACCAGTGGCGAGCCACACCCTTCGACGTCGACCCGCCCGGTCTGGCTGGTTGAGGCCCGCGAACCCTGTTGCCCGAGCACCCCCGACTCGGGCACTGTGTCCGTCATGACCCCTTTTTTCGGTCCTCCCTCCACCTCCGTCGCCCACCTGAGCGACCCACACCTGACCGCGGACGGCCGCGCGGCCGAACCGGCGGTCGGGCTGAGCCAGGCGCTCAGCCGGGTGCTGGCCCTGGACCCGCTCCCGACCTGCGTGGTCGTCTCGGGTGACCTGGCCGAGCACGGCAGCCCCGAGGAGTACGCGGCACTCCACGAGGTCATCGACGGTTTCCCGCTTCCCCTGCTGCTGGTGACGGGCAACCACGACGACCGCGAGAACCTGCTCACCGCCTTCGGGGGCAGCGCCCACCTCGGCGGGGGCTCGAGCGCCCACTACCTCGTGGAGTACCCCGAGGTCACCATGGTGGTCCTGGACTCCCTCGTCCCCGGCGCCCCCGGAGGGCTGCTGGGCGCCGAGCAGCTGGACTGGCTGGACTCGGTCCTGGGCCGGCGCCCCGACGTTTCGGCCCTCGTGTGCGTACACCACCCGCCGGTTCCCCTCGGCATCCCGTTCCTGGACGGCATGCGGCTGGACGACGGCGCCGAGCTGGAGGAGGTGGTGGCCGGCCACCCGAACGTCGCCCGTGTGCTGGCGGGACACGTCCACCGGCAGACCACCACCGGCTTCGGGGGGAGTGTCCTCACCACCGCCCCCAGCACGCACCGGCAGAGCGCCCTCAAGAGGAACAGCGACGACCCGTGCGGCTTTGTGCCCGAACCCACCGCGTTCCTGCTGCACCAGCAGACCGACCGGGGATGGGTGACCCACACCGTCCAGGTCAGCCACGCCGAGAACCTCTGACCCCGAGGCCGGTTGTCCACAGGCGAACGCCCGCACTGTCGCGACGCCCGAACGAACCCTAGTCTGGAGGCATGCCGGACACCCCTCAGCCGCCAGCGCCCTTCGACGTCGATGCCTTCCTGTCCCAGCCCCTGGTGGCCCGCGTGGCCACCGTCAACGCCTCCGGAGCACCCACCGTCCGGCCGGTCTGGTTCCTCTGGGAGAAGGGAGTGCTGTGGTGGATCACCGGGGAGTACGCGGTCATGGCACGGCACCTGGAGAGGGACCCGCGCACAGCCGTGGTGGTGGACACCTGTGACCTGGAGCGGCAGGAGTTCCTCCAGGTGATCATGCGCGGGGAAGCGGAGGTGGTGCCCTTCGACCCCGCTCTCAGCAGACGCAAGCTCCGCAGGTACCTGGGCGACAACGAAAGCACCTGGCACCCGGACTTCCGGTACTACGCCGACGACGCCCGCCTGGTCCGCTTCGTGCCCGACCGCACCGTGGTCAAGGACCTGTCCAAGTCCCCCTCCTGACCCGCGCGGCGGTCCTCAGCCGAGGACCGCGCCGGACGCCGGATCGTGGAGGTCACCGGTCCGCTCGGCGGGCCCCTCGTGGGCGCCGCCGCCGGCTGGCGGCGGTCGTCAGCTCCGAGCACGGCAAGGTCCTCTCCGACGCCCAGGGCGAGGTGGCGCGGGGCCCGGAGGCGGCGACGACGCGGGGATTACAGGGGAGCACGACGACGCCGGGCTGAGTCCGACGCGGGTTCCCGGGCCCTTCTGGGGGCCCGCGCCCGCGGCTCGCCGGCGGTTTCCCGAGCCTGACCGGGTGTCCCGCGGGTCCGGCACCGTCCGCCGTGGTGGCGGTCGGTCCGGCTTCAGGCGGTTGCGGGGGCTCGCGTGCGGATCCGCCGGGGTCACGCTCCGGCTCCCGCGGTACCTCGGGCTACTCCCCGGTGACCCCGTCGACGCGCTCACGGATGAGGTCGGCGTGGCCGTTGTGCCGGGCGTACTCCTCGATCATGTGCACCAGAATCCACCGGAGCGAGCAGTCCTCGCCGTGCCGCTGGTTCCTGCCGACGGCGTCGAGGGACAGGCCCGCCGACGCCTTCCGGGCGTTGTCGATCTCGGAGCGCCACACCGCGAAGGACTCCTCGACCGAGGCGGAGCCGACGTTCAGGAAGTCGCCGTCCCGGTCTCCGGGGCGCTTGATCGGCGAATGGTAGTCCTCCCCCGCGAGGACCACGCGGAACCACATGTGTTCCACGTAGGCCATGTGCCTCACCAGCCCCAGCAGGGACATCGGTGAGGGCGGGGTGGAACGTACGCGCAGCTGGTCGTCGGTGAGGCCCTGGCACTTGACGGCGAGGGTCTCCCGGTGCCACTCCAACCAGTTCTCGAGCATGGCGCGCTCGTCGGCGACGTAGGGCGGGTCGATGCGGGGATCAGTCATGAGTCGCGACACTAGGCAGAGACCGTCCTCTTGGCAACGCATTTGATCGCGTCCCGTCCACCCCGGTCATCCGGACCGTCACCCGGTATCCCCGGCCCCCTGAGCGACCTCCGGTCGCGCGGGGGCCCGGGACGATCAGGATCGCGTGTCATGCGCGGTCCGGAGTCGTGGTCCTCCGGGGCCACCAGCGCCCCATGCAACGTGGTGCCCAGGCGGCGACACGCCTTTCGTCGCGGACGTGATCGCCTCCGTCGTCGATACCGCTCTCCCCCGAGGACGGAGAGGAGCCCTGGACCGACACACAGGTGGAGCGACCCGGAGTGTGACGAGGCGAGCCGTCGAAGGCCTCAGGCGGGGGCCAGGGGTTCGGGCGGGGTCCACTCCACGGCTCCCCTGGCCATAACGACCAGTCTGCTCGCGGGGATCAGCCGGAAGGCCGCGTTGCGCAGCCCCTGGCGCCACCCACCGCCCAGGTCGGCGCCCACGCGGGCGATGAGACGGGCCTGCTTGGCGATGGCCTGGCACCGGGGGCGACGGAGGGCGTCGAACTCCGCCAGGGCCCGCCCCAGGTCGCCCTCGTGGGCAGGCCCCGCCAGCCGGCCCAGGGTGGCGCCGTCCTCCATCGCGGTGGCGGCGCCCTGTCCCATCGTGGGCAGGGCGCCGTGGGCGGCGTCCCCGACCAGCACCACGCGTCCCCGGTCGTAGCGCTCCGGGCCGTCCGGCAGGTGGTGGACGTCGTGCCGCATGAGCTGGTCGGGGGTGGTCGCGGAGATCAGGGCGACCACCTCGGGAGCCCAGTCCGCGAAGTAGGCCCGGGCGGTGGCGAGCTCGTCGTCGAAGACGGTCCGCTCGGGTTGGCGCACGTACCCGTACCAGTACACCTGGTCCGCGCTGACCCGCATCACCCCGAACTCCGCACCGGGCCCCCAGTACTCCACGAGGCGACCGTCCAGCCCCGTCCCCTCCAGAGCGCTCACGGGCAGCAGGGCGCGCCAGCTGGTGCTGCCGCTGTACCTGGGGCTCACACCCGGGTGGAGTGATCCGCGCACGGCGCTCCACATGCCGTCCGCACCCACCACCAGACCGGCCTCGGTCTCGTGCTCGCCGTCGTCCCGCTGCCAGCGGACCACGGCGGGCTCACCTCCGGGCCGCCCCGCGGACACGTGCGTCACCCGGGCGCCGTCCACCAGTTCCACGCCCTCCCGGAGCGCGGCCCTGTGCAGCAGGGCGTGCAGTGCCTGGCGGTGGAACCCCCAGATGGTCGTGGCCCGCCGCACCCGGGGGTCGGTGTCGGGAAGGGTCAGGATCCGGCGTCCGAGGGTGTCCACGAACCCCGTGGCCAGCGTGCGGAGGCCCGCCTGGTCGACGACCTCCTCCTCGATCCCCAGGGTGTTCAGGGCGGCGACGCCGTTGCGAGGCAGGGCCAGACCGGCGCCCACCTCGCCCGTCGCCGGGCGGCGCTCCAGTATCCGGGTGTGCCAGCCCGACCGGGCCAGTCCCACCGCCGAAGCCAGTCCGGCGAGTCCACCGCCGACGACGACCGCTGTGCGTTCACGCATGGCTCTCCCAGCTTCCACATCTCGGGCGGCGCGTGCGGCACCCCCTGTTCAATACGATGGTAGTGGTATGGATCTCGGCCCTATAATCGCCCCATGCCCCGCCCCAACCAGCACCGTCGCCGAGCCCTGGCCGACGCGGCCATCGCGCTCCTGGCGGAGCGGGGGGCGCACGGACTCACCCACCGAGCCGTGGAGACGCGCGCCGGGGTGCCCGCCGGGACGGCCACCAACTACTTCCGCAGCCGGGAGGGTCTCCTCGTCACCGCTGCCGAGCGGATCGTGGAACTCCACCTGGACGAGGCGGCGAGGGCCACCAACGACGCCGTCGAGGACCACGGCTCCGCCGAGCTCCCTCCGGAAGCCGTCGTCCGCACGCTCGTGGACCTGCTCACGGACTCGCTCTGGACCGCGGTGACCACCCTGCGCGGTCGCTACCTGGCGATCCTCGAACTCCAACTCGAGGCGCGCCGCCGCCCCGCCCTGGCCGCCGTCCTCGCCGGGCTCTCGGACACCGCGCTGGCCAGCACCGCCCGGCTGCACGAGGACCTGGGCACACTGGCCTCGGAGACGGCGGTCTCCACTCTGATCACCCTGTACGGGGGTGCGCTGTTCACCCTCACCACGCGGCCCGAGGAACTGCTCGACCGGGCCTCCGTACGCACCCTCACCGAGGCCATGGTGCGCGGCGCACTCGGTCTGGACTGACCGGTTCGCGCCGCCCAGGGGTGCAATCCGGGCCATGAGGGCGGAATTCGGGTCCGACACCGGCCGTCCCGGGTCCAAAGCCCCGAGTGGGAGCGATTCCAGAGGACTTAGGATCACGGCCATGGACACACGTGAACTCGGTACCGTCGCCCAGGTCGGCGTCGTCGGATTCGGCGCCTGGCAGATCGGCTCCGGCTGGGGAGAGGTCAGCGAGGCCGACGCCATGAACGCCCTGCACACGGCGGTGGAGGAGGGGGTCACCTTCGTCGACACCGCCGACGTCTACGGCGACGGGCGCAGCGAACGGCTGGTCGGCAAGCTGCTCAAGGACCACCCCCACCTGACCGTGGCCACCAAAATGGGTCGCCGGATGGCCCAGGACCCCGCCCACTACAACTCGGGGAACTTCCGGGCCTGGAACGACGACTCCCGCCGCAACCTGGGCGTGGACACCGTCGACCTGGTCCAACTGCACTGCCCGCCCTCGGCCGTCATCGAGAGCGACGCCGTCTTCGACGACCTGGACGCCATGGTCGACGAGGGGCGCATGCGCGCCTACGGGGTCTCGGTGGAGACCTGTGACCAGGCCCTGGCCGCCATCGCCCGGCCGAACGTGGCCAGCGTGCAGATCATCCTCAACGCCTTCCGCCACAAGCCCCTGGAGAGGGTCCTGCCCGCGGCCAGGGAGGCCGGGGTCGGGATCATCACGCGGGTCCCCCTCGCCAGCGGCCTGTTGTCGGGCAAGTTCACCGCCGCGAGCAGTTTCGGGGAGGACGACCACCGCAGCTTCAACCGCGGGGGCGAGGCCTTCGACCGCGGCGAGACCTTCTCCGGCGTCGAGTACGAGACCGGCCTGGAAGCGGTGGAGCGTCTGCGCCCCCTGGTTCCCGAGGGGGTCACCATGGCCCAGTTCGCGCTGCGCTGGATCCTGGACCAGGACGGGGTGAGCGTGGTCATCCCCGGCGCGCGCGACGCCGACCAGGCCCGGGGCAACGCGGCCGCCGCGGAGCTGCCCCCGTTGGACGCCAAGACCCATGAGCAGGTCCGTGAGGTCTACGACCAGCTGATCCGCCCCCAGGTCCACCACCTGTGGTGATCCGGTCGGGGTCGGTCGCTGACGAGTCCGTCCAGCGCCCGGCCCCGACCCCACGGGGTGTCCGGCCCCGAGCCCCCTCCTACACGCAGCCGCCCAGGACACTGTCGACCGCGGCGAACAGGGTGGCGGCCTCGGACTCCAGCAGGGACTCCGTGCCGGGCAGTGCCCTTTCCAGCGTGACGCCGTTGACCACGGTGAGCAGGAACTTCGCGCGCCTGGCGTTGTCGCCCTCGGTGAGCGCGCCCTCCTCGACGAGCACGGAGAGCCAGTGCTCGACACGGTGCTGCATCTGCCCTTCGACGACCAGGTAGGTCCTACGCGCCTCCTCTGTCGGTTCGGGGGCGATGAAGGTCTCGTAGGTCCTGCGCAGGGCCTTCCTCGCCTCGCGGCCGGTCCCGGCGTGCGCGAGGATCTGCCGTAGGCAGTCGACCAGGCGCTCCCGCGCCGGCAGTGCCGTGTCGTGGATGGGCTCGCCCGGGGCGATGTGCGCGTAGATGCCCGCGAGCACCGCGTCCATCAGGGCGCGCTGCGTGGGGAAGTGGTGCCGCAGCGAGCCGGTGCTCACCCCGGCCCTGGTCGCCACCGCCCGCACGCTCGGCCGCTCGGCCGGGTTCTCACTCACCATCGTCGCCGCCGCGATGAGGATCCTGTCGCGCGAGCTCTGCCTCGCGTCGCCTGCTTCGGTCATCGGTACCTCCTGCCCCCATCCTACTAGTACACCGTACTAGCACAGTGTGTTAGTCTCTTTCGTGTCGCCAACACGCTGTGTTGGAAGTGGCTCGGTGAGAGACGGAGGACGGACATGCTCGACCAGTGGCGCCGCCAACGCGCGGCACGCCGCGTCAAGGTCGGAGACGGCCCTCACCTCAAGCGGTTCCGCTGGTGGCAGCTGTTCAGCCGCTCCCTCTTCCACCTGCCCCTTCACCAGGACGACGGTCGCACCGCGCTCTACTCGGTCGACGTCCGCCACTGGGGCGGAAAGGAGGACGGGGAGGTCAGGGCCGACCTGTACCTCGACGGCACACGGCACGCCCACTCCAGGATGCCCGCGGCGTTCCCCGTCCCCGGCGGACACGTCGAGGTCGCCATGAGCTCCTTCGGGCTCAGGCGCTGCCACCACGTCCCCGACGACGGAGCGGACCGGCAACTCGTTCCGGACCCCCGCTCAGCCGAGGGAAGACGCGCCCGCCTCGACCGCGAACACCCGGCCCTGAGCCGCTGGATCGGCGCCGTCTCGATCGCCCTGCTCGTGGTCGGGCTCGGCCTGAACCTGCTCCAGGCCCTCGAACCCCTCTCGCAGATCCCGCCGGTCAACGACGTGACCGGCACGTTCACCTCCCCCGTCCTGCTGCCGCTCTGGCTCAACATCACGCTCGGCGTCGGCGCCGCCCTGGGCAGCGCCGAGCGCGCGCTTCGCCTGCGCTACTCCTGGCTCGACGACGCGGGCAACTGAACCTCCCCCACTGAAAGGACGACATGACCACCCGCACCCCTGATCATGTGCCGACCCCCTCCGGAGGGCCGGTCCGCTCGACCCCACTGTCCGAACGCTCCCTGGCACCCGACATCGCGCGGGGGATGATGCTCCTGCTCATCGCCCTGGCGCACACCCCGTACTTCCTCTACACGGCGCAGGCGGGATCGGTGGGCCTGCACCCGGTGGAGGGCGGCCTGGCCGACCGGATCGCCCAGGCACTGACCCTCATCGTGGTGGACGCGCGGGTCCACACGATGTTCGGGTTCCTGTTCGCCTACGGCATCGGCCAGATGTACGCGCGCCAGACGTCCAAGGGAACCAGTCCCGTCCAGGCCCGGCGCCTCCTGCGACGACGCCACCTGTGGATGCTCGCGTTCGGCGCGGTACACGCCCTGTTGCTGTGGCAGGGCGACATCATCGGGGTCTACGGGCTGATCGGCCTGATCATGGTGCCGCTGTTCTTCGGGCGCTCGGATCGCACCCTCAAGGTCTGGATCGGGATCCTGCTGGGTCTGGGCGCCCTGATCACCCTGGCGGGGATGCTGGTCCCGGCCGACGCGGGCACGGCCGTGGCCGCCGACATGCAGCGCGCCAGCATCGCGGAGGAGTCCTACCTGGCCGCCGCGGCGACACGGTTCGTCACCTGGTCGTTCCAGCTGGTCGCGGGGATCGCGACGGTGGCACTGCCCACCGCCTTCCTCATGGGTGTGCTCGCCGCGCGGCACCGGATCCTGGACGAGCCCAGCCGACACCTCGTGCTGCTGCGGCGGCTCGCCCTGTGGGGCATCGCCGCGGGATGGACCACCGGCGCCGTCCTGGCCCTCCAGCACACCGGCGTCGCCGAGATCGCCCCGGTGACGGCGCTGACCGGCCTGCACTTCTACGCCGGGATCTTCACCGGCGTCGGGTACGCGGCCCTCTTCGGACTGCTGGCGCACTGGATGAGCGGGCGCGCGGCGGCCACGTCCGCGCCGGTGCGGTGGCTGGGCGCTCTGGGCCGCAGGTCGATGAGCGGGTACATGGCGCAGTCCGTGGTGTGGGGACCGGTCCTGGCCGCCTGGGGCCTGGGACTGGGCGCGCACCTGTCGAGCTGGTCGGCCGCTCTGCTGGCGGTGCTCACCTGGGCCCTCACCGTGGCCGGTGCGGCTGCCATGGAACGCGCCGGGCGGCGCGGCCCGGCGGAGGTCCTGCTGCGCCGACTGACCTACCGACCCGCGAAGTCCACCAACGCCTGACCGGAGACGGACCCCCGTTCTCGACACCGGGAACGGGGGACCACACCGCTGAAGGGGGCGGGCCGGGACCTGCTCAGGTCCCGGCCCGCCCCCTTCGATCACGTCCGACTAGATGAGGCCCTGGGCCAGCATCGCGTCGGCGACCATCTCGAACCCGGCGACGTTGGCGCCCAGCACGTAGTCGCCCTTGGCGCCGTGCCGCACGGCCGCCTCCTCGCAGCGGTCGTGGATGCCGGCCATGGTCTCGGCCAGCTCCGACTCGGCGTGCTCGAAGGACCACGAGGTCCGCCGGGCGTTCTGGCGCATCTCCAACACGCTGGTGGCCACACCGCCCGCGTTGGCGGCCTTGCCCGGGGCGAACAGCACACCGGCCTGCCGGAACACCTTGGCCGCCTCGGGGGTGGTGGGCATGTTCGCGCCCTCCGCCACCGCCAGCACGCCGTTGCCAACCAGCGCCCTGGCGCCCTTGACGTCGAGCTCGTTCTGGGTGGCCGAGGGCAGCGCCACCTCACACGGCACGTCCCACACGCTGCCGCCCTCGACGAACGTCGCGCCACCGCGCCGGTCGGCGTAGGCGCTGATCCGCGCGCGCTCGACCTCCTTGACCTCCCGGAGCAGGTCGAGGTCGATGCCCTTCTCGTCCACCACGTAGCCGCTGGAGTCCGAGCAGGCCACCACGGTGGCACCCAGCTGCTGGGCCTTCTTCACCGCGTAGATCGCCACGTTGCCCGAACCCGACACCACCACGCGGCGCCCCGCAAGGCCCTTCCCGGCCCGCTCCAGCATCCGCTCGGTGAACATCACCGTTCCGTACCCCGTGGCCTCGGTACGGACCGCCGAACCACCCCAGTCCAGGCCCTTGCCGGTGATGACCCCGGCCTCCCAGCGGTTGCTCAGCCGCCGGTACTGCCCGAACATGTAGCCGATCTCGCGGGTACCGACACCGATGTCACCAGCGGGGATGTCGGTGTACTCGCCCAGGTGGCGGTGGAGCTCGGTCATGAACGACTGACAGAACCGCTCGATCTCCGCGTTGGAGCGACCCTTGGGGTCGAAGTCGCTGCCGCCCTTGCCTCCGCCGATCCCCATGCCGGTGAGCGCGTTCTTGAAGATCTGCTCGAACCCCAGGAACTTGATGACGCCCAGGTTCACGCTGGGGTGGAAACGCAGACCGCCCTTGTACGGGCCCAGGGCGCTGTTGAACTCCACCCGGAATCCACGGTTGACGTGTACCCGACCCTGGTCGTCACGCCACGGGACGCGGAAGATGATCTGCCGCTCGGGCTCGCACAGACGCTCCAGCACACGTTGGTCGACGTACTCCGGGTGGCTCGACAGCGCGGGCGAGAGGGTCTCCAGCACCTCCAGGACCGCCTGCTGGAACTCGGGCTCGTCCGGGTTGCGCCGGGCCACGTGCTGGAACGCCGAACGCACGCCCGGGTGGTGGTTCGCCAGTTCGGAGTCGCTGACAGAGGTCATGTGTGTTTCGGGTCCCTTCGGCGCTGGCGCCCCTCGCGGGTCAGCGCCCTGGGGGACGTCAACGCGATCGGTGATTCGGCCACTTTCGGGGCTCCCAACGACGTTACACGTCCGGTTCCGCCCTTCTTTGACCGCTCCCCTCCTGGCCGCATCACCACCGACCCCAGCCCGCGCCGACGGTGCCCGGGCCCGGTCCCGGTGGCGTGGGCGATCATGTCGAGGACGATCCGATCCGCCCATCTCCTCGGCCGCTCGAACCGCACATGCAGGGCGCCGTCGGCCTCCGTCGCGGGGGTAACGCGGCGGCCAGCCCCCATCCCCACGCTGTCAGCGTCGGACCAGAGGCGCCAGGAAGTCGGTGAGTGTCAGGCTCATGCGGACCGTCCCACCATCCCGGGACGACGATTCGTGGCCGATCTCCGGAGCCACGCGCACATCGCTTGCGGCCCCTGCGGCAGACCGCCATGATCGCCCCATGCGCGTAGGAGTGGTGGGACTGGGGATGGGCTCACACCTGGCGGCTTGGTGTGAGCGGCTCGGGATCAGGGTCGAGGCGGTGTGCGACCGCGCTCCGGCCGTGCTGGCCAGGGCCGGTGCGGCCCTGCCCGACGCACGGCGGGTGAGCGACTGGCGCGACCTGCTGGACATGGGCCTGGACGGCGTGATCCTGGCCAACGACTTCCACGCCCACGCACCCCCGGCGATCGCTTTCCTCGACCGGGGCGTGCACGTGCTGTCCGAGACGGCCGCGTGCGCCGACGAGGAACAGGGCCGCAGACTCGTCGAGGCGGCCGACCGCTCCAGCGCCACCTACTCCCTGGCTGAGAACTACGTACTGCTGCCGCACGTGCGCCTGATCCGCGAGGCCCTGCCCGAGATCGGCCGTGTCACCCACATTGAGGCCGACTACCTGCACGGCATGTCGCCCCAGGACGTCAACAGTCTCATCGGGGACCCGGGCCACTGGCGGGGCACCATCGCCTCCACGGCCTACTGCACCCACTCCCTCTCCCCGATCCTGGCCCTGACCGGCGCACTCCCCGTGGAGGTGACGGCCTTCACGGCCGACACCACCGCGCCCCGCCAGGCCAGTGTCATGGCGGTGCGCCTGTCCACCGGGGCGCTGGCCCTCACCCGCAACGGGTTCCTGCAAGGGGAGTCCGACAGCCACTGGAGCTGGGTGTCGGTGCGCGGCGAAAGGGGTCTGGCCGAGTCGGTCCGGGCCCGGGGCGACCAGGCCTGGTCCGTGCGGGTGCGTACCGAGGGGTGGACCCAGGTCGACGGCCGCGCCCGGGAGGAGGTGCGCGTTCCCCCGGAGCTGTCTTTGGACGGCGAACCCGTGGAGCGGAGCGCGGAGGGCACGGTGCTGCTGCTCCAGGCCTTCCGCGCCACCGTGGAACAGGGTGCGCCACCGGTCACCGGGGTGCACGAGGCGGTCGCGGCCTCCCTGGTGGGGGTGGCCGGAGCCCGTTCCCTCGAACAGGGCTCGGTCCCCGTCCCCCTGCCCGAACTGGGGTGAGCGCGACCGACCCGTCAGCTGGCCGGGTCCCTGCGGCGCGCCCACGCGTGCACGCGCCGGACCCGCTCCAGTCGTCCGGAATCGGCACTGTCCTCCCCCTCGGCCTCCACGCGCTCGCCCAGCTTCCCGAGCACGTACTCGGCCAGGGTCCGGTCCCGCCACTGGGACCACACGTGGCGTTCCGCGGGAGCGCGGCCCTCCACCCGCTCCGGGCCTCGGCTCCGGACTCCGGGTCGAGACCGCCCCTCGTGACCGCCAGGGCCTCGGACGCGCGCCGCCGGGGCACCCACACCTGCCGGCGCGTGTTGCGGGCGCTGTTGCGACGGGAGCTCTTGTCGTTCTCGCCGTAGCCGTTGCGGCGGTCCTTCGCATGGCTGAGGAGTTTCCTCTCCTGGGGTGAACGGCGGCGCGGCACGGGCCTCGCGGTCCCTTCCGTGTTTCCCCGCGTTCGAACAGCGGCCCGACACTAGGTTGGTCACCGGTGGGGCGCGACGGGAGCACCCGCTCCACGGGACGTTTCGAGAAACGGAGGCCGGACCTGAGCACCGGAGAGCACGAACAGGACCAACCACTGAGCGGCGGCATGATGAACACGGTCGTCCGGAGGGGTGATCGCGTCGTGCGCGGGGCCGTGCCGCACGCCCCCGCCCTGCACGGCTTCCTCACGGCCCTGGCCGACCGCGGGTTCACGGGGGCACCGCGGCCGCTGGCCCTGTACCCGGCTGAGGGAGGGAACGGTCCCGGGACCGAGGAGCTGACCTTCGTCGAGGGCGACGTGGCCCTCCCGCCCTTCCCTGCCTGGTCCCGCGCCGACAGTGTGGTGAGCACCTGCGCCCGCCTCCTGCGCCGCTACCACGACGCCGCCGAGCACGTGCCCCTCGACACCGCCGTGGCCTGGCCCAGCGCCCTGAGCGACCCCGAGGGCGGCACCCTGCTGTGCCACAACGACCCCTGTCTCGAAAACCTGGTCTTTCGTGACGGCGAGGCCGTCGCCCTGATCGACTTCGACCTCGCCGCCCCGGGCCGTCCCGTCTGGGACCTGGCCGCCCTCGCCTTCTACCTGGGCCCCACCCTGCCCCCGGAGGCCCTCGCCCGCACGGAGTTCGCCGGGGCGCGCACCCCGCACCGGATCCGCCTGCTCGCCGACGCCTACGGCATGTCCGACGCCGACCGGAGGTCCCTTCCCGAGGCGGTCGAGCAGTACAACGAGGTCTCCCGGGACTTCGTCAAGGACATGTTCGACCAGGGCAATCCCCTGTTCGTGCGCACCGTGGAACGGGTGGGCGGCTGGGCCTCGTGGGAGCGGCTCAGGGTCCGCCGCTCCGGTTGGCTGCGCGACCAGCGCCCCGTCCTCCTCGCCGCTCTGACCGACCCGGTCACCTAGCCCCGGCGGGTCACCGCCACCAGGTAGCGGCAGGGACGCCCCGTCTGGTTCCGGTACTCGCAGGGGGCGGGCGCTCCGAGTTGGAGGCAGTCCCCCCGTTCCAACAGGTGTTCGGTCGCGCCCTCACGGAAGGCGAGCGCGCCCTCCAGCACCCAGATCTGGTGGTGGGTGAAGGCGAACACCTCCTCGGGGTAGGGCACCCGGCCACCCGGAGGGAGTTCCACCTCGACCAGTTCGAGCGACCCCCCTGAGGTGGGCGAGACCGCGCGCCGACGGTACCCGGTCTCGGGGTCGGTCCACAGGGGCTGCTCGTCCCGGCGCGCGAGACGGCGGTCACCCTGTTCGGCCTGGGCGATGAGTTCGGACAGGGTCAGGCCGAGGGCACCGGACAGGCGGCCCAGCAGAGCGGCGGTGGGCTGGGCGTCGCCGTTCTCGATCCGGCTGATCATGGCCCGGGACACCCCGGACAGGTCGGCCAGGGCGGCACCGCTGAGTCCGCGGTCGCGGCGCAGGGCCTGGAGGGTCGTGGCGAGGGCGGGTCCGAGTGGGTCGCTCATGCGTTCACCATAGTGGACACCTTCGCCTATCATCTTCAACTATGGACGCCCTGCTCACGCACGACAGCATCCGCGACGCCACCGTCACCGACGCGGCGGCGTGCGCGGCCATCTACGCCCCCTACGTCACCGACACCTCCATCACCTTCGAACTCGACCCTCCCTCGGAGGAGGAGATGGCCCGACGCATCACCGAGGCCCAGCGCCACCACGCGTGGATCGTCATGGAGGACGAGGAGGGCGTGCTCGGCTACGCCTACGGCGGCACCTTCCGCACCCGCGCCGCCTACCGACGGACCTGCGAGGTCAGCGTCTACCTCGAACACGGACGCCGTCGCCGAGGAGCGGGACGGGCCCTGTACTCCGCACTGATGCCACGCCTGGCCGCACGCGGGATGCACACGGCCATCGCCTGCATGACCCTGCCCAACGACGCCAGTCTGGGTCTGCACCGGACCATGGGCTTCGAGGACGTGGGGATCATGCGCCGGGTGGGCCACAAGCACGACGCCTGGCACGACGTGGCCTGGGCCCAACTGGACCTCACCCCGGCCCCCTAGCCACGCTGCGGACCGGACGCGCGAACGCCCCGGAAGGGACTCCACCCAGGTCGGAGGGACCGTCCCGGAGCCGGACACCTATGCTCGACGAGATCCCATCTCCCCACCATCCCCTGGAGCGTCCCCGTGTCCGCCCATACCGCCCGCCACCGCCCCTCGGGGCTCGCCTTCGCGCTCGCCTCCGCACTGGCCTTCGGTGGTTCGGGGGTCTTCGCCCGACCCCTGCTGGACGCGGGCATGGACCCGCTGCACGTCACCTGGCTGCGGGTGGCCGGGGCGGCGCTCATCCTGCTGCCCGTCGCCCTGCGGCACTGGCGCGTCGCCCAGCGCAGGCCGCTGCTCGTCCTGGCCTACGGCGTCTTCCCCATGGCCGGGGTGCAGGCCCTGTACTTCGCTGCCGTCGCCCGCATCCCGGTGGGGATCGCGCTGCTGCTGGAGTTCCTCGGCCCGGTGCTGGTGCTGCTGTGGGTGCGGGTGGTGCGCCGCAACCGGGTCTCCCCCGCCGCCGTGGTGGGGGTCGTCCTCGCCGTGGCCGGGCTCGGACTGCTCCTGGAGATCTGGGCGGGGATGCGCCTGGACGCCATCGGCGTGGGCCTGGCCCTGGGCGCGGCCGCCGCGCAGGCCGCCTTCTTCCTGCTCGGGGACGCCATGGGAGAGGACACCGACCCCCTGGCGGTGATCGCCTTCGGCGCGCTGATCGCCACCGCCCTGCTGGGGGTGCTCGCCCAGCCCTGGACCCTGCCGTGGGGCCTGCTCGCCGACCCGGTCCCGCTGGGCTCCCTCTCCCTGCCGGGCTGGGCCCTGGTTCTGTGGCTGGGCCTGGTGTGCACCGCCATCGCCTACTTCGCCGGGGTGTCGGCGATCCGACGCCTGTCCCCGCAGGTCGCTGGGGGTGTGGCCTACCTGGAGGTGGTCACCGCGATCGTGCTCGCCTGGGTACTCCTGGGCGAGGCGCTCACCCTCGTACAGGTCATCGGCGCCGTGGTCATCGTGACCGGCGCCTTCATCGCCCAGACGGCCGTGCCGAGCGCACCGACCCCCGACACCGAAGGAGGTCCGGCCGCTCCCGAACAGGAACGCGCCCTGGACCAGCGCTGAGAACCCACCGACCATGCCGCGGGCTCCGCCCGCTCCGGCGGGGCCGCCGCTTCCTCGTCTCGCCCGACGGACCAACCGCCCACGCGGATCAGCGCCGGGCGGGCATGCCGATACGATCCAGATCGGCGGCCAGCACCACCCGCCCGTCGAACTCCTCACCCGCCTGGGCCGTGAAGAGAGCCTCGTCGGCCTCCTCGTAGCGCTCCGACAGGTGGGTCAACACCAGCAGACGCACCCCCGACCGAGCCGCGATCCGGCCAGCCTGACGCGCCGTCAGGTGTCCGTACGCCTCGGCCAGGTGCTCCTCGGAGTCCAGGTACGTCGACTCGATGACCAGCATGTCCGCGCCCTGGGCCAACTCCACCGCCTGCTCGCACACACCGGTGTCCATCACGAACGCGAACACCTGGCCGGGGCGGGGCACCGCACAGTCCGACAGCTGCACCACACGGCCGCCCTCCAGCTCCAACGAACCCTCCCGCAGGAGCCGCGACACGGCCGGGCCGCTCACCCCGAAGTGCCGCAGTCGCTCGGGCAGCATCCGCCACCCGTCGGGCTCGGTCAGCCGGTACCCGTAGGCGGGCATCGAGTGCCGCAGCGGCAGGGCCGTGACCGTGAACGGCTCGTCCGGGCCCACCACACAGGAACCGGAACCGCCCACCGGCTGGGGGACGACCACCTCGGTGTCACGGAAGGACGTGGCGTGCCGCAGCCGCCGCCAGTACTCCTCACCGGCGCCCGGGTAGGCCACCCGCACCGTGTGCGGAACCCGGTCCCGGGCGATGCGCTGGATGACACCGGGCAGCCCCAGGCTGTGGTCCCCGTGGAAGTGCGTCACGCAGACCCGGGTGATGTCGCTGGCGGCCAACCCGGCCAGACGCATCTGCCGCTGGGTGCCCTCCCCCGGGTCGAACAGCACCCCCTGGTCGCCCCAGCGCAGGAAGTAGCCGTTGTGGTTGCGCCGACGGGTGGGCACCGCGCTGGAGGTCCCCAGGACCACGAGTTCACGTACGGACATGGGTCGCATTGTCCCACCGCCCAGGGAAACCGGACACGCACTCCGACCAGGCCCTCGTCAACCGGAAGCGGGTCGCCTCCGCTCAACGCACCCCCGTGGCACGGGCGCGGATCATCGCCACACGGGGACCCTCGGTGAAGGGGGCACCGTGCCCGGGCAACAACAGACTCCCCTCCGGCAACGTGGCCAGACCCTCCAACGACTCCAGCGCCCGGGCGCTGTCGTGCGTGGACATCCGGCTCACCACCCGGGGGCCCTCACTCCCCGTGCTGGGGTCGATGGTGACCAGCGCGTCACCGGTGAACGCGACCCCCCGATCCTCGAAGACCACCAGGACACTGCCCGGGGTGTGCCCCGGAGCGGGCACCACCCTGGGGCGGCCCGGCACCTCCTCCAGGACCTCGTGGTCGCCGAACACAGAGAACTCGCTCACCCGGTCCGCCGTGAAGGCCCCGCCGTGCCCCAACCGCAGGAGTGCCTGAACGGCGGCGGGGTACCTGGCCAGGTAGGGCAGCAACGGCCGTTCGGGACGGGCGTGGACCACCGAACTGGTGGGGCCGTCCGCCAGGATCGGCGCGTCGGCCTCGTGCACCCACACCCGGGCGCCCGCCTTGTCGCGGGCCCGCTCGGCCAACCCCGTGTGGTCCGGATGGGCGTGGGTGAGCACCACCGCCCGCAGGCGTCCCCCCACCCAGGCGACCGCGTCCAGGAACCGACCGCTGTGCGCGGGCAGCCCGGCGTCCACCATCACCAACCCCTCCCCGGTCTCCACCAGGTAGAAGTTCACGAGCGCGTCACCGACCCGGTGGACACCGGGAGCGACCTCGTCGGGAACATGGGTCATGTTTCCTCCCGGAAGGACACGCGTGAGAACCCGAGAACGGACCCCGTCCCCCACCCATACCCGCTAACTCCCCGTCTAGCTCCCACAAGACCCACCCGCCTCCCACGCCACACCCCTGCCCACGTGCGCGCACGCCCCCGGCTGGACTAGCGTCAACCGGGTGAGCAACGTCGAACCCCACCCCACCGAACAACGCGTGTGCGAGGCCGACCGCACCGGCCCCGAACCCGACACCGAACTCCTCGAACCCCGTGAGGTCCCCCTCGGCGGACCCCGCGCCATGCTCGTCCACCGCGCCCTGCCGGGCAGGAACCGCCGCATGGTCGGCGCCTGGTGCTTCGCCGACGTCTACGGACCCGCCGACGTCAGCACCGGCCCCGGCATGCAGGTACCACCCCACCCCCACATCGGGTTGCAGACCGTGAGCTGGCTGGTCCAGGGCACCGTCCACCACCTCGACGGCCTCGGCTCGGACCAGCTCGTCCGCCCCGGACAGCTCAACCTCATGACCGCCGGGAACGGCATCGCCCACTCCGAACGCACCCCCGAGCAGGCCCCCGACCTGCTCCAGGGAGCACAGCTGTGGGTGGCCCTGCCCGAACACGACCGCGAGGGCCCCGCACACTTCGAACACCACGCCGACCTGACCGGATTCTCCCTGCCCGGCGCCGGGGTCACCGTGATCATGGGCGAACTCCACGGCCACCGCTCACCCGCGCGCACCCACACACCCCTGGTCGGCGCCGAGATCGTCATCGAGGCGGGACGAACCGTCACCCTCCCCGTCCAGGCCGCGTTCGAACACGGCCTGCTGCCCCTGGACGCCCCCGTCCACGCCCACGGCCACCGCGTGGTCCCCGGCTCCCTGCTCTACCTGGGCACCGGACGCGACACCGTCGAGTTCCACGCCGAAGAACGCACCCACCTGCTCCTCATCGGCGGCGAACCCTTCACCGAGGACCTCGTCATGTGGTGGAACTTCGTCGGCCGCGACCACGACGACATCGTGCGCGCCCGCACCGACTGGGAGGACCAGCGCGAAGGCGACGACCGGGACGAGGGCTTCCGGTTCGAGCCGGTGCGCGCCGACCACGGCACCGCCCTCCCGGCCCCGGACCTGCCCAACGCACGGCTGCGCCCGCGTCCCCGGCACCGCGACGCCTGAACCGGAGCCCCCCACCCCCGAGGTGAGGGGCTCTGAACGTGGCGGGTAAGCGGGGCTTGCCCGGGAGCGCCTCGCCAACCCTGGACGATCCGGCACCAAACACGGAGCCGATCACGACATCCAGCGCTCGGACCTGCCCCAACAATGCCCAAAGACCCAAATCCTGCTACCGTGCGGGTCGCGAACTACGGGATGATTTAGGAGACCTGAACATGGGGCAACAGCCTCGCGAGCAGTGGGGGACGCGCGCGGGATTCCTGATGGCCGCGATCGGATCGGCCATCGGACTCGGCAACATCTGGCGATTCCCCTACGTCGCCTACGAGAACGGGGGCGGGGCGTTCCTCCTGCCCTACCTGATCGCGATGCTGACGGCGGGTATCCCGCTGCTCATCCTCGAGTACGGCATCGGACACCGGTACCGTTCCTCGGCCCCGCTGTCCTACCGGCGCATCTACCGCCCGGCCGAGGTCATCGGCTGGTGGCAGGTGGCCATCTGCTTCGTGGTCGCCGTCTACTACGCCGTGATCATCGCCTGGGCCATCCGCTTCACGTGGTTCTCCGTCAACCAGGCCTGGGGGGACGACCCCGACAGCTTCTTCTTCAACGACTTCCTCCAGATGAGCCCCGAACCCGGTGTGGTCTCCGGGTTCGTCTCCGGGGTGGCCTGGCCTCTGGTCGCCGTCTGGTTCGTGACCCTGGCGGTCCTGATCATCGGGGTCCGGCGCGGCATCGAGATCCTCAACAAGATCACCATCCCGCTACTGGTGGTCCTGTTCTGCCTCCTTGTCGTCCAGGCGCTCACCCTCGACGGCGCGGTCACCGGCCTCAACGCCTTCTTCACGCCCGACTGGGACGCGATGCTCACCGGCAAGGTGTGGATCGCCGCCTACGGACACGTGTTCTTCTCGCTGTCCATCGGCTTCGGCATCATGGTCACCTACGCCTCCTACCTGCGACGCAAGTCCGACCTGACCGGCTCGGCCATGGTCGCGGGCTTCGCCAACAGCTCCTTCGAGCTCCTGGCCGGTATCGGCGTGTTCGCCGCCCTCGGCTTCATGGCCACCGCGGCCGGAACGGCCGTGGACGAGGTCGCCACCTCCGGCATCGGACTGGCCTTCATCGCCTTCCCGCAGATCATCTCCAGCCTGCCCTTCGGCGGTTCGCTCTTCGGCGTGCTGTTCTTCGGATGCCTGGTCATCGCCGGACTCACCTCGCTGATCAGCATCGTCCAGGTGATCGTCTCGGCCGTGCAGGACCGTACCGGACTGGGCCGCACCCAGACCGTGCTGCTGGTCGGCGGCGCGACCGCGCTCGCCTCGATCCTGCTCTTCCCGACCCCGGAGGGCCTGCACTTCCTGGACGTCTTCGACCACTTCATCAACCAGTACGGCATCGCGCTGGCCGGTCTGGTGCTGGTCATCTTCGTCGCGTGGGGCGTGCGCAAGCTGCCCCTGTTCCAGGCACACGTCAACTCGGTCTCCAGCATCCACCTGGGCCTGTGGTGGCGCGTGACCCTGGGCGGCATCACCCCGGTCCTGCTCGGCATCATGATGTGGGACAGCCTGCGCACCGAGCTGACCACCAACTACGGTGGCTACCCCACCGGGTACCTGCTCGCCGCCGGTTGGGGCGTGGCCATCGGCGCCATCGTCTTCGGCGTCGTCATGTCCTGCTTCCCGTGGAAGCGCGCCGACGTCATCGCCCGACAGGACGCTGAGCGCATCGCGGACGACGAGGACGCCGCCGCGGGCCAGCTGGAGGCGCCCAACGAGGCCGCGCCCAACGAAGCGACCATCCCGCCCTTCGACAAGGAAGAGGACCGCTGATGTCCACCAGCGCCATCGTCATGATGGTCATCTCCATCACCGTGCTCTGGGGTGGCCTCATCGCGGCCGTCATCCACCTGCGACGCCACCCGGACGAGCCCGAGTCGGAGTGACCCCACCACCCGCAGTCCCCGAGGGGCCGCGAACCGCACACGCGGTTCGCGGCCCCTCGGCCGTGTACGGATCCGGCCGGGCCCAAGCCGGGTCCGGGGACGGCTCAGGCGGCGAACTCCCGAACGATCCGCTCGCAGAACGCGGGCAGGTCGTCCGGGTTGCGGCTGGTGGTGACGCCGTGGTCGGTGACCACTTCCTCCTCCACCACATTGCCTCCGGCGTTGCGGATGTCGGTGCGGATGCTGGGGAACGAGGTCAGGGTGCGCCCGCGCACCACGTCG
The DNA here is from genome assembly GCF_000341265.1 of Nocardiopsis prasina DSM 43845. Taxonomy (GTDB): domain Bacteria; phylum Actinomycetota; class Actinomycetes; order Streptosporangiales; family Streptosporangiaceae; genus Nocardiopsis; species Nocardiopsis prasina. The sequence goes on along the minus strand of NZ_ANAE01000088.1, from coordinate 13,700 downwards.
GCCTCCACCAACAGCCACGGCCCGTGG
>NZ_ANAE01000088.1:0-13666 GCF_000341265.1 Nocardiopsis prasina DSM 43845 | reverse complement strand
GGCGGGGGGGAGCCGCACCGCGTCGGCGTCCGACCTCAGGTTGTCCGGATTGATGGTGCCGCCCGGAACCACGAGCGCGTCGTAGTCGTCGACTCCGACCGCGGAGACCACCCGGTCCACCGTGAACCGGTCCGCCGGTTCGATGTCCCCGTTCATGGCCTGGATCCGACCCTCGTTCAACGAGACCAGATCCACCTGGGCGCCTGCCTCCGCCAACGCCTGGCGTGGTTGGACCAGCTCCACCTGCTCGACCCCGTCGGCAGCAAGAATCGCCACGCGCCGTCCGGTGAGTGGGTCAGCCATCGTGTCCCCCTGTGCTCCTCGGAAGCGCGGACCCGGACGGGCCCGCTCACACGTGCGGCCCTACCCGCCCAGCCCCCTCCGCTCACGTGCCCGCGCCGGATCGGTCCGCCTCCACGGGAGCAACCACTCTCCCCGGCCCCGTCCACGGGCGGGACGCGGGTGGTGGCACGGACAGCCACGAACCACGCGCCACCACGGTGAGGGGTCGGCCGGTGGAGTCACTGAGTTCGTGGACGTCGTCCGTACGCACCACGACGTGGCGGCCACCGACCTCGCGCACCGCGCGGACCAGGTCGGTCTCGTCCACGTGCGGGGGCACGCTCACGTAGAACTCGTCCGGGGCCCCGCTGCCGTCGGGGTGGACCTGTCTGAGACGGATGTCGACCCCCAGCGCGGCGAACCCGCCAGCGAGAGCGGCCAGACCGCCCGGCCCTTCGGCGACGCTGACCCGCACGCTCCAGAGCCGGTCCTCGGCGGGAGACGCGGAACCGGCCGGGTCGGGATCGGGGGCGGTGCCCGTGTGAGCGGATGGTCGGCGGCGCGTCCGACAGTGCCTGCGCCAACGGTGCAGGGCGGAGAAGGCGAGGAGCAGAACCCCCAGCACGATCAGGGCCCGGACCCCGCTGTCACTGTGTCCCAGGGAGACCACCAGCAGGTGCGCCGACCCGGCGGCGAACAGCAGGGTCCCCATCTCCAGCACCTCGCGGCCGAAGAATCCGTGACGGTCGTCGTTTGCATGGCTGCCACTGAAAGCGTCCATGCCCCCAAGGTGCCAAGCCCAGGTTGCGCCCGTTCGCTGTTTCGTGTCACCACGGTAACGACGGAGAGTGATGTCGCTCACGGCTTTGCGCAGACTTGGTGACTCCGGGTGAACTCCACAGAGGGGGTGAACGTATTCACGTGGGTCCGCGAAGGCCTCGCGGTCGATGACAGGGGATGGCCAAGCATGAGGCCAGCGACGAGGCGGATCACGACCGGAGCGTTCGCGACGACGGTCACCGGAGTACTGGCGGCTGCACCGGGCACAGCCGCGCACGCCGGTGAGGAGGTCCCCGAGCCGAACGTGTCCACCACGAACCACGCGCCACGACGGCGGATCGTAGGGAGGACCCACCCCCCGTCACCAGAAAGGGCCGCCCATGGCCGCGACCCGTCACCTGTACCTTGCCCGCCACGCCCAGGCCGACCCCGACACCGGAGAACTCACCGAGACCGGACACCTCCAGGCCGACCTGCTCGGGGCCCGCCTGAGCGAGTTCGCGCCCCACACCCTCTGGCACGGCCCCCTGCCCCGCGCCGCGCAGACCGCCCACCTGGTGGCCTCCCACCTGGAGGACGTGACCCCGGTGGAACTCCCCGAGGCCGGGGACTACGCCCCCCACCTGCCCCGACGCCACGAGCTACCCACCGCCCACGCCGACGGCGTCCTCGACTTCCTCAGCCGGGTCCCGGCAGCCGAACGCTCCCCCGAACTCGGGCAGCGGGCACTGGAACTCCTGACCGGCCCCGTGGAGGGCGGAACGGACCGGCGCGAGGTGGTCATCACCCACGCCTACCTCGTGGCCTGGCTCGTCACGGCCGCACTGGACGCCCCGCCCTGGCGGTGGGTGAGCGTGGGCGCCGCCAACGCCGGACTCACCGTCATCCGCTACGCCCCCGACACCCCGGCCTCAGTGGTCACCCTCAACGAACTCACCCACCTGCCCGACGACCTGCGGTGGACGGGCTTCCCGCCGCACCTGCGCCCCTGACCTCAGCCCCGGGTCCCCTCCCACACCTGGGCGGGGACCCGCTCCATCAGGTCGATGAGGGTGTCGGCGGTGGCCACGGCCTTCTCGGGCTCCAACGCGCCCGTGTACCAGGTCAGGAGGTGGTCACCCGTGAAGCGGAACGGAATGCGCTCCTCGGCGCGCTCCAGCAACCACGCCCGCAGCTCCGGTCCCAGCACCGCCAGGGCGAACGCGTCGTCCTCGGCGGCGATCCGGAAGGTCTCGTCGAAGGTCGACTCCCCCACCTGGAGGTCGTGCACCCCCAACAGTCCGAGGAGGGTGTGACCGAAGTGCTCGTTCCCGACCTCCAGCGTGGGGGTGCGCGGCGTGCTCACGGCGACGATTCCGAAGCAGTGCTTCGTGGTCGTCGTGTTCTGACCGTTGTGGCTGCTCGTCGTGTAGCTGTACTCGAAGGCCAGGACGCTGTGACCCCGGCGCTCGGCGGTCAGTACGTGCCTGGCCTTGGCGTTGGAACGCCCCCGTCGGAAGGGCGTTCCCCTGAACCGGGCGACGAGTTCGGGGCGCTCCCTGTCGTAGGTCCAGCCCCGTTCACCCGCCCAGGCCTCCAGGGCCTCCGATCGCCGCCGCTCAGCGGCCGAGGACATCATCGCGATCGCGACGATGATGACTACGGCGATCGCCATGATCGCCAGGGTGCCACCGGACATAGGGAAACTTCCTCTCAGCGCGGCTCTCCACCCACTGAGACGCCCTTCACTCCTCGCCTGGTTCCCCCCTTTTCCCGGAGTCCTGTCTGGGGCGCACCCGCACGTGCGCGCGCTCACCCTGGGGGCCGAACAGGCCCAGGTACTCGACCGGCCCCGGGCCGGGGTTGGCCAGCGCGTGCGGGATACGGGTGTCGAACTCGGCGACCTCCCCCGGCTCCAACACCATGTCGTGATCGCCCAGGACCAGCCGCAACCGCCCCTCCAGGACGTACAGCCAGTCGTGCCCCTCGTGGGTGCGCTGTTCGATCTCCTCCGCCGGAACGGTGAGCGGGGCGTTCACCGTCGGGTTGGTGATCCGGTAGGCCTGGAGTCCGCCCGGCCTGCGGTTGAGCGGAACGTAGGTGACTCCGTGGCGGACGAACGACCCGCGCCGAACCCGGGGGTCCCGCACCGGGGGCTGCCCCACGAGCCGGTCCAGGGGCACCTCGTACACACGGGACAGCGGCAACAGGAGTTCCAGGGTGGGGCGCCGCTGCCCCGACTCCAACCGGGACAGGGTGCTCACCGAGATCCCCGTCTGCTCCGACAACCCTGCCAGCGTGGTGCCCCGTTCCCTGCGCAGGGACCGCAACCGCGGCCCCACCGCCTCCAGCACCGGGGTGAGTTCGTCGTCCATACCCCGAATCTGCCACAGCCCGCCCTCCCCCTCGCACCCCGGCGGGGACGACGTGCCGTCCTCACCGGCCGCGACCCGGTACCAGCGCCAGCACGCGGCGAGAGTCTCCTCGGGCGAGTCGCCCGCCGAGTCCCACACCGGGCGCGGTACCGGGAGCGGCTCCTCCCATGGCTCCCTCCGCTCCTCCACGCGCTGGACGTGTTCCCACGAGACCGTCGCAGGGGTTCGACGGACTGGTCCAGGGGGAGTCCGGTCGCGGTCACGGGTCCGCACGAGCCCATTCGAGACCGCTTCCCGATCCTCCGGGCCGCGTCGCCCCCTCCAGTCCGGGCGGGCGGCCGCCACACCCCGCCGAAGGGACGCCCCGCGCCCTATCCTGATCACCCACACCCAGGGAGGACCACACCGTGGACGCGCCCACCGACCGGCTACGCCCCATCGACCTGGCCCGGGCCGCCGGCATCTCCACCCAGCAGGTACGCAACCACGCGGACGAGGGCGTCCTGCCCCCGACATCCCGCACCGACTCCGGCTACCGGATCCTCACCGACCTCCACCGACGGGCCCTGCTCACCTTCCGCGCCCTGAGCGCGGGTTTCGGCGGCGCCACCGCCCGCGGTGTCATGGCCGCCGTGCACGAACACGACCTCCCCGCGGCCCTGGCGCTGATCGACGCCGCCCACCACACCCTGCACGAACAGCGCACCGCCCTGCATGCCACCGGACGGGCCCTGGCGGCGGTCGCCGAACACGCCCCCGACGCACCGGCCGCGCCCGGAGGTGAGCTGCGCATCGGCGAACTCGCCGACCACCTGGGCGTCCGCACCTCCACCCTGCGCGTGTGGGAGGACGCCGGACTGCTCGAACCCCGGCGCGAGCACCCCACCGGGTACCGCCTCTACTCCCCCGCCGACGTACGCGAGGCCCGCATGGTGCACCTGCTGCGCCAGGTCCGCTACCCGCTCTCGGACATCCCGCCGGTCATCCTGGAACTGCGCCGCAGCGGCGACAGCCGCGCGCTGCACACCGCCCTGGGCCAACGCGCGGACGAGCTCACCCAGCGCTCACGGGCCATGCTCACCGCGGCCGCCCTCCTCGACGACTACGCGCGCACGGTGTGACCCCCGCGCCCCGCCGCCCGGCCTCGCCCCCCACACGGACGCGGGCCGCCCGGGACCCACCCGGACGACCCGCAACCCCTCCTCCTCAGGCGCCCCCACCGGGTCGCCGACGCTCAGTCCCGCTCCCCCTCCAGAGCGAAGACCTTGCCCGGATTGAAGATCCCCGCGGGGTCCAGCGCTCCCTTGACCGCCCGGTGCATCGCCAGCACGTGCGGGCCCAGCTCGTCGGCGGCGCCGCGCATCTTCAGCAGACCCACGCCGTGCTCGCCGGTGACCGTCCCGCCCACAGCCAGGGCCTCGTCCACGATCACCTCGAACGCCTGCTTGGCCCGACGCTTGGCCTCCTCGTCACCGGCCGGGACGATGAACAGCGGATGCAGGTTCCCGTCACCGGCGTGCGCGATGTTGCCGATCCTGGTCTCGAACCGCTCCCCGGCCGCCTCGATCGCCTCCAGCATGTGCGGGACCCGCGCCTTGGGCACGCACACGTCCTCGGTCAGCAACGGCCCCAGCCGCTCCAGTGCCGGGTAGGCCAGCCGCCGCGCCTGGAAGAGCGCCTCGGCCTCCTCCTCGTCGGTGGAGCGCACCGCGTACACGGCCTTCTCCTGTTCGAAGCACTCCAGGATGCGGTCGGCCTCCTCCTGACCGGCGGCCCCGGGAAGGTCGCTGCGGGCCAGCAACAGGACCTCTCCCTCGGCGGACAGGCCCATGTTCTTCCACTCGTCCACGGCCTGGAGGCAGAACCGGTCGATGAGTTCCAGGGCCGAGGGCACGATGCCCGCCGCCGACACCGCGGCCACCGCCCGCCCGGCGTCGGTCAGGGAGTCGAAGTAACCCACCACGGTGTGCTCCACGCCCCGGCGCAACGGCACCAGACGCAACGTCACCTCGGTGACCAGCCCCAGAGTGCCCTCCGAACCCACCATGAGCCCGGCCAGGTCGTACCCGGTCACCCCCTTGGCGGTGGTCCTGCCCAGCCGCACCACCTCACCGGAGCCCACGACGGCCTCCATGCCCAGCACGTAGTCCCGGGTGACCCCGTACTTCACGCAGCACAGCCCACCGGCGTTGGTGGCCACGTTCCCGCCGAGTGTCGACCACGGCGACGAGGCGGGGTCCGGCGGGTACCACAGGCCGTCCTGGGCAACCCTCGCCCGCAGCTCGTCGTTGACCACGCCCGGCTGGACCGTGGCGGTCTGCTGGACGGTGTCCACCTCCAGCACCCGGTTCATCCGCTCGAAGGAGACCACCACCCAGCCCCGTCCGGCGTTGGCCGCCCCCGACAGCCCGGTACCGGCGCCGCGTCCGACCACCGCGACCCCCCGGCCCGCGCAGATCCGCACCACCTCGGCGACGTCGGCGGTGTCGCGGGGCCGTACCACCGCCGCCGGCGCTTCGTAGGGCGCCCACTCGGCCTCGTCATGCGAGTAGCCCTCCATCACGGCGGGATCGGTGACCACCTGTTCGGCCCCGATCGCGGCCACCAGCTCCTCGACGACCCCCGGCATGGACCCCTCCTTCACCCTGTGTGGCGGCGCTCACTGCGCCGACGCTGCCAGCACTCTAACGGGACGCCTCACCCCACGGGTCACCCACGTACCAGGACGAACGCCCACAATCCCCCACACCACGCCTCGGCAAAGCACGACGAAAACCCACCAAACATCCACAAAAGCGGACCAGTGCGGTGTTAGCTTGTCCCCAACGGCCCAGACACACCACCCACGGCCGCGGAGGTGGGCACATGAGCACGATCCTGGTCACCGGTGCCACCGGAACCCTCGGCGCCCCGGTCGTGGAACGACTACGCCAAACCGACCACCAGGTCCACACCCTCAGCCGCCACCCCGACCCGCAGGACCCGAACGCCCACGCCGTCGACCTGCGCACCGGCGAGGGACTCGACACCGCCCTGACCGGAGTCGACACCGTCGTGCACTGCGCCAGCAGTCCCACCGGCGGCGACCTCCAGGCCGCCACCCACCTCCTGCGCTCCGCCAGGGCCAACGGCGTCACCCACCTGGTCTACGTCTCCATCGTCGGCTGCGACAGCGTTCCCCTGGGCTACTACCGCACCAAGCACACCGTCGAGGAGGCCCTGCTCGCCTCCGGGCTGGGCGTGACCGTCCTACGCGCCACTCAGTTCCACCAACTCGTCGCCGCGGTCTGCGCCCGCGCCGCCCGCCTGCCCGTGATGCCCTACCCCGACGTCGATGTCCAGCCCGTCGATCCCGGCGAGGTCGCCCTGCGCCTGGCCCGACTGGCCCAGCAGGAACCCTCCGCACGCGTCCCCGACCTGGGCGGACCCCGCGTCGAGTCCTTCCACGACCTGGCCCGCGCCTACCTGGACGCCACCGGCACCTCGCGCCGCCTTCTACCGGTACGCCTGCCCGGAGCGACCTTCGCCGCCTACCGCGCCGGAGCCCACCTTGCTCCCGAGCACGCCGTGGGCCGCACCACCTTCGCCGAGTACCTCGCCCACACCTGAGACTCACCCTCGACGAAGCGGCGGTACTCACGGGGACCGGGGCCACAGCCGAGTCGGCGAGCCCGCCGCGCGTGCCCGCGCCCCCTTCTCCGCGCCTACTCGCCGCTGCTGGTCGCGCCCTCCGAAGGCGTGACCTCCCGAACGAACACCAGACCGTCGCTGTTCGCCAGGTGCGCCGGGTCCAACGGCGCGTAGCCGAACCACGGCGACTCCCGGGCCTCGGCGGATCCCTCACCCAGCACCCGCGCCAACTCAGGGGCGTCCACCACACACCGCTCCCGACCCAGCGCGTACAACACCCCCTCCACACTCCCCTGGGGTGGCTCCTCCACCCCGTGGTGACGCAGTGTGCCCAACGCGGTGGGCAGGAACGCGTACCCGCGGCCCAGCACTCCACCACTCCATCAACCCCTGCCACATCCGCATCGAACTCCGCTCCCGTTGCAGGTGGGAGTTGTGCGCGTGCACCAACACCGGTCCACGATCGGCCAGGGCCAGGAGGTTGTGCGCCATCATCTGATCCCGCACCCCCAACAACCGGGTGATACGCGCGGGCGAGGTGTCCGCCAACCAGTGGTGGTAGCGCAACAGCCCCACGGCCGTGCGCCCGTACAGCTCGGCCTGGGCCAGTTCCGCGCGCGAGGTCGCCCCCACCAGGTACGGAGCCTGCGCGTCCAGCAGCGAAACCAGGTCGTCGGCGATCAACCGCAACTCCCCGGCCTCAGCGGACCGCCCCACCGACCGGGCCGGGTCCATCATCGCCTCCGGGGCGGTCCAGGGCCCGTCCGACCCGAGCAACCGGTCCAGGTTCCCGGCGGTACAGGGCAGCAGGTCCGCCTCAACCTGTTCGGCCAGGTGGTCGTACAGGGCGCTCAGGGCCTGCCGGGGACTCTCGGCGCCCGAGATCTCCAACGGACCGTCGAACCCGGCGAACCGCACCCGCTCACCCACCGGGCGCCCCTCGTTGTGGGCGCGCATCCACCGCACCAGTTCACGGTTGGCGGCGTAGCTCCCGAAACCGTGACTGAACCCGCGCTCCATCACCTCCTCGAGCGTTCCGTGGCCGAAGGTGACGTACTCGTCCACGACCAACCCCCTCAGACAGTCGCTCTCCAGCGCGATCGTCCGGTACCCCTCCTCCTCCACGAGCCCCCGGAACAGGTCGTTGCGCACCCACAGCAGCGTGCCGTCGTCGTGCGTGGGCTCCCCCAGAGCCAGCACGCGCGGCCGGTCGGAGAGCAACCCCATCACCGAGGCAGCCCCGAGCACATGCGCCGTGTCCTTTGTCCGCTTATCCATACCTTCGACGGTATCGCTGAACCCTCGGTGGAGACTTTCACGCACTAGCATCGAAACCATGGCAGAAAAGCTTCAAAGCGGGGTTCGCCTGAGACCGATCGACCTGGCCCGTCGGCACGGGCTGTCCACCCAGGCGATCAGGAACTACGAGGCCGACGGCATCCTCCCGCCCGCCGAACGCAGCCCCCACGGATACCGCTCCTACACCCCACGGCACGCCTCGGCCCTGCGCGCGTTCCTGACCCTGTCCCCCGGCCACGGCCACCAGCGGGCGGCGGCGATCATGCGGGCCGTCAACCACGGACACGTGGAGGAGGCCCTGCACGAGATCGACCTGAGCCACGCCCAGCTCCTCGACGACCGCCGCACCCTCACCGCCGTCCGGAACGCGCTCCGCGACCTGGACTCCACGCCGACCACGGCCACACCACCGACCACCAGGGTGCTCTCCGGGCTCACCACCACGAACCCCACACCCGGAACCGTCTTCATCGGACAGCTCGCGGACCGCCTCGGCGTCCGACCGGCCACCCTGCGCAAATGGGAGAACGCCGGACTGGTGTTCCCGGTCCGCGACCCGCGCACCGGCTACCGCGTCTACGACGACGCCGCGGTACGCGACGCCCAACTGGTCCACCAGCTCCGGCGCGGCGGCTACCTGCTGGAACAGATCGCCCCGCTCATCACCCAGGTGCGCTCGGCCGGCGGCCTCCAACCGTTGGAGGAAACCCTGGACGGCTGGCACCAGCGACTCGATGCCCGAGGCCGAGCCCTCCTGACCGGCGCCGCCCAACTGGAGGCCCACCTGTCCACACACGCGTGAACCCAGACCCCCTGCACCAACACCCCCGGAGTCTGCGCGCCCTCGTGCGCCCCCGAACACGGGACCCTCCCCACCAGCCGCCTTCCGACGGACGAAGGTGGGTACGAACGCGAACGGTTCGAGGACGAGACCCTCCCGAGGCCGGCCGACCGGCCTCCTCAGCCGCCAGTGCCCCAGGCGTCCGAGCCAGGCCAGCACCAGGGACAGCGTGCGACGCAGCCGAAGGAGCGGTGAAGACAACAAGAGAGTGACCGCTACGCCCGACGCGAAGTCAGCGACCCAGCTTCCGGTAACGCCGCATCGCCAACGGAACGAACACCGCCATCAGCACCAGCGGCCACACCACCGCCATCAACACCGCGTTCTGCGCCACCCACGACTCACCCACCACCGTGGTGTTGCCGAACAACGCACGGCAGGCCAGCACCGTCGCCGACAACGGATTCCACTCGGCCACCGGCGCCAACCACGCCGGGATCACCTCCGCGGGCACGAACGTCTCGGCCACCATCGCCAGCGGGAACACCAGTGAGAAGAACTTCATGGCCGCCTCGGGACTGCGCACCAGCAACCCCAGGTAGATCCCGATCCACGTGAACGCCAGGCGCAGCAGCAGCAACAACCCCAACGCGGCCAACGCCGGCACCGGTCCGTTGTGCCACTGCCACCCCACCAGCAACCCCATCCCCACCAGAACCAACAGGTCCACCAGGGCCGAGACCACGTCGGCCATACTGCGCCCCACCAACAACGCGGACGGTGCCATCGGCAACGTCCGGAACCGGTCCACCACACCCCGGCCCACGTCCGTGACCACCGCGATCGTCGTGTTTCCGATCCCGAACGCCATGGTCAACGCGAACAGCCCCGGCATCAGGAAGTCGCGGTAGTCCTCACCGCCCACCCCCATCGCCGCGCCCATCGCCTCACCGAACACGAAACCGAACAGCAGCACCGCCAGCACCGGGATCATCAGCGTCCCGACCACCTCGTCGGGCTTGTACAGCAGGTGCGCCAGGTAGCGGCGGGCGACCACGGCGGAATCGGCCACCGCCCAGCCAGCCCTTCCCAGCAATGCTCGCGGCCCCCGCCGCTCACGCTCCACGTCCGGGATCACGACCGCTCCTCCGCCACCGCGCCACCGCGCTGCCCGGTCAACCCCAGGAACACGTCATCCAACGTCGGACGCCGCAACGCGATGTCCTCCACGTCCAACCCGGCCTCGTCCAGCGCCCGCACCACCTTGGACAATCCCGCACCGCGCCCACACACCGGCGCGCTCACCCGCAACGCGTCCCGGTCCACCTCCGGCGGCGCCCCGGCCATCCGGCCCAGCACCTCCACCGCCACCGGCAACTCCTCGACACCGGCCACCACCACCTCCACCCGGCCACCACCCACCCGCGACTTCAACTCCTCCGGGCTTCCCTCGGCGATCACCCCGCCCCGGTCCAACACCGACACCCGGTCCGCCAACCGATCGGCCTCCTCCAGGTACTGGGTGGTCAGCAGCACCGTCGTACCCCCCGCCACCAACTCCCGGACCGCCCGCCACACCTCGGCCCGGCTGCGCGGATCCAACCCGGTCGTGGGCTCGTCCAGGAACAGCACCCGAGGATCCAACACCAGCCCCGCCGCCAGATCCAACCGGCGGCGCATCCCACCCGAGTACGTGCGCACCGAACGGTCAGCCGCCCCCGTCAGGTCGAAACGCTCCAACAACTCCACGGCCCGCTCCCGAGAACGCCGCCGCCCCAGGTGGTACAGGCGACCGAACATCTCCAGGTTGCGGCGCCCGCTGAGGATCTCGTCCACCGCCGCGTACTGCCCCACGAACCCGATCCGCGAACGCACCAGCCGAGCCTGCGAGGCGACATCGGCCCCGGCCACCCTCGCCCGGCCCCCGTCGAACCCCAACAGGGTCGCCAACACCCGCACCGACGTGGTCTTACCCGCACCGTTGGGCCCCAGCAGTCCGTGCACGGTCCCCGGCGCCACCGCCAGGTCCACCCCGTCCAGAGCCACCCCACCCCCCGGGTAGAGCTTGCGCACCCCCTCCGCCAGGATCACCGGTTCGCCACTCACGAGACCACCTCCGCCACCCGCACCCGACCCGCACGACGGGGACGCGGCACCGCCACCGGCGTCACCTCCTCATACCGGCCCACCGCGATCCGAGCGATGTTGCGCACCGACTCACTGCCCGGCCGGTAGTACGAGCAGTGCCCCGGGATGTCCCCGGTCCCGAACACCCGCGCCCCGTACCCGCGCCGCAGCGGCGAGGGCCCGTGCCCCGCCTCCCCCACGTGCCCCCGGGGAAAGAACCGGATCCAGTCACTGGGCCCCCGTGCCGCCCACAGGTTCCCCGAGAACCCCAACTCCTCCCGCGAACGCGTCCCCATGCCGGGGCTGCCCAGCGCCACACAGTCACTGACCCGCCCCCGCCCCAGGGCCAGACCGCACACCACCGTGCCGTAGCTGTGCCCCACCAGCGTCACCCGCGCAGCACCGGGCAGGAACCGGGTCAACCGCACCAGGTCCTGCGCCCCCTCCATCGCCGGACGGCGCGAGACGGCCTCCCCGAACCCGCGCGGCGTGCGGTACCCCACCCACACCACCACCGCCACACGCTCCCCCGGCGCCACCTCACGCATCGTGCGCAACAACGTCTCCCCGTTGGCGCGCGGCCGCGTGGCCCTCTTCTGGTTAAAGTAGTTGCCCAGGTAGTTGTCGTTGCCCGGCACCAGGACCGCGACATGGTCCGCGGTGGCCGCGTCCCCCAACTCCTCCACGATCCGACCGTCCTCGGTCCCGTCACAGGCGAGCAGACGAACCCCGTACCCCTGGGCGCGCTCATAGCGCAACGGCTCAGGGGCCGGAATGGTGGATGGGCCCGCCGCGATCATGACTCTCCCCGGGGTTCCTCGTACAACAGGCTTCTCTGACACCCTCAACGCTAGAACCACCGGTACGACCGGCACGATGACGCAGACACCCACTTACAGGTCCACTCCCACCCACCTCCCGCAGTGGTGCCAGCACTACCGGAACCCCGACCCGCTCGCCTGACCGGCAACAATCCGCTTGCCCACCACCGGGAGCCCTGCCACGATGCACCCATGCCGATCGTGACCCTGGCCCAGCGCCCCGACCTCGCCGAGGTCCTGGAACGCCCCGAGCTCAACCCCGGCCCCGAGCTGATGTTCCACGACACCGTCGCCCACGGGTACTGGAACCGTCTGGCGCGGGAGTTCCCTGAGTACCAACTCGCCCTGGTACGCGGCGACGAGGTCATCGCCCGCGCCAACAGCGCCCCGCTGGCCTGGCACGGAACCCCCGACGAACTCCCCGACGAGGGCTTCGCCTGGGCCCTGGAACAGGCCTTCCACGACAGGGACGCCGGACGCGCGCCCACCATCGCCTCCGCCCTGTACATCGCCGTCTCCACCAGCCACCAGGGAGCCGGAGTCAGCGCCCTCATGGGACAGGCCCTGCGCGACAACGCCACCGAGCACGGACTGACCGCGCTGGCCGCACCCCTGCGCCCCACCCTCAAACACCGCTACCCGCTGATCCCCATGGCCGAGTACGCCAGCTGGACCCGCGAGAACGACGGCCTGTCCACCGACCCCTGGCTCCGCACCCACCAACGCCTGGGCGCGCGCCTGCTTCACCCCTGCGAGAGGTCCATGACCGTGGAGGGCACCGTCGCCCAGTGGCGCCAGTGGACCGCCATGGACTTCCCCGGCAGCGGACGCCACATCGTCGAGGGCGCCCTGGCACCCGTCACCATCGACCTGGCCGCCGACCGCGGCACCTACGTCGAACCCAACATGTGGGCCTGGCACCCCCTCGCCTGACCCACCGGAGCGGACATGACACCACCCCCCACCCAGGGACTGCGCCCCGACGGCACCATCGCCCGCGAAGGATCACCGGACCGCGTCCCCGCCGCCTTCACCCCCGTGGTCAAAGCCCTGCGCACCCGCCTCCACCAGGTCTTCGGGCCCCGCATGCACAGCGCCTACCTGTACGGCAGCATCCCCCGGGGCACCGCCGTCCCCGGCGTCTCGGACCTGGACGCCCTGGTGGCCCTGCACACCGACCCCGCCCCCACGGACCGGGACCGCGCCCGAGCACTCCTGGAGGAGATCGACGCCGACTTCCCCCAGATCGACGGCGGCGGGATTCTCCTGGACGGGGTGCCCGCCCTGACCAGCGAACTCGAACGGCACGACTCCGGATTCTTCGTCGCCTGCCTGTGCACCCCACTGACCGGCCCCGACCTGGCCCGGCAACTGCCCCGGTACCGACCCACCAGCCTCCTGGCCCGCGAGACCAACGGCGACCTGCACCTGACCCAGTCCCGCTGGCGCACCCGCCTGGCCGAGGCGACCACCGACGACCACCTCCGCGCGCTGAGCCGGGGCGTGGCCCGCCGACTCACCCGCACCGGACTCACCCTGGTCATGCCCGCCTGGGGCGGCTGGACCAGCGACCTGACCCTGGCGGCGGAGGG